>CAYVFU010000055.1:10464-32156 GCA_964450495.1 uncultured Saprospiraceae bacterium | reverse complement strand
GATACAATTGCTGCTGGTTCGATTACCTTAGCTAATACAAATGGTGCTAACTCGCAATGGGTTGTGACTGACGAAAACCTTATGATTTTAAGTCTGCCTGCTATGCCTTCTGATGTAGATTTTGATGATCAAAGTGAAGGAACTTGTCTTATCTGGCATTTGAGTTTTGATGGCGAGTTATCTGGTGCTGAAGTTGGCTTGAGTGCTGATTCGCTGCAAGGGTGTTTCAATCTGTCCAATTCAATTGAAGTAACGAAATTATCTGGAGAAGATGAATGTCTTGTAGTTGGAGGAACCTTATCAGGTGGTCCATTTACCTTCTGTGCTGGAGATGATTTAGCAGATAATATTCCAGCAGATGGCATTATGCTTGATGGTAGTATCGGGACAAATTCTCAATTCGTGATAACGGATCAAGCTGGAATGATCCTAGCTCTTCCAACTTCATTCTCAGAAGTAAATTTTGATACATTAGGTCAAGGTATTTGCTTAGTGTGGCATTTAAGTTTTGAAGATGGTCTGGTAGGAGCTGAAATAGGCTTGGATGCAAATGACTTAATGGGTTGTTCTGATTTATCTAATCCTATTACTGTCAATAGAGATATTGAGGGTGTGGTATGTGACGAAGCTGCAGGAAATGCCGGACCTGCTGTCATTGTAATAAATGAAATAATCGCTGATGGCAATCTTGTAGAGCTAAAGAATATTGGTGGAGAACCTTTAGATATTTCGTCCTATTACTTATGCAATTTCCCACAGTACGATCAATTATCTAGCTTAGTTATTAATTGTGGAAACTTAATGTTAGCGCCTAATGAAACTGTGACAGTAGAAACATCTGATATATCTATTGAATCAGCTGAAGGTGAAATGGGCTTATACGTTAATAACAGTTATAGTGATCCAAATGCTATTATCGATTATGTTATGTGGGGTATAAGCGGAGGTGGAAGATCAGCTACAGCTGCTAGTGCAAACATTTGGACAGCAGGTGACTTTGTCCAAGCTTTTGATGATGACAATTCATTGCAGTACGATGGTGATGGTGATGGTTCACCGGATTGGTCAGAAGCTACACCAAATCCATGTGACGTCAATAGTTTACGACAAGCACCTACAGAGCATGTCACTATGACGTTGAATGGGAATCCAGTACGTGATGTTGCTAGAGTAAATCTTGATACTCATACGCAGTTTGATGCTTTAACTCTTGACATTAGAAATATGACAGGTGTAATAGTAAAGACTGAAACAGTATTATCTCCTTCTGCAAATACTGAACTTTTGATTGACGTAAACTCACTACCACAAGGTCTATATTACATAACTATTAGAGAGTTATTTGGAACGGCTTCTGTGAAAGTAGTAAAAAATTAATCTTTTGAAATAAATTTTAAGGGCTGTATCATTCACTTGATACAGCCCTTTTCTTTTATGCCTTTTAGAATTTAATTTATTGATCGATCTCATTTTCTTGATACAACAAAAATTAGCAGTCAATATCATTAGAGTAGTATATTCACCTTATGACAAAATCATTGATCGTACATAAAAACAAATTGCAGAAAAGCAGCATTTTCTTAGAGGAACAAAAAGATCTAAGACCTGGACAAGTTCGTCTAAAAATTGAACGTTTTGCAATGACTTCCAATAACATTACATATGCGGTTATTGGCAAGCAATTAAAATATTGGGACTTCTTCCCTACCAAAGAAGAGCACGGGAACATACCTGTTTGGGGACTTGCTACTGTTGTAGAATCAGAGCAACCTGACTTAAATGAGGGAGACCGCTATTATGGATACTACCCGATGTCGACAGAATTGGTTATTACACCAGGGAAAATATCTCCCTATGGATTTACGGATATCGCTGAGCACAGACAGCACTTAGCTCCCATATATAATAACTATACAAAGATGACACGCGAGTTTAATCAGATGGATAATCATCTTTGCATTTTCCGCCCACTATATACAACATCATTTTTGAACTATGACTTTTTAAAAAGGAATGATTTCTATAATGCCAAACAAGTCATTTTAACAAGTGCGTCATCAAAAACAGCTTTAGGAATCGCCCAATTATTAATGTCAAATAAAGAGGAACATCAACTAGAGGTGGTGGGATTAACCTCAGAAAAAAATAAAGACTTTGTCAAGGAAACCACTTATTACGACACAGTTCTGAGTTATGGTGAAGTGGATAAATTAAATAACATATCATCAGTCGCTGTTGACCTTTCTGGAAACTCCACAACTTTGGTCAATATAAGCAATCATTTGGCAGATGATTTGGCTTTCATTTCACTTATCGGATTAACAGATTACAGCAAGACTGATCGATCAGTTCAATTACCAAACTCAAAATTCTTTTTTGCACCAGATGTTGCAGTAACATTTTTCAAAGAACATGGAAGAGATAAAGCGACTCAATTGATTCAAGCAGCAATGGTTAATTTTATCAAGGATGCTAATAATTGGATAGAGATACAGTCGATTCATTCTTTGGAAAAACTAGAGCCTTTGTACAAAGAAATGCTGATGGGAAAAGTAGATCCGTCTATAGGTCACATTGTTACCTTATAGCAGTACCATTTACATATGTGAAAAAAGAGTTAATAGAGCAATTTTATTATCTTTCAGGAACGATACGTCGATGCTTTCCATTGAAATATCGTGTGCTGACACTAGCTTTTCCTACAATTAAATGACGGATATGAAAACAAGAATACTCTATTCATTACTATTTTTATGTACAACATTATTGGTATTTGGACAGACAAGACCAAAAGATCAAATCATAATCAATAAACGCACAGTACCGACTACAGAAACAAGAAGCACCAACAACAATTCTTTACCAAATACAAATACCCAAACCTCTAAAATTCAACGTGTCCAGCACGATTATAGCAAAAAGTTAGAGTATATAGAATTAAGATATTCTGTAGCTCAAATAAGAGAAGACAATAACAATACGCATTACAGAATTACTGGCCATATATACAGTGACATTGAAACAGAAGCCTTATTTAGTGTCAACAAACGCATTGTCTTATTTCAAATACCAAACTGGGATTCTGGATTTTTTGGAGATGACCTTCAGTCCATTGATGGTTATGCAACAACTCAGCAACTAAACCAAGAATTAGGTGCAGGTCCTTTATACCAATTTGGGAACAGTCCTACAAGAGAATTTTCATTCGACTTTAAAGTCAAAAGAGGAATACAGCCAGACATCAGAACACAAATATATCCTGACTGGAGAACATTGGCAGATTATGAACCCTATCTAGTTTTAGAGTATGCATCTCTAAATGGAACGTGGACCTCTACCGAGTTTCCAGACACTAAGTTTGATCTTTCGTTTAGTCCCCAGGGCGATCAAATCACATCAAAGGACTATTATGGTCAAGACGTATATTGGACATTTGCTAAAGAAGGAACCTACGTCAGGCAGATTGGAAATGTTCCAAATAATACTGGTCAGACAACAACACAAACTAATAGTAATGGTGGCTATTTAGGTGGTTCTAACAATACGAATACAACTAATCAACCAGACCCAAATACATCCAATTATCCAGAAGGAGGATATTTAGGTGGCGGATCAGGAAACACTTCAAGTAATACTACCAATTCTTCAGGCGGATATCTTGGTAACAGCAATAATAACACGACACAACAAGGAACCCTCTCAACAGATGAAGGCTATGTATCTGTTATTCAAATCGTAGACAGAAATACAATAAGCTATACGAACTCTGAAGGTATTTCACTTACTTTGACTAAAGCGCAATAAAAAATAAAACCTGATAGATGATTATCATTTCTATCAGGTTTCCTTTTCTCTTCTTTATCTTACAGACATGTATCAGCACTCTTTTAATGAGGTGATTCGAATAGCCGTTTTAGCTTTACTATTATCGTATTCATTATTCGCATGTCATGCAGTAACTGAGCCAAACATCAAAGTGGCAGTCGCTTCTAATGCTAGATTTGCTGTAGAAGAAATTGTAGAAACGTATACCAATCTCACTGGCCATGAAATAGAATTAATCGTTAGTTCATCTGGAAAGTTAACTGCACAAATTTTAGAGGGTGCACCGTTCGATGTATTCTTATCTGCTGATCTAGACTACCCGAATAAACTATTTACTCAAGGTATGACGACAGCAAAACCAGTAACCTACGCTTACGGAACCTTAGGTATGTGGACAACAAATACGGAACTTGATTTAAGTATTGATAAATTAAGCAGTGCAAAGATAAATCATATTGCATGCCCAAATCCTAAAACAGCCCCTTACGGAAAGGCCGCAATTGAAGCGCTGAATAAATCTGGAATGTTTGCAGCTCTTTCATCAAAATTGATTTATGGTGAGAGTGTGAGTCAAGTCAGTCAGTTCGTTTATAGTCAGGCTGCTGATGTGGGATTCATCTCCTCTTCTGTGATAAACGCACCCCATCTTAAAGGCAAAGGACGTTGGTTTTCTATTGATCAAAACCTCTACTCACCTATAGCACAAGGAGCTGTCGTCATTAAACAAAATAGCAGCAATAGTAACATTCCTAGTCAATTCTTACAGTTTTTATCGTCGAAGGAGTCAAAAGCAATTTTGAAGAAATACGGTTACCGAACCAATTGATGGCGATAAGTAATTATCTTGCCATTGATGAATTCGCTAGCGTGTACGATAAAGGACGTTGAATCTGATAAAGAATTATCTGTTGTGACTCTTGAGTTAACAGATGGTACTTACTTTAAGTCTATCGTCATTGATTCACCTGAAAGTTCATCCAACCTATCTATCGGTAATTCAATCCAAGTATTATTTAAAGAAACAGAAGTATCGATAGCCTCTAAACCTATCGATTGCATAAGTCTGCAGAATAAGCTTCTAGGATTGATCACTGTTATAGAAGAAGAACGATTAGTCAGTAACATTCATCTGGAGACGAAGGCGGGATCCATAAAAGCTATGATCAGTACCGCTGCAGTCAACCAATTAAATTTGGAAGTTGGCCAACAGGTTTTTGCTTTTATTAAATTCAACGAACTGATGCTTGCTTATTAATGGATTGGCAACCACTCATATTGACCTTCCAACTTGCTTTCATTACAACCCTGTTGTTATTTATAATCGCTATCCCTATCAGTCATTGGCTTTGTTTTACAAAATCAAAATTCAAACCAGTCATAGAAACGCTGATCAGTATGCCTCTGGTGCTTCCGCCTACAGTTTTGGGATTTTATTTCTTATTAGCATTTAGTCCTGGCAATGCTTTTGGGTCATGGCTTGACAGCACCTTAGGTTTGACACTTGTGTTCTCATTCACAGGCTTAGTATTGGCTTCAATGATCTATAGTTTGCCGTTCATGGTACACCCTATCCTGTCAGCTATGTCCAATCTGCCTGACTCGTTATCAAATGCATCGTATTTGATGGGCTATGGAAAATGGCGAACACTTTTCAAAGTAATGCTTCCAAATATTCGCACTTCATTAATATCTGGAATAATATTATCCTTCGCTCATACAATTGGTGAATTTGGGGTGGTTTTAATGATAGGTGGTAACATTCCAGGTAAAACAAAAGTAGCATCAATTGCTATCTATGACGAAGTGGAATCAATGAATTATGCCGCGGCAAATCGATATTCACTTATTCTTTTTGCGATAGCTTTTGTGATACTTCTCTCTGTATATATTCTCAATCGCAATTCTAAAAATCAAGGGTTGTTATGATTGAATTAGTTATTAAAAAAAGATTACAAAGTACAGACGGCACGATGACCTTGATTTTGAATGAAGTCATCAACAAAGGTGATTTCGTAGCTTTATATGGCCCCTCTGGTGCCGGTAAAACATCTACTTTGCAATTATTAGCAGGACTGATGAAGCCAGATGAAGGCTCGATTAAAGTCAACGACAAATACTGGTATAAAAATTCTAAAAGTCTTCCCTTACAAGATCGGAATATTGCATATATGTTTCAAGATTATGCGCTATTTCCCAATATGACTGTTAGAGAGAATATTCAATTCGCCAGCAAAGAAAACAGTTCAACTCCACTAGTCAGTAATTTAATCAAAGAGATGCAGCTTGATGAATTAGCGGATAAATTACCAAACTCATTATCAGGTGGGCAGCAGCAAAGAGTTGCACTAGCGCGAGCAATGGCGCAGGAACCAGATATACTGCTACTAGATGAGCCTCTATCCGCATTAGACACACAAACACGATTATCACTGCAAAATCATATAGCTGAATTCCATAGGTCAATGGGATTGACAACGATAATGATTAGCCATGATATAAGCGAAATCGTAAAACTCGCTGATAAAGTACTTAAATTAGAAAAGGGAAAAGTAATTGAATCAGGAAGTCCTGAAGAGGTATTTATGCAAAAAGAATTAAGTGGTAAATTTAAATTCACTGGAGAAGTCATCAACATCAAACAACAGGGTTTTCTTTGCATTGTCACTGTATTGATTCAAAATAATCAGATCAAAGTTATTGCTCAAAAAACAGAAATTGAAGATCTTGACATTGGTGAAAAAGTTGTCGTTGCTTCAAAAGCATTTAACCCAATTATATACAAATTAAACAAATAGTATGCTAAATCAGTCTTTGACATTACCGTGTGGACGCACTTTGAAAAATAGAATAGCAAAATCCGCCATGTCCGAATATTTAGCAAACAAGAAAGGCGTACCCGGTAAAGGATTTGAGCATCTATATCGAAGATGGGCAAAAGGAGGAGTTGGTTTAAATATTACAGGAAATGTGATGATTGATAGTCGGTCAAAAGAAGAAGGAAGAAATACAGTGCTTGAAGACAAAACCAATCTCGATGCGTGGAAAAGATATGCCAGCGCAGGAAAAGAAAACAACACCGATCTATGGATTCAACTTAATCATCCTGGAAGACAAGCTCGAGGTCATGCAAGTAAACGAATCGTCAGTGCCTCTGATGTCCAACTTCCCTTCATGAAAGCTATTTTTAAAAAGCCTGAAGCATTAACTGAAGAAGGCATTATAGAAATTATAAAACGATTTGGAAACACAGCTGAATTGGCAAAAGAAGCTGGATTTACTGGGGTGCAAATGCATAGTGCACATGGTTACTTATTGAGTCAGTTTTTGTCCCCCCATGTGAATCAAAGACAAGATAATTGGGGAGGCAATCTCGAAAACAGATCCCGATTGTTGTTATCCGTGTATGCTGAAATAAGACAAAGAGTAGGTAATGACTTCCCTATAGGAGTAAAGATAAACTCTGCTGACTTTCAGCGTGGTGGATTTACCGAAGAAGATTCACTCCAAGTAATCCGGATGCTTAGCGAGGCGGGTATAGATCTGATAGAAATATCCGGCGGCACTTATGAAAACCCAGTCATGGTAGGGCCTGAGAAGAAACAAAGTACAATCCAAAGAGAAGCTTTTTTCCTTGATTTTATCGTGAAAGCTAGACAGGTCACGAAGACACCTTTAATGCTTACCGGTGGATTTCGTACTAAAGCAGCTATGGTGGGAGCATTAGAAAACGGTGAGCTCGATGTCATTGGTATTGCTCGTCCATTTGCTACGTATCCAGACTTACCCAATCAACTCATTTCAGGAAAATTAGATAAATTGCCTTCAGAAGTATTGACTACAGGAAGTAAGTTGATTGATGGCATTGCTGTTTTGGATGTGTATTGGTATGCCGACCAAATGAAACGTATGGCAAATCAACTAGAACCAGATCTCAA
The DNA here is from genome assembly GCA_964450495.1 of uncultured Saprospiraceae bacterium. GTDB lineage: Bacteria > Bacteroidota > Bacteroidia > Chitinophagales > Saprospiraceae > CALFUK01. Next base: position 24,396 of record CAYVFU010000055.1, on the reverse strand, counting down.
ACTAGGTACGTGGGGTACTTTCTTTAAGAATACTAAAGCTCAGATACTATAAGCGTTAAGCAGGAATATTAATGAGGATAAATGAAGTATGGTGAAAAAATTAAATGAAAATAAATTTTGCTTTTTTACTGAAAATCTTGATGAGTCTTAAATCAATTTTATCGAAATTAGGTGCTTATGAAAATAAGAATGACGACAAATAGTATAAGACTGCGCTTAAGAAAGTCTGACATAGCAGATCTTCAAAAGAGTAGAATCCTTACAGACGAGGTTGCCTTTCCGAGTCATAATACTTTTTCTTTCGCTATTTCAATTACTACATCTGACTCTATTAACGCTAGCTTCACTCAAAGTCAAATACTAATATCTATACCTACAAAAATCGCAACGCACTGGATTGAATCAAATGAAGTAGGTATTGAAACGCATCTTGCTTTTAATGAAAACAATTGTCTCCACATTCTAATTGAAAAAGATTTTCCTTGTCTAGACAGAGAAGAAGAAAATAAAGAAGATACGTTTTGGGAATTAAGCGGAGATGAACCCAAAATGTGCTAATGACAGCTATTATTAAAGTGACTTGTTATATTTCCATTCTGTGCACAGCAATAGTGTTGGTACTTTCGGGAATGAAAGGGTACGGAATTGACATACAACAGAAACATATTACACTAGCTGTCAACTTGATGTATTCTTTTTTTGTGCTCGCTACACTACTAATTTTATACAAAGAATTTAAAGACAATAACAAAAAATGGTTAGTGGCATTTAGCTTACCAATGGATGTCCTCTTATTATCAGTTATTTTGCCGTTGTTTAATATAAGGTTTCACCCAAGTATACTATTCATTTTTGACGTATATATTCTAATTGTATTTTCGTTTTACCTTGGTGCAACATACCAAAGTGAAAATAAAGAATTAAAACAGCAAACAGAGCTGCATTGTGAGAGTTAATCTAGACGAATTAATAGATCAGCAAATATTGGATGAGGGCACTGCTGCCTCAATTAAAGAATACTATGAACAAAAGTATAAAGGTAAACCCAATACATTACTTCTAATTTTTGCTGTAGTTGGCGCCCTTCTCATTGGCTTTGGCACGCTTTTAATCATTGCGCACAATTGGGACCAATTACCCAAAGCCGTAAAGACCAGTTTAGCATTCTTACCATTACTCATATCACAGGGATTGGTATTTTTCACTCTATTTAAAAAGTCAAACAATCATATATGGAGAGAAGCAAGTGCGACAGCATTATTCTTTGCTGTTGGTGCCAGCATTGCATTAGTCAGCCAGATCTATCACATTATAGGCGATATAGAATCTTACTTATTGACATGGATGTGGTTAACGATACCTTTGATTTATTTATTAAATTCTAGAGCAGTGCTTCTCTTTTGCGTCATTGGTTTATTTAGCTATGGTCGACAAGTAGGATTTGAATATCCAAGAGAGATACCAATTTATTACTGGTTTTTGATGGCAACATTAATTCCTGCTTTATGGCAATTGCACAAGGATAAAAAATCCAAGAATATATTTACAATTATACTATGGGGCTTCTTGTTGTCTATAACTATTTTGATGGCTGGTTTTGTACTAGCTGATTCGACTCCTGATGTCTTCTTATACTATGTCGCTTACTTTGGCATCTTATATTTATTAGGTTTATTGTACCGACAGCAAGAAAATTCTTTGGTTGGCAATCCCTTCATTTGTATTGGTTTTATTGGACTTATAGGCTTTTATACTTTAGCTAGTTTCAAGCCATTTTGGAATGAAGTTATGAATGAGTCTTTTACTAATCCTGAATTAACGGCTGGTCTAATGGTATGGATCATTTTGGGCATTCTATTTCTAGTTACTTTAGTCTACACTTGGAGTAAAGGCGTTATTTATTTTAGAAATATAATAGCTGTATCCCCTCTCCTATTTTATGCTCTATATGTCATTCATTATTACAGCCCAGAAATTTCAATTATAGGCACGAATGTTTTAGTATTTCTTATCGCCCTTTATTTGTTAACTCAAGGAGTATCCAAACAAGACTTGCGTGTTTTGAATATTGGTATGTTGGTTTTGAGTGTCTTAATAATAGCACGATTCTTCGACGAGTCTATACTTTTTATCATTCGAGGCTTGATCTTTATTGCTCTAGGTATTGCTTTTTTCTTTGCCAATTATTTCATCATAAAACAAAGGAATAATGAAGTCGGCTAAATGGATTATTATTCTTTTTGGATTATTGGCAATTATACAATTAGCTATTCCTGCTAAAATGATAATGAACAGTAATAATGTCATTACACAAGGTTCAACATTCTTATTTAAATTAAAACCCATCGATCCAAATGATCCATTTCGAGGAAAGTATATGACTCTGTCGTTTGAAGAAGACACATTCCCCATTGACACCTGCACAACTATAGGTCTAACTAGTGCTTATGTATATATAAAAAATGATTCAGAAGGATTCGCAGACATACAATCTGTAGAATACAACACGAATCTTAAAGGGAGTGATTACATAAAAGCCGATGTATACTGCGATTACTATGGTCCCGTAAATAAACTCAAGGAACCGAAAATACATATCAATTACCCTTTCAACAGATTCTACATGAATGAATTGGATATCTCCACGGTTGAAAATAAAATTCGCGAATTACTGCGAGATACTACGGCAACTCTTTATGGAGAAGTCTCTGTTTATGAAGGGCAAGCAAGAATCCTATCCATAAAAACAAGTGGTAAAGACATTCTTGATATTATACAAGAGTGAAAAACCTTATTTCTTTATCTTTGTATAAATACTTGTTTGGTTATGAAAAAGCTTTTATTGATTTTACTTGGAATTTTCTTATTGATCTCCATTCTAGGGTACGCCTATATAGCAATGGCTCCAGATCTCCCATCTGATGCTGAACAGATCATAGAAAAAGCCACAGCGATGGAACTACCAGAATATTACCATGGAGAAGCAAAGTATGCCAATAATGGCGATATCAAATTATGGTATGAAGTAAATAAAGCGAAGACAGCTAAAAAAGGCACTATCATTCTGATTATGGGCTATGGCTCAACTTCTATGCAATGGCCGGAATTTTTCTTTAATCCATTTTTAGATGAAGGCTATGATGTCATCAGATTCGATCATAGAGATGTAGGCAAATCTACTTGGCTGGACAATTGGAATGAAAGTGATCCATATACACTTTCAGATTTGGCTGCTGACACAAAAGTAATTTTAGACAAAGAAGAAATCGATAAAGCACATATTGTAGGTATGTCAATGGGAGGAATGGTTGCTCAAACCTTTGCGATAGAGCATCCTGAAAAAACGCTTAGCTTAACCTCTATGTCATCTTCAGCCTACTTTGACGACGAAGAACTACCTGGCATATGGCCAGATGTCATGAAATCAATTGGTAGATATACCTTGAAATATTCGTTTAGTAATTCTCAAGAGACTTCCTTTAAATACAATCTTGTCGCTTCTAATTTATTTAAAGGAAAATACGAATTGAATAACATCAATACCATTCTCAAAACTCGATATGAGATTGAAAAACGTAATGGCATAAATCCTGATGTAGGTCAACGTCACGAAGCCGCTATTAAATCTTCTGGGTCAAGATATGACAGACTGAAAGATGTTGATGTACCTACTTTAGTAGTGCATGGAAAAAGCGATCCTTTGGTAAATTTTGCACACGGTGAGAAAACAGCAGAATTAATACCACATGCAGAGACATTCTATATAGATGAATTAGGACACGATATACCAGAACATTTGTCTGATCAAATATCTTCTAGAATGTCTGTGTTTTTTAATCAGGTAACTCCTACTGCGAAAGTCAACGAGCATAATTTAACTGAAACTTCAGTGTCGATATAAAATGTGTTTTAAAATAAAATAGAGTCAATAAAAAGCAATTCTTATTATAAGTATTCTTTAGTTAACACCTTGAAACTGCAGAAAAGGTAATTAAACGTCGTAAAGCTACTTATATATGGACAAAAATTCATCGTTGTTACAATTCGGCCTTAAAGACAATATGTCTAATATAGAAGAATTCAGAATGATGGTTGTAAATGTTATTTCTTTACTGACATCAATCGTTCTATTCGTCTATTTGTTCATATTTATTAAAACGGGTAACTTAAGAATGTCAATGCTGTTCCTGTTCTTTATAGGTATTGCAATTCTATCAATGTACACCAATAAGTTAGGCTACTATTTGACTAGTAGATTTTTAATATTGTCCACTACTATTGGTTTGATATTCTACATAGTATTGTCTGTAGGTTTTGTAGCTCAATCTCAGGTTATGTTGGTTATTCTAGTGGCGTGTGTCCCCGTACTTTTTAATGACTATAAAATAGTCTTGTTTTTCTTTCTAATTATTATTTTACTTTTTTTCTTTTCGAATCAGTATCTAATTGTGAATGGACCACTTTTTAAAGGTGTTGAAATAAGATACAGCCATTTAATCAATTTTTCATTTGCCATTTTATCTTCAACCATATTCTCTATAGTTATTACCAACAAAGTAAGATCATACATCAATCAAATTGAACAGACAAATGAATTGCTACAAACAAATAATAAAGAATTGACTAAACAAAATTCTCAAATAGAATTACAAAATAAAAACCTAGAACTTTTTACAACTGTTGCGTCTCATGATTTAAAAACGCCGCTAAGAACCATATCAAGTTTCTCAGGATTAATAGAAATGAAATTATCTAAAGAGAATTCGAATGATCCAAAACTTATGGAATACTTGCAGCACATCCAGACAGGGACAAAACAAATGAGCGACCTCATTAATTCAATATCGACCGTAAACCGACTACAGTATGAATCATCTGTAGAACGAAATAGTATCGACCTCAATCAAATTGTAACCGAAGTAAAGTTTCATTTTAACAAAGATTTGTATCCCAACTTCAACATAAATGTAGGCCAACTTCCATCGGTAAAAGGAGTTAAAAATCATTTTTACAACCTCTTTCAAAACCTCATAGAAAACAGTTGGAAATACAATGAAAATGAGCATAAAGAAATAGTTATTAGTTCGAAAGAAAGCTCAAAACATTTTACCTTGATTTTTAAAGATAACGGCATCGGTATAGACAGTTCTTACATTGACCAAATTTTTCAACCTTTCAAAAAATTACATTCCAATATAAGTTATGAAGGATCGGGAATGGGTCTAGCTATTTGCAAAAGTATTGTAGGTATGTACAATGGCTCTATTGATGTTAAGTCTGATAAAAGTAATGGCAGTGTGTTTACAATCAACTTTCCAATTTCAATTATAAATACCAACAACCAATAAATTAAGACTAAATAGCTTAAGAAAAAATCTTCTTGTGTATCGTTATTGTCGCACAAACCTAGCAGAAATAATCTGATCAGCTTCCACTTGATAAATCGCAATCAATTCAAGATGTCCTATACCTTTCCTTCCAGTGACTATTTCATGATCAATTACGGTATTACCAAAACTCATTCGATTTAGAATCTTTGTATGTAATGTGGGAGACGTGTCGAAAACATCAGCATAAATTTCTCTGATGCGGTGTTGCCCAACAGCAAATGGGTTGGTTTCTGGAAAAGTGTATAGTTTCACCTCTTTGTGATGACATGCAACAAAAGTGTCTATATCCCGAGAGTTATAGGCTTCAACTTGTTTTTGTATGACTTGCTCAGGACTCATGTTTTAGTAAAGAAACTTATGGCAAATAATCAAGTGATGGCAGAATCGCCTTTCTGAAAACGATATGCTGCATATATTAAAGCCATACCAATAATGAAAGCACCAATAGTAATCAACGTTCTGGGTTCTGCAAAATAAGCTGCAGGCAATACATTAATCTCATCCAATAATTTGGCATTTTCTAAGTCCGAAAATTGAAAAGAACTTAGGTCTGGCTCAATGTTTTTTCCAGTGTCCTTATCCAATAAAAGAGATGGATTCCTCCATGGCCAAATCTTTGGCAAAGATCCAAGCATAATACCTGTAAGCGTAGCTAAGGTGGCATCCGCATAATGTTTAAACGTGTAAGACAAGACTCTAGAAAAACTAAGCAAACCTGTTAAACAACCCAAGGCAAACACACCAACCAGTAAAATGCTATCACTATTGGGACTTGACAATACTGTTTTAACCTCTGGAATAATTATACTGTACATGCCGAGCAAGAGCAAAATAAAACTCCCAGAAATACCTGGAAGTATTAATGCCGATATCGCAATAGCACCACTGAAAAACACAAATGGTAACGAAGTATTTCCTCCTGCTGGAGTAAGCGTCGTAATTGCATATGACAAAACGGCCCCTAACACAAACAAAAGCACATAACTAGGTTTGAATGATGATATCTGTGTCCACATGTACCCCACCGATGCCAGCACTAATCCAAAGAAAAATCCCCATAAAGGTTCTGGTGTTGTCTCTAATAAATGAGAAATAAAGAAAACACCCACGACCATACCAACTGCCATTCCCGCAAGTAAGAACAACAAAAATCGACCATTCAAGTGCTGCCATATAGATGCTATCTTACCTTTAGATACTAATTTTATAAGATTTACATTGACAGATTTTATGCTATTTAATAAGGTTGCATATATCCCTGTAATAAAAGCTATGGTCCCTCCAGACACTCCTGGTATCACTTCTGCAACTCCCATCGCCATTCCACGAAGCATTAAACCTACTGCAGATTTCTCTTTTCTATCTTCCATTAGTTGATGTGGTCTCTTCCTTTTATTTTCCCTTCTCTAGCTTGGTTTCTTAATTCTTGTAAAGCTTCTTGTTCTTCTTCGCTCAAGGTATATTCATATGCAATTTGCTTCATATCTGGCTCACCAGCTAATATCCATGCACTCATCCACATACTGCCGATTGATTGAATGGCTTTCCTCATTTGTGTTTCGACCATTCCATCCATCTGGTCGTGATATGCGCGTGAAAATTCTCGACATTGTGTTCGAACCGTTCTTGTATTTCTTTCCTCAAAACAAAATTGCAAATCTGATGGAAATGTCTCTGTCAGTCTTTTCTCAATTGCTAATACTTCTTCCAAATTACTGTGTGTGTCTTCCAGCACATCCCAAATATATTCTGAGACATCTTCTATAAATTCAGCACGGCCGACGAAATAATCGTATTCATCTTCTGCAAACAATTCCGGCAATCTGGTTTCCCAAAATGCATGTATTCCTTTTTGATTGGTCAACTGCCCGTTATAATTTTCTGATGTATGCAGCGGCACATGAGCATCAGCTATGTAGTGCCCTATGTCTGCGGCATGTCTCAATATTCTTTTCAAATCATGATTCTCAAATGCTCTTGTCAACTGCCCGTGCACAAAAGAAATGTTATATGGAGAAATCCCGAAAGAAGAAAAACGATCAACAATCCTAATTTTTGTATTTGTACTATTTAAGTCTTCTGAGGTAATTCCAAATTCATCAAGTGAACTGCCAAGTAACACACTATCTATTGGAAGCTCCCATCGCTTACCATATAAGTCTCGATAAAAATTTCGTCGAAAAACAGGGAGTAAAGAATCTATATTTATATTATCTGTATTATTAAACACCAATGTTTGTGGTAAAGCCTCGTGATCTACACCTCTTACTAAAGTGGTATCAGTATCTGTCAAGACATAATAATCTGCAAATTTCAAAATAGCTTCTGTCCAGGTGTGTGGTACATCTTCAAAAGGCGTATCGCCCCAGTGATCAATATCTACATAATGTCGAATGCCTTCATTTGGCGAAGCAAAGCGACGCATATCTGGACCTATTGACTGGGCAGTTAAAAATTCAATATTCTTTTTGAACACAGGCATCATGTCTGCTGGCAAGGTAAATACAGCCAGTCGGTTAATCTCCTTGTGCGCATAAAACCCCCAAAACGGAGATGTAGTAGAAGCAACTAAGCCAATACTAAATAATATGATTACTGTGAATGTAATTTTATTTCTCATTCTTCTGCAAAATAGGAAAACCCGCGCAACAACTTGCCAACAAGACGCTGTTGTAGCAATAAAAAATCTCCATAGCTTGTATCTCCAAAATAGCGATTAATGCGAGGAGTATCTGACAAAGTAACCAAAGATTGATCTACATAATTCTCAACAGGGTACAAATTTAGATTGCGCTGCTCTCCATTCTTCAACTCGATAGAGATTAAACAAAAGGGTAACAACTGACGAATTGAATCTTGATGGGGATTAGAATTCTCATAAGCTTCTGCTATCACTGACGAAAAGCCATCTATGTAATGCTCAACTTTAACCTTTGACCTCACACGTTGATTTGTCGATAATGAAATAACGTTATCTCCTTCAATCCTGAATGATTCTCCTTGTTGTCTAGGGTATTTTACTTCAACATTTTGAATATCCTCTATACCTTCTCCAAAAACAACTCGGTCGCGCCATTCATCATAACGCATCACAAATCGACCCCGTATACTTCCTTCCAGCGTAGGCAAATGAGTTACATAAGCTTGATTTTCTCCAGCCAATTTTACTATTGTACCACGCTCATCGACTGTACTGCTGCCAATTACATAGTGCTTTAATAAGGTACCCTGTTCATCATAAGCCTTGGCATCAATTCCAATGTTATCCATGTCCCGCTCTATATTCTTTCTTGCTGCTTCTTGTGGAATGTATTTAATCTGCAATTGCTCAAACACCTCTAATAAATTCTGCATGGCATTTGCTCTGGCTTTGTGATTACGTTGCAACCTCCAATGATCGCTTGAACGCTCAAAGGTCATGTTCTCAAACTTATCAAACTCAATTTCAATTCTATGGATTGTCTTTGTATCCTTTATCCTGAATTTGTCAGCGACTAACACAGGTTCTTCTATATTCTTTGCAGTGAAGAAATATACCAAGCCAAGGAGTAGTGCCACACATACCAAAATCAATAATCTTTTCATACTGCTCCATATTTTCGCTTACGCATAAATCGATATCCTCCACCAAACAACAGCAACAGCAAAATCGGCATACCAATATTAATAAATCTCCATTTGGTTCGCTCACTTCTCGCTTTGACAGTATCCAACAATCTCAATTTCACTTCCTTTGATCGAGCCGTCAAAATTGCTTTTTCATCCAACATATATTCCACAGCGTTTAATAGGAAAGTCTCATTAGCGCTATAGGTCTTTCGTTCAAACTTATTATACCCCAACGGATAGATTTTTTGTTCTTTCACATTTAATACATTGTTGGCAATGTCCCCATCTGAGACAACTAACTGCTGTGTTCGAGGACTTCTATCTTTAAATGGTACGCCTATTTGATCAAGCACACTTAACATGTCTTGCCCTACTCTATTTTTAAATGCAGATTCGAATTCACCTTCTAATAAGACTGCAAGCGGTTGTGGCGCCTTATTGAATAACTCAGATCTAAAATCCTCTTGTAATATTTGGAAGTTTAACCGTACTGGTGACAATTGATATCTTGTATAAGGAGAGCTTTTCAACAGAATGTATTTGTCTATAGGTGTTGCGGTCTTAATGGTATCTATTGTAGAAGGAAAAAATAAATTTACTCTACCTAAATTTTTAGCTATCGGATGATTAGTAAGAGGAAATGACAATACATGATAAGGCCATTTGATTAATTCCATTTGAGGTTTATCACCAGCCATCCCAATAACTTGCGGTATACTACTGGACTCCAAGTCCAACACTAAATTAGGTTGTATGCGAAAACCATATTTGAACCATAAATCTTCAAGACCACTCTCGTATACGGTTGGTATGTATACTTGATTTCTACCAATACTATCGACATTTACATTCAATTGATCAATCAACCACATGATGCTTCCACCATTCATAATGTATTGATCCAATAAAAATTGATCGCGCTGGTCAAAAGCTGTCCTTGGCTTGGCTACTACAACCAAATCAATTTCTGGATTAATCTGATATGTACTGTCCAAATTCATACGCCCAGTATTATAATATTCCCTCAGCAAAGATTCTAAGCGTGCCGTTTGTTGTCTTTCTAATTCTCCTTGCCCTTCTGTAAATACAATATTGGGTTTTGTGTCTAAAGTCAATTTTTGGATTGCATTTGAAAATTTATATTCCAATAAACTAACGGCGTTATTTAACACCACTTCTTCGGGAATACCCGGCACTTGTTCCTCTAATAAATTAACGACAACTTGTCGTGATCCATAACTGCAAATAGCATAGGGATAAATTTGCTTATTGGTCAATTGATCTCCTTCACCATAACGCAATGTTGTTGGCAAAATACCATCCTTACTCAATTCTTGACGTCTTGCATTTATTTGTTCGACAGAGCCCGTTGACGGATTTATAAACTCATAAATAATTTGGGGTGCGTAGGATTGATATCGATCTAGTAATTGCTCTGTACTGTTTTGTAGGCGAGTAAATCCCGCAGGAAATTCTCCTTCTAATAATACTTTAATGTAAATGGGTTCTCTTAATTCTGTTAGTAAATCCTTTGTTGGTTGTGTCAATGAAAAACGTTGATCATCTGTCAAGTCTACATGACCATTCCATTGACTAGCAATTGCATTTACCAATAGTAAAATTACCGTCAGGATTAAAAAATAACCGATATGTATCCCCCACTTCATACTCGCTTGGATTTTAGCACTTGCAGGGTTAATGCGATAAAATATATCGTGATACTTAAAAAGTAAATTACGTCTTTCCAACTGATGAGTCCTTTACTCAATGCACTATAATGATAATAAATACCTAGTCTCTCAATCAAATCATCAAGACTTCCGTAAAACATTGGGAGTGTGCTCACAAAGTCAAAAAACCAAGTAAAGAAAAAACATAAAAAGCAGCCAACTACAAATGCCGAGATTTGATTTTTTGTCAGTGCCGATGAGAAAACACCAATGGCAACATAGACTGCTGCCAATAAAAACAAGCCAATGTAAGAACCCACAATCGCACCTGAATCAAGATTCCCCTTGGGCGAACCCAATTGATAGACGCTATAGTAATAAATAAATGTTGGAATTAGCGCAAGCAACACAATCGATAAATAAGCGAAATATTTAGCTACGACCAACTTAACATCTGAAATAGGTTTTGTAAATAATAATTCAATTGTGCCACCATTAAATTCTTCTGCGAAACTACGCATCGTAAGTGCTGGAATCAAAAACATAAAAATTAACGGCGCTATAGAAAATAAAGGATCTAGTTGTGCATATGGATTTTCTAATATGCTTGAATCTGGAAACACCCAAGTGATCAAACCTAATATTAATAGAAAGCCAATTAAGACAATGTAGCCTATTAGTGAACTAAAAAACGAACCAAGGTCTTTAAGAAAAATTGCTCTCATTCTGACTTAGCTGTTAATTCTTTAAATACATCTTCTACGGAGGACGCTTTTTCTGTTAATTCTGTAATACGAACAGATTTTCCGACTGCATAATCAAATAAGTCTTTTTTTATTCTATCTGGATTTTTTGATAGTATTGCGAACGAGCTCGAAGACTCCTTAATTAATTCATCGTCATTTATCAACACGCTATTTGGGTCAATTGCCTGATCAAAGCGAACAAACACTTGCGCTTTTCCTGATGTCGTTTTATAAAACTCTGCCACACTGCCATCCATTACTAAGCGCCCATGATTTAGCACAAGCAGTCTGTCACATATTTGTTCTACTTCCTGCAAAATATGAGAAGAAAAAATAACTGTCTTTTCCTCCCCTAGGGTTTTTATTAAAGATCTGATTTCCACCAATTGATTAGGATCTAATCCAGAGATTGGCTCATCTAAGATTAATATTTCTGGATCGTGCAGTATTGCTTGAGCGATACCAACACGCTGTCTGTAGCCTTTGGACAGTTGATTGATTAGCTTATGCTGTTCCAAGTGTAGGCCGGTCATTTCAATAACCTTCTCCACTCTAGATCTCCACTTATCTAATTTGTGGACCCGGCAAGCGAAACGCAAAAATTCTTTGACATACATATCCTCATACAAAGGATTGCTCTCTGGCAGATAACCGATGTGTTTTCGAATGTCAGTTTGCGTATTTGATGTCTCTTGCCCTAGTATTGATACAGAACCCGAATCAGGGGACACATAACCACAAATCATCTTCATTGTCGTTGATTTGCCAGCGCCATTTGGCCCAAGAAGACCGATTATTTGTCCAGACGAAGCTTGGAAGCTTACATCATCAACGGCTGCTTGACTACCATAATATTTTGATACAGTATCTAAGTGTAGAGACATCTCCGAGTTTAACGATTTTCAGACGGTGATTCGTCTGTCAATTGTTGAATTAAAACTGGTAAAGATACAGCATCTGTAAGAGAATGAATACCAATACTGGTACGGACTAAATCAGATAAATATCCGCCACACCCCAATGCTTTACCAATATCGTGTGCTAAGGAACGGATATAGGTCCCTTTACTGCACTCAACTATAGCTTTGATGTAGGGATAATTATACTCTTCAATTGTGATGTTATGTATAGTCACTGGTCTTGGTTTCAACTCTACAGTCTCGCCTCTTCTGGCGTATTTATACAAGGCTTTTCCTTTGACTTTGATTGCAGAATAGATAGGAGGTATTTGATTGATTGGACCAATAAACTGCTGCATCACTTGTTCGACTTCATCTTTTGTGATATGAGAAGCATCAACCACATTTTCTTCTTCGGCTTCCGAGTCATATGTCTTAGTCATAGCTCCTAATTTGATAGTTGCTAAATAGCCCTTTTCCAAAGACTGGAATCCTTCAATCTTCTTGGTGCCTTTACCTGTACATACAATCAATAAGCCTGTAGCTAATGGATCAAGCGTACCAGCATGACCAACTTTAAATCGTCGAATACCTAGGCGTTTTCCGAGTGTATTTCTGACTTTAGCTACAACATCAAATGATGTCCATTCTTTAGGCTTATCGATAAGAATTGCTGCTCCAGAGGGGAAGTCTACTTGATTGATGTCGGTTGCTGATGTGATGATTTGCATGAGAGTACTAAGCTAGTGCTTTTTGTATGGATTTAGGATGAATGATAGTCCAATTCCCGAAACGATCATTACACTTTTAAAATCTAATCAACTTATTAAAAGTCGACAGAACACAACAAAGCGGAAAAAGTACTTACTGTGCAGTAATTATATTCTTTATTGACTATGGTATGGAATGTTAAATTGCTATTAATAAGGACTCTTTTGTCAAATCATGGTTTCATAAATAGCATTAAGATTATACTTTTACCATCTTCAATTCTATTCCTATGTGTCGAGCATTAAAGTGTAACAATTTATCTCTGGTGAGTTTTCTATTACTAAGCCTTTTCACTTCTTTGGTAAACGTCCTTCACAGCCAAAAAGATATCTCTGTCTACGATTCTGTATTTGAGCAATATCCTCAATATGAGTCAGAAGGCTTTGTTTTCCCAATTGGAGACAATCTTTATGGTGGCTATTACAACGCGAAAAAATTTGATATAGACAATCACTTAGGCGATGATTGGAATGGTGTGGGAGGTGGAGATTCTGATCTTGGAGATCCTATTTATGCAAGTGCTAGCGGCTATGTCTTTTATGCAAGAGACACGGGCATAGACAGCTGGGGCAATGTGATCAGGATAGTACACAAGCATAATGGTAAATACTATGAAACACTTTACGCCCATTGTGATGAAATAAATATTGCAGAAAACAGCATGGTTCCTACAGGAGGGAGAATTGGTACAATTGGAAATGCAAACGGTCATTATCTGGCCCACTTACACTTCGAATTAAGAGATGATGTGACAATGGGATTGGGACATGGTTACCACGAAAATAAAAAGGGATATCTAGATCCGACAGCATTCATTGAGGCTAATGCTTATCAGAAGGAGAATTAG
>CAYVFU010000055.1:0-10364 GCA_964450495.1 uncultured Saprospiraceae bacterium | reverse complement strand
ATATCTAGATCCGACAGCATTCATTGAGGCTAATGCTTATCAGAAGGAGAATTAGGGCTAGTTGTTATGGGTAGACAGGTTTGTCGACATATGCCTATGAGAAAAAACACCCCGTCCCCGCTGTTCGGTGGGTCTACTCCTACTTGGAGGGGGAATTTTATCTGCTAGTTAGCAAATAATATTTTATCAGTAAATCTGATTTAAAACACCGTCACTTCACCTACATAGCTCATGTCTTCTCCATTCTGATAACTGACATCAACTCTATAGCCATAGACTCCAGAGTTCAGTACTTCGCCAGAATTAGACTTACCATCCCAGCCTTTTATGATCGTTTGTTGATCTTCAGTCTTAAATATAGGAGATCCCCATCGATCGTAAATAGTCAGTGCCTCTATTGCTCCTGCAAATTCTGGGTGAGGTGTGATACTAAATAAACCATTAACCTCTTTGCCTCTAATAAAACTGTTTGGGATATAAACGGGGCAAGGCTCTTGGCCAACAACTAGTGTCGTATCGAATACGCATACATTGAACTCTGAAATTGCAGTAGTGACATCTCGAACAAATAATTGATACGTTTCATTTTCTAACTCAGTTATAATTGGCTCATCTGTAAATGTATTGCCATCAATGGAATATTGAAGTTTACCTCCAAAGCCTCTTGGATTTACTGAAATCACACCATTTGCTTGACCACAATCAGGGAGACGGCTGATATTAGCATTAAACTGGAAGTCTTCAATAACAACCAATGTGCTGTCATAAGATATATTATCAATTTCAACAAAAAAGAAATCGTCTAAAGCAAAGTCGTTTCCATTGGGATCAGTGTTTCGGTTAACAATGCATATCTCTGCTGATGTCGCATCATCGGATTCCCAAAATTCAAAGAATTGCCGCCATTGACAGACTTCCTCTATTGCCGTGAAGAAAAAACCCAGAGGTTCATCATTGATTGTGAATTGTAATTGAGCAGGATTATCTCCTAGCACTGAACTCAGCCACGTTGAAAATGCATACTGCGTATTTGGCTTTACGTCTATAGTTTGACACCACACTTTAAGTCCAGGTGTCGGGGCACCATCTACGACCATCATCAAGCCAGATCCATCGGTGCGGTCTGGGCAATTCGTAAAGAATATGCCATTCAATTTAGCAGCGCTGTCTGTCACACCATATAAGCCTTGAGTGAATATACGTTCTGAAAAAGGATACTCACTTTCAAAACCAATATTGCCTTCTGAAAAGTCAGGATTTCTGATTAAGTTATCGCCAATAATCGCATCAATACTTTCTACGACATACAGCGTGCTGATTACAGGAAACGCTGTGGGATTATGGATCGATGGATTGTCTAAGGAAGAACTAGGTTTCCAGTTATAGGTAAATTTATTTGGTTCCGTAGACAGTTGGACAACATTGGTAGGATCACATAGCAACAACGTATCCACTTGCGCAGCTGCGGCAAGTGAGATGCAAATGGTTATGACACCACAAAGCCAAATCTTTAGTTTAACTGTCTTTTCGATGTTTCAAAATAAGCTAAGCTTTACAAATAACAAAGGGTAAGTGGAATAGAAAAGAAAGTACAACTGCATTTGGTAAGAAAACTACTGTAAGCTTTGGTCCGAGCGAATCACTTATCCTACTTCCACCCTACTCTCTTTCTCCATGCATCATAGTGCTGCTTTCTTTTAGTAAAATCCTTTGGTGGATTTTCATTTTCAGATTTAGCTCTCTGTCGTATGACTTCAGTTTGTTCTTCCAGCGTATTTAAATGCAACTCCTTTCGTCGTTGATTGACATTATTAAAATCATCAAATGGTTGCGGACTTAATTCTCCATTTTCATCCCAATCAAATTGAGTCCCATATAACTGAGGCTTACCTTCTAACACAGAAATGCGATCAGACAAATAAGCAAATTGTGTTTTAGGAGCATTTCCTTTATTCACTGATACTCCCAATAATTTCAAACATTTTCGCATAAATGTTGGCTGGCTTATCGCGTGTTGGATGATTAACCAAGCTGCTTCATTAGCATCTTTCCCAACTTTGGCAATAGTTGGATATCCTATCTCATCGATTAGATTATTTAATGATTCTACATTGCGAATATGTAAAGCTTCCATTTCTTTATTATAGCCTTCAAAAAGTTTTCCTGCAATAATTAATTCTTCTCTTAATTGAAGATCAGCGTTTTTGAGCTCTATTATTGTTTCTGCTATTCGTTTGTATTTCACAATTACCTGATAAGTACCTGTCACTTATTCAATATTAAATTGGAAGCTACATTTAATAAATGTTCTTTTTGGTCCAGAGATCTTTCCAATGGCAACTGAGCCAAACCAATTAATCTTCGCATAATTTCTATTCCTGCAAGTTGAGTCAGCAATTGAGTATTTAATTTATGAGGATATATACCCACTATTTTAGAAAGGGTATTTGTATCGTCGGTAATCAATATTGCATGAGCAGCAAGTACAGCTAAATCAAATTCTGGAAATCCTTTAAAACTAAATTCTGGGTCTATGACATAAATGTGATTGTCTTTTGACATCCAACTGCCAGGGTAATAATCACCATGCAATAAAGTATCACCATTAGATAAATATTTATCTCCAACAGCTTTTATTGTTTCTTTTAATTTATCATCATTTTTATATCTTATAGATAGGTCTTGTAAGCCGTCTTGGACATCATCTAATGAAAAGCCATTTTCCTTCATAAATGGAAGCACAAATATGTGTTGATGATTTAATTTGCGGAGACTTTTATTTTCAGGATAATTATTAGGTGCTTTTGAATTATGAATATTTGCTGCAATATTGACAAGTAATTCTAGCTGACCCTCGTCTAATTCTTTGGCATCATAAAGACTTGACATATCATCACAATCGCCTAAATCTTCCAGAATGAGTAAATAGTCTTCAGCATTATAATATAATATTTTAGGGACATGTTGATTTAGCAAATCGTTACCTGCTATTGCATCATAGAATTGATATTCGACATCAATGCGTTCGATCGGTGCATTTATATCTTGATACTTTTGTACAAATGGCCGTGATTGTTTTACAATAAATGAGCGAAAATTTGTCTTTATGCGTAAGACCACATTCATATTACCTTCACCAGGCTTACTTACGTTTGTTATATATTCTTCATTATTACTTAAAAAACCTTTGCTTCTTAATAGGTTTTCAATTTCAGACAAAGGCGTTTGTTGATCTATAAACATATAATTAATTAGACTATAAATTTTTCAATGACTGCCAAAAACTATCTCTCATTTTATCAGCATCTAAGTCTGTATAAACTCCAATGGTTCGACGTGTATTTTCAGGAGGTGTAGGCAATTGTTTAATTGTAGTTAATTCAGGTCGAGCCAATGCTTCAATAATTGCAACATCCCACATGACCCATTCTTTCTTTTCCGAATCTACCTTTGTCCACCATCTATCGAAAGTCTCCCACCTATTTATTAAATAGTCAGCAATGCCATTTTTATTTTTCAGATGCATATCCACCTCTTCCTTTTTAAAAATTAAATGCTGGCTAGTAGATGCTGTCATGACATTAAATTCGAGTTCTTTCGTATTTAACAACATCTCCACTGCAATGGGATCATTTCCTGAATTAAATTCTTTTTTGTCGTAACTATTTTTAGCTGGTGAGTGCCAGAATCCTAAATAATGCACATGTATTTTTGGAATTATAGTCGGGTCTTCTATTATGGCAGATGCTACATTTGTACATGGACCTAAAATAACAACATTTAGTTTTTGACCACTCATCATTTTATGTGCTGCCTCAATAATAAATCGAGAAGCTTCTGAAGACACAGGCTTTCCATATTCAGTCATAGGAATGTTGCTGCCCAATGGAAGCGGAATATCAACATCCATTAACTCAATAATATCTTCATTAAGTTTTTGGCTTTCTTCTACTGAGTTTTCTGAAGCTAAGGGTGAGGTATAAAATTGAGCAGAATTAATACCTTTTAAATCAAAACTTGGTTCTACAATGGCTCTGACTAATGCATATAAATCATCGACTTCATTAGCGGTATCTGCGTCTATTATTAAGGGAATTGATTTGTTTAGAAGTTGAGTATTTCCATACATTGAAAAACACACCAGTGAAATACAAATTCCAATTTTCAAGAAAGACGCCTCTGCCAACTGACGTACATTATTTATAAATAAAACTATTTTCTTTACTTCCACATTTAATTGTTTAAACTATAATCCTTCTTTCATAATGAAATAAATAGTCTTTATACCATCAACATAGTTACCAAAGCGAATGTTCTCATTTGGACTGTGTTGATTATTATCACGATTTACAGTAGGTACAGTCACTGCTGGAATTCCCAATTCATTGACAAAAGGAGATATCGGAATACTACCACCAGATGTTCTCTGCTTTATTGGTGTTTGATTAAATGCTTTTGTTAATGCTCTATCTAACCAATGTCCAATATCTGAATCAAAGTCCGTTCGAAAAGCAAGATAAGATGTCTCATAAGTAAACGAACACAGCTTATCGTTTGTCAAGCGTTCTGCCGCAGTTGGTTTATCTTCCACAATCTTATAACCTTGTGATTGAATGTGCTTTCGAACCAAGGACAATAAACGCTCCGGATCACTTTCGATAACCAAACGCATATCTATTTCTGCAACTGCTGTAGATGGAACGATCGTCCGACTCTCCTCTCCAACCCAGCCAGATGACATGCCTCTCACATTGAGTGACGGATACTGCAAGCTCTCTTGATAATTTGGTGCAACACCATCAGGTTCGGCAATTCCCATTTTAACCTTAATGTTTTGTTCATCATCTGGCACATTTGCTAAAATAGATTTCACATCATCTGAAATCGTGATTCCATCGTAAAACCCCGGAATGGTCACTCTACCCTTATCATCCTTCATGCTTGCTATCAATCGTGCAAGCCTCACTGCTGGATTAGGCACATAATTGCCATAGTGACCACTATGTTGCGGAAAATATGGTCCAAAAACTTTCAAAGTGATGGTCGTGATCCCTCTGGCACCAAATGTTAATGTAGGTTGATTCTTCAAATGCCGCGGACCATCAAAGATCACCAGCATATCGGAGGATAAATCTTCTTTGTAATCAACAACTGCTTGAGGCAAATGCGGTGAACCTAACTCTTCTTCAAAATCCATAATTACTTTCAAATGAAAATCTGGCTCAAAAGATTCTTCATTGATCATATCCATTGCTGTCAAAAACATATTAACAGCGCCTTTACTATCTGCCGTAGAGCGAGCAAAAATACGCCATTCAGGATCTGGCTCTCTATCCATCAATTTTTCCCACTCAATCTCATCCCAGCCACCATCTGAAGATTGTTCTTTTAACACCGCTTTGTATGGGTCCTCCTGAAACCAAAAATTCGGATCGACTGGTTGACCATCCACTTGTAAGTAGACCAATACCGTTTTAGCGTTTTTCTTTGAAGATTGACGTTCTGCCAATAATAGTGGTACAGTCTTGGTATTCAAACGTTTGGTTGAAAAGCCTCTTTTCTTAAAATGAGTTTCGCACCATTTAACATTCAATTCTATATCATCTGGATAGACGGCGTCATTAGGAATGGATAATAATTCTTTCAATTGCGGAAGTGATTCTTGAGCCTGATGAAGAAACTTCTTATCATATGTTTGTTGAGCTAATAAAGGCGTTATCACAAGCGCCACAATGATAGAAATAAAAATATTTTTCATACGAATTCCAATTGTTAATGTACCTCTAGAGGATCAGCAACTCAAAATATTAATAATGGTGTTTATATATCCTACAATTGTATTAAATTTCGAGATAATTTAAGGTATAAAGCATTCACAAGAACCGTTATTATTCCGTTATATGTAAGGATAACGCCACCAGATTTACATCAAAACAACCAATTCGTGCATGAATTTGATAAATAGAGCTATATACATCACATTTTTATTACTGCTAACTTTTGTTATTGGATACAGCCAAAATGTTGATTTAGAGATAGATACATCCTTTACCTTAAGTCTTTCCAACAAGTCTATAGCTGAAATTGCAGACAACATCGGACAGCTAACCGACAAACAGATTTTTTTCAAATCAGAAGACCATGAAGGACTCCGTTACAGTATAGAGGCCAACAATATAGGACTATATGAAGCTTTGGATAAAATGTTTGCGGAAACCAAATTCTCATATTTGGAATATGGTGACAACAGTATTGTCGTTGTCCCTACATATCTGGTATCTGAAAACTTCAGCGCATCGTATTTTCAACTATTAGAAGAAATCTCAGAAGAATCAGATGACAGTCGTATAAAAAGATATGACGGCATCACTGTTGGGAATGTAGAAAATCTCCAACCTTCTGGTAAAGCAAATGTTTCAGGCGTTGTCATTGATGGACAGACTGGTGAAGGTATAATTGGCGCCACCATCCAATGGTTGGATACAGCGAGCTCTGGGGTGACAGATGTTGATGGCAGCTTTACAACCAATGTCGAAGTCGGCGAACAAATATTACAAATACAATACATCGGATACCAAACAATAACTAAAAAGGTAAAAATCCTTTCGGATGGCAAAGTTGATTTGACTATGGAAAAGGAAGCTGTGTCTTTAGAAGAAATTGTCATTAGCGAACGTAGCGCAAGTGAAAGAGTCGAAAGTACACAGATAAGTGTAGAAAGAATTTCTGCCAAAGAAATTAAAAAGCTTCCCTCTTTTTTAGGAGAACCAGATGTGATCCAAAGCTTACTTATTCAACCTGGTGTCAGCAACGTTGGTGAAGGATCGATTGGTTTTAATGTAAGAGGTGGAGACGTTGATCAAAACCTAATTATACAAGACGAAGCTCTCATATTCAATACATCACATGCATTAGGCTTCTTCAGTACGTTTAATACTGATATGATAAAAGGTGTTGATTTATATAAGGGAATCATACCTGCCCAGTTTGGTGGCAGACTAGCATCTGTAATGGATGTTGAAATGCGTGATGGCAATCCTGATGAATACAAACTGAGAGCAGGCATAGGCGTAGTTTCAGGAAAACTAACTTTTGAGGGACCTATCGGTGATAAGACATCGTTCATTACAGGTCTGCGAACAAGTTATGGAAATTGGATTTTAGGTCTTATAGACGTACCAGAAGTTCAAAACAGTAATGCCTCATTTAATGATTTTAATGGACGTATTACACATCGATTCTCTGATAAATCGTCTCTGATTTTAGCAGGCTATTTGGCTAATGATGACTTCAATTTCAATAATGAATTTGGATTTGACTACAGCACTAAACTTGGACAGGTTATTTATAAGAATGCATTTAAAGATAATATTCTCAGTGAGACAACATTGTCCTATTCTACTTATCAAAGTACTCAAAGTGATTTTGACTTAATAACGCCTACTGATTTTGAGAACAACATTGACTATTTTAAATTCAAAGAACTTATCACGATTAACCCTAGCGGGAAATTCAGAGTCAATACTGGTTTTTCTAGTATACTATATTTATCAGAACCTGGAAAGCGAATCTCAACTATAGATGGAGCACAAAATGTAGTCGCAGAACTCGATTCGGAGAAAGGCTTAGAGTCGGCAGTTTTTGCAGATTTAAAAATACCAGTCTCCGACAAAATTTCTGTGTCAGCTGGTTTAAGACTTAGTGCTTATCAGCAGCTAGGACCTGCAGATGTTTTGACTTACGCACCTGATCTTCCTCGTAGGATTGAGAATGCTACTGGCAGTGAAAGTTTTGATGGTGGTGTAGTTGCTTCTTATTACGGTATAGAACCACGAGCTTCAGTGCGATTAGGTGTGACTGACAACTCATCCGTAAAAGCAGGTTACAGTAGAACCACTCAGTACATTAATCAGATATTTAATACTGACAGTCCTACACCAACATCGCAGTGGCAATTGAGTACAACACATATAGAACCTACGCGTTCTCACAATCTCTCAATTGGTTTTTTCCAAAATCTTGCTGAAAACAATTACGAAACTTCGCTCAGTATCTTTGCGAGAAGAATTGATAAATTATTTGACTACAGAGACTTTGCGGACTTGTTGGTTAATGAGCACTTAGAGACTGAGTTACTTGAAGGTGAAGGGCGTGCATATGGAGCAGAGCTAAGCATTAAGAAAAAGACAGGAGTGATCAACGGTAGTTTTTCTTATACCTACTCTAGATCACAACGACTTGTCGCAGGCATTAATAGAAACGATTGGTACTCCAGTAATTTTGACAAACCGCATGAAGGATCTTTAGTATTAAATTTCCAACCAAATCAAAGAAATAATGTGTCTTTAAATTTTACTTATGCACAAGGTCGTCCAACAACTCCACCAGTTGCGGGTTTTGTTACTCCTGAAAATGTATTTGTCCCCATATTTGCAGAAAGGAACCAAGAGAGAATACCTGACTTCCAACGACTAGATATCTCGTATACCTTTGGGGAGGGATACAAAAAAGATAAGAAATTCAGACTCAGTTGGACTCTTTCTGTATATAATATTTTGGCCAGAGAAAATGCATTCTCCGTATTCTTTTCGAGAGGAGCTTTCAACGTTCCGAGAGCCCAACAATTATCTGTATTAGGCAATGCTTTCCCTGCACTCACCTTCCAAATTGAATTATTATGATGCGTTTGATTAAAGTGATGATTGTTTTATTTTTTGTAAGTGCAAGTAGTTGCATATCTGACATTGACTTGCAAGCACCTGCTGACGTCGATCGGCTTCTAGCAATACAAGCACAATTAACCAAAGGATCGCCTCATGTATTCTTTGCTAGCATTGCCAAAGTATTTGATTTCGGGGGTAGATCCGCACCTATACGAGTCAGAAGTGTCACTCTTGCCAACGAACTCGGCCAAGAGTTGATCATACCCAATACGGATACTGAGGAATACAGATTAGAAATCCCTACAGATTCAGAATTTGTTATTGAAGATTTTATGACCTTTAATCTAGAAGTGGTCACGTCTGATGGCCGAGTGTATACATCGAGTTTCGAGCAATTATTACCAGTTGCCCAAGTAGAGCAATTAGATGTAGAAATTATTACAGAACTAGAACAGCAAGAAACAATCATTGGTGGACTAGAAGAAGTCGAAAAATTACAGATTAGTGTAACATCACCGGCTACAGTACCAACTACAAATGATCTAGGTAGGTTCAGATGGACTTTCGAAGAAGTATACAGACAGTCCGATACACCTCCTGACGGATCGGATTCAAAAACATGTTATGTTACCCAAGGTATTGGTGCTACAGTTGAAACAACATTTGACCCTACACTTTCTGGAGTGACAAGAATAGAAAACCTTCCAATTTTTGTAAATAACATATTCTTCAATTATGCAGAAGGCAACTATTTTATTGCTTTACAACAGTCATTGACACCAACAGCATTTACATACTTCAATTCTGTAAGTGAAGTGATATCGAGAGAAGCAAGTATTTTTAATAGTCCTGCAGGTCGTGTACAATCAAACTTCACAAATCTAGATGATCCAAACGATGAAGTTTTTGGTTACTTTTTTGCGACGTCGATAGATACTGCTCGTATATTTATTTCTCCAGAAATGGCTGGATCACCAAGAAATTTATGCCCCGTGACTTCTATGCGTCCGACGGATTGTCCATCAGCTGCATGTTGTGATTGTTTGGATCAAGAAGCAAGTACTTTGGATCGCCCAGTGTGGTGGTTATAGCAAGCTTTTGTGTCATCATCAGTTTTTAAAAATACAAGGATAAAGACTGCTAAAGCCGCTACAGAATTACCATGCAATAGCCTCAAGAACAAAAAGATAAAAGCTATTCCTTCTTTGAAAAAAGTTTCTGGCTACACAATAGTATTTCCGATTATTGCATAGTATTCATTGAGAAAAATTTGCTTACATCACTTCACATGACCTTAAAGAACCTCTCAGAAATATACTAGGATTTACCTATCTCCTCAACAAACATATACCGGAAATCGTAGAGTCGTCTAAAATTAAAGAATTTTCAAACATCATTACGAAAAACATAAAGCAAATGCATCAATTGATTGAAGATGTGCTTGCATATTCTGGAGTGAATCATAACACTGATCAAACAAAAAACAATCAGCTTATTTCAGATATTGTAAAAGAGGTTGAAACTTGCATTTCAGGAACAATTGAACAAAACAATGTAAAAGTAGTAACCAAATATTTACCCAAAGTAAAAGCAAATTTTTCTCAAGTTTTTCTTTTAATTAAAAATTTGATTGAAAACGGAATTAAATATAATGAACGAGAAAATCCAATAATCACAATTACTGGTTCAATTGAAAATAAC
>CAYVFU010000054.1:0-32741 GCA_964450495.1 uncultured Saprospiraceae bacterium | reverse complement strand
CATCTACTGTTACGATTTGCTGACAGAATGCATCTCCTGATGAGAAGTCACCACTAAAATCCAGATCAATAAACCATTCCCTAATTGTTTGTCCAGCTGCACAAACATTGTTGCCTTTATTCTCAGAAAGCAATTCAACTTGGTAGGCAGCTTCACGTTCACATGCAGAACCAACCATTGCTGGTGCTGCTAAAAAGTCTCCATCAATACACGAGATAACTTCGTCTTGACATACAAGACTTGGCGTAGACTTATCTACAATCTCTACATCTACAAGACATTGATTGACATTTCCATATTCATCTTCAATGAAAAGAAGAACCTGAACAACTTGGCCAACATCTTCACAACAGAATTTTACAAACTCGTCTGCTGTAGTCACTTCTGCAAGATTTTCGCCAGTGGCTTCACAATCATCTTTAAACTCTGGAGCTCCAAGGTCAATTGTTTCAGTAGTAGGTGCACACGTCTTTGGTGCGAATCCTACCACATTACCTTGACAATCCCTTACAATTTCTTGCCAATCTTCCAGTCGAACAACGGTGATTGAAACTTTTCCGCATCCACTGTCATGACTACCTTCATCTAAGTCAGCTGCATATACTTTAGCTATTCGATCAGCTGAACTACCACTGCTTGTCAAGGAAACTTGAAGAGATGTTTCGCAAATAGGCACTGGAGGGACATCATCTACAACAACCACGGAAAAATCGATGGACATCTCATTACCACAATCATCAATGACAACACCTTCAACAAGGATAGGGCTCTGATCTAACCAAAGATCAATCAAATAATCGCCTTGAACTTCACCTTCATTTGTATACCATTGAACCGCAGGCGAAGCATCACAATTATCAAGTATGGTGAGTTGAGGTAACAGTATTTGAGCACTACATGACCACGGTTCTATTGGAGTAGTAATGTCACTCAAATTTGAAATTGGAACAAGTTCTCCATTGACTGACTCTACAATTATCGGTGCAGAGACATCAATAATTTCGATTGTTTGTGTACCTGTAAGAGTAACATTAGTATTACACCAATCAATTATATTCCACGTACGTATAATCTTAATGCCTTCTCCACATGCCGTAAATTCAACATCTGAATAACCTGTCAATATATTGCACAACCGATCAACTACAGGGACAATTGGATTTATCTTACCTAATGTATCAAAACGTTCAGTAATCTGATCTTCATAGATTTTATCTACAATTGTCTTAGACACCCAGAATTCTTCACCATCAATAATCTCAACAATCAACGTATCTCTAAGCATTTGACCGACAACCACTTGAGTTGTGTCATATAATGTGATGACATTTAAAATTGTATCATGCATATCTACAAACGTAGGGTATGACAAATTACTACTTCCAGTTGCCGCCAATATGGATGCTGGTTCACCAAGTGAATACTCAATTGGCTCTTCGCCATCTGCCACTTCTATATCGTCTAGGTAATCACAATCAAGAACAATATCTTGTGGAAAATCAAACGTTTCTTCGCTTACATCCAATTTCAAAGTTGTGTATCTCTGGCAGAGTATGGTAACGTCTTGGATTGTACCATGCCGTATTACTTTTCCTGAGTAAATCAACTCAACAATTTCCCCGTCTGGATCACAAATATCTCCGGTTCGAATTTCTTCTACTCGGATATCACCAAGAAGATCAGGCCCGCAAACTCCAAACTGAGCGGCTGCTTCTTCTGGCGTAACAAGACTTGCAGGAATGACACCCGTTGGTCCACACCATAAGGTACAATCCGCAGGGATAGAACCATCCTCGGTACATTCACATGGTGAATTTAATTGAGGAATAATATTGGCTTCAACGATTATATGTCCCCAACATGAATTGTCTAAGCAAGTGATTTGATACATAATGGTCTCACCTGCTTCAGCAGCTGTCAACGTATCATCTCGAATGTAATCACCATGCTCGGTAAAAAGCATAATATCATAAAGGCCAGGAGCTGGTTGTTCTAGCAATTGGTCTGGGGTCAATACGAGTTCACATTCTACGTTTAAGCTTATCTGTAGATCGTTATTACACACAAGTTCATCACAAATGCCATCGATAAAATCTTGATCTTCTTTATCTTCGCCAGGTTCCAAAACACCCATAATTATATTTGGATCTCCTCCGTCAATATCCGTTACCGAGAAGAAATCTGTTGGATCGGTTTCGATTATTGTAAATGGACCTGGTGGTATATTTTCAAAACTATAGAATCCATTTTCATCAGTAAATGTTTCTAATGTATCTCCAGTAACTGTAATAAGCGTAATCAATACTTCGCCTAAGGGTTCGTCTCCAATTGAATTGAAATCAAAATCTTGGAATACGGTTCCTGAAATATCTCCCGGTGGCAGATTTATAGGCGTAAATGTCTCATCGTCAGGCCCACCAGTTTCATTTGGATCATTTGGATTTGAAGTATCAGACAAATCAGTAACATCATCACCATTTGGATCAGTACCTGTAGCAAGGGCTTGATTGTCGATTCCCTCTGCATCAATATCTGCAGCAGTAATTACATATGTAGATGTGCTGACGCCAGTTTGACCAGGGCTTAATGTACTAGGAACCACTGGACCTGGAACCGGCAATGTTCCAGTACCTGTGAAAGTAACATCTTGCTCTGTGATAAATACATTTGATAAAGTAACATTACCACAATTCGTAACTGTGTAAGTATACGTTACTATATCTCCAGGATCTGCAATTCCATTAGATCCAAGATCAAAACTTGATCCTTTTAATAATTCAATGCAAGGATCCTGAGGTAAGGATGTAATCGTTGGATCATCAGGATCTCCATCTCCATTCGGATCTATATCTGTAGGATTATTAGGGTCATCGGATGGATCTTCTGTTGGATTACCTTCCGGATCTGTTCCGGTAGTTAGTGCTATGTTTTCAACACCTCCAGCATCAATATCAGCCTGTGTAACACTGTATGAACCTGTGAATGTTGTATTGTCTATGTCCCCAGGATTAAAGGTAGGAATAGGTCCTCCAATCACGTCGACTAAAGGATCTGTAACAGTGACGTTTGTCAGTGTAACATTACCTGTGTTAATCACAGTAAACTGATATGTAATTGTTTCTCCCGCTTGTGTTATACCATCTTCATTTTCATCTGTAAATGTACCTACTTTCAAAAGTGAAATATCAGGTGTCAATGCAAATGGTGTATTTTGATCATCACTATTAACTATAGGGTTTCCACTTGGATCAGTTCCAGATGCGGTCGCTGTATTTACGACCATTCCCATATTAATGTCTTCTTGAGTTAATACGAATGACCCTGTGAATGTCGTATTATCAGTTTCACCTGGTAATAAGGTGGTGATTGGCCCTCCAGATACTGTTACTAAAGGATCTGAAATCGTTACATTTGATAAAGTGACATTACCAGTATTTGTCACCGCAAATGAATAACTAATTGTTTCTCCAACCTGTGGAGCTCCATCACCATTTTCATCACTAAATTGACCAAGTTTGATCAGATCTAAACTTGGATTGGGTGGTGTTGGTGTATCTTCCTCTCCAGTATCAGTCACTGTATTACCATCTGGGTCAGTAGCACTGATAGTAGCGATGTTATCAACACCACCATTATCAATATCTGTTTGAGAAAGTGTATAAGAACCACTGAATGTTGTATTATCAGTGGAGCCAACATCTAGAACAGCTATTGGTCCTCCAACAATCGTAACTATAGGATCTGTAATGGTAACATTTGTCAAGCTAACGTTTCCTGTATTTGTTACGGCAAACGTGTATATGATTGTTTCTCCATCTTGCGCAAAACCATCTCCATTTTCATCTACAAAAGCGCCTATTTTCTCAATATCCAGCCCAGACATTTGTGGATTATTGACGTTTTCCGTATCGTCATCAGTCTGCATATTTCCATCTGGGTCAGTACCTGTTGCTAGAGCTGTATTTTCTACATTACCATTATCAATGTCAGTTTGGGTCAGCATATAATTCCCTGTAAAAGTGGTCGCGTCTGACTGGCCAACTTCTAATACAGCAATCGGTCCACCACTAATTGTGACAAGGGGGTCTGTAACTGTAATGTTAGTTAGTGTAACATTACCAGTATTAGTAACTACAAAGGAATAAGTAATTGATTCACCTACTTGAGTGATCCCGTCTCCATTTTCATCTGTGAATGTTCCAACTTTATCAATCATGATAGCCGGAGCAGCTGTAAAAGGGATGTCATCTATACCTTCATCTGTAACAGGGTCACCGTTCGGATCTTCTCCAGAAGCGAAAGCTGTATTTTGAACACTACCATTATCAAGATCATCTTGAGTTAAAATGTACAGACCAGTAAAAGTAGTCGCGTCTATTGTGCCAACAGGAAGGACTGCAATTGGTCCACCCGTTACAGTTACTAACGGATCAGAGAGAGTTACATTTGTCACAGTGACATTACCAATATTCTCAACGACAAATGTATATGCAATTGACTCCCCTACTTGAGGTATACCATCTCCATTTTCATCTGTGAATGTACTTGACTTTGACAACTCGATTGCTGGTTCTTGAGGTACAGGCACAGTATCATCGCCAAGATCTGACACTGGGTTACCATCAGGATCCGTCCCTGAAGCCGTAGCTATATTTTCCACTTGTCCTCCATCAATGTCATCCTGAGTCAAGGTATAACTTCCTGAGAATGTCGAACTGTCATTTTGCCCTGGTAGAAGCGTAGCTATAGGACCACCCAAGATTGTGACAATTGGATCTGTGATGGTTATGTCACTTAATGTAACCGATCCAGTATTCGTAACTGAGAATGAATAACTAATTGTTTCTCCTACTTGAGAAATTCCATCACCATTTTCATCTTCGAATGTACCCGTTTTCAATAAGTCTAGACCTGGTTCTTGTACAAAATCAGTCGTTTCTAAATCATCATCAACCACTGGATCTCCATTCGGATCATTACCTGAAGTGAGTGCTGTATTATCAACATCACCGTTATCAACATCTGTCTGAGTCAATGTATATGTACCTGTGAATGTACTGTTATCTACGGCACCAGGAGGTAGAACAGCAATTGGTCCTCCAACGATAGTGACAAGCGGATCTGTTACAACGACATTTGTCAATGTAACATTACCTGTATTGGTTATTACAAAGGTATATGTAATTGTTTCACCAACTTGTGCAATGCCGTCACCATTATCATCTAAAAATGCTCCATTTTTCATGAGGTCTAGACCAGGCATCGGTGGATTTACAATATCTTCTGTATCGTCATCAGTCGTTGTATTCCCTTCTGGATCTGTTCCAGTTGCTGTTGCGGTATTTGCTATATTTCCATTATCAATATCTATTTGGGTTAGAACATACACACCTGTAAATGTCGAAGCATCTGCCTGTCCCACAT
This sequence comes from uncultured Saprospiraceae bacterium, assembly GCA_964450495.1. Lineage (GTDB taxonomy): Bacteria > Bacteroidota > Bacteroidia > Chitinophagales > Saprospiraceae > CALFUK01. The sequence goes on along the minus strand of CAYVFU010000054.1, from coordinate 27,317 downwards.
CCAGTACAGGAATTGGGCCACCAGTAATGGTAACTAGAGGATCAGTAACTGTTACATTTGTTAACGTTACATTTCCAGTATTACTAACTTCAAAAGAATAAGTAATTGTCTCACCAACTTGGGTAATGCCATCTCCGTTTTCATCAGTAAATAATCCTGATTTAACGATCATAATGCCTGGCATAGGGTCAAGTGGTATGTCATCCATATCTTCATCCATTACTGGATCACCATTCGGATCTTCTGCTGAAACAAGTGCTGTATTTTGCACACCTCCATTGTTGACATCATCTTGTGTAAGCATATAAGTACCAGTAAATGTTGTTGCATCAACAGCTCCAACAGGAAGTACTGCAAGCGGACCTCCTGTTATTGTAACAAGTGGATCTGATATAGCTACGTTTGTTATAGTGACATTGCCTGTATTAGTAACAACGAATGTATAGGCAACTGATTCGCCTACTTGAGCAATGCCATCTCCATTTTCATCAGTGAATGTACTAGATTTAATTACTTCGATTGATGGATCTTGTGGAGTAGGCACATCCTCATTGTCAGGATCTGAAACTGGGTTTCCGTCTGGATCAGTGCCCATTGCAGTAGCAATATTTTCTACTTGCCCATTATCAATATCATCTTGTGTCAACGTATAACTTCCAGTAAATGTTGAGCTATCATTTTCGCCTGGGAGCAAAATAGCGATAGGACCGCCGAGCACTGTTACAATTGGATCTGTAATAGAAACATTCATTAATGTTACAGAACCTGTGTTAGTTACTGAGAATGTGTAACTAATGGTTTCTCCTACCTGAGAAATTCCATCACCGTTTTCATCTTCGAATGTTCCAGTTTTAACTAATTCAAGACCTGGCTGTTGTTCAAAATTAGTCGTTTCAGGATCATCATCAGTTACAGGTGTACCATTAGGATCGTCACCAGTTGTGATAGCTGTATTGTTTACCTCACCATTATCCACATCCGTTTGAGTCAGTGTGTATGATCCTGTAAAAGTAGTATTATCTATAGCACCAGTTGGGAAAACAGCAATTGGTCCTCCTGTAATCGTTACTAGTGGATCTATGACCACAACATTTGTAAGAGTTACATTACCTGTATTAATAATTTCGAATGTATAACTGATGGTTTCGCCAACTTGAGCAATACCATCACTATTTTCATCTTGGAAAACACCGCTCTTGATAATTGCTATTCCTGGTTCTTGAGGCGTTGGCGTGTCTTCTGGGTCGTTGTCCATAACTGGATCACCATTTGGATCTTCTCCTTGGGCAGTTGCAACATTTGCCACACCTCCAGCATCAACATCAACTTGGGTTAACATGTATACTCCAGTAAATGTACTATTGTCAAATTCTCCAACTTCAAGAACAGCAATAGGACCTCCCATTACTGTCACAAGTGGATCTGTTACTGTGATGTTTGTTAAAGAGACATTACCAATGTTGGTTACAGTAAAAATATATGTGATTGATTCACCAGCTTGCGCGATACCATCGCCATTTTCATCCGTAAACGTGCCTTCCTTCAAAATATCAATACCAGGCATTTGCGGTAATAGTTCATCTTCATCGTCAGGATCGGAAACAGGGTCACCATTTGGATCTGTACCTGTTGTTGTTGCAGTATTAGCTACATTGCCATTATCGATATCAGTTTGTGTTATTGCATAGGTGCCAGTGAATGTCGCATTATCCGTTTGTCCAACCTCTAATATTGGAATAGGTCCACCTAGAATAGTGACCAAAGGATCGTCAATAACAACATTAGTCAATGTTACATTACCAGTGTTTGTGACAGAAAAATTATAGCTAATTGTTTCACCTACTTGAGAGATTCCGTCTCCATTTTCATCAGTAAAATCACCCACTTTTGAAAGTAATATTTCAGGACTCTGAGTAAACGGCGTGTCTTCGTCATCATCATCATCAACTGGGTCTCCATCAGGATCGTCTCCAGTAACTACAGCAGTATTCATAACAGAAGCACCATCAACATCCATTTGTGTTAATGTATATACACCAGTAAAGGTCATATTATCAATTTCGCCAGGTGCTAATATTGGAATTGGACCACCAGATATGGTGACAAGCGGATCGGTAACTGTCACATTAGTAAGCGAGACATTTCCTGTATTTGTAACTGTAAATATGTACAGAAGTGTTTCTCCAACTTGGGCTATTCCATCTCCGTTTTCATCATTAAAGATTCCGTTTTTAATTATATCTATACCTGGATTATTTGGCGTAGGTGTCATTTCAGGATCATCATCTGATACTGGATCTCCATTTGGATCATCCCCAGTCGTAATAGCCAAATTGTCTACACCATTAGCGTCAATATCAACTTGTGTTAGCGTATAGACTCCAGTGAAAGTTAAATTATCAGATGCTCCGACTGGAAGCACAGGAATTGGTCCCCCAGTTATCGTCACGATTGGATCATTTATTACCACATTCGTTAAAGTCACATTACCTGTATTCGTAACAGTAAACGAATATGTGATCGTCTCCCCTTCTTGTGGAAATCCATCACCATTTTCGTCTACAAGAACACCAGTTTTAATCAATTCAATATCTGGACCTTGTGGCGTTGGTGTCATTTCAGGGTCGTTATCAGTGACTGGATTACCACTTGGATCATCCCCAGATGTTACTGCTAAGTTGTCGACTTGTCCATTATCGATATCATCTTGTATTAAAGTATAAGTACCTGTAAATGTCGTATTATCAGTTTCACCTACTCCTAGCATTGCTAAAGGTCCACCAGAAATTGTCACAAGCGGATCTGTTACAGTAACATTAGTTAAGGTCACATTACCCGTATTTGATACAATAAATGTGTAGCTGATTGTTTCACCAACTTGAGCAATTCCGTCTCCATTTTCATCTTCAAAAGAGCTGTTCTTTATCAAGTCAATTGCTGGAGTTTGAGGTGTCGGGACTGTCTCTGGGTCATCATCCATAACTGGATTACCATCGGGGTCTTCTCCAATGGTTGTAGCAACATTTTCCACCATGCCACTGTTTATGTCATCTTGTGTCAATGTATACACTCCTGTAAAAGTGGTATTGTCTGATTGGCCAACACCTAATACTGGAATTGGTCCTCCAATAATTGTCACAAGTGGGTCTGTAACTGTTACATTTGTCAGTGTTACATTTCCAGAATTTGTCACATTAAACTGGTAAGTAATTGTCTCGCCAACTTGTGCAGCACCATCTCCGTTTTCATCATTGAATGAACCAGATTTTACTAAAATTATTTCTGGATCTTGGACAAAAGGTGTGTCCTCTGGATCATCATCCATTACTGGATCACCATTGGGATCTTCACCTGATGCTGTAGCAACATTTGCAACAGAACCATTATCAACATCGTCTTGGGTAAGAATATAAGTCCCCGTGAAGGTAGTATTATCAGTTTGTCCAACACCTAATGATGGAATTGGTCCACCCGAGATAGTTACCAATGGATCATTGACAGTCACATTTGTAAGTGTTACGTTGCCCGTATTTATAACAATAAACACATAGCTGATTGATTCGCCTTCTTGAGCTATACCGTCTCCATTTTCATCATTGAAGCTTCCATTTTTCATTAAATCGATACCAGGTTCTTGTGGTGTAGGCGTCGTTTCAGGGTCATCATCCATTACGGGATCCCCATTCGGATCTTCGCCCGTCGTTGTCGCTAAGTTGTTAACCATACCTCCATCGATATCTGTTTGTGTCAAAACATAGACTCCTGTGAAGGTAGTATTGTCAATTTCGCCAACTGCAAGTGATGGTATTGGACCACCCATTATTGTTACAAGAGGATCATTGACGGTTACATTTGTCAATGTCACGTTACCGGTATTCGTAACAACAAAATTGTAGGATATCGTTTCTCCTACTTGGGCAATATTATCTCCATTCTCATCGACAAACATGCCAGACTTAATGAGCTCTATAGCTGGACTTTGTGGTGTTGGTTCTGTATGTGGATCATCATCCATTACGGGATCACCATCTGGTCCATCTCCTGATGATGTCGCTATATTATCAACCATACCCATGTCTATATCATCTTGAGTAAGGCTATATGTTCCTGTGAATGTTGTATTGTCTACTGCGCCAACTGCCAATGATGCAAGAGGGCCTCCTGACACTGTGACCAAAGGATCGCTAACTGTCACATTTGTAAGCGTAACATTGCCTGTGTTTGTCACGGTAAAAATGTATGCAATAGTTTCACCTACTTGCGCGATACCATCTCCATTTTCATCCACAAACATGCCATCTTTTATCAAATTAATAGCTGGCATTTGTGGTGTTGGTTCAGAATGGGGATCATCATCCATTACTGGATCACCATTTGAATCCATACCTGTCGTCATTGCCACATTATCGACCATACCCATATCAATGTCATCTTGGGTAAGTGTGTAACTGCCAGTGAATGTTGTATTGTCTGAGACACCGACTGCAAGAACGGCAAGTGGGCCTCCTGAAACTGTCACTAAGGGATCAGTAACAGTTACATTCATCAAGGTGACATTTCCAGTATTGATAACTGTGAAAGCGTAACTAATTGTCTCTCCTACTTGTGCAATTCCATCTCCATTTTCATCGACAAACGTACCGTCTTTTACAAGCATAATTTCAGGATCTTGAACGAAAGGTGTTGTTTCGGGATCTTCATCATCTACAGGCATTCCAGTCGGGTCATCGCCTGTAACGGTAGCAACATTATCAACCATGCCATTGTCAACATCGTCTTGAGTAAGGGAATATGTTCCAGTAAAGGTAGTGTTGTCAACTTCTCCAGGTAGTAAAGTTATAGGACCACCAGAAATAGTCACCAAAGGATCTGTTACCGACACGTTCGTCAATGTGACATTACCAGTATTGGAAACAACAAATATATAGGTGATTGTCTCACCTTCTTGAGCTATGCCGTCACCATTCTCGTCATTGAATGCTCCACTTTTCGTGATATCAATCATTGGTTCTTGAGGTACAGGCGTCATCTCCGGATCATCATCCATAACTGGATCACCATTTGGATCATCACCTGATACAGTCGCAACATTATCAACGCCTCCATTGTCTATATCATCTTGCGTTAATGTGTATACTCCTGAAAATGTTGTGTTATCAATTCCGCCTACAGGTAGTATTGCAATTGGACCTCCTGAGACAGTAACAAGCGGATCAGTAAGTGTGACATTAGTCAATGTGACATTACCTGTATTTTGAACCGTAAAAATATAGCTTATTGATTCACCAACTTGTGCAACACCGTCTCCATTTTCATCTTCAAAAGTCCCTGATTTAACTAAATCAATCATTGGATCTTGTGGAGTAGGAACCTCTTCAGGATCGTCGTCCATTACTGGATTACCATTAGGATCATCACCTGACGTAACTGCAGTATTTTGAACAGATCCGTTATTGATGTCGTCTTGAGAAAGAGTGTACACTCCTGTGAAGGTAGTATTGTCAACTGCCCCAACAACCAAGGTTGGAATTGGCCCTCCTGTTATGCTCACTAATGGATCCATAACTGTCACATTTGTGAGACTTACATTACCTGTATTGGTTACGACAAATGTGTATGTAATTGTTTCACCAACCTGCGCAACACCGTCTCCATTTTCATCAGTAAATGTTCCCATTTTAACTAGGTCGATCATTGGCATTTGTGGTACTGGCGTTTCTTCAGGATCTTCATCCATCACAGGATCACCATTTGGATCATTCCCAGTTACTGTAGCGACATTCATTACCATTCCATTATCAATATCCGTTTGTGTGAGTACATAAGATCCTGTGAAGGTGCTGTTGTCTATGACTCCAGAAGCCAAAGAGGCAATAGGGCCACCCATTACAGTCACTAATGGATCTATGACTGTTACATTTGTTAATGTCACATTTCCTGTATTCTCAACTACGAATGTGTACGCAATGGTCTCTCCCACCTGAGCTATACCATCTCCATTTTCATCTTGGAAAACACCTGATTTCATCAAGTCAATTCCTGGCATCTGAGGCACTGGTTCTTCTTCGGGATCATCATCCATTACTGGATCACCATTTGGGTCTTCGCCAGTGGCAGTAGCGACATTCATTACCATACCATTATCGATATCGTCTTGAGTAAGTGTATAGGTACCTGTAAAGGTTGTATTGTCAGTGGCTCCAACTGCAAGAGTAACAATAGGTCCACCAGTAACCGTGACTAATGGATCTGTAACCATCACATTTGTCAATGATACGTTACCAGTATTTGTTACTGTAAATACATATGCAATTGTTTCTCCTACTTGCGCTATGCCATCGCCATTTTCATCTTGAAATGTTCCTTCTTTTATTAGCTCAAGCATTGGCATAATAGGTAATGGTTCTTCCTCAGGATCATCGTCCATGATAGGATTACCTTCTGGATCTTCACCTGTAGCAGTAGCAACATTGGCAACCATGCCGTTGTCAATGTCATCTTGTTCAAGAGAATAGGACCCTGTAAAAGTTGTATTATCTGTAGCCCCAACTGCTAGCACAGGAATAGGGCCACCTGCAACCGTGACTAATGGATCAGTAACTGTCACGTTTGTCAATGTCACGTTACCAGTATTCATGACAATAAAAACATAGCTTATTGTTTCACCAACTTGTGCAATTCCATCTCCATTTTCATCTTGAAAAGTCCCTTCTTTCATAATCATGATTTCCGGGTTTTGGGTAAAAGGTGTTTCTTCAGGGTCATCATCCATTACTGGATCACCATTTGGATCTTGTCCAGTAGATGTAGCTGTATTTGCTACCATACCAGCATCTACATCATCTTGAATTAGGGCGTATGTTCCAGTAAAAGTAGTCATATCAGTCACACCAGGATCAAGGGTAGCCAATGGTCCGCCAGAAACAGTAACCAAAGGATCCGTTACTGTCACATTGGTCAGCGTCACATTTCCACTATTGGTAACAAAAAACATGTACGTGATGGTTTCACCTACTTGGGCAAAGCCATCTCCATTTTCGTCATTGAATACACCATTTTTAACAATTTCGATACCTGGAGTTTGCATTATAGGAATATCTTCAGGATCATCATCCATTACAGGGTCACCATTCGGGTCTGTACCTGTTGCTGTTGCAGTGTTCATTACACCACCATTGTTGATGTCTTCTAATGTCAATGAATACATTCCTGTAAACGTTACCATATCACATTCTCCGGCAGCCAATAAAGCAATAGGACCGCCCATGATAGTGACAAGAGGATCCGACACCATTACATTAGTCAAGTTTACATTTCCAGAATTACACACCTCAAAAGAATAGGTAAGTATATCACCAACTTGAGAAGGATCATTGACATTACTATCGTCTCCTGTTTTTGTTATCATGATGCCAGGGGCAATCATCAAAGGAACAGTTTCATCATCAGTATCCATTAATACGACACCTTTAGGGTCAGTACCTGAGGTCATTGCTGTATTCATTACCATTTCTGTGGCTATATCATCAGCAGAAATCTCATAAGTTCCTGTATAATTTAAGATGTTGCAATCACCTGGTGATAGACTAGCTATTGCTGTGCCTACTACAGTGACCAACGGATCTGAGACTGTAACATTGATCAATGTAGTATTGCCAGTATTGCATACTTCAAAACTGTAATTGATTATATCCCCTGGTTGTGGAGGCGCCTGAAGACCGCTCGCATCAGCTGTTTTGGTCAACATGATCATCGAGCTTTGAGGAAGCATGGTTAATTCATCATCTGTTTCCATTACTTCTATATCCGTGACTGGGTCGGTACCATTTGCAGTAGCGACATTATCAACCATCATATTATCTATATCTTCTTGCGTAAGTGCATAACTTCCGGTGAATGTAGTGTTGTCCATTTCACCCAGCAATAAGTCAATAGGTCCACCAGAGATAGTAACTAATGGATCAGTAACTGCTATGTTTTCTAGGTCAGTATTACCAGTATTGGACACAACAAATGTATAGGCAATTGTCTCACCAACCTGTGCAACCCCATCTCCATTTTCGTCGCTGAAGCTTCCTGTTTTGACTACATCAATCTCCGGCATGCAAGCAGAATTAGTAGTTACTTCTATTATGTTGGAAAAAAACCATGTATTAATTGTGTTCGATTCACCAAAGCCAAGTGCTGCACTATCTTCTTGATCTTCCCACAAGTGTGCTGGTTGGGCAGTTCCTGTTAGTGAAACCAATGGTTGGCCTAGAATACCAGAATCATTATCTGCTGGATCTATGAGGCTATCGTCCCAAAATAGTTGGAAGTCAGGCATAGCACAAGGTGGATCAATGACACTGACGGACCAACCTGGGTTATTGTTTTCCGTATCGTATTGCATAAAGTGTGTTTCACCCTGTGTATACGTTCCAGTAATAGGTAGATTACCAGTCAGATCAACAGCATTACCAAGCCCATCTAATCCATCCCAAGGCAAACAGTCTCTTAAATCATCTCCTTCTAAAAATCGCTGTGCTAAAAACACATCAGCTGTACCTGGAGTAAAAATACCATCACCTCCATCCAGATCAATAAAAACTTCGACCAAGCCAGGTTCTGTTATTTCTATTTCTATACATAGCGGTTCTGCGCAATTCAAAAATGGTCCAAATGTAATATCACCACACATTCCTTCTTCGAAGCAATTTGGATCTGGGGGATTTAGGAATACAGGAAACAAATCAGGATTGAGAAAAGTACCATTTTGTTGGTCTTTAGATTGCCTATCCATAATAACATCTCCAGTATTTCCAGGCCCAGTGATATTAAAAGAGAGATTAAAGGTCAAACCCCTAAATCCTTGTCCAAAAGGGAAACTTCCAAAGTCAACAAATTGAACAAAATTATCTTCTGTCAATACATATATGTCTCCATCAAATGGATTTTGAAACGGTTGAAATCCTGCAAACTGAGATGTTACAGCTGGATCTTCATCACAACTTATGATTGTAGAAATACATGGGGTTCTTATCTTCCAGTTTTGAGAGAATATACGACCAGGGATGATATTCCCAGCAGCTCCTGGACAATCTGCTACGGTAAAATCAAAATTTCTTACGTGCGAATTAGCAGCTACCGTCGTTGGATCAATCTCAAAACAATAAAGTCCTGGCTCAGTTGGTTGAAATGTATACTCACCAGCAGTTGAATAACCCGCGGCATTAAACACATCAGGTCCTGCCAATAAATCTCCAAAGTCATTTCCATTTGAGTTTGCATCAGTCAAAACAAAAGGCCCATGAGCTACGCCAGAAGGACCAAAAATTCGCCATGTGTAGCCTCCTGCACATTCTCCTCCTGCGGCCGCTTCTCCAGACAAAGCGATATACACGACTTCTTTTGGGTCTTTTATTTCAAAACATAAGCTATTTGTACCTCCATAGGACCCATAAATAGCAAAATCTGGAAAATTGGCATTAGTGCTACGGATTCCTAGCATAGCTAAATCTCCTACATCAACGGTGGGATCAGCGCAAGGATCACCTGCTGTACCATTTGGATTTAGTTGTACTGTTCCTTCTCCATTTAGATAAAATGGTGTGCAGAGTAGTAATACAAATATTACTAGAAGACTACTAGCATAAGTAAATTGTCTTGCGGGCATTTTCATTTCTCAGGTTAAAGGCTCTCAATCTTATTAAAAAACTAACAGGTTCAATGTTAGCGTTGTTAATAGGCAAACTGCTAAGTATCTTCAGTAGTTTGGCACAAGATGTGAATATAGTTACTTTACGTTAAAAGTGTTAATTTCTTTGATCTTTTCTATTAGTTGTTTAGACAATTTTAATTGCTCCAAAATTCAGTAAAGATAGTACTTAGTTAGTTTTGAATGGACAAATACTAAGCTCGTAGTTGAAACATTTTGATTTTTTAAAATGCAATATTATTGCTGATTGTAAAAAATTTCTTTAAACTGCTAAGACCGCTGGTCTTCGTTTTGGACAGATTCCACAGCAACTCCATCTAATATGGAATTTTGAGTAGCTATTAATTTGCCTGACTTCTTTCCATTGGTTTGAATAAGAATTCCTTCCCAGTTGTGTCCGCAATCATTATGCAAATAAGCATCATTTAAAGATAATGTTGCTTCTGGCTGGATAATGATACTTGTATTTTGTGCCATATGTAATCTACAACTAACGGTCAAGGTGTTACCAGATTTAATAAGAATATCTCTATTTATATCCAATGCTTTATTCCAATCAACGTTTTTATCGATGATTAGAGGCAGTGTATCTTTAATACACCAGTTTGTCAATAATAACTTGCGTTGAGTAGACTCTAACTGATTGAATGATTTATGTATGAGTCCCAGTTGACAAGGCGTCCAAGCCATTTGACTATTGTTATAATCCATAGCATTATTAGAAGCTAGTTCGCATTTGCCTTTTCCACTACTAGACCAACAATTATTGTGACGGGGTGTATCTTCACAATTATCATTTGTATTCCAAGTATGCCTTAAGCCAAGAATATGGCCAATCTCATGATTCAATAATGTGGCAAACTCCCATGGCTCTTTCTTTAACTCAAATAGACCAGCTATTTTCAGACCATTGCCTAATGCCACACCTGTCCTACTCGATTTATAATTCTTGTCCTGTAATTCCTCAGGGATGTGGGGCATGATGAATACGTTTATGACGCTATCAAGCCCAACACTATATTTTTCAATTACTGTATAGTCGTAATTATTTCTATGCTTGCCTTTATTGGCAAAAAAGCAAAGATCATTATCGTAGTGATAAAAAATGCCACTATCTCCGTGATCCGTTTGAATAACATATTGATAATCTGGCGAACACACAGGTGTATGATTACCAATTGGTAAATTCATTTTTTCATTACTTCTTAATCGAAGGTTGGCATTATTTACTAATTGTCTGACTAATTGATTTCCCTCTTTTGGCAGATAATTACTTAATCCATCTTCTGAGTTTAAAAAATGAAAATTTACTCTAATAAATTTAGTGGAAGAATAATCTCCAATAATACAAGGAGAATACAATTGTGGGTCAGAACAAGAATTCTCTTCTGCAAAATCACTAGAATAAAAGTCGTCGAGTTTGGTGACAAGCAATGACCCTTTTGTGGAAGAACAATTAAAATTCAGTATCGCTATAAGTAGAATAAGAAAAAATATAGCTGCATAATTAAATGCCAACTGTGGTGATGTACTTAATTTTATCAATGGCATTACAGCGCTCTTGGATAAATACCGTACTGGCTCAATTGTGCTTTGACATATTTAGTTGGTCGTTCTGCATTTAACTCTTCAATTTCACCATCAGGATTAATAAGGATAAATTGTGGGATCGATGTCATATTGTAATCCTTGACAAATGGTGACTTCCAATCACCTGGAACTATAACTTGAAGTCCTGGATAATTATCATAGAAAAAACTTTCTGTCCATTTCTTTTTGTCTTTGTCTACTGATATGCCAACAAACATGATGTTTTCATTTTCATAGTCTTCAATCATGCGCTCGTAATATGGCAACTCTACTTTACATGGTCCACACCATGTTGCCCATGTAAAAATATAAACATATTGCCCTCTGTAATCTTCTAAATTAAATTCTTCTCCAGAGAATGTTACACCACTAATTGATGGTGCCAACGCTCCTTTTTGAGGTGCAATAGTGCTTTTATATTTCGCATTAATTGTTTTCTGAAAAGGTTTATAATTCACTTCATTTTGAAAATGTCTTACTAGTGGATTAACACTTATATTTCCTAGTTGAGTAATTGCTTCAAAAATAACATCTGTTTTTAAGAAGTTTGCAATTTGCTCATTATCAAACAACTCATCTACCAAACCGTATTTATTGTGATAATAATCAATCAGTTTACCATCGGTCTTAGCTATGGCTATATTGCTTAATTCGGAATTCGCTTGTTGTTCAAAATACTCAAATATGAACTTCCTGTATTCGTAAAGCCCAAACAATTCAGTATCATTCAACAACAGCTCATCTACTACAAAAGCAGAATCAACAGATAGGTTATCTAGGTCGGTATAATAATTAATCAATCTTCTGTTTGCTTGACAATTTTCCTTTTTAGCAATTAACTGTCTAAATTCAGAATCAAATGAATCGTCTAATGTTGATAAAATATTTTGTGTTACTAATGCAGAATATTCATCGGCATCTTCATTACTAATTAAGATTGAATCAGGAATAATTGCAAGACTTTCATTTGTTTGATTTTGTAGCCATTGGTTTTCTTTACTGAGGTCACCAATAAACACAATACCTTTCTCATCAATGGAATCGACTATAACACCAATCGTTTTACCCGCTTTGAGATAAATAGGAAGTGTACGATTTCCGATTTTTAATTCATAAAACGATTGACCACCAATTTCCACATCCAGCAAACCCGTTCCTTCATTATTTAACTTTATTGATTTGGCAAAATCAGCCTGATAAGGTTTGTTTTTGACCAATTCAATTTTACTTAATTGGAGGGTAGTGTCTACTTTTAGTTTAAGCGTTGCTGTATTCGGACTGACGAACACTTCTTCTATCTGACTAAATGCAAGCGCCGAATATTTGCCAGTTGTATCTTGAGCAACTTTATAAGATCGAATGTTTTGAAGAGAGTCCAAGAGATTCTCCACCTGATCTATATGAGAATTCAATTCATCAATCGTCAGGTCTTGCAATGGCTTATCCTTACACGCAATAAGCGCGACAACAACAAATATTACATAAGCGAATTTAAACATTGCTACAAAAATAAAGAATCAAGTGTATTGTTGACTTTACTTAAACGTTAAATGTTTAGTAATATTCTAGCTTAAATAGAAGGTCTAAAAGTCTAATTCAATCGTATCCCCGGGTATGATTTTATCATCTCCAGACTTTTTCTTTTTTGAAGATGCGGCCTTTTTAGTCTTCGTTTTTTTAGCGTTTGCAGCAGAACCTTTCTTTCCAGTTGTCGCCGGCTTTACTTTCTTTTCAGATGGTATTCTTTTTGTTTTCTCTGCAATTTTTTCAGTTTCTTCTGCCAATGGCAATTCTTGCGTAGTACTAGCAGCCTCATTATTGCCAAGATCTTTGACTGATAACACTTTGTACTCACCTAGTTTATTGCCCAATGCTTTCCATCCTTTCACATCTATGAATGAATCAAAATCTAAGACTTCCTCTTTTTTGGAACCACCAGTCTTGTAACTGTACTTCACCTTAGCTGCAGGTTGCGCAGTAGCATAGTATAATTTAGATCCTTTTGCTTCGCTTATGAATTTATGCCGCTGGTTAAGTGATGTTGTTTCCAATGCAAATCGCTTCACCAGAGTCCAAGATTTATCTCCTTCAAAGTATAAGGCACTTATTACTTCTTTACCAGTATATTTAGAAACATGGACCATTTCTTCACCATCAAACTTTACGTCTTCCACGGCTTCTTTTAATTCATAGGTACCATTTTTATAAATTGCAAGAATCTGCTGACCTGAGTCAAATGCCCCTAATAATTTACCTCGTTCTTCTTTATTGACTCTTCCACTAACTTCATCTATCCACAACTTTATAGCACCTAATGAAGATTGTCCTACAGAAATTTGAGTTACCTTTTTGACTGGATACTTTGTCACAATATTGCCTCCAGAGCCTCTTCCTTTTATTGCAATTTCGGAAAAATCAAAATCAAAGACTTTCTTCTTCGCATGACAGCCTGGTGACAATTGGATGTTTACCACTTCTGATTCACCATTGGAGTTAGCTGTAAAATATAACACTCTTGACCCTTTCGCACCTTTAGTAAGATCGTATTCTTTATCTCTTGTTATAGCAGAGACATTGAATCTCTTTGCCATAGCTCTGCCTGTCTTGGCATCCACATATATCATGTTATATGTTGTGCGCTCATCACCTTTTTTCCAAACACCAACATGCAATAAATTCTTACCCATGAATTTTTTACCAGTGATCCGTGACACCTGGAATTTACCATCTTTTCTAAAGGCAATAACATCGGCAAGGTCAGAACAGTCAGCGACGAATTCATCTTTCTTCAAGTCAGAACCTACGAAGCCTTCTTTGCGATTGACATATAACTTAGAATTAATGGCAACTACCTTTTGAGCCTTAATTGTTTCAAAGTTTGTGATTTCAGTTTTACGCTCTCTGCCCTTTCCATATTTCTTTAACAAGTCTTCAAAGTAAGCAATTGCAAATTCTGTTAGATGCTTAAGATTGTATTTGACTTCTTTAAGTTCATCTTCAATGGCCTTGATTTTTTCGTCAGCTTTAAATTTATTGTATTTGGAAATCCTCTTAATTTTTATCTCGGTAAGTTTTGTGAGATCCTCTTCTGTGATATCACGCATTAAGTGAATTCGCTTATCAGACTTCTTTGCTTTGTCGGACGGTGTAACGACATACTTTCTCAAGCCTTTATCGATTGCTTCAAGGACGGCCTCCCATGTTTCGCATTCTTCGATGTCTCTATAGATTCGATTTTCGATGAATATTTTTTCGAGAGATCCTAGATGCCACTTTTCTTCAAGCTCGTGTTTTTTGATTTCTAATTCTTGACGAAGAAGATCTTTGGTTTGCTCTGTTGATATTTCAAGCAGCTCATTTACCGTAAGGAATCTGGGTTTATTATCGACAATAACACAAGCATTTGTAGATGCAGACACCTCGCAATTCGTGAAAGCGTATAAAGCATCTATCGTGACTTGAGGGGAAATGCCCGGAGCTAAGTCTATTAATATCTCGACGTCTTTAGCAGTGTTGTCGATGACCTTCTTGATTTTAATTTTGCCTTTGTCATTAGCTTTGACAATACTGTCTATCAGTGAAGTTGTGGTGACACCATAAGGCAGTTCTTTTATAGCTATAGTATTTTTATCCACTTGCTCAATACGAGATCTGATTTTAACCTTACCGCCGCGCTTTCCGCCTTTATATTCACTTGGATCGATCATTCCACCTGTTTGGAAATCAGGCAGCAATTTGACCTTTTTTCCTTGAAGTATTTTGATTGAACCTTTTATTAATTCAATAAAATTATGTGGTAAAATTTTAGTTGACAATCCTACTGCAATTCCATCTACTCCTTGGGCTAGAAGTAATGGAAATTTCATTGGTAAGGTGATTGGCTCTTTCTTTCTGCCATCGTAAGAGACTTGCCATTCAGTGGTTTGATGGTTAAAAGCAACGTCCAAAGCAAACTTTGTCAACCTTGCTTCAATATATCTAGAGGCAGCAGCAGAATCCCCAGTACGTACATCACCCCAATTCCCTTGGGTGTCAATCAGCAAATTCTTTTGACCTAATTTGACCAAAGCATCACCAATCGCTGCATCTCCATGGGGGTGAAACTGCATTGTCTGACCGATGATATTGGCAACTTTATGAAATCGTCCATCATCCACATTCTTGAGGGCATGAAGTATCCTTCTTTGGACTGGCTTAAGGCCATCATTAATGTGAGGAATTGCCCTTTCTAATATTACGTAGGATGCATAGTCTAGGAAGTAATCCTGATACATTCCCGATATGGGGATAATTTGCCCGCTTGATCCTTGATTATCTGCCATGAGTATTCCTTCTTCTGTGTTTTTGCTCATATTCAATAATTAAATAATGTATTTTGAATTGAATATCAGACAAATATAGTGATATAGCTAGATTCATCGTAATTTGAGTACGGCTAATCTCTAAATTACATTTTGTAATCTTTTTTGATTCGATCTAAATCTCGTTTGGCATCTCTTTCCTTTATGGATTGACTCTTATCATACGATTTCTTTCCTTGAGCTGTTGCAATTTCTAGCTTAATCTGGTTTCGTTCAGATAGATATATTTTATAAGGTACGATGGCGAAGCCCTTTTCTTTTGTTTTTGCTTCTATCTTCTTCAATTCTGATTTACGCAACAATAATTTCCGATCAGCCCTGGTTTCGTGATTATTTATATTACCATGATCATATTCGGCAATAAACATACTTTTAATAAATAACTCCCCATTTGTAAACAGGCAGTAAGCGTCATTGAGATTAGCTTCTCCTGCTTTTATGGATTTCACCTCTGTACCTTTCAAGACAATCCCTGCTTCATAGGTTTTGATGAATTGATACTCAAACTTTGCTTTTCTGTTTACGATCTCTTTCACGCTACAAATATAATCGTAAAAGTGAGTTTATGGAGGAGGAGTTATATTCAAAATAACTGAAGGGAAGCTAAGATTAGCCCATCGATTAAAGCATTAAAGTAGTTTTGACTTAGCAGATGCATTAAAACAAGTTAAGTCTAAGTGGCAATTACTTGTGAGAAGGAATTTGTCTTATTTGGTAGCGAGGTATCAAGAATAATATTCTTGACTGTATATTCTGTAATCTTCTTAAATAAGAAAAGCTGAAAGCAGCTTTCTACTTTCAGCTTTGTCATATGCATGAAAAAACTATCTACCGTTTGGGTGGAATCTCATTCTTCTATCTACACTCGTTTCTTTCTGAGATTCATTCTTTAGACAACTGCAAAGTTTTTTTCCTTCGCTGTTGCTTAAAAAATTTTTTTTTTAGTCTTTTTCCTCTACCAACATGAGCTTTAAATATCATACAAATGAGGTTCCATTTAAAAGAAAAGCTGAAAGCAGCTTTCTACTTTCAGCTTTGTCATATGCATGAAAAAACTATCTACCGTTTGGGTGGAATCTCTCTCGTCTTTGTTTCACTTTATATCTATTCGAGATTCTTTCTTTAGACGAAGACTTTTTAAACAAGTCATCTTCTGTTACATCTTAAAGACGTATATAAAACAACACAACCCTAGATATAGATGAATAATTTCTGGTCTTTAAGAAAGTTTTAACCAAGGCGTTAGAGATTCTCTAATAAAAAGGCTGTCATCTTGGTGTATAAATGCTTTCTGGCATTGTTGCCATAGATACCGTGATTCCTGTTTGGATAAAAGTACGTATCAAACTGCTTATCCGCTTTTATCAATGCAGCTGCCATTTCAGCAGAATTCTGAAAGTGAACATTATCATCACTGTTGCCGTGTACTAGCAGATAACTGCCTTCCAACTTTTCAGCATAGGTAATTGGAGAATTCAATTCATACCCTTCTTCATTTTCTTGACCAGTTCTCATAAATCGTTCTGTATAAATAGTATCGTACCACTTCCAGTTGGTTACAGGAGCAACAGCTATCGCAGTATCAAACACATCATTTCCTTGCAGGATACAATGTGAGGCCATGAAGCCACCATAGCTCCACCCAAAAATTCCTATCCGGTCACGGTCGACATAAGGCAAATTTGCAAGGTATTTAGCAGCATCTATTTGATCTTCTGTTTCATATTTGCCCAATTGCAAGTAGGTCATCTTCTTAAATTCTTCGCCTCTTGCACCCGTGCCGCGATTATCAACACTCACAACCATATACCCTTGTTGAGCTAATAATTGAAACCACCAGTAATTTTGCCCTTTCCAACTATCTGTTACAGTCTGACTACCTGGTCCTCCATAAACATACATTAATACAGGATATTGCTTGTTTTTATCAAAGCCCACTGGTTTGATTACAAATGCATTGAGATTAATGCCTTTGTCAGTTTCTATGGAAATAAATTCTGCAGGTGATACTTGCTTCATCCTATTTAATAAATGTCCATTATTTTCTAAATTTCTGACTTCCTTTAGATTCTTATCCATTACAGCATATGAAGCGGGTCTGTTGATTGCAGAATTTGACCAAGTAAAGTAGTTGTAATCGCTGCTAAAGCTTGCACTGTTGGTACCGTCTTTTGGGGTAATGTTACGTCTGTCACTTCCGTCGAGGGAGACTTCATATACTTCACGACCGATCGGAGCTATAGCCGCAGCCTGATAATATAGTTTACCAGATTTTTCATCAACACCATAAAATGCAGTCACATCAAAATCTCCTTTTGTTAATGCTTTAAGTTCTTTTCCTTTTAAATTGTATTTGTATAGATGATTGAATCCACTTTTCTCAGATGACCAAATAAACGCATCTTCATTTTTCAAAAATGTAAGGTCGTCGGTAACATCTACATAGTAATCATTTTTTTCATCGATGATCTTTTTCTTAGAGCCGTTCTTAACATTATGTAAGGTTACTTTAAGATGATTCTGGTGTCTATTCATGACAGAAACAGCTAATCTATCTGGATCAGTTGACCATTTGATTCGAGGTACATACATATCATTCAAATCACCTATGTCAAGTTTCTTTAGTGCATCATTTTTCAAATCATAAACATGAACCGATACCTCGGCATTCTTTTCTCCTACTTTGGGATATTTGAATGTTTCGTATTCTGGATAGAGACCACCTTTATAATTAGTCATTGTAAATTCTTCAACATCAGACTCATCAAATTTGATAAACGATATTTTTTCACTGTCAGAAGACCAAAAGAATGCTTTCGTAAAACCAAACTCTTCTTCATATACCCAATCACAGATACCATTGATGATTTCATTTTTAATACCGTCAGAGGTAATGGGAAGCGTTTCACCAGTTGATAGATCAAAATAGTAAAGATTGTTCTGCCACCCATAAGCTACATATTTCCCATCGGGAGAAAGTGTAGCAGACATCACCTTATCATCATCAAATATGGAACTTAATTTTCCAGATTTCAGATCATATATGTGCACGAATGCTTTGGAAGATCTTCGATATATCGATTCTTCCTCAGATTCGATTAATATTTTCGATTCATCGTCACTAAAATGATAACCATCAATTGTAATATCTGCCCCAAGCACATCCCCTTCTAGTATTGTGTCCTCTGCTTTACCAGATACGAGATTGTATTTTACAATATTATTGTTTTCAAGTCTGGTGTAGAATTGGCCATTATTTAAAAAATTGAAACCAGGGACTCGTTTTGCTGTGTACGCATATTCTGTCCATATCTTCTCGACTGTAATGGAATCTGTAATTTGTTGGCCATAACAAACGGAAAAACTAAAAAGGATCATGAATAATAATCCTATGTCTCTTGTATTGAATATCATGTGTGGTGATTATTTTACAAACAAATTAACACTAAAAATGTATCGATCGTTGCTAATTGCTTTAATCTTAACATCAGTTTATCAGTGCAAAAGCCCTTCAGCCTTAGTTGATGTCCCTGGTCCTAATCATACCATAGACCCATCAAATTACAATGTTGGGTTTCTTGTCATGAATGGTGTGTACAACACTGAATTGACTGCACCCTTCGATATTTTCCAACATACGAAGTATCGAGAAGGAATAAAAGCAATGAATACCTTTCTGATAGCTAAAAAATTAGAACCAGTAACCAGTTTCGAAGGTATACGCATGTTTCCTGATTATGCTTACGAAAATGGAAACTATCCACCTATTGATATTTTAGTGGTCCCAAGTGCTGAACACCATCTAGATTATGACTTAGAAGACGTTGAGATGATCAATTTTGTCAGGCAAACTGCGAAAAATGCCTTGTATGTGACATCTCACTGTGACGGTGCATTTGTCTTGGCCAAAGCTGGTCTACTTAATGATGTAGCATCAACTACTTTCCCAAGTGACATAGATACCTATAAAAAAATGTTTCCTCAATTAGAGGTGATTTCTGATGTCATTTTTGTCCATGATCAGAAATACATTACGTCAGCTGGAGGAGCCAAATCATTTGAAGCTTCTTTGTATTTGGCAGAAGTACTTTATGGTCCAGAGATTGCCAGACGACTCGCAAAAGGATTGGTAATAGATTGGGACTTGGAAGGTGTACAGCATCTTGTGGTTGATTCAAGTAAGTAAGCTCAAGATTGGTTTATTTGTTTAGTTGCAAGCATTGTTATCTACTAAGAATGTACCCACATCACCAGTATTAAAATTTGGCAACAATGTAACTGAAGTATTAGCATGATATCCTGCATATGTCGTGTCATCAAGTGTGCCAGAACTTTCAATATAATTAGAAGCTCGATAAGTAGCAGGTAATACTAGAAAGGGATTACCTCCACCCAAATGTGTGTCATTTATTATTTGCGGACAATCATCGAAACAAGTATCAGCTGCATTACAAATGCAACTTAGCATATGTTGACCGATGTCATATCTGTCTTTTGCAGGAATACTGTTTTGATTTAATATTTGATCAAAACCCATACTAGGGAATGGATATCCCGTAAGGAACTCCGGAAATTCTGTTAAGTAGATACTTGCTGGAACTGGCTCAGTTGTATAATAGGCAATTGTCCCATTTTCATTATTACTATGAGACCAGGTGTTAGTTACAGATGGGTCTATAGCAACAGTTGTAGAACCACCTGTGAGTTCATTTGCTACAATATTCTGCAAATGCGAATGGTCATCTACTAAAATATCAGATTGTTCTACTCTATTGCGAAACATTGTGTTTCCTGGTCCAACTGGTCCCCAGAAATCAGAGAAGGTAGCTTCGTGGACGATGTTTGATTCAAACAAATTCATACTTGGGTAGTGTCCATGCATTGAAATATCTGTAGGAATATTTGTTGTACTGATGTCCCAAAAAGGATCTTTACTGTAATTGTATGCGAAGACATTTCCGGTAGCACCATGCTGTACTAACATAGCATGTCTAAGGGTTTCAAAAATATTATTTTCAATTAGGCATGACGTTGCATGCCTGGTGGCATTAACCCCATAACCATGACCACCTCCTCCATAATCATGAGAGTGATGAAGGTAACATTCTCTTACTTCGATATCCAAAGATTGGGTAATGTCAATATGCGAACGAAAAGTCATATTGCTTTCAACATTACGCACCCAACATTTGGAAGCGTTTTTAATTGAAATCGAGTGTGAATCAGTGGCGTCTAATTTTTCAATGTACAGGTTTTCAATTCCTACATCTTCGATTAAACCCAATGGTCGAGCTTCCACAGTAAAGCTTGGGTCAAAGGCAAAAAATACTGGCCTGTCAAGTGTAACCACATTTCCATTAACCGCAATAACTTTAAACATTTGACCCACTGATTCTTCTGCCCAACTTACGTCCCAAAGCGGATCTGTATACATAAGAGCTGGATTGTTTTCTTGTTGAATTTCAATATAAGAACCTACCACTACTCCTCCGCTTTGTTCAAGTGTTACTGTATTACTATTTTTTTCAAAACCAGAAATGACATTCCTAAAAGACCCATATTGATACGCAACCACATCTATACACGGGTCCGCTGATCCAACATCAAAATATAGTTTAGTCGTAGATGGACAAGCTCCTCTCAAGCTCTTTCTATTAAGCATAAGTAAGCTTCCATTGATTCGATATTCTCCTGGCGGTACATATACTGCTTGTCCCTGAGGGCATGCTGCAAGAGCATTTACAAATGCATTATAATCATTGGTAACACCATTGCCAACAGCTCCAAAATCAGTAACGACTACTCCGTTAGGTATTTCTGGAATACCACCAGGCACTCCCACTCTCGACCAATCTACGACATGATCGGTGTTTAGCAGCTCAGTGTATACAGGATCAGATTGAGGCTTAATGACAATCTCATCAAAGTAATAGTTAGCCACACTGTTTCCAAATTTTAAAGTAAAGCGAACATCACTTGTGGTTACTGGACTTGTAAACGTAAACTCATATAATTGCCATGCCGTGCTCGCACTTAAAGTCTCGGAAATGTAATTGGCAAATGGTGAAGTATCTTGATGGACTTCTGCATAAAAGTTTTGACTGCTATCGCTTTTCAAGTAAAAGGAGACGTCATACGTTTCACCAAGTGTAAGGCTAAAGCTCGTATTTTTCACCATTACTCTAAAATAATCTGCATTAGAACCGATGCTATTGATTATAACCTCTCCACTCGCGGTTCCACTATAAACTTCGCTAGTACCAGCTTGGAAACTTCCTGTATATCCATTAGAATTATCAAACCAAGATCCCCACTCACCCAAATTAGTTTCAAAATCTCCATTCACCACCAAATTAGCTTGGCTATATAAATTGACAGATATAAAAGCTAAAGCAATAATTAAAGGAGCCTTCATAGCAGAGTTATTGGTCTAGATTTATGAGATGAAAATAATCATCTTTCCTAGCATTCAGGTAGAATCATCATGTAAACAACGGATAGTACTCAGGCTGGACAAATAAACCGAAATCCTACACCGTGAACATTCTCAATTTTGAGTCTGTCGTCTTCCTTTAAATATTTCCGAAGCCTACTGATAAATACATCCATACTTCTACCTAAGAAGTAATCATCATTTCCCCAAAGGCGTTGAAGAATTTCGCTTCGTTTTAGAATGGTATTTCTGTTATTATTGAGTAAATGTAATAGCTCTCCTTCTTTCTGAGTAAGGTCTTTAGTAGTACCTGCTAATGACAGTTTCAAATTACTGTGATCGTAACTATAATTACCGATTAACTGTTTTACTTCAGTTTCTTCAGAAATAAATTTACGTCTTAAAAAAATTTCAATCTTTAAAATTAATTCTTCGATACTATAAGGCTTCGTTAGATAGTCATCAGCCCCTGTTTTCAATCCTTCAATCCTATCCTCTTTCAAACTCTTTGCGGTTAGAAATATAATTGGAATTTGTTGATTCGTTTTTCTGATCTCTCTGGCTATTTGCAGCCCATCCATTTCTGGTAACATGATGTCAAGAACACACAAATCATACTTGTTTTTACCAAATGCTTTTAAGGCATGTCCGCCATTCGCGTAATGATCAAGTTTGTAACCATGTAAACCAAGGCTATCTATGGTTAAAAATGATAAAGCTTCGTCATCTTCAGCATATAGAATTGTTGCTTTTGTGGAATCACTCATTCGATGGAATATTTAATGTTATACAAGTACCATTACCAATCTCAGAATCAACATTAATTGTCCAGTTGTGCGCTCGACAAATATTTTTGACATAAAACAAGCCTAGTCCAAATCCTTTTACATCGTGGATATTACCAGTGGGTACACGATAAAACTTATTGAATAATTTTGGAATATGGTCTTCTTTAATGCCAATGCCGTTATCTGCTATTTCTAAAATAATGTTGTTTCCTTTTTGTCTCACTTTTATTAAGATATCTGGGACTTGTTTGCAGTATTTTATTGCATTGTCTAGTAAGCTGTAAATACAATTAGTCAAGTGAACCTTATCTGCAAATACTGGTATGCTTTGATCAACAATATCTGTTACGATTTCGCCTCCTAAACCTTGGACTAGTCTCACATTTTCATTACTTGCAATATCGTCTAATACAAGAGATAGATTGAACGTTTCTTTTCGAAGTTGATAATTTTCTTTTTCCAATTTTGCGATGCTCAATACTCTTTCAACTTGTTTATTCAGTCTTGCATTCTGGTCTTTAATGATGTTTATGTATTGGCTCAAACGATTGTCATCTGAAATCGCAGCTTGGGTAGAGAGTACATCTGATGCTATTTTTATTGATGCGATTGGTGTCTTAAATTCATGGGTCATATTATTAATGAAATCTCTCTGCATTTCGGAAAGTCTTCGCTGCTTTAAAATGATCCAAATAGAATAGACAAAGAAAATAACCGCCAATAAAGCAATAAGACTAAACAGTATTGCCGTCCACATACCCCAAAGCAGGTAGCTAGCTTTCTCTGGAAATTTTACGACAAAGTAGTAAGTAAGATCATTGATTTCAGGCAACTCAGTAGATCTGGAAAATTCTCGAGTATCGTCATCATTTAAGCGACAATAATTACCATAAATCAAATCCTGATTTTCGCAATCATACACAGCATATTCAAAATCGGTATCTAGATTATTACCAAGTTCCTCAATCAAGTAGCTCTCTAGAACACCAGGATGAATGGCATCATTGATGTTAACTGCATAATAGTTGGAAGATTTTCGTTGAATTATTCCTTGTCTTGGAAGTTCACTTTTATTAAATGCGGCAATTCTTGTAGCAACTCGCTTTAAGGCAATACGCGTGGTCAAGTTGAATTGCTCATCCTTTTCATTCCATGTGTTGAATACCCAATAGCATTGTATAAAGATGATACCAGCTAGCGCTAGAACTCCCAAAATTAATACATTTCTAATCGATTGATTATGCATATCAAGTGATTACAATACAAAGGTATCTGCGATTCAAATGTCAAAAAAATGGTTAACACATCATTAACAGCGTAAACTTCAAAACAATAAAAGTATTTTTGAGCAATAATGAAAAAGCATTTCATTCTACTACTGCTTTTAAACATAACTTGTCTTTTCTCACAGACATCAAACAACCCCTTTGATGTCATTAAAGAAAATGATCAATCTTTTCCTGAATCAAACCAAGAAAACACTAATCTTCCTGAGAAAAACAAAGAAAATATAAACCCATTTGATGTAGCTGCAAACCGGGTAACTCTTGAGAAAAAGCCCGTCTACATTAATCCAAATAACGAAGTTAAAACCAGTGATTCTTCGAAAAGCAACACTTTCATTTTCTGGGTTAGTTTACTTAGCTTACTTATCACAACTATTGCTTTGACAAGAGATCGCAAGGCATTTAATAATTTTCCAAAACTGATTACCAACAGAAATTACCTCAAATTGGTCAATCGAGATTTAAATTCAACAAGAATAGTCGTCTATGTTCTGTTGTATTTTTCATTTTTTCTCAGTCTTGCAGCATTTTTATATCTCTGTGCATATCAGTTTTATGGTCACCAAGGACTTCATATCTACCTTTATATATTAATGGGTGTTGTGGGGACCTATGCAATCCGACATTTAATATTGTTTATTTTAAAGACAATAATTACCACAAAACAGTCAATATCAGACCATGGATTCCTTATTATGGTGTCAAATGGACTGATTGGAATGGCACTTATTCCATTGAATTTACTGTTTAACTACTCTGATGGGCTCAAAATGCCAGCCTTATACCTATCATTAGCAATTATTGTTATTTTCTATATCTGGAGGCAGGTTACGGGCATCTTCCTATCCAATGCTGATAAACATGTCAGTATTTTTCATTTTTTTATTTATATTTGCAGCCTCGAAATCGCTCCTGCATTGATTATTATTAAGTTAATACACGGGTATTTATAAAGCGTCTTAATTACTTGATTTTTTTTAATCACCGGCATGACTAGTAGAACAAAAGAAGAAAAGGATAAGGATCAATATAGGAGCGTTAAAACAATCCTTATATCACAGCCAAAGCCGGAACGTTCAGCTTATTTCGATCTTGCTAAAAAGTGGGATTTACAAATAGATTGGAGGCCATTCATTCACGTTGAAGGTGTATCAGAAAAGGAATTCAGGAAAAACCGGCTAAGACCCGACGACTATAGCGCTATTATCTTTACGAGTAAGAATGCTATTGAAAATTTCTTCAGGCTATGCGAAGAGATGAGAGTATCAATGTCTCAACAGACTAAGTACTTCTGCTTAACAAAAGCCATCGCCGATTATCTCCAAAAATTCATAGTCTATAGAAAAAGAAAAGTTTTTGTTGGCCAACGTAAAATTGAAGATCTTTCTACAGCACTAAACAAACACAAAGAGACTGAAAAATTTCTCTTACCATGCTCAAATCTCGGGTCAAAAGATGTTGTTTCGTATTTAGAAAATCACGAATTCAATTTTAAGAGTGCTATGATGTACAAGACAGTATCAAGTGATTTGTCTGATTTATCAGATGTTACTTATGATATTCTGGTATTTTTTAGCCCTTTAGGCATACAATCTCTGTATGATAACTTTCCAGATTTTAAGCAGAATAAAACTAGGCTAGCCATTTTTGGTAAATCAACGAGTAAAGCTGTTGAGGACAGAGGTCTACTTATCAATATACCTGCTCCTTCTCCGGAATCACCTTCGATGACAATGGCTTTAGATAACTACCTTAAAAAGTCTAATAAATAGCACAAAGAGCTTATACGCCCATTACGGAGATTTTCGTTCGATTTATGAGTATGGTTAAATAAAAAGCAACTATTATTATGTTAGGTGGTTTTATACAGCATGTAAGAAGATTTGGAATCACAAACCTACCTGGCATTGACGCGCAGAAAGAATTGGTTTCTAAAACTTTTAGTAGATCCAGAACTCAAGCAAATAAAAATTCTAAAAGAGCTGGTGTTCTTGCAATTATACTGGATGTCTCTACAACACCAAGTCTACTTTACATAAAACGCACAACTAAAAGAAATGATAAACATTCTGGTCAAATAAGCTTTCCAGGTGGTCAATATGAAGATGGAGACAAGACTCTATTACAATGCGCACTTAGAGAGACGAAAGAAGAGGTAGGTATTCAAGGAGCAGATCTTCAGATTTTAGGGCCTTTAACTCCATTGTATGTGGATGTAAGTGATTTTGTTATTCATCCTTACCTAGCCTTTTATGATGCTATTCCAGACTATGAATTGGAAGAAGAGGAAGTTGCACATATTATAGAATTTCCAATTGCTGAATTATTAGAAGAAGAGTCCATAAAATATACGGATATGACAATTCGAAATCACAAATTAAAAAACATTCCATACTTTGATCTCAATGGAGAAATACTATGGGGTGCAACAGCTATGATAACAAATGAAATACTTCATTTAATACGGTCACATTATAAATCTTAAATGGTGATATTACCTTATAAGCTAGCTCTTTTATTGGTTATTATTTCACATCCATGGAAACTGGAATATTCAAAAAATGGTATTAATGCATATACCCGTAAAGTAGATCACTCAAAATACGTAGAATATAAAATCGATTTAACAACCAAAGGAGATATTAACAATGCACTGAACATAATTACTGATTTAGATAGATACAGCACCTTATATCCTTATCTCAAATCTTATGAATTATTATCAGATAAAGACAACAAGCAAGACTTTGACATTCTTCTTAATATAAAGACTCCATTTCCTGTTAGAAATAGAATAGGTGTCTATAAAAACAAAGTCAATTGGATAAGTGATTCAGAGGTCGTTATCAATATTTCACAAAAATCCGACATGATACCAGAAAATACTAAAGCTGTCAAAATTGTGGATTGTTATGGTTCATGGACTTTAAAGAAAGTGGATTCTGATAGATTGCATATTACCCATCAATTTTTTGCTGATCCTGGCGGTTCTATTCCAGCATGGATCATTAATGAGTTTGTACTAAAACATCCCGTAAAAACAGTTAAAACGCTTTCTAAGCTTCTTCAGGAGGAGGAATAGATTAGTTTATTTACTCATCGCTAATTAAAATTTAATAAGAACAACTAGTAAGTAGCCAATACTAAACTGACTGTTTTCAG
>CAYVFU010000053.1:0-32961 GCA_964450495.1 uncultured Saprospiraceae bacterium | reverse complement strand
GCAGTGCCTATCAATAAATCATCAAACATCGGACAGACATCTATGGCATCACAAAAGCCATCTGCATCCGCATCATTTGGATCCGGTGTTCCTTCACATAAACAAGTAGTTGCAGAATATGCATCATTTATGGTACAAGGATCCATATCATCACAAGCTGTGCCAATCAAGGCATCATCTAAGCCTTCACAGATATCATCATTATCACAAACACCATCGGCGTCTGTATCTTCAAATGTTCCTTCGCATAAGCAATTTGTCGTGTACTCGTCATTAATTGTACATGGGTCCAAATCATCACAAGCTGTGCCAATCAATGTATCATCAAACATTGGACAGACATCAGCTGTATCACAAATGCCATCTGCATCGGCATCATTAAGATCTGGAGTACCTTCACATAAACATGATGTCGCAGAATATATGTCATTTATCGTACAAGGATCCATATCGTCACAAGCTGTGCCAATCAAGGCATCATCTAAGCCTTGACAGACATCATCATTATCACACACTCCATCAGAATCTGTATCTTCAAATGTCCCTTCACATAAGCAATTTGTTGTATACACATCGTTAATTGTGCACAGATCCATATCATCACAGGCAGTGCCTATAAGAGCATCATCAAAATTAGGACACACATCATCGTTATCACACACTCCATCAGTATCTGTATCTTCAAATGTCCCTTCACAAAGACAATTTGTGGTGTACTCATCATTTATTGTGCATGGATCCATATCATCACAAGCAGTGCCTATTAGAGTATCATCGAACATTGGACACACATCATCATTATCACACACACCATCAGAGTCTGTATCTTCAAACGTGCCCTCACATAAACAATTGGTCGTGTATACATCATTTATAGTACAAGCATCCAAGTCATCACAAGTAGTACCAATTAACAAGTCATCAAAACTAGGACACACATCGATATCATCACATACCGTGTCGTTATCAGCATCTGCTGGATTAGGATCATCTATTGCTACGAGCTCCAAATCAAAACTTATATCAGAACTAGATGCTCTTCTCTGATGCATCTCAACAGCAATAACATTGATGCCAACGGCAAAACTTGATGCAGGGATGGTTGCTGTTTCTACAGCGTTATTTTGTACCACTTGAGTGGCAAAAGTGTTGTAATTCGGTACACCATTAGGCATGTTTTGTCTTAATATATCTACACCATTTAAATACACTACAAAACCATCATCATAAACTATCTCAAGGTCAAAATCTTCATAATTGCACAAATCAGGAATATCAATTTCATGTCTAAAATATGCTGTTAGTGTATTGTCGTCGATTTCTGTATTTTCATCATCATCGCCATAGCCAAGCTCAGCTGGACCATTTGCCCATGCAGAATCGTCGTAAGCAGTAGAACTCCAAATATTCCCACCAATTGGAGCTGGTTCGACGGCATTATCAAAATAACTCCAATCTGATCCAAAAGGAATTAAAGTTGTTTGAGCGGAAAGTATGGTAGAGTAAAGAGTATTGAATACTAGAAAACATAGTAAAACTCTTAGAGTACGGTTATGCATTTCGTCCGGATTTAAGGCTCGGAGCCATTTATTAAGTACAGGGGAAGCGGGTCTGCTGCAAAAATAGTCAAAAAGATTGAATAATTCACGCAACAATAATTCACAAAGCAGCCATTGCCTACTTCAAATACCTTCCTCTTGACTAGACATAATTGAAGTCGCTTCCCCACAGATTTTAGCTGGTAAATGTTAAAATAATTCCCTTGAGTTGGAGTACTTTAAAAAAGGGGGTAAAGTATTAGATCTTTACCCCCCTAATCTATGTAATTAGATCAGTTCGATTTAGCAGCAACCTAACCCTGGACAACAAGGATAAATTGCAGCTGCAAGCCCTATAATCGCAAGGACTGAAAATGCTATCTTCTTCATATGTGTACAAATTTTTAAAAGTTAAAAAATAAAATCACATCGCAATATTACGATAGCTATAGCCAAAAAAATATGGTCAACAACACCCGGTACCTTTCTTGAACAACTCACGAATTTTTGTCAATAATGATTGACAAACTTGGGTATTTACACAGTAACACCGATAAACACCATCGATATCACCTTTTATAATACCAGCATCCTTCATTGCTTTCAAGTGCTGTGAAACCGTTGATTGTGACAAAGGCAAAACATCTACTATATCACCACACACACATTCTCCTTTCTGGAGTAAATATTCCAAAATAGCAATCCTTGCAGGATGAGATATAGCCTTAGCCATATTTGCAATTTCAACATGTTCTTGTGAAAATAAATTTGATTTAGTTAAACCCATATCAATCGTAATATTACGATTTAATGTTTAAAAGAACAAATCCCAACATCATTTATGGCTTACATATTCCAAACATCAGAGGATTCATTCATGGAATATTTTAAAAAAAGTCAATAATTAGCTTATTGAATTATATAAATGATTGGCAGTCTTGCTCGCTCGCAATTCCGAAAATCCCTAATTATTAGCTAGCTTTGATATATGGTATTTCCTATAGGAGACGAAAATGTACAAGGTGGCTCAAAACCATATTTTAGTTACGGCTTAATTGCTGTCAATGTATTGGTTTTCTTGGCTCAGTTAGCTTCACCTGGAAACTTAGTATGTGATCTTGCCACAATTCCAAATGAAATATTAGCTGGAGAACGCTTATTTACTGGTCTTACCAGCATGTTTTTACATGGTGGATGGATGCACTTAATAGGTAATATGCTGTATCTGTGGATTTTTGGCGATAACATAGAAGCCTGCATAGGAAATATTCCGTTTATTATATTCTACATCCTGGGTGGTATCGTTGCTTCTGCGGCACACGTCTATTTAGGGGCAGCTGGTCAGCAAGTTGCAGCCGATTGTTGTGAAATTTGCGGAACTATCAACGTTTGCGATGTACAATCTGAAACAGCAAATCCATGTCCTGGATCTATACCGTCCCTAGGTGCAAGTGGAGCTATTGCCGCCGTTATGGGAGCCTACTTAGTGATGTTTCCAAAATCAAAAATTAAAATGATCGCACTCATTTTTGGGTCATTTACTATTCCTGCTTTCTTATTTCTTCTTTTCTGGATAGGTCAACAATTTTTCTCCGTTTTTCAGACGATGGGAATTAGCGGAGGAGGAGTAGCTTGGTGGGCACATATTGGCGGATTCGTTTTTGGCTTGGCTTTAGGTTTTTTATTTCGAGGTAAGGCTAAGTGGAAACATCCAGAGATGTATCAAGATTCAAACACGCCATTTGTTTGATTAGAACACTATAATTTTTGAAGATTTTCAATTCCAACGTAACATGTGACGCCTTAAACGAAATATAACTTCGAAAGAAATACTATTATTGAAAACATCTTCTCATTCCAAAGAAACTGCCATAACAGCTTTAGTTCACTTCCTTTTAAAAATTTTCTTTTGTTAACCAAATTGTTAAAATTTATTCAACATTTTACCAACGTTGTACCTATAGACGTTTTCGACCGTCTAAAGAGTATAAGTTCTATACTTAGGGGTTTCTAGTGAGTGACATTTATAAATTAAATGTCAACAATCAGCATTACAGACAAGGCTTTGCAAAGGCAAAGCCTTTTTTTATGTACCACTATACACGTTTGCCGAAAAATAGAAAAGAAGCCTAAAATATTTTACCCAAAACAAATCAACTTACAAATCAATCTCTTCAAACGGAGCTTTAATTTTGAGAACAGTCTTCAATGTAGGCGTCAAAAGTCGCTGCATTAACGACTTCAAAACCTGATACCAACTCAATTGATTAGCCAGCAGTAAATTTGACAATACTGTTAAAGATTGAAAACAGCAAACAATACAAACGGAATGCAAAAACAGTTTCACTGCTTAGATTTACTGTACTTGTTCTTCTGAAAGTTGGAATTTCACAAAAATTAACATGATGCATTTCTTCTGTTTTGAGTTTAAGTCGCGGGTCAACTGTATTAGACTCATATAAAAATGGATAGTTACCTAGTTTGTAAAATACCGAGGAGTTTTGAATGCTTAGCACGATGAATTACGTACAATATAATTCTATTGGAAAAAGGCTTACGAAAATAAATGAAACTCTACCTAGACGAGTAATTTAGAAGAATTTTTAGATTCCAATATAGAATATGAACTATCATTTAAAAACTTATCCACAGCGATAGCTGCCTCTCTACCTTCTGTAATAGCCCAAACGACTAAGGACTGACCTCGTCTCATATCTCCAGCAGCAAAGACTTTGTCCACACTTGTCTGGTATTTTTTTGTTTGGACATTTCCACGATTATCAAACTTGAGATCTAATTGCTCTAATATCCCCTTGTGTTGGGGATGTATGAAACCGACAGCAAGTAACACCAAATCACAATCAATAATCCGCTCTGTATCTTCCAATTCTACTAATTCAGCTTTTATGCCTTCTGGATTCATCTTCCACTCAACATCAATTATTTTGAGTGCTTTAACATGGCCATTTTCGTCAGCAATAAATTCTTTAGTGAGCATTGACCATTGTCGTTCGCAACCTTCTTCATGTGACGTAGAAGTCCTCAGCTGCATCGGCCATAATGGCCAAGGCGTAGTTTCATCTCGATGAGAAGGTGGCTTCGCTAACAGTTCGATTTGTGTGACTGATTTTGCTTTCTCTCTATTAGACGTACCGACACAATCAGCACCTGTATCACCACCACCAATAACGACAACATGTTTACCTTCAGCAGAAATAATGTCATGGCTAAATTCTGCCTGGCCACTTACTTGTCTATTTTTTTGCTCAAGAAATTCCATAGCATAGTGAACACCCTTAAAATTCCTTCCTGGTAAAGGCAAGTCTCTAGGAATAGTTGATCCTCCAGTCAAGACAACGGCATCGAACGATGACAACAGTTCATCCGCATTAATATCAATGCCAATATTTGTATTTGTTTTAAAGACAATGCCGTCAGCTTCCATCACTTTCATCCGACGATCAATGATGTCTTTTTCTAGCTTAAAATCTGGGATACCGTATCGTAGCAATCCTCCTATTTTGTCATTTCGTTCAAATAAGGTAACGGAGTGACCGGCTTTATTCAACTGTACAGCAGCCGCCATACCAGCAGGACCTGACCCGACTACTGCAACTGATTTATCGGTTCTGCTCTTAGGTGGATTGGGTTTGACCCATCCTTGATTAAAAGCCTCTTCGATGATACTTTTTTCAATATGCTCTATGGTGACTGGATCACTATTGATTCCCAGTACACAAGATGCTTCACATGGTGCTGGACAAATCCTTCCTGTAAATTCTGGGAAGTTATTTGTAGAAGATAATATTTCGTAAGCCTCCTTATATTCTTTTCTAAACACAGCATCATTGAAATCTGGAATAACATTCCCCAAAGGACATCCATTGTGACAAAAAGGAACGCCACAATCCATACACCTTGCCGCTTGCTTGTTGTTAAACTCTTCGTCTACAGGTATGTAGATTTCTTTGTAATCATTGACACGTTCCTTAACATCTCTTTTGTTAGGGAGGGAGCGTTCGTGTTTTAAAAATCCGTTTATATCCGCCATGATCTTGAAATTATGCTGCTGTGACTTTTTGCTTTTGCTTTTCTAAAATTGCTTTATACTCTGTAGGCATAATTTTGACAAATGCCTTTTTATGTGTATCCCAATGTTGTAAAACATCAAGGGCTTTCAGGCTACCAGTGAACCTAAAATGATTTCTGAGAAGTGTCCGAATTGTCTGAAAGTCCACCTTATCGAGTTCATCCAAATCTACCATTTCTTTATTACAATTGATTGCTGCTGTATTATTGGTATCGTACAAGTAGGCAATTCCACCACTCATACCGGCTGCAAAATTTCTGCCTATCTCACCAAGTACAATCACTCGCCCACCTGTCATGTACTCACAACCATGAGCGCCCAATCCTTCTACGACTGCCGACACACCACTATTACGAACACAAAACCGTTCTCCAGCTTTTCCTTTTATATATGCCTCTCCTGATGTCGCTCCATATAGAGCAACATTACCTACAATAATGTTTTCTTCAGGTTTTAGAATACTTCTTCTGTCTGGCACGACTATCAACCTTGCCCCACTCAATCCTTTTCCAAAATAATCGTTGGTATCTCCTTCTAAAGTGAATGACAATCCTTTTGCACCGAAAGCGCCAAAGCTCTGGCCAGCAGAGCCTTTAAATCGAAACGCTATAGAGTCCGTAGGTAACCCTTTACTTCCATAATTTTTTGCCACTTGATTTGACAACATCGCACCGACAGCTCTATCTGTATTTTTGATAATCAATTCACTAGTGACTACTGACTTATCCTTAACTGCCAATTCGGCTAATTCTATCAAATGTTTGTCCAGCACATTTTCCAATCCGTGATCTTGCGCTTGGATTTTATAGTTCGCTTGTTCACTAGATAATGCATCTTTATACAGAATAGTACTTAAGTCCAGATTTTTCATTTTCCAATGATTTAAATCTTCTCTGATCTTCAGACGATCTGCTTGACCTACCATTTCATTGATGGATCTAAATCCTAGCCTAGCCATAATCTCCCGCATGTCTTCTGCAAGAAATTTAAAAAAGTTAACTACGTGTTCGACCTTGCCTTCAAATTTCTCTCTCAGTTCTTCTCTTTGAGTAGCTATTCCTACTGGACACGTATTCAAGTGGCATTTTCTCATAAGGATGCAGCCTTCAACTACTAATGCACCTGTAGCTATACCCCACTCTTCTGCACCTAATAGTGTGGCAATTGCCATGTCTTTTCCGGTTCGCATTTGACCATCTGCTTGTATAGTAACTCTGTCGCGCAGTTTATTTAATATGAGCGTTTGGTGCGTTTCAGAAAGTCCAAGTTCCCATGGCAACCCAGCATGTCTTATTGAACTAAGTGGAGATGCACCAGTACCTCCATCGTGTCCCGAGATTAAGATATGGTCTGCATGGCCTTTAGTCACACCAGATGCAATAATGCCTACTCCAGCTTTCGAAACCAGCTTGACACTTATCCGCGCATCTTGATTTGCATTTTTTAAATCAAAAATCAACTGAGCTAGATCTTCTATCGAATAAATATCGTGGTGTGGTGGTGGAGAAATTAATCCTACACCAGGAGTCGAATTTCGAACTCGCGCAATCCAATCATTTACTTTATGTCCTGGCAACTGACCACCTTCACCAGGTTTAGCGCCCTGAGCCATTTTAATTTGTAGTTCATCCGCATTTGTCAAGTAATTGATTGTTACGCCAAAACGTCCAGACGCCACTTGTTTGATGGCTGATCTTTCCCAGTCACCATTCTCTTTTTTAGGATAACGACTTTCGTCTTCACCACCTTCTCCGCTATTGCTTTTAGCACCGATACGGTTCATAGCAATGGCAAGTGTGGAATGAGCCTCATAAGATATAGACCCAAAAGACATGGCTCCAGTAGCAAATCGTTTCATAATGCTTTCTGCAGATTCTACTTCTTCTATTGGAATGGAATTACCCGGAACAAAATCAAAGAGGCTTCTCAGTGTACAAGCTTGTTTGTCTTGCTTATTAATTGCTTCTGTATATTTTTTGAATGTACCGTAATCACCTTTTGCTGTAGAATTTTGCAATAAGTGAATTGAAGTAGGATTAAATAGGTGATACTCCCCTCTTCTTTTCCATTGATAAATACCAAGATCTTGCAGGTATGTGCTATGGAAACTATCTTCAAATGCAAGCTTATGTTTGACTAAAGTCTCTTTAGCCAAATCATCAAAGGTCATCCCTTGTATTCTAGAGACCGTTCCTTTAAAACAAACATCAATTACTTCATCACCTATACCTAAAGCTTCAAATGTTTGTGCTCCTTTATAGGAAAGTACTGTTGACACTCCAAGCTTAGACATAACCTTAAGCAACCCTTTCTCAACGGCATATCTGTAATTTTTGATAGAAGTAGCAGGATCATTTTCCGTAAGGTTCTCAATCGTATCATAACTCACGCCTGGAAAAATCGCATCAGCACCGTAACTGATTAATGTGGCAAAATGATGAGTCTCTATAATATCGCCACCATCGATAACCAAAGAAACTGATTTTCGTTGACCCGTTTTGATCAAGTGGTGATGTACCGCTCCTACGGATAGTAATGATGGAATTGGTGCCTTTTCTTCTGAAATAGCACGATTGGAAATGATTAAAATATTATTGCCTTCATTGATCGCAGATTCTGCATCAGCACATAATTGATGAATGGCATTTTTAATATCCCCTTCAACATAATCTGTGGAGACTAAGGACTGTAGCGTTTTAGATTTGAACCCGTCAATATCCAAATCAATCAAACGGCCAAAATCATTTCTTGATAACAATGGAGAGTCAAGGCGAATAAAATTGACAGAGTTTGTCTCTTGATCCAATATGTCTTTGCACCCACCCAAGTAAGTATTCAAAGTCATGAAGGCTTTTTCTCTT
Source organism: uncultured Saprospiraceae bacterium (assembly GCA_964450495.1). Classification (GTDB taxonomy): domain Bacteria; phylum Bacteroidota; class Bacteroidia; order Chitinophagales; family Saprospiraceae; genus CALFUK01. The sequence continues at coordinate 24,472 of CAYVFU010000053.1, read as the reverse complement.
AAAGAGTCAATTGGTGGGTTCGTGACTTGCGCAAATTGTTGTTTGAAATAGCTTGCCAAATGTTGAGCATATCTTGATAACACTGCAATCGGCGTATCACTACCCATAGAGCCGATTGGTTCTTTGGCATTTTCTGACATAGCTTGAAGCAGCACTTCCTCATCTTCCTTTGTAAAGCCATAAGCAATTTGCTGCTGTACCAATTCTACATTTGGCGTATGATTTGGGATGTCTTTTACTTCAATATTGTTAAACTCAGTTTTTGACTGTTGCAACCAATCTGCATAAGGCTGTCGTTTACATATCAGGTCTTTTAATTCATCATCGCCAATTATTCTATGCTCATCTAAATCAGCTACTAAGATTTTACCAGGCTCTAATCTGTCCTTTAAAATCACCTTTGCTGGATCAACAGGAATGACGCCAGTCTCTGAAGCAAGAATAAGCACATTATCATCTGTCAACATATAACGAGATGGACGTAATCCATTTCTATCCAAAGTCGCTCCCACTAATGTGCCATCTGTAAAACAAATAGAAGCTGGACCATCCCATGGTTCCATGAGTGCTTCATGATATTCGTAGAAGTCCTTTTTATATTGCTCGGCATTTACGTCATTTTGATATGCCTCTGGAATCATCATCATCAATACATGCGGAATAGATCTTCCTGCATGCAATAAAAATTCCAATACACCATCAAAATTAGAAGAGTCTGAATCTTCATTATTACAAATAGGAAAAATGATGTCCAACTCTTTCTCTGTAAATAAATTACTTTTTAAGAATGGCTCTCTTGCTTTCCACCAATTTATGTTTCCTTGAACAGTATTGATTTCCCCGTTGTGTGAAATGCATCTGAATGGTTGTGCAAGTTTCCATTTTGGAACTGTATTGGTAGAAAAACGAGAATGAACTAAGGCAATTGCAGATTCAAAAGTAGGATTTTGCAAATCTAAATAATACCCTCTTACCTGATGAGAAGTCAGCTGACCTTTGTATACAATCGTATCACAAGAAAGAGAATTGATGTAAAAATGCTCTTCAAAATGCTCACCTAGCTTGTGAATTTCAGAAGTAATGTATCTTCTTAAGATATACAGCTTCCTATCTAAAGTTTTGTTGTCAACATCTTTCGTGTATTTGAAAAATGCTTGTTGTACAAATGGTTCTGCAGATAATGCGGTAGCACCTAAGTCACTAGGGTCAACTGGTACAACTCGATATCCCAACACCTCAAATTCTAAATAGGCTGCACATGTAGCTATAACATCTTTACATTTTTGCTGCTCGTCCTCTGCTTTTGGCACAAACAGCATTGCTACGCCATAATCACCTTTGGCTGGCAAATCAAAATCACAGGAATCCATAAATACTTGATGTGGTATATGCGTATGTATACCTGCGCCATCTCCAGTATTTACTTCACATCCACATGCCCCACGGTGTTCCATATTTTCCAACATCGTTAAAGCATCAGAAACCAATTGAAAGCTAGTTATCCCATTCAGATTTGCTATCAAACCCGTTCCGCATGAATCTTTTTCTAATTGAGGTACGTATAGACCTTTCTTATCGTGTGCAACCATAATGTGATAGATTAATTAGTTAGTTAGTGTTGATCGGCAGAAGGAAGTCTTCCAATCAATAATCCCATGTGACTAAACATTGATGTAGCTGTCAATGTTTGAACCTTAAATATAGTAAAAATCAATGGTTTCATAAGCGGTTTAAGATTCACCTTTTTAAGGTTTAATGTCAAAATTGCTGGTATGTTTAAATTATAATCGAATTGGGCAAATAAAAGAATAATTAACTTTTGAATTATGGAATATTACGTAAATGTTTAATTATCACTTTATGAAAATATGTGACGACATTAGCAAGTATAAGACCAAAGTGTTAGAATTGGACTAATATTACATTCAAAATTTATTTAATATATAATGGCTAAACGCCTAAGATCAATATCAGATATTAAAGAAACCAATTGGAAAGAAGGATTCCAAGCTTTGCGCTATGTCCCTCGTTTTTTCAAGAAAGTATGGGAAGCAGCGCCCGCTCTTTTCGTCATCAACCTGATTTCCAGGATACTGAATGCTGCCTCGCCAATCATCATACTTTGGGTAGGCAAATTAATCATAGATGAAGTGATTCTACAGATTGATCTGGTCGATAAAGATCTGACACAATTGTGGTGGTATGTGGGGATTGAATTAGCCGTGATTGTCTTCTCAGATTTGATCGGTCGTGTAACAAATTTAACTGATGGCCTCATAGGTGATTTGTATTCTAATAAATCTTCTGTGGAGATAATAGACAAGACAGCCGAGATTGAGTTGAAAGACTTAGAAGACCCTGAGTTTTATGACAAATTAGAACGAGCGAGAAGGCAAACAAATTCGAGAGTAACCTTACTGACAAATATATTATCACAATTGCAAGATGTGATTACAGTTGTTTCTTTGATTACCGCATTGATTGTATTTGAACCCTGGCTGATTGTATTGCTTGTTATAGCCATTATCCCTTCCTTTATCAATGAAATAAAATTTAGTCAGTCTTCTTACTCTCTTGCTCGAGGTTGGACTGTAGAAAGAAGAGAACTAGACTATTTGCGTTATACAGGTGCAAGTGATGTGACAGCTAAAGAGATAAAATTATTTGGTCTGACTTCCTTTATCTCCAACCGATTTAGAGAACTGGCCCACAAGTATTATCTAGCCAATAAAAAACTCACTATAAGCAGAACCATATGGGCAGCGGTATTTAATGTGCTAGGTATCGCTGCTTATTACGGTGCTTATGTGCTCATCATACTAAGAGTGGTCAATGGATTTTTGACTGTTGGAGAATTAACCTTTTTGTCTGGCTCTTTTAATCGATTAAGAACAAGGCTGCAAGGCATGTTTTTTCGATTTTCAAAAATATCTGAAAGTGCGTTGTACCTAAAAGATTATTTTGACTTTTTGGATATTGATGTTGATAAAATGGAGGATATTGAATTGCTTCCTATACCCAATGGCATCAATAAAGGTTTCACTTTTGAAAATGTTTCTTTTCGCTATCCCGATACTAAAAAATTTGTATTACAGCAGTTGAATTTCACCTTACAAGCTGGTGAAAAGTTGGCCTTTGTCGGAGAAAATGGAGCTGGCAAAACCACATTAATAAAACTCATCCTCAGATTCTATGAACCATCAGAAGGAAGAATTCTATTAGACGGCATAGACATCAGACGATTCGCTAAAGCTGACTATCAACAGCAGTTTGGCGTAATTTTTCAAGACTTTATTAAATACAATTTTACTGCTGGCGAAAACATAGGCGTTGGTAATATTGAAGAATTTACCAATGAAGAAAGAATCGCTGAAGCTGCCGAATTGAGCTTAGCTAATGAAGTAATTGAAGGATTAGAAGATGGTTATGCAACTAAAATGGGCAAACAATTTCATGGTGGTGTTACGTTGTCTGGTGGCCAGTGGCAAAAAGTCGCCTTAGGCAGAGCTTATATGAAAGATGCAAAAGTGGTGATCCTTGATGAGCCCACTTCAGCTTTGGATGCTCGAGCAGAATATGAAGCTTTCCAACGGTTTATAGGAATCACTGAAGGTAAAACGGCGATCATCATTTCACACAGATTCAGTACAGTGCGCATGGCTGATCGCATCTTAGTATTGAAGCATGGTAGTTTACTTGAAATAGGTACACATGAAGAACTGCTTGGAAATGGCAACTTATATGCAGAACTCTTTAAACTGCAAGCAGAGGGCTATCAGTAGACTGTCTCTTTTTACAGTTCTAGTGGAAAACAATTTATCCAAGATCCCCCCTGAATTACCACATGTTTATGTGACATAAATAATCATAATTTTTTCATAATTTTATTTTAAGGACAGTGAGTAATATTGATTTGCATATGAAAATCAAAATTCTTGTTCTGATAAACTTGTGCTCATCAATAGAATTCATGACCTCTTCAATATTGAATACAACGAATATCGCGCCGATGTTTCTATAACTGCATCCAATCGAATTGGTGATGGATCAGAGATATATTACACCAGTAAATCAATACTTGTAGATGATTTGTTTGAAGTGCAACTAGGAAGTATTTTCGAAGCTAAGATTGGTGGCTGTCCTTTATAGAAAATGACAAGTTATAGACTAAACTAATTAAATTGCAGGAAGAAACTTATTAGTAAACAAGTTCGAAGTTCCTCCCATGCAATATTTTCTCAGTTTTGTTTTGTGTTTTAGTTTTTGGTTTCCGCTTAAATGCCAAAATCTGGATTCACTTTGGGCACTTTTAGAAAGCAATTCAATAACGGATGAGATTAGAATAAATGCACACCTTGACATTGTTAATGCTTTAGAATATAAAGAGCCAACAGACAGTTTATTGGCGAATGGTATTCTAATAGCTACAAATAATAATAACCTTCATGCTGAATACAATTTGCGGTCTTCAAGAATTGCAAAAGAACTGGCGACGTTTCGATTTTCAGAAATTGAATTTGATGCTGAAAGAATGACCTTTATTGCTTCGAATTTTCCAGATAGTCTTCATTACGAATTGGCATCTCTTAATGCTAAAGGTCACTTAAGTTGGGCACAAAGAGACTATGCAAAAGCAACAAGACATTATGAAATGGCACTATCTTTTGCCACCAAATACAATTTTACAAAACAAATAGGACCATTGCTTAATAGACTTGGTACCACAAATCTTCTAACACATAAGCATTTTGCGTCCATTAATTATTTTCAAAAAGCATTGTCTTATCCAAGCACAGATAAAGCGAAAACGTATGTCCTAATTGGGGACAGTTATTTTCTGACAGAAGACTGGGACAATTTATTAGAGACAGCTGACTCAGCTATTTACCATATAAATTTATCTGGTAATAACAGTAGTATCATTAATGCCTTATTGTTTAAAGGAGAAGCATTGCATCAAAAACAACAATACATAAAGTCCCTTGCTAATTTTGAGGAAGCATTATCTTATTGTGACTCGCCAAAAACTAAAAGAAAAACATCTAGTTGCCAATCTGGAATACTCAAAAATTATTTAGCCATGAGTGATTATTCATCTATGAAAACAATGCGATCAGATGTATATACATTTAAGGATAATTGCGCATTTATCGAATCATCTTCCTGGCTTGCCAAGGCATATTTAGAAAGTGATCAATTTTCAGAAGCACTCCAAATCTGTAAAGATGGTAAAGAAAAGTCATTGCAATGCAAAAACCCATACTATGACATATTTACAAATGAATGCTTGCAGTTAAGCTACGCAGGGCTTAAAAATTACAAACTGGCATATCAGTACAAGCAATTGTATCACGAAGCACAAGATTCATTTTTCGGAAAGAAAAAATGGATCACTGTATCGAGAGCAATTAATCAACGCGAACTACAAGCACAAGAAGAAATACTAAACTTAAAGCAAGAACAACAATCACTTAAGTACCAAAACAAAATAAACAGACTCACACTTCTAGGCATATCAGGAGGTATTTTGGTCTTACTAATCTCAATGTTTAGTGCTCAATTAAAGAAACGAAATCAAAAAATAAACCAACAAAATCTCTTGATCTCCGAATCATTATCAGAGAAAGAATTACTACTAAAAGAAATTCATCACAGAGTTAAAAACAACTTACAAGTCATCTCCAGTCTACTATCTATTCAATCCAGACAAACAGTAGATCAAGACGTAAAAAAAGCCATTATAGAAGGTAAATCTCGTGTCAGGTCAATGTCTCTCATTCATCAACATCTCTACCAATTAGATAATCTATCGGGTGTTTCTGTGCAGACCTATATTAACGCCCTCATCACAGAGATAAAAGAAGCCTATGGTATCACAAACAACCAAATTGAATTTAAGACCAGCATCGATGATTTAACCTTAGATGTCGAAACTATGGTGCCAATGGGATTAATCATGAATGAGCTACTGACCAATTCCATTAAACATGCGTTTACAAATCAACGTAACGGACAAATTATTGTAGCACTAACAGAACAAAATGAACAACTCATCCTTCGTATTAGCGACAATGGAGACGGTAACATTTCAAATCAAGACACAAATACAGGTTCATTTGGTCTAAAAATGATCAAGCTTTTTATGAAAAAATTGCAAGCAGAATACTCATTTGAAGATGAAAATGGATTCTCCACTACAATTTCAATTGCTAACTACAGAAAAATAAAGTCATAATACTTTTAATGACAATATTAGATTATCATCTGGAGTAAACTATTCAATGCTCACTAAAATTCTCACTACCCAAAACTTAAAGTGCATTTCCAATATCTTGGAATGGATCAATTAGTGTTGCATAATCATCTTAGCTTTTAGACATAATGTAAAATTAAAGGTTCCCAAATCAGCACAACTTTTATAGACTTATTAAATTGGAGTTTGAGTGTAATGAATAGTTACTTAGTCTAATTCAAAGAGTCATAACTTCGTAGGTCAGAAATATCTGATATAGTTAACCCTACATCAATTCAAAAATAAAAACACACAAAATGGCTAATATCTTAGATGTAATTTTAAACACCATCAATGACGTTCAAAAAAAGAACAAAAGCAATCCAAATGTCGACACTGCTGATCCGACGGTATTCGATCTATTGAGAGATAAAATCAGCGACCTTAATGGAAAGCAACAGCAAAACCAAATGCAAAAAGGGCGAAAAAATGCGAAAAGCATTTTGGATATTTTGAAAGATGGCATCGAAGGTGCGCGTAAGGAAAATAAAAAAGATCCAAATGTAGCTACAGCTCCAAAGTCTGTATTTGATGATATTTTGAAGAAAGTGGATCAAGGTCCAGCTAGGCAAGCAAGTACTGGTATCAAAAAAATCATTGAAGAATACAACCTTGATACGAGTAGAATACCTTCAAATATGTTGCAAGAAATCCAAGCTCAATACCTACAGGACATGCAGAAAATGAAGCAGCAGTATGCACAAGGAATTTTTGACTTGACTAAGAAGTATAGATAGGTGCTCTAACCAACGAGAACTAATGAGTGCGATAATTTTATATCATTGCGTTATCTACAAGCGATAGACCAAAAATTGTTGGAGCGGATTAAAAAAGAAAAGAAATGACGATAATCAAGGTTTTTCAGTTATCGCAAATTTTGCGACGACTACAATTTCCGTTAAACATATAAGTAATTCTTACAAGTTCAAAGTATATTTCTGACGATGGAAATAGATATGACTATGCCTTTGCTAATCCACCATTTGGCAAGAAAAGTAGCATGACCACCACAAATGTATAAGGAGAAACGGAAAAGGCTGATTTAAGTTACAATCGACAAGACTTTTGGAAAACCACATCAGTTTGTCAAATTCTTATGCATCTTGATCACCACGTTTCTTTCGCACATGAGTTAACATTATTCTTTAATCATATCTGAGGCTTCAGTTGATTTGTGGCTAAATAGCGTATACCAGTATCGCAATACATCAAATGCTGGCTTATTTTGTATACTAAAGGTTGTATTGTTGTTTTCTAATTCGTACATCGCCCAACGCCAAGAAAACCCTCCAGCAATCCATGGTTCATTCCAAAATGTTTGAAATAGTGCTTCGTAGAGATTGGACTGTGCGCGATAATCAAGTTCAGAAACTTTTCCAGTATCGTGCGTCCAAGGTTCTTTGCCTGCATATGGTACATTTCTATATCCGAATTCTGTGAAGACTATTTTCTTATTGTAGGAAAGACTAAACGATTCTAGTCTCTTGGAAATTGGTTTCCAGTTTTTCACTGTTTTTCTAACGACGGGTGTTTTGCGTTTATTGATTGGAAAATAATTATCGACACCTATAAAATCTAGTTCATTCCAAAATGGGATACTTTCATATTCATCCCAATTTGCACAGTAAATTAAATCACCAGAATATATCTCTCTTATTTTCTTAATTAAAGAAATCCAAAATTGCGGTCGCTCATTTACAAAGCTCATTAGCTCAGTCCCAATACTAAAAAGTTCGACATTGTATTTTTCAGCTATATTCGCCAGAGTTAGAATATAGTCTTCGTAATTCTGTTCAAATTGTTGCCAATCACTTTCTGAATCCAAATAAATGGCTCCTCTCCAAATCGCGCCGTTCGTTTTATCGTCAGAGTCAATTTCTTTTTCTAAAAGGATATGAGGTTTTATAAAAATACTGAGCCCTGCTTTTCTTGCTAATTCTATACTGTAAATAGTTGCTTCTATTGTCTGTCCCCAATATGGATTGTGATGATCTTGCCTTAATTCTAAGTTGTGTCTATATATTAATTTCTCTGGAACAATTCCTATCCAATTTGCATTCACAGAAGTCAACTCTTCAAACATTTCGAGAGTCAGATAGGCTTCAGAAGGGCCATTTATGCTGATTCCATTTATTTTTTGTGCAAGGCTAGTTGTACTCAAGAAAAGCAAAAAACAGAATAAGGATATGAACTTTTGTAATAACACTTTTTGAATATTGTAATTTGTGCTTATTTAAAATAGTCTGCTTGTCAATGTGTTGAAAATAGTGAATTGGCAAATTATAAATCCATGATGCCAATAGTCTCTAAAAATACTGGCCTAAACCTATGACGAATCCTCTCTCTTGTTTGTTCAAAATATCGACAGCATAGTCTATGCGCAATACTGCCCCACTTATTTTATTGTATATCAAGCGAATTCCTCCGCCAAAAAAGAATCGGAATTGATCTGGATCGATGATTTGCTTTAAATCACCTCCTGGGTTTCTCCAAGTGCCTATATCCGAAAATACCAAACCTTGCATTCCCCATTTATTCCTCTCTAAAAAAGCATGTCTGTATTCAGAATTGAGAATTATCTGTGCAGTACCTCTGTCAATACGATTACCAATGCCTCTTATGTTAACATGGCTATCTGCAACAAAAGGAGCAAATGGAGAATCATTATTCGTTGCAAATGCTACTCTAAATCGTTGTGCAAAATTCCCACGCTGCTTAACTCTAGAAAACCACCTAATTTGAAATTCTGCGCTATTAAAAAAAGTCTGGTCTACAGAATTTAAAACGACTTGATACAATGCAGTCCACGTAAATCCGTCTAAATAAAACAAATGATAATTTAGAAAATTCTCAGTGTAACCAATTTTACCTAGCCACTTTGGTTGAGTAAATTGATCTGGACCTGCAAGTATTTCAGAAAACTGCTCTTCACTTCTTTCGTAATCTTCAATAAAAAAAGTGCCACCAAATTCTATGTTCCGATTGTAATCAAAATGTCTAATTCCTGTTAAACTGATGCCATCATTTCCATACTCATAATTAACTGTACCCTCTTCAAAAAACAAGGGCTCTAAAGAAGACCAACTACTTATACTTGCCGAGACTCCCCAATTACTATTTTGTATTCTAGGCACGCGGTAAAAAATATTGCCGCTATGCCGTTGATCTGTATTCAAATAAGCAGCACTAAAATTATGACCTTTACCAGCCCAGTTTATATCAGCAAAACCTATTTGAAACCAAACATTATTTCTAATTCCACCGGCATTTAAAATCGGTAAAAATGTTCTGACTTCTTCTATGTCGAATACTAAAGATTGATTTCCATCGACTTCAGTAAAATGGTACTTCACATTCCCGATACTGTATAAATTTTTTAGCCTTTGTACATCCTCAAGAATCAAGCTATCTGAAATACTCGCACCACTTTTGGAACGAACATGTTGTGACAAATAGGACAGCTGATTTTTTTTATTCCCTTGAAACTTTACGGCATGGATCGCAGTGTTGAAATTGTCTTGAGCGTAAGAAATTTCGATACTACATATGTAAACAATGATACCTAATACTAATCCGAGCCGCATTTATATTTTCAATCTATAATCGTTTATGTTGATTATTTCATCTATTTAGATGTTTATCCTGTAACCAATATTGAATGTAGACGCTTGTCCACCTGTATTAGCTAAAAACTCATTGGTAAAATCAGTAATCAACAATTCCAATTCGATGCTAGGTGTAAATTGATACTTAGCACCAATACCATACTGATAAAAGTAATCAAAATCAGCCTGCCAAAACGGAGAAAACCCACTTAGTGCATATAAAGTTGATTTAGGTGTCGGGTTATAGCTAAAAATTGCAATGACAGGTGTAGAAAATCTGTTTAAGTGTCCACTTGAGCTTCTTCCAATGTCTTCAATCAAGAAGTCCAATTCTGTAAAAAGAGAAAAATTGTTACCAATTGGAAAATCATTAAAGATTTGCGTCCACCATGTAGCACCATCCCAATCAATAAATGGTTGCTCGGCATTTCCTTTAAGGTCATCACCAATTGCAAAAACAAATGAACTTTGAATAGAAAAGTTAGACCATTCTTTTACTGGAGCGAATCTGATTTGTGGACCAATTGCTGTCAACCCTGTTCTCTGACTAATCGCGTCACTATTGCCCAAGACTGCAAATGGTGAAGAATCAGCAGTATCGTTTCTCACTCTTCTGTAACGAGCATTAATACCTATATTGAATCTATCTGTTAGTCCATATAAGAAACTATACGTTGTCGTAAAAAAAGTAGATCTATCAGTTAACTGACCTTCTGAACCCGTACGCTGAGTGTACAAATTATTAAATATTTTAGACTCAGTTGAACCTTTAGGAATTGTTGATGACACAATATATCTAGAATCATTATTACTTTTTGTAATCACACCAGATGCATCTGTACTTGCTTTCGCTGTGTCATTCAATGTCCAATCATAGGTATAATGACTAATTTTTGTATCACTGTCAAGAGGTGTTTCTCTATAAGTATTGATGAAATTGATGATGTTGCTTTTGCTACCACCAAAATCTCCTGGATACCAGTCAAAAATTTCAGACAACTGAGTCTTATTACCATCGACTTTTATAAAGTTAGGATCATTAAGTGCTAATTTAGATTGAGCATCTAACTGCTGATCCAATAATTCCGGAGTATAAGCAAAAGATGTAATTGGAGGACAACCATGTGCACCACAGACAAGGACAAAATGCAGTCTACCATCATCATAAACATTCAATAATTTCTTTTTTTCCAAATTATTTAATGTCATTTTTTCATTAGCTACGACTACTTTTTTTCTATCGAAAAAGCCATTTACAGAAAGAGGAGAATCAATAGGATAAGCAGATGTGACAGAATTTATCACGTGTAGGTTATAAGCATTTATATAAAACGCTTTTTTAGTCTGAGCATCTAATGATGATAGATCTGCATCTTTAATTGTTTCTATTAGTTCAGTGAGTTGATTATTTGATTTAAGTGAACCATAATCTAATAAACCGTTATCAACTTCACTTCTCATAAATTGATCTACTTGATCAAAAAAGCTTGATGTTATTTTTTGCGAAGATGCTGTGCTTATGGTTAAGAGGGTCAAGATGGTTAATGTTATAATTTGTTTCATTTCTTTATTTTTTTATATCACTTTGATTCTTTAATTATCTTTTTAGGTTATTTTTTGATTTTTAAAAATGTGGTCCGAACCCTTGCAGTCCGAACCACAACGATTAAACGACTTATATTGCGACTATACCTTGTACATTATTTTCAGGAAGTACTCCTGTTTCATTTTCAATAAGGGTTAAATTTTCTCCGTCAATTTGGTAGACTCCAATTGTTCCCCCAAAACCGTGTAATTGATAAAGGTGCTCTCCGTCATCAGAAATCCACATATCAATCCAACCTTCTGTGGTTGAAAATGCAGCGCTAGGATCAGTAGTGTTTCCTGTGGCACCTAAACCTTGAGCAGCTATTTGGTCTACCAAAGATATGATTCCATTATCAAAGCTGTAACAAGCTAAACCAGCTTCAATTGCGTTAGATACAAAAAACAGACTTTCATCCTCATTAAAATCTAACCAACAAGCAGTTCTACCAGTATTGTTAATTCCTGAAGCAACATCAAGACTGATTGGTATTAATGAACCATCACCAGCTATTTGCCATGTGGATACAGATCCATCTTGTAATGCAGGGAATGCAGGTGGAGTTCCATCTGCTTGGAATTCTCTAGCTTCTGTAACCACTACATAGTTGTCACCTACTATTTGGAATCCAATTGCAGAAGGAAGGTTTCTGTTCTCATCATTTCCTCTAAGTGTTGAAGTTGCGCCATCTATAGCTGTAGTACTTAACGTACCATCAGTATTTACTTGGTAAACAACTATCTCATCCTCACTACCAGTTGCAAGTGCAGCAGAACCAGAATTGATTGACGACACAACTAGAAACTGACCATCAGGTGAAAATTGTACAGCTGATGGTCTATTTCCTAGCTCTCTAAAAGAACCAGCGATTGGCGCTAAATCACCATCATCCAATAACCAGTATCCAGTAATGCTTCCTTGCTGGGCAGGTTCACCTTGATCTGCAAATTCCGCTCTTGTGATATTAGAAACATAGACAAGACCATTAACACCATCATTATCACTGTCTATAAAAGCGATACTGTTTGGACCAACGCCATTTGTATCTTCAGAATCGGCAACTTCCAAAGAAAAATCAGCTTGGACTGCAAGCGCAGTTATACTTGAGCTACCAGCATTTACAGCCAATACAAAATTATTATCCGTGGTTTTACTAATTGCATATGCGCTAATTAAAGGGTCAAGTCCTTCTCCGCCATCGAAATCACCACCATTCCCTCCTGTAGCATATTGTCCAATAAGATCTAGAGAACCATCTACATTTCTACCGTATCCAGCGATCCAATTCGCACCCTGTACAGAACCGTCTACTTGGCCACTGCCATTCGACATAGCGTAAACGGCTCCGATAAAGTCTGTAGTTTCTGCCACTTCTTCAGTAACAGGCGTTGAAATTGGGTTTTCAAAAGTGTCGTCTTCACTACAACTAGAGACAACAAGTGCGACCATTAATGAGGCCGATAGCATTTTTAATAAAGATTTCATAAATTTGTTTTAAAGATGAGAGGCATTCACGGCAATGATGCATCTCGTTTAAGTAATAAATATTCAGTAACCCGCTTGTTCAGCAAGTGGGTTTTTTAATTCCATTTTTTCAAACAATCGCTTTACAGCATCCTCAATTTTCTTATAACTCACATTTCCACTAAACACACTTTCTATAACTCCTTTGTAAATCACTAATAGAATTGGTGTTTTCATTAACCTCAACTCTTTTTTCAAATCGTTGGCGTCTTTTTTATCAAGGACAAATAAGTCTAGGCAACTGTTACATCTCGTTGCCATTCTGTTTGCCACCTGATCCATCAGATAGTGATTATTAGAACTATCTGGGCGGATATTGACAATAACAGGCACTTGTTTGTCAGATACTGCGGTAAGCAACTCTGATACTGTGTTTATGTTTTTCAATTTTTTCATTTTCCGATGTTTCACTAGTAATACAGATCAATTGATTATTTAGTTGCTCACTAAAAACTGTAAAGTTTTATAATACTGATAATCAGATACTTATGTGACAATAAAATATATTTCGTTAAAATTTTTAAGATATATTATTACGATATTTAGTAATTTTACGATTTTTACGATAAGTGATTTTACCTAAGATTTACACATATGAACATTAGCGAAAATGATTTAGCCATTCCTTCCATGATGGCATTAGAACATTTACCAGAAGCAGTGTTGTGGTTTGATAAGAATGCACAATTCGTCAAAGTCAATCAGAAAGCCTGTGACATATGGGGTTACACTGAGAAAGAGTTTCTAAGCATGTCTATTTTTGATGTCAATACCAAAATGGTCAAATCGGCATGGCCAGAACACTGGAAAAAAAAGCAAAAAGATCCCTCAACATTTGAAGGCATTCATAGAAAAAAGGACGGCACACTATTCCCAGTAGACATTACCGACATCTTTGTGCCTATTAATGGTGAATTGTTTTGCTGCGCCATCGTCAGAGATATTAGTGAAAGAAAAGAACTAAATAGAATTGCCCGTTTGTCAGATTTTACTATTCAACATGCTAATGATACCATCTTTTGGCTGGATGCTGATGGCAATATTTTAAACACAAATGGATATGCCCTATTTAAATATGGCTATACCAGAGAAGAGATGAAGTCTAATACCATTTATGACCTAAATCCCAATTTGAACAAAGAAGGTTTCCGTGAAATGTGGAAAAATTTACAGACACAAAAAAGGTTATTTCTGGAAACGACACATACAACTAAAGACGGCCGAAAGATCGAAGTAGAAATCAGTGCAAACTACTTATCCTTTGAAGACGAAGAATATACAGCGTCGATAGTTAGAGACATCACGCTTCGTAAGCGACGAGAATCTGCTTTGCGGGGAGCACTTCTTGAGATAAAAGAATTAAAAGAAAAGCTTGAAGCAGAGAAAAACTACCTAGCTGAAGAGATTGAAATAAAGAATGACTTTGGAGAGATTATTACAGATAGCGACTTATATAAAAAGGTACTACAACAAGTAGAGCAAGTATCCATCACCAAATCAACGGTTTTAATCACTGGAGAGAGCGGTACTGGCAAAGAACTCATAGCAAGAGCTGTACATCGCCTCAGTGACCGCTCCGATACATCCTTAATAAAAGTGGACTGCACGGCTCTACCTGGCCACATGATAGAGAGTGAATTGTTTGGTCATGAAAAAGGTGCCTTTCCAGGTGCGACAAAACGAAAAGTTGGCAAATTTGAATTGGCCAATAACGGGACGCTATTTCTTGATGAAGTCGGTGAAATCCCAATTGAGCTCCAATCGAAACTCCTTCGTGTACTGCAAGAAGGTGAATTTGAAAGATTAGGTGGAACCTCCCCAGTCAAAATAGACGTCAGGATTATCGCTGCGACAAACAAGCTACTGGCAGACGAAATCGAAAATGGTAATTTCAGAGAAGACTTATTTTATAGGCTCAATGTCTTTCGCATTGAAAGTGTGCCTTTGCGGAAAAGAAAAGAAGACATTCCGTTACTTGTCAAACACTTTGCAGAAAAACTTGGCATTAAGATGGGCAAGAGAATCAAAGATGTACCTCAGCGGATCATTAAAAAATTAATGGCATATGATTTCCCAGGAAATGTACGTGAATTGGAAAACCTAATCGAAAGAGGTGTCATCACGTCTGTGAATGGTCGTCTTAATCTCCATGACTTCGACCCAAAAAAACAAGAAGTAAAATCCAAAGATTATGTTACCATGAAAGAATTCCAAAAACAGTACATCGTCGACATACTTAAACATACCCAATGGCGTGTAAGTGGACCTAAAGGAGCTGCCGTGATATTAGGCATACCCGCAACAACACTATATTCTAAAATGGATAAGCTTGGGATTAAACGGAGTTTGGAGGTGCAGGCGAAATAAAAGGTTTAAAACACATTTTATAATTGATTATACCTTTTTTTTCAGAATATTAGCTTCTTGTAAGATTGTATTATATATTTTATTGATCACATCATCATAAAAACAAACCCTTCTCTTCAATAACCTTTACCACCTCATCCGGCAACATTTCCTTCCAAGTGTCATCACCATCAGCTATTTTAGAAAAGACATCACTGGCAAAAATATTAAGGTGATCCTCATTATATCCTTCTACCGATTGAATCTGGTGAGAATCCAATAAGTGCTTATATAAAAAAGTAATACCCTCCGGTACTGGTAAGGTTTCTGCAGTAATCAGCTCATCTGGTTTGCGAGAATCTGCTAAAACTGGATAGACATATATTTGGATATTTCTTGTAAACAATTCGCCAAAGGCAACTAGGAGTCTACCATCTTGGTTTTGATAAAATTTATTCTCTATGATTTCTAACAACTCCCTCGCTCCAATAACCAACCCTAGTTTTCTAATTTTGAAATCAGCTAAATAGTTGATTAGAGTTACATGATTGCTACAATCAGAGATAATGACATGATAGCCCATTGCGCTAAGCATATCCGCTCTTGCGATAAAATCTTCGTATTCGATTGGGCCATTTCGTTCTAAATTTTCTAAAGTCATTTCTGCAATAATAGCCGCATCCTTTTTCTCCAGTTCATTTTCTGTCAAGAATTGCTTGAAGCTTGAATCAAACACATCTTCAGTAACCAATGTAGGCGGATGGAAGTGACCACGAACAACCATCAAAGATTTCTTATACAACCATTCTGAGGCGTGCACTGTATTGCCATACGGATCAAACATTGTCACCTCAGTCAAGCCATACTTGACGAGATAAAGACTCAACATTCGATTATCGATA
Source organism: uncultured Saprospiraceae bacterium (assembly GCA_964450495.1). Lineage (GTDB taxonomy): Bacteria > Bacteroidota > Bacteroidia > Chitinophagales > Saprospiraceae > CALFUK01. The sequence continues at coordinate 8,218 of CAYVFU010000053.1, read as the reverse complement.
TCTTGAAAATCCGGACCTGATAGTCGAATCATGTCTATTTCAATCCTGTTTTTTAGTGCATCTCGTAGAGATTGTATGAAGTATTCGATATTGTCTTTATAGAAATAACATGCAAATATCATATTGACACCTAAAATACCTATCGCCTGCTGCTGCAATTTATTATTGGTATCCAGCATTTTGACGTGAAGCACAAAATCATTTGGTTCGCCTTGGGGCGTAAGTTGGAATCTAACACCCAACCAACCATTGCCTTTGATTGTTTTGCTGTAGTTGATAGCAGCGACGGTATCAGCAAAAACAAAAAACTTTGTGTCTGGCATTTCTTCCTTCAGCCGATCTTCCATCAAACCATATTCGTGATCAAGCATCTTGTATACTCTTGGCTCACACACATAACGTCCCTTCTTCTCCTCACCATAAATAGCATCAGAATAAGTCTTATCATAGGCGGACATGGACTTTGCTATCGTACCTGCAGCTGCTCCAACTTGAAAGAAAATCCTTGCAACTTCTTGTCCAGCACCGATTTCTGCAAATGTACCATAGACATTCTTGTCCAAGTTAATTTCTAGTGCTTTCTGCTCAGTCTTAAATATGTATCTCGATTGATCCATGTTCACAATTTATTCACAAAATGGGATCCTCAAACCCTCAGTCTTCATCAAATAATTACAAATATAGACTATATCATTCTATTAGCATTTCAAAAATTGCATTGTAATAATTGTATAATCTGTACCTAATAATTAATTTTAACTCATGACTTCCAGCATCATGAGGCATTAGTGCCTCTGCACCTTACACTGCACTTTAAGTCTATAATTCTAATACTATGCATAGAATCTTGATTTCATTTCTCGTTGTACTTTTCGCGTTTAACGTCCAGGCACAGGATAAACCAATTATAAGTAAAAACACATTATTCGAAGCCATGACTAATTTTCCGAATTCTAGTGCTGTGCGGACATTCGTTGATACTGAATTTTCCAACTTATCTCAAAGTCGAAAGAAAGTCATCACTATGTTTAACAAACTGTTTGAATACAAGGCCTTGACAAGTGAAGATATAGAGAAAGTGCACCAAAAAGCAATTGAAATCATCGTTGCTGGCGATGAACAAATGGTGAATCTATACATCAAAAACAATCCAATAAATCTAATTGAAAGTAAGGACGAAAGGTAAATGTAATGAACATGACCAGACTAAATTTTAAACTGATAACACTGACCATATCTTTATTGATTTGCAACCAATTAGACTTGTTTTCACAGTGCGCAGCTGGACCGTATAGTGTAGACCCAGCATCCGCTGAAGCATTAGAATGCAACATAGTTATAAGCAGTGTCTCTAGTGCGTGTGATGATCTGGAGTTATCTGCATCTTCTGACGAAACGTTGTTGACTATACCGAGTGGTACACAAGTTTGTTTCGAGCTTCCAAATACAGCATCTTTCATATTCCAGACATGTTCTATGACCACAGATGATACTTTTATCACGATTTTCGATGAATTTGGAAATCCCTTAGATTGGAATGATGACAATTGTGGGGTCCAATCAGCCTTAGTCTTTGAAGGAACCCAAGGGGTAATTTTGTGCGCTCAGGTAGAATCAGCAGTTCTTGGTGTATGTGAAGGAATTAATTCTACTAGTCCTTCCTATGATCTTTTGGTGACTTGTTTTTCTGAGGTAATTGATAATTTTGAACCAACTTTTATTGAGCCTACCCAATGTCAATCACCAGGATTTAACGCCATTGAGACACAAACAGATGACACTGGATTGTTTAATAGAATGCCTTTTGTTTTTAACACTGGTGCGACTAATTCAAATAATGAGGCATATACTACAGGTTCACTGACCATATGTGTTCAAGGAGACTTGGGAGGTCTTGAAGAAATTTGGCAAATACGAGACGAAAATGGAGCTTGCTTAGGCGGACTTGGCAATTTTGAAGGTACAGATATTGTTTTTGATGGAAATTGTACAACTACGCCTGCTTGCACATCATTTAATTTTGATTCTAGCGAGGTTGATGCATTCGTTTCAGATGGTGTTGTCTCCTTTCAAGCTTTTGAATTTGGTGAGATTGGCGCCTTTTGTGATTCAAACTTCGTTTCGATGGAACTCACGTTATGCACTGATAATATCATCCCTACTATGGGAGAATGGGGCTTAATCTGTCTTACTATTACATTATTGATTTTTGGTATTGTTGCCATTAGACAAAAACAACTGATTACAGCTTAAAGAAAATAGGTGTCAAAATAAAAAGAGATTATACACACATTGTATAATCTTTTTTAATTTTAAGCTTAATTCTGACACTATGGAAGAAGATGAGCAGCCAATACACTTCAGCTTGATGGGAATGAACTTTCCAATATACAAGAAACTTATGATCAAGTTGATACTATGCGTATGGATTGGATTACTTGTGTTATTATTTCTCAGCATGTACTTCTTTGGTTACGAAATGACAGACGCAGATTTGCCTGGAGGAATGATTGCTGGTATTTTGCTAGCATATCTTATCAGTATCTTAATAAAGTAAATGAGCAGCAAGAAAAAAGGTCAATCAAAAAAGAAATCAAGTAAAAAGAAAGGCGCAAAAGCGGTTGTTTCAAAACCTTCTTTTTTTACTCGAGCAAAAGAAAATTTTCAAAAAAAGCGACTAGTCTATACCTACTGTTTAGGCTTTCTCGTCCTCGTAGGTATTTTTGCAGCAATACAAAATTCAGATTGGTTCAAAGAATCGTTGGATCCAATATTAAATCTATATGCTGCTATTTCGAGTGTAATCTTGAATATACTTGGGCAAGGCACCGAAGCTATCAAGCAAACAGTTGCAGGAGATGCGTTTTCTGTCAACATCAAACAAGGCTGTGATGCCATTGCTCCAATGCTACTATATTTTAGTGCTGTAGTTTTGTACCCTATTTCATTTAAGTGGAAATGGCAAGGCGTGCTGGGAGGCTTATTTGTTTTGTTTATCCTCAATATAATCAGAATCGTAACCTTGTATCTATCAGGCGCTTATGGCAGTATGGGCTTTTTTGATTTTATGCATATAGAATTTTGGCAAGTCTTATACATCATATTAACTGTATTTGTTTGGTTAATTTGGGTACGATGGGCAGGTAAAAAACAACTTTTAGCAAATGGGTGATTATTCTTTTATATTAAAGAGACTAGGTATTTTTTTGGTAGTCTATATCGGCTTATCCCTTTTATTTTCTATAGGTTCATTGACAAAAGCACATCTGTCATTTTTTCATTTTGTTGGACAGCCAATTGTTAATCTGGTTCATACTGGCTCTTATGTTGACCTCAAACATTATGAAGGAGAGCCTATGAATAAATGGGATAGTTCATTTGCCGTTTACGAGCAAGTAAAATATCCTAAAAGTGTCTATAAATCTAGTTACAGAAAAACAGTCCCTGCTGGATTGACGATGCACAAAGGGTTAAGGGAAATGATCATACTACCTGGCATCTTCTTGCTGGCATTGTTTATGGCTACACCATTGCCATGGAAAAGTAAACTGCTCTCTACAACACTTGGCATGCTATTATTGTACTTTATTGTTTCTCTTCACATTAATTATAACATACGCTACAGTCTTCTTGGTGGTAAATTTGAAGCTAAATCTATTGGCGATTTTTTATCTATTCCATTTGGTGGTAACTTTATAGATGAGCATTTCTTTTTTGTAGGCTTATTGATCTGGGCTTTATTCTCCTTTTCATCTGGGTTACACAAACAGTTGCTCAAATAGCATTTTACTTTTTTATATTACTCTCATAATTGCATAACATGAAAAAACTAGGAATTGGTTGTTTGTCTTTATTAGGAATATTATTTGTTTTAGCGATAATAGGATTTATGGTCGCCAACAAGCCTTTGCCAGAAGGAACAGAAGGCCCGGAAGCCGATGCACTAGCACAACAAATGATGGAAAAACTAAACAAACCAGCTTGGGATAGTTTGAACTATGTGTCGTGGACATTTGCAGATCGACAACACTATATATGGGACAAACAAGCCAATGATGCCGTCATTAGCTGGGGAGAGAATAAGGTAATCATGGACTTAGATGAAGTAACTGGAACTGCTTATACATCTGGAAATGTTGTCACTGACGCTACTCAAAAACAAACATTAATTTCAACTGCTTGGAGCCATTGGTGTAACGATTCCTTTTGGCTATATGCACCGTTTAAAGTATTTGATAAAGGGACTAAACGAAGTATTGTTGAAACTGACGAAGCAAATAAAGCTCTGCTGATTTCGTATGAAGGTGGAGGTGTCACACCTGGTGATTCCTATCTGTGGCTGCTTGATAATTCTGCAATGCCACAAGCCTATAGAATGTGGGTAGACATAATACCGATCGGGGGAGTATCCGTTGATTGGAAAGACTGGAAAATCTTGAATGGTGGAGCTATGATTGCACAAAATCATCTTATAGGAGGATCAGTAAATGTCGCTTTGACAAACATAGAATCAGGTCAGTCACTTTCTGATCTAGGACTAAATTCAAATCCATTCCAGTAAATGAAATTAATAAGTTACAATGTCAATGGCATTCGAGCAGCTGCAAAAAAAGGACTATTCGAATGGATAAAAGAAGAAGATCCAGATGTTATCTGCATACAAGAAACCAAGGCACACCAAGACCAAGTTGATTTATCAGTATTGCACGAACTAGGTTACCACGACTATTGGTTTTCTGCTGTCAAAAAAGGGTACAGTGGTGTATTGACACTATCCAAAAACAAAGCAAAAAGAGTTAGCACAGGCATAGATGTTGAACAACATGACAATGAGGGCAGAGTCTTAGTTACAGAATTTGGCAAATGGACATTAGTGAATTGCTACTTCCCTTCAGGCTCTAGTTCAGAAGAACGACATGCTGTCAAAATGCAATTCTTGTATGACATCAGACCTTGGGTCAATAAACAATTAAAAAAACAAAAGAAGCTTGTTTTAGTCGGTGATTACAATATCGTACATCAAGACATGGACATTCACAATCCGACAAGAAAAGATAAACCATCAGGATTCAGACCAGAAGAGCGAGAATGGCTAGACCAATGGTTTAAATCAGACTTCAAAGACAGTTTTCGACTGCTTTATCCAGATCAGGATGACACCTTTAGTTGGTGGAGTTATCGTGCGGGATCCAGAGATCGCAACAAAGGCTGGCGTATAGATTACATCTCTGTATCTAATGCTTTGCAGAAAAAAGTGAAAGAAGCTGGTCATTTAAAAGACGCAAAGCATTCGGATCATTGTCCGGTATTTGTGGAGTTGGATATTTAATATAGGGCACAAAATTCTATCTGTTTCTACCATTCTATTAATTGAAGTTTGAATGTTAGTAAGACCATTTAATTAGCACATTGCTATTTAGATTGACTTTATTAATTTGTATATTAGGGTCTTAACCAAGTAACCCTCTCACTTATGGCAAAATTAAATCTCTCAGTAAACGGAAATTCTATTGATGTTGATGTAGACCCGAACACGCCTATTTTATGGGTATTACGAGATCACTTAGACTTAGTAGGAACAAAATATGGTTGTGGTATTGCTCAATGCGGTGCCTGCACAGTCCATTTAAATGGCACTGCTGTTCGTTCTTGTTCCATACCAGTATCTTCTGCCGAAGGAAAAGAAATAACCACCATTGAAGGTTTGTCAGAAGACGCTTCCCATCCTGTACAACAAGCATGGATTGCTCATGATGTCCCACAATGTGGCTATTGTCAAGCTGGTCAAATCATGACGGCTACAGCATTGCTTAATGATAATCCAAGTCCCTCAGACTCAGAAATATCAGAAGTGATGAATGGAAATATCTGTCGATGTGGCACCTACACACGTATACATGCCGCAGTAAAAACAGCTGCTAAAAATTCTTAACAACCTTCAAATAGAAATAATATGATCACTAATAATACAAACAAACATCGTAGACAATTTTTGAAGGTATCAGCAGCCGCAGGTGGTGGCCTTCTTTTTGGATTCAACTTTATGGCTTGTGAGTCCAAACCTGCTATTGCAGAATTTTTACCTCCAGAACATCAAATGCCAGAAGTTTGGAAGGAGATGAACGGTTTTGTAAAAATAGGTGAAACTGGTGTTGTAACCATTATGTCTCCTAATCCAGAAATTGGCCAAAACGTCAAAACTGCAATGCCTATGATTGTTGCGGAAGAGCTTGATGTTGATTGGGATAATGTCATTGTGGAACAAGCACCGCTAGATGATGAAAAATTCAATCGTCAAATTGCCGGAGGAAGTGCCTCCATAAAAGCAAGTTGGAATGAACTGAGACAATCAGGCGCGAAAATCCGACATGTATTGGTGGCAGCAGCAGCAAAAAAACTTGATGTGCCTGTAGAAGAATTAACTACTGATAAAGGTATGATTACTCACGCTGCTAGTGGACAATCACTTGGCTATGGCGATGTTATTTCAGAAGCAGCTTCTGTCGAAGTACCAGAAGAAGTCCCAGTAAAAGACCCTAAGGATTTTAAAATTATAGGTCAATCAAAGAAAAATGTAGATGGTTTTGATCTTGTCCAAGGAAAGCCATTATTTGGTTTGGACATAAAAAGAGAAGGGATGCTGATTGCGATGATCACACATCCTCCTGCTTTTGGGATGAAAATTAAATCACTAGATGACAGCAAAACCAGAAGTATGCCTGGCATCAAAGATGTCATACGTATCAATGTCGAACCAGAAGGTTGGAATCCTCAATGGTCAGATGTGAATTCTTATCCAGAATTAGTGGCAGTCGTTGGTAATACAACTTGGGAAGTCATGCAAGCCAAAAAAGAATTGAACATCCAATGGGAAACAGAAAGTAAAGCAGAAAATACATCTAACCATTTTACCTCATTATCCGACCTAATAAAAACTGGGAAAGGAAAAGTTGCACGAAGTGATGGAGACGTTGACAAAGCCTTTGCGGAGGCAGAGACAATTATCGAAAAAACATATTCAGCTCCATTTTTAGCGCACAATACGATGGAGCCTATGAATTTCTTCGCCAATGTTACAGGTGACAAAGCGGAGTTAGTAGGCCCTATCCAAACGCCAATATTTTTGCAAGGTACTGTTGCTGGTGTATTGGGTATTCCCAAAGAAAATGTTTCTGTCATGATGACAAGAATGGGAGGAGGTTTTGGCCGACGTCTATATGGTCATTTTGGCACAGAGGCAGCTCTCATTTCTCAAAAAATGAAGTCGCCTATCAAACTCGTCTATTCTAGAGAAGATGATATGACACAAGGGACCTATCGCCCTGCTTACTTGGTGTCCTATAAAGCAGGATTAGATGCAGATGGTAATCTAACTGCATTTGAAATCAAAGGTGCTGGAATACCAGGAAGTCCAGTCTTTGCAAATCGATATCCTGCTGGTGCAGTAGACAATTATAGAGTAGAAAATTTTGAAGTAGCTACAAATATATCAACAGGTGCTTGGAGAGCACCAAGATCAAATTTCATCGCCACAGCAGAGCAGTCTTTCTTAGATGAAATCGCTGAGGCAGCTGGTAAAGATCCTATAGATTTTAGATTGGAGTTATTTGAAAAAGCGAAAACGAATCCAGTAGGTGAAGAAAATGATTATGATGCAGAACGATATGCTGGTGTTCTAAAATTAGTCAAAGAAAAAGCAAGCTGGTCTTCATCAGGAAAAGGAACAGGTAGAGGCGTATCCGCATACTTTTGCCACAGCTCCTACGTTGCTCAAGTACTCGATGTGGAAATGGATGGTGATACACCTATAGTCAAAAAAGTTCACTGTGCAGTTGACTGTGGTATTGTTGTAAACCCAGGTAGTGCAAAAAATCAAATTGAAGGTGGAATTGTAGATGGCATTGGTCACGCGATGTACAGCGCATTGACATTTAAAGATGGAAGGCCTGAGCAATCAAATTTTGATTCGTACAAATTGATCAGACATACTGAATCTCCTGAAGAGATTGAAGTCTATTTTGTCAATAACGGAATTGATCCTACCGGTTTGGGTGAACCATCATTACCACCAATTGGTGCAGCACTAGCTAACGCTATTTATGATGCGAATGGCAAGAGACATTATCATCAGCCATTTAGTGTGAATCAAGAACTTTTGGGTTAATGGTTAATGGTTAATGGTTAATGGTTAATGGTTAATGGTTAATGGTTAATGGTT
>CAYVFU010000052.1:19469-33012 GCA_964450495.1 uncultured Saprospiraceae bacterium | reverse complement strand
GACGTCAAAGGACTTTATAAAAAAGCAAGAGCTGGCATCATAAAAGGCTTTACAGGCATTGATAGCCCATTTGACGAGCCCACTGATGTACAGTTAATTTTGGATACAGAGACTGAGACCAAAGAAGAATCCGTCAAAAAGGCTGTTACATACATCAAAACCTATATCTAATAACTTTTTGATTATCATATCATTAATTGCTTTTTTTTTATGACTTTTGCACTTCATTTGAACAAAGCTGATGGATTATAATATTAATCACCTCAAAGAGCTCGAATCCGAGTCAATATATGTGTTGCGAGAGGTAGCAGCACAATTTGAAAAGCCAGTTATTTTATTTTCTGGTGGTAAGGATAGTATTCTTATGACATACCTTGCCGTAAAAGCATTTGCCCCTGCAAGAGTGCCTTTTCCATTACTTCATGTTGACACAGGGCATAATTTTCCTGAAACACTAGAGTTTCGTGACAACTTAGTTAAAAATTATGGCTTAAAACTCAACGTTGGATTTGTCCAAAATGCCATTGATGCAGGTCACGTTGTTGAAGAGAAAGGCTTCAATTCAAGCAGAAATGGTCTTCAGATTTATACACTGCTTGATGAATTAGAAAAAGGAAAGTTTGATGCTGCTATGGGAGGTGGAAGAAGAGATGAAGAAAAAGCAAGAGCTAAAGAACGATTCTTCTCGCATAGAGATGAATTTGGTCAGTGGGATCCAAAGAACCAAAGGCCAGAACTTTGGAATATATTTAATGGTAAGAAAAAATTTGGTGAGCATTTCAGAGTCTTTCCAATCTCAAATTGGACAGAACTTGATGTCTGGCAGTATCTAGCAATGGAAGAAGTGCCATTGCCAAATCTTTACCTAGCACATGAACGCATGGTTATCGAAAGAGACGGTGTATTGTTAGCAGATAATGAATATCTAGAAAAGAAGCCTGATGAAGTCCCATTTATGGAGAAGGTCAGATGTCGTACAATCGGTGATATGACGTGTACTGGTGTATGGAAATCGGATGCCTCTACTATAGATGGTATTATTGAAGAGATTGCAACGACACGTATGACAGAAAGAGGGGGAAGAACAGATGATAAGCGAAGTGAAACAAGTATGGAGGATAGAAAAAAAGAGGGATACTTTTAGGTAGGCTTACAAAATTTGATAAATATGAGCAAACAGCATAAATACGAAGATTCAGAATTACTAAGATTTACAACCGCAGGTTCAGTTGATGATGGCAAATCCACATTAATAGGAAGACTGCTTTACGATAGTAAGTCTATCTATCAAGATCAGTATGACCAATTAAAAGAGACTACGGAAAGAAGAGGAGAAGAAGGTGTCAATCTTGCATTGTTAACTGACGGGCTAAAAGCGGAAAGAGAGCAAGGGATTACGATTGATGTAGCGTATAGATATTTTTCCACACCAAAGAGAAAGTTCATTATTGCAGACACGCCTGGTCATATTCAATACACTAGAAACATGGTTACTGGTGCGTCGACAGCAAATGTTGCATTGATATTGATTGATGCTCGCCATGGCGTGGTTGAGCAAACCAGGAGGCATGTGATCATAGCAAGCTTGTTACAAATACCACACGTCGTTGTGTGCATCAATAAGATGGATCTTGTAGATTTTTCTCAAGAAGCCTATGATAAAATTCAAGATAGTTTCGAAAAGTTTGCAGCAAAATTAGATGTGAATGATATTCATTTCATTCCTATATCTGCATTACTTGGAGATAATGTTGTCAACAGGTCTGAGAAAACATCTTGGTATGATGGCCCAACACTTATGTATTTCTTAGAGAATGTACATATAGCAAGTGATCATAATTTTATAGATGTTCGATTTCCCGTTCAGTTTGTCATCAGACCCAATACAGATGAATATCACGATTATAGAGGATACGCAGGACGTGTAGCTGGAGGAGTATTAAAAAAGGGAGATGATGTCATGTTGCTACCAACAGGATTTGAAACAAAAATTTCAAAAATTATGGGGCCTGAAGGAGAACAAAACGAAGCTCATCCACCTGAATCAGTGACAATTTTAATCGAAGACGATATGGATTTAAGCCGTGGTGATATGATTGTCCGAAAAAACAATAAGCCAGAAATTTCTCAGGATATTGAAGTAATGTTGTGTTGGTTTGACAATACAAAATCCTTACAAAAGAATGGGAAATACTCCATTAAACACACAACTCAGGATGCCAGATGTATCGTCAAAGAGATCAGATATAAGTTAGACATCAATTCCTTACATAGGAATATGGAGGATACAGAAATCAGAATGAATGATATGGCAAGAGTGGTATTGAGGTCAACTAAACCTTTGTTTACCGACCCTTATAGAAACAATAGAATCACAGGAAGTATTATTTTAATCGACGAAGGTTCTAATAATACTGTTGGTGCTGGAATGGTTATTTAATTAGGTACTAGCTTCTTGCTACTAGCTATTAGGTACTAGCGATTAGCTAGAAGCTAGTGCATAGCACTTAAGTCCTGCATACTGCTCAAATCCCCTTAATCCTCTCCCAGAGTTGTTTAAAAATATCTAATCGTTTGTCATTAGGAGGTCCTGCTTGTTCTCTAACCAGAATGTAGTCACCACTTGAATCTTTTTGTAAATCAAATCTGAAAATATAGTCTTCGTTGCCATTGCCATCATCAAAAATGCCAAAACGCATGTCATTCAATTGCATGATGCTACCTTCTCGTTCAATAATTGTATAATAACCATCGCTAAACCAGTTCAATGTATTGACAGTATGATCTGATTTTTTAGCAGCCAGCACGTCGTAATTTTTAGGTATCGTTTCTAATGCTACTCGATTTTTAGTGTCAAAAACAGAATATAATCCATAAACAAAATCATCCTCTCGTTCAGCGATGCAGAACCAAAGCACATTGTTTAAGATTGTCGGAGATGTCATGTACCGTTTGTAATCGATTTTACTCTCAACTAAGCTTTTTTCAAAAACACTATTTATGTGAGTTTTATTCCATAGCGTAAATACCATATAAAGTGAACTAAGCGCTAAGCCAATCCAAACAAGTTTACGTCGAATATTTTTTTCTTTAGCATGCTTTGCCATTAAAACAAGAGCAGTGATAAGTGGAATGGTATACAAAGGGTCAGCTACTGAAATGTTGCAAAAACTCACTCTGTAATTTGAAAACGGTTGAAACAATTGAGTACCATAAGTGGTAAATGTATCTAGAATAGGATGTGTAACAATTGCAACAAAAAAGAGCAGTATCCAATCCTTTAGAGAAGCTTTTGGTAATTTTCTTTCTTTCTTAAAGTATCGCCTATAAAAGGAGGCAACAGCAGCACCTACAAGTACTATCGATGCCAATTTAATAATCAGATTTGCTCCAGACAACAGTATTGGTATTGCCAGGCCAGTAAACAACAAACTCCAACAAGCAAATGCAATGTATTTGTGGTATTTGGAATTATATATAAAGTGAATCAGAAGTCCCAATAAAGGAGGAGCTAAGATGGCAAACAAAAAGGAATGAGAAATGCCTCTATGAAAAGACAACGCATCAAGTGGGTCCATCCAGAGGTTTGAGATGACATCTAAGTCTGGAATAGTTCCAGCAATTCCTCCCCATAAAATAGATCTGTTGCCAATTTTTTTTCCTACACTAACTTCTGCAACTGATGCGCCTAATACAATCTGAGTAAGTGAATCCATTAAGCATTTAAAGGGGTCAATCCATTTAGAGCAAGCTTTGAAGCTGCCTGCTCGGCAGATTTTTTATTAAAATCATCTCCATACGCAACCTCATTTCCATTCAGCACTATTGCGACCTTAAATCTGTCTCTTTTATCGTGCTTGTATTTGTTGATTAGTCTAAAATCTACATTGTGACCATGCTTTTGGCAATATTCTAACAAGCGACTTTTAAAGTTATCGTCAAATGTCTCCAGTTCATGTATATCGATGTATTCTCGAAGAATTTTTTTAACAACATACTTCTTGGTGAATTTATACCCATATTCCAGATAGATAGCACCCACTAGCGCTTCTAGAGCATTGCCCATCATCGCGTTGCTCAATTTACCTTGAGAATAGCTAGACAGAATTAAATCTAAACCCATCTTTTCTGCAAGCGTATTTAAAGATTTTCTTTTGACAATTTTGGATCTCATTTTAGTGAGAAAGCCTTCGTCACTATTTGGATATTTTTTGAATAAATAGTCCGCAACTATTGTACTTAACAAGGCATCTCCTAGGTATTCTAAACGTTCATTGTTGTAATGATCTATACCGTCAGATACATTCTTCATGGACTTATGATAGAATGCCAATTTGAATAAATTTAAGCGCTTAGGTGTAAAGCCTAATATAGACTTTAACTTGCGGGCAAGGGATTTATCCGGAGAAATATAATAATTATAAAATTTTAGCACAAAGTCTTATTCACTAAATGACTTAAAAATGATTGATGAATTATGTCCACCGAATCCGAAAGTGTTACTAAGAACAGCATTTACAGGCCGGCTTTGTGCTTGGTTGAATGTAAAGTTAAGCTTTTGATCTAATTCAGGGTCATCTGTGAAGTGATTTATTGTCGGTGGCACTGTATTTTCTTGAATGGCTATGATTGCAGCCAATGCTTCAATGGCACCAGCAGCTCCCAATAAATGGCCAGTCATTGATTTCGTTGAGCTTATATTCAAATTATAAGCGTGATCTCCGAACACTTTTTTAATGGCCTTTGATTCAGCAATATCTCCTAAAGGTGTGGACGTACCATGCACATTGATGTAATCTATATCTTCCACATTCATCTTAGCCTCTTTAAGTGCTTTTTTCATAACATTGGAGGCCCCCAAACCTTCCGGATGAGGTGCTGTAATGTGATGAGCATCTGCAGTATTAGCAGTCCCAACTACCTCAGCATAAATCTTTGCATCTCTCGCTTTAGCATGGTCTAGATTTTCCAGTATTAATGCACCAGCACCTTCACCTAGTACAAAGCCATCTCTGTCCTTATCAAAGGGTCTGGAGGCAGTTTTAGGATCATCGTTTCTTTTGGAAAGGGCTTTGATGGCTCCAAAACCTCCTATTCCCGTTTTTGTACACGAAGCTTCAGATCCTCCACAAACGATAATTGAGGCTTTATTCAAACGAATAGTATCGAATGCTGAAGAAATGGCATTATTTGATGAGGCGCATGCTGAAACGGTTGCAAAATTTGGTCCACGAAAGCCATATTTGATGGAAATGTGTCCAGCCGCAATATCAACGATTAACTTCGGGATAAAAAAGGGATTGTATCTTACAGGTACAGGGTTCACCGCATTATAGCCTATCTCCTGCTCCATTGTGCCTAAACCACCAATTCCACTTGCCCAAATAACGCCAATGTCATCCTTATCAGCTGTCTCAAGGTCCAGACCGCAATCTTGAATGGCTTCTTCGCAGGCAACCATGGCATAGTGAGTAAATGGATCCTGTCGACGTGCCTCACGTCTGTGCATGTGATCCTCAACATTGAAGTTTTTGACTTCACAGGCAAACTTTGTAGAAAAGGTCTCAGGGTCGAAATGCGTGATAATATCAGCACCACTTACTCCTTCTAAAAGAGCCTTTTTGTATTCTGGAAGGGTGTTTCCTATTGGAGTGATTGCTCCCAAACCAGTGACAACAACTCGATTCATAAGTTAAAACTACCAAAAATAAAATATCCACAGTGCATAGAGCTCCTGTGGATACTATTTCTTCAAGTAAAAAAACTTATTTGGCTTCTAGAAACCCTATTGCTTGACCAACAGTTTGTATTGTTTCAGCCTGTTCGTCTGGAATAGAGATGTCAAATTCTTTTTCAAACTCCATGATTAACTCAACGGTGTCTAAAGAATCTGCGCCTAAATCATCAGTAAAACTCGCTTCAGGAGTTACTTCTGACTCGTCAACACCTAATTTATCGACAATAATTTTTTTAACTTTTTCTGCAATTTCTGACATAGTGCAATGCTTTTGTTAGCGCGAAAATATATTTAAGTAATATCTACAACAAAGAAATTATTGAATAATTTAGTTCCACTGTTGGAAGACTCTTACATTAAAGTTAACTTAATCATTTGGTTTTCAAGTAATTAAGCTACAAAATAATTATTCAAAATACTTTCATAATTACACCACGAGACTTTAGCCTTCTGAGCTCATTTTCAGAATTTTGGACTTAAAATAAAGATTTGCTAGGATCGTACTATAATTGACAGTGCTTTCATGTACATTTACTGGCTTATTATTGTATAATTTACACTTACTCATGAAAATTAGGGACAAACAAAGTACAAAGATTGTTGCTACTCTGGGACCAGCTTCTAGAGATGAAGAAATGTTGCTGAAGTTGATAAAGAATGGTACAGATATTTTTCGCCTGAATTTTTCACACGGAGATCATGCTACTCATGGCGAAACCATTCAAAGAATAGTAGGAATTAATAAGAAATACAATTTGCATATAGGTATCCTAGCTGACTTGCAAGGGCCTAAATTGCGGATTGGTAAAATGGAGAATGATGGTGTAGACCTCAATAAAGGTGACGAAATTATCTTTACCAACGAAAAATGTATTGGAACCAAAGAGCGCGCATATATGAGTTATGAGCACTTTGCAAAAGATGTAAAAGTCGGCGAAAAAATACTTGTAGATGATGGCACAATGATCTTTGAAGTGATCAGTACTGACCTTGAAAAGAATGTGACGCTCAAAACACTATACGGAGGAAAGTTAAAGTCAAACAAAGGTGTAAATCTACCTGAAACAAATATTTCTCTGCCTGCAATGACGAAGAAGGACTATGAGGACTTAGAATATATTTTAACACAGCCAGTACATTGGATTGCTTTGTCTTTTGTCAGAACAGCTGAAGAAATACTCGATCTCAAAGCTATGATAAAAGAGAGCGGCCATATAGCTCAAGTCATTGCTAAAATTGAGAAACCAGAAGCCGTCAAAAACATAAAGGAAATCATAAAAGCGACCGATGCAATAATGGTTGCTAGAGGAGATTTAGGTGTTGAAGTCCCAATTGAGAAAATCCCTTTTATTCAGAAGAACATCATCAAGCGATGTATCCAAAAAGCTAAACCTGTGATCGTAGCTACTCAGATGATGGACAGCATGATTACTAATTATAACCCAACAAGAGCAGAAGTGACAGACGTTGCGAATGCAGTACACGATGGTGCAGATGCTGTAATGTTAAGTGGTGAAACTTCAGTAGGTAACCATCCTGAAAGAGTTGTAGAGGCAATGAATAACATCATAGAAGAGGCAGAGAAAAACTACATGATTCAGGGAAAGAGACCTAAAGCGGACAAGTCTTCTAAGACATTTCATTCAGATGTAATTTGTATAACAGCAGCAAAGACAGCGGAAGAAGTGAAAGCCAAGGCAATCTTGTCAATAACAGAGTCAGGGTATACAGCATTCAAAATTTCAAGTTATCGTCCTCCTTGTGGTATTTATGTATTCACAAGTAACCATGAGATGTCATGTATAATGAATCTAATTTGGGGCGTTAAATCGTTTATTTATAATAAGTTTACGACTACCGATGAAACTATTGAAGACCTAACTAACATTCTAAAAGAGAAGAAACTTCTTAAGAAAGGCGACGTAGTCATTAATACTGGGAGTATGCCAATCAAAAGAAAATTCAGAACGAATATGTTAAAATTAACGGTTATGGAATAACTGGTTAAAAACATATCTCAAAATCTATTAAATACGTTAAACAGGTATGTTATTCAGGATCATTGTAGTTTTACTTCTTTTAGCACCAGCATTATCTTGGGCGCAACCAGGTATTTATACAGAAGATGAAATCCAACAACAGGATTTGTTCCTACAAGCAAAAACTCACTTCCTGCTTGAAAAATATGAAAAGGCAGAAGAATTATATAAACAGGCGATTAAGAAACAGCCAAATAATGCGGCTATTTCCTATGAATTGAGTAGAGTCTATGCACAGCTGGGAGATGATGATAATTTAGAAAAATACATCAAGAAAGCTGTCAATATTTCTCCAACTAATGAATGGTATAGTCGTACGTATATCACTTTTCTAGAATCAAAAGAACGATTTAAAGATGCTGCAGATGTTTCCGACAGACTTATTGTCGTCAACCCTCGAGATGCGGGCACTTTGCAAAAACATGTTGAGCTAAGTGTAAAAGCTACGGAATACAAAGAGGCATTAGTAACACTTAATAAACTTGAAAATATTGTAGGAGTTTCAGAACAGATAAGCAGACAAAAATTTGAACTGTTTAGAATAACTGGTAAATCCAATGATGCTGTAAAGGAACTTATCAAACTTGTCAATAGTGACCCTACAAACACACGCTATCTGAATAATCTGGCAAGTTACTATGGTGAAATTGGCAAAGACAAAGACGCTAAAAAAACCTATCAAAAAGTATTGACTCTTGATCCGAATGATCCAGCCGCAAATATGGCCTTGTCATCAAAGGTTGCAAGTGATAATCCTGATGCATACTTTTTACAGTCTATCAACACCTTAGTGTCTAAAGAGGATATATCAATTGATAAAAAGATTAAAGAGCTCATTCCATTTGTTACTAAAATAGAATCACTAGATGCAGCTGCCCAAAAGGCATTAATGACAAACCTAAATACACTACAACAAACACATCCAAATGAGGCAAAGTCTTATGCCATACTTGGAGACGCAAATATGGCATTAGATAATATTGAGCCGGCTGTCGAAAATTATAAGAAGTCCATTAAACTGACGAAAAATGTCTTTCCTGTATGGGAGCAATTAATGTATGGTCTCGACAGATTAGGAGAATATGAAGAGCTTTCTAAAATCTCAGACGATGCACTTATATATTATCCTAATCAACCTATCTGTTATTATTATTATGGTAAATCGTATGGTGCCCGCATTGAACCAGAAATGTCCAAAGAAGATAGATTCTTAAAAGGCATCAGCGACACTGAATACATACAAGAACGAAAGCAATTATATGGAGAGGCCATTGATAGTTTTGAAGAAGGATTATTAATGTCGGCCAAAAATCAATCATTAACATATCAAATTAATATTGTCGCTGCTCAGACTGCACTAAATTATGGCGATGTAAAAAAAGCAAATTCGTTTGCCGATAATGCCATAAAAGTGGCTGGAAATAAAAAGGATCCTAAACTTGAAAAGCTACTAAATCAAATTCAGAGTCGTCTAAACTAAAACATTCCTATGTTGAGATTCTCAATTATTTTTTTGGTTAGTTGTTTTTTATTTCTTTCCTGTAAATCCAAACAAGCTGCAATTGGCTCGGGTTTTAAAGAAAGAAGCGAAGCTGATTTGGTTAGAGCTGTGACAAAACACAATGTTTCTTTTGATTGGTTTTCATGCAAAGCAAAAATTAATTTTGAAAGTAGTTATGAATCAGGAAGAGTTAATGCGACGGTCAGGATTAAAAAGGACAGTTTGATTTGGATGAATTTTAAGAAATTCGGTTTGTCTGTAGCGAGAATGCAGATCAAACCAGACTCTATTTATGTGTTGTATCCATTCGAAAATTATTATGAGAGAAAAACAGTAAAAAAATATTCAGAGATATACGGCATCGATTTAGAATTCGAAAAAATTCAATCTTTCTTTGTTGGAAATGCACTAGAACCAGACCCTGAGACTGTGCGTGTAAAAAGAATTGGCAATGATTATGAGTTATTTGGAGCAGCAGGTGACTACACAGTACGTTATTTAATTGATGCTGTCTCATTAGTCATGCGAGAACATTCAATCATAGACACCTACGGCAGAGAAGTAAAAATACTTTTTGACGAGTACATGCCTGTTGAAGGAGGTAGGTATTATTCTCATCAACGTAAGTATTTGGCACCAATTGATGCAAACGAAATTGGATCGGCAGAAATTGCTATTTCAGATGTTGAATTTAATGTTCCTAAATCAACACCATTTAATATACCATCACATTACGAGACTTTTGATAATTAGATATTTCAGTATAGTAATTTATTGCACATTTTATGTTGTTGCAATACATGGTCAGACAGCATCTGATCTGCAAAAAGAACAATCACGATTAAATAAAAAAATAGAGCTGACCAATAGGTATTTAAAGGATACTCAATCTGATAAAGCAAAAGTCATTGATCAATTCAAGGTCATTAAAGAACAAGTAAAAAATAGAGAAAATTTAATTAAAAACATCTCTAAGCAGCTGGCAGAAACTGAGTCCACAATTGGAATATATGAGTTGCGATTAGAGAATGTGGAAAAGGAATATGCCGAAGTCAAACAAAGCTGGAGTCAATTGTTACGTATTAATTTGAAGCAAAAATTAAGTACGAATATTTTAGTTGATATTATTTCTGCACAGTCATTGAAAGAATCTTTTAGGAAGCTCCAATATTATAACCAATTGACACGGTACACCAATCAAAAAGGAGAAAACTTACAAATGCATGCAGACAGCATCAATTATTTATTGAACAACATCAAAGAATCGAAGGTAAAGCAAGAAGAATTATTGACGGAAGGTGACAAGCAAAAGAAACAGTTAAGCAGTGAGTTGAATAAACAAAATTCGACACTCAAAACTCTTGAGAAAGATGAGAAAAAATTGCTTAGTCAATTAAAGGAGCAAAAGAAAGAAAAAGAAAAATTAGCGCAATTAATTAGTGATGCCATTAGGCGTGAATTAAACAGATCTGGAAATACAACATCTGATAACATTGCTTTATCTGGATCTTTTGAAGACAATAAGGGACGACTACCATGGCCTGTGAGAAGTGGGATTATAAGTACAGGTTTTGGTACCCGCACTCATCCCACGAATCGCAATGTCAAAATTGATAATGATGGTATAGATATACGTACAAGTCCCGGTAGTCAAGTGAAGTCTATTTTTTCTGGTAAAGTTACCTCGATTAATCAGATACCAGGATTTGGAAATGTAGTGATTATAAATGTCGGTTCCTATTTCTTGGTCTATGGAAGATTGGCCGCTGTCAATGTACAGGCAGGTCAGCAGATAGATCGAGGACAAACAATTGGTTCGCTTGCCATTACTAATGATATATCCGAACTTCAGCTTCAAATTTGGAAAGGACAAGCTAAATTAAATCCTCAACAGTGGTTGATCAAGAAATAAATATATGAGTGAAAATTGGCAGGTAGGCAAACAGAAAAAATCTGGCCTAAATAAAAAGGAAGAGAAAGCAATATTGATTGGGCTTATTCAAAAAAGCAATACAGAGGAGCAAGTCACTGAATATATGGATGAGCTTGAATTTCTTGCTATGACTGCAGGTGCGGTTACGGTGAAAAGGTATACTCAAAAATTGCAACATCCAGATAAGCGGACATTCATAGGTAAAGGTAAATTAGAAGAAGTTATTGAGTATGTAGAAAATAATGACATCGACCTTATCATTTTTGATGATGATCTTACAGGAAAACAAACCAGTATACTAGAAGAACATTTGAAAAGAAAGATCATTGATCGAAGCACATTGATTCTTGACATTTTTGCCAGTAGGGCACAGTCAGCACAAGCAAAGACACAAGTAGAGTTAGCACAAATGCAGTACCTATTACCAAGGTTGAGAGGCTTGTGGACGCACCTTGAACGACAAAGAGGTGGTATCGGGATGCGTGGACCAGGTGAAATGGAGATAGAAACAGATAGACGTATCATTAGAGATAAAATTTCTTTGCTTAAGAAAAAGCTCGAAAAAATCGATAAGCAAAATGAAACACAACGAAAGAACCGAGGACAAATGATCCGTGTGTCTTTAGTAGGCTACACCAATGTGGGTAAATCTACATTGATGAATACTTTGAGTAAGTCAGATGTTTTTGCAGAAAATAAATTGTTTGCCACACTAGACACGACTGTGCGAAAAGTCGTTTTTGGTCGCATGCCATTTCTGTTATCGGATACTGTCGGATTTATAAGAAAACTCCCACACCATCTTGTTGAAAGCTTCAAATCAACCTTGGATGAAGTAAGGGAAAGTGATATTTTACTCCATGTAGTAGATATTGCTCATCCTAAATATGAAGACCATATCGCGACTGTGACCCAGACATTGACAGATTTAAAAGTATTAGACAAACCAACATTATTGATCTTTAATAAGATAGACTTATACAAAGAAAGATACTTTGACGACTTATTAGAAGCTGAAGAAAAAGAGCAGATACTTGCAGACATGAAAGAAAATCTCAAAAACATACACCATCAGCATAAAACCATTTTTATATCCGCGTTGAAAAAAGAAAACTTAACTCAGCTCCGAGAAATACTCACCTCGATGATTGAAAATCAATACGGCGTGAGATATCCGTATCAAGCAAAGCATTGGTAAACCTAGTACAAAATGGAAATTCTAAAAAAATACGCAGAACTATTAGTTGATTATTGTTTGGAAATAAAGGCTGGAGAAAACTTACTGATCCGTACTTCTATTCTTGCAGAACCTTTGGTTAAAGAAGTGTATCGAACTGCAGTCAAACGTGGTGCGAATGTCGAAACTGATCTTTCATTTAGTGGTAAGAACAGAATTTTTCTGAATAATGCATCAGAAGAGCAATTGGCATCCGAACCTGTTTTGTTTAAAAAGGCGATGGAGGAGTTCGATGCTTATTTGGCTATCCGTGCACCGTATAATTTACGCGAAGATCAGAATGTCAATGCAGATGCTAGGAGCAAACGATCAAAAGCGATGCGTCCCATCATGACAAGTTATTTTGAGCGTACAGCGACAAGAGAATTGAAACGTTCACTTTGCCAATATCCGACTCAGGCAAGCGCACAAGAGGCAGGAATGTCTTTAGAAGAATACAGCGAATTCGTCTTTAATGCTTGTCATTTATATGATGATAAACCAGAAGACAGTTGGTTGGAGATAAGAAAGAATCAGCAACAAATAGTAGATTTTCTCAATAAGCAAGATGTTATTCGATATGTCTGTAAAGACACCGATATAAGTTTTAGAGTAAAAGACAGAATATGGATCAATTCTGATGGCCAGACTAATATGCCATCTGGTGAAGTCTACACAGCACCAATTGAAAATAGTGTAAATGGTGTGGTCCACTTTAATTACCCAAGCATCTATATGGGTAAGGAAGTATCTGGAATCACCTTGTGGGTGGAAAATGGTGAGGTTGTTAAGTGGGATGCCATAACTGGCAAAGATATTTTGGACCAGGTCTTTCAAATCGAAGGTGCTAATTATTTTGGAGAAGTAGCCATTGGTACTAATTATAACATACAACAAGCAACAAAGAACATTTTATTTGATGAAAAAATTGGAGGCACTATTCATATGGCTGTTGGTCAATCGTATAAGCAGAACGGTGGTAAAAATCAATCTGCTATTCATTGGGATATGATTACGGACATGTCAGATGGCGGCAGTATATATGCAGATGGTGTGAAGGTGTATGAGAATGGAAAGTTTATTATTTTTTAGGAGGCTAGGAGGCTAGGAGGCTAGG
>CAYVFU010000052.1:6911-19369 GCA_964450495.1 uncultured Saprospiraceae bacterium | reverse complement strand
TTAGAACATTACTTTTCCATTATTTGTTTGTAATCGAATAGTGATCCGTTGTTCTTCTCCAAAATGTATATCATTATCCAACGCTAATTCACTAAAGAGTGGTTTCATCTTTTCTACTTCTGGGTGTGCAAGTTCTATAGATAAAAGTTCACAATTTTCTGGTAAACTATCTGTTGGATGTGAATCTGAATCTTTCCAATCAACCATAAACGGAGCTATGTCAATCAATGGTGTCGGCAAAGGCCTTATCATTTGCCAGCGCAAGGTGCTACCATCTGTTTTCTGTCGACTGCCTTCAATGATATTACCGTATGCTGGGTTTACTTTTTGTAATGCCTCTTTGTCTTTTTCAAGATCATTTGATTTTAAAGCCCATCTACATACTACTGGTTGCTGTGATAAATCAGCACCCATCCATCGTGGACCATCAAATGTCGTATTTTCTGGGTCAGGTGCTAACACTTCTAAATAACATCCATGGCCTAGATTTAGTAGCGCATTGTGAGTGCCAAATGACTCATGCTTACCTCCATACACCAAATCTAGGTAGTACTTATCTTTAAACTCTTTAATCGCTTGTTCTAGATCAGGAACTGCCAAGACGATGTGATCAATTTCTCTCATTCATTTGCGGTTAATCGACACAGGCTTTTATGTCAGCAACAAAGATAACCCCTTGTTCAACTTCAAATGTTGGATTCAACAAAATGTTATCTCCTGCTTGGTAAACAACCTGACTCGTATTTGAAATGCGAGCTGCAGATTCAATTTTCTCTATGACTTTAAATATGTCTGAATGCATTAAGTCTTCATCAAGTGTCAGTTGGTCTATGCAATCCAATAAATCATGATCATTTTCACAGAATTCGCGAAACCTAATGTGGTCAACGTAGACAGTTTCTGAATTACCTCCTACTTGTAAGGTTAAACGCAGGTCATTATCAGCAACCGGACTCCTAAAAATAAAGGCCATATCTTTTGAGTCAGAAAGTACTTCTATATCTTTTTCAAAATAAAGCGTTCCATTCGTTTTGTTCCGTAATTTAATGGTGACAAACCTGGTATCATCTGCCCGAAGATCTGTTTGTATGACATATAATTTATTGACATCCATGGATAAGTCATCTTGCCACAATTGTAAATCATAATTAAATGTACCTGGTGCTGAAATATCCAATACTGCTTTTGTCCATTGATTAATGAAAGAGTTCATTGTAGCACCGCCTCCTTCATGTGCACTCCAACTTGGCACGCTTGGCGAATTAATTTGATTAAATTCTCCTTCTATTGTTTTTTCAACATTATCACAAGATTCGATTGTAAACGCTTGTCCAAAAACAACGCCTTGTCCACTTACTGTTGCATAAACTCTGCCTGCAATATTTCTATCTCCTGCGATCATTTTAATGTCTCCCCACAATTCTTTTTGTTCGTGATTGTTTACCTTAATCCATGAGAGTCCAGCATCATCAGAGCGATACACAAATCTTGTGTTGCTACCGTCAACAGTTCCATAGATATATAAAGCAGGATACGTATTGGTTAATCCTTTACCAAAGGATAATGCGGTGACATTATTCACACTATGGACGTTAGTATAATTTGTCCAAGTCCGGCCACCATTTGTAGAATGCCACAACACTTTGTTGATGTTTATCCACAAATGACCAGGATGATCTGGAATACTAATTAGTCGTGTTTTCTCCCAAGGATCATTACTGATAGGAAGTGTATTGTCGTTCATCACACACCAATTTTCTCCACCATCTGTGCTGATGTTGAATGTGCCATCCCAATCATAATAATAAAACACACAACCCAAACTTTTATCTGCAGTAATGTTTCGAAAAGCAGCAAAAACACTTGTGTTAACATTGTTGCCAGATAAATTTGATGGTCCATTACAACTTATGGAAAAAGGAATAGTACAATCACTTGACAAAGTACTACTGCCTGATGCATCATCAACATTGTCTCCTCCATCTTTTGTAAACATCATGTGGGTATTATTCAAAAAGATGATGTTATCTGGGTCTGTACTTGACATTGCAATAAGCGACTTTTGGTAAGCCAATTGATAATCTGACAATAACTGCCAGCTCAGACCTCCATCATCAGATTTGAGAGCACCAGCGTCACTATCTGTCCATTCTCTTGGAACACAGACAATAAGATTATCAGGATTGTTTTCACAAAAATCCATGCTGCCAGATTTCTTAAGTCCATTTAAAGGTTCTGCATTATCGCTGATATCGAAAGTTGCAAAAGCATTTTCATCTTCTATTGAGTCGTCGAATATAAATCCAGTGTGATCGCCAGAACCAACCATTAAGAAATAGTCTGCGGTATTTTTTGGAAAAGCAACGATTTCTGTTGGCACTATTTCTTCATGTCCCTTTGATTCAAAGTTATGCCAAATGTTTCCACCATTCACTGAAAAGTTATTGCATTGAAATGTACTAAACCAACTTGTATAATGCAGTTCTGTTGGATCAGATGGAGAAAAAGTAATTTGAGCAACATGTGAAGCAAATGAACCAGACCTCCATGGAAAAATATTATTGCCATTTGGAACATTACCTGAGATTTGATTCCAATTATCACCAGCATCTGTGGTTACTTGAAACTCATTGATGTGGTTCCAATCTGCTACCACTGTGACTGCCACATCATTATCATGTGGACTACAATCAACAGTCAAGTATCCTTCATCTTGTGGTGTATTGTATCCAGAAAGTATCTCCAACTGAGGACTAGCTGGATTTTGCAAAGTCGCTTTTAAAATGCCATCAGTCTTACATGCCAACAACATATAATCAGCATTTTTAGAAATTGAAATGTCTATCGCTTTTTTTAATTGTGGAAATTGATTTGCTGGGTCGGCTTGATAAAATGTGCCTGCATTTAGATCTCCGACAAATAAACCATAATTGGTATAAGCAATATACACGTATGGTTGAGTAGGATGAAAGACCACTGAGCGAATACTGTATTGAGTAGTATTGTGCGGTATTTGATTACTCGATACAGCGGTAAGGTTAAGATTATTTACATTTAATATGTACAAACCTTTCTCTCTAGATCCAATAAATAGTTCCGTTGGATTATGCGGATTAATCTCCAATGGAGTTCCCTGCCTGTCTTTGTCACCTGTGTTGGGTGCATTGTTGTCAGTAGAGGTGTTGCAATTACGTCCACCATTTGCTGCAAAATAAAAAGGGATTCCTCCAGGAATATTTAGTTCTTGCATAGTGAGACCACCGTCATTCGAAAATAAAATTGCGGATCTATTTGGACCACACTTTCGACCGACAGCTAAATATAATATGTCTGTATCTGTAGGATGTAAAGCAATTCCTGCAACGGAATAAAATTCACTATTGTCTATAAAAATAAGCTGTTCCATTCTACCAGATTGTTCATTCCATCTGTAAGCACCACCGACATCTGTACGATAATATCTTTTAGTCGCATCTAATGGATGGATTTTCATTCCGGTAATATACCCTCCACCACCTATAGGAACATTTTTCCAAGTGTAATCTTCTTCCTGGCCAAAAAGACAAAAAGAGAGACCAGTGAGTAGTAGAAGAATTATGATTCGATTCAACGTATTTTCTTATTTATGTAGCTGTAAGATAACATGATTTTGACTGAGGTGTAATGTCTACTAAGACAATTGCAGCTGAATAAATGTTAAGTAATTTTACCCAAAAACACCAAAAAGCCTAAGGATTACGAGTATAACAATTAGTACTAAAACTCTATAAGCCCATACATCAGCACGCTCAAATTTAGAGGCAAATTCAGCTGTAAAATATCCTCCTACCATTTGACCAATTGCAAGAAGTCCTCCTGCTTTCCAATCAATCAACCCTTTGTATTGAAATACAGCAATGACAAAAATAGAATAAAAAAATACAGAGAACGCTTTCAACGCATTTGCGGTTATGATGTCATATTTAGACACCAAAACAAATAAGGCTAAACAAAACACACCCATTCCCATTTGAATAAACCCGCCGTAAAATCCCAAGGCAATAAATAAAGGTGCTGTCAATAATGTTGGCTTTACCAATGAAACATTATTATCTATTAACCATCTTTTCGGTCTGATAAGGATGATGAGAAGCATTGCAATCATCAAGTATTTAAATACTTCTCTAAATTGCTCATTAGAAATTTGTGTGGCAACATAGACACCGATTAGGGCACCAATAAAAATCAATAAAATAATTGGACCACTTTCTTTAAAATCAAGTTTACCGTTTTTGTAAAAAACGTAACTCGTCGTACTTCCTTGGGCAACAACACCAACGCGATTAGAACCATTAGCTAAATTACCAGGGAGACCCATTACTTCTGTCAATATGGCAAGGGTAATTGCTGAGCCACTGCCGGCTAAGGTGTTGATACAACCAGCAATAAAACTTCCGAAAATGATGATTAAATATTCTACAAATGAATACTCCACTAAGCAGGTATCTCTTGGCAAAGTTCGATTAAGACGCCATTAGAAGATTTAGGATGGACGAAGCAAACAAGCTTATTATCTGCACCTATTTTTGGTTCTTCATTTAATAGAATAAAACCCTCTGCTTTAAGCCTTGTCATTTCTTTTATAATGTCTGGAACATCAAATGCAATATGATGAATGCCTTCGCCACGTTTAGCGATAAATTTGGAGATAGCGTTGTCTGCATTTAAGCCTTGCACCAATTCTATCTTATTATTACCACTTCTAAAAAAGGCTGTTTTAACAAATTCTGATTCAACTTCTTCTTCCTTATATGGGCCTTCAACATTAAACAGTGAAGAAAATAGTGCATTGCTTTTCTCCAAATCTTCAACAGCAATACCAATGTGTTCAATTTTTCTCATAACATAAAATTAAAGTATTTGATTAAGAGAAGAATTATAGGCATAAAAAAAGGCCTGCAAAAATATTGCAGACCTTTATTTTTCGGTTTATTAAGATTACTTTTTTAAAGCATCTCTGATCTCTGTAAGTAATGCTTGATCTGGTGTTGGATCCGGATCTGGAGCAGCACCCATAAATCTGATTTTTGCTTTACCTAACCAGAATAATACGCCACCAACAATAAATAGGTTAATAATCGTATTAAACCATTTACCATATCTGATGGCATTCTCTGCGACATAGCCTTCAGAACCTTCAGCACCCTGAGCTGCAGACAAAACATATTTCATGCTGCTAAAGTCTGTACCACCCATGGCTTGACCTACAACAGGCATAATGATGTCATTGACGAAACCATTGACAACAAGTCCGACGGCTCCTGCCAAAATAACGGCTATCGCGAAATCGATAACATTACCAGTAAATATAAACTCTTTAAATTCTTTCCACATAACGTAGCTTTTTGTTTGTAATTATTAGGCTAATATATTGTATTTTTTCAAATATGTATATATTTCCAACGATTAAAAACTATGCGACGCCAGAATCAATTCTGATCTTATTTAGTGCAGAACCAGCTTTTACCCACTCGATCTGAGCTTGATTGTACGTGTGGTTCACTTCAAAATAATCATCAGTACCGTCTTTGTGTTTCAAATGAATGGACAAGGTCTTTCCTGGTGCCATCTCTTCAAAGCCATAAATAGACACGTAATCATCTTGTCTTACTTTGTCGTAATCAGCTGGATTAGCAAACGTCAGACCAAGCATTCCTTGCTTTTTCAGATTCGTTTCATGTATTCTTGCAAATGATTTTACAATAACGGCATTGACGCCAAGAAATCGTGGTTCCATTGCAGCATGTTCTCTAGATGATCCCTCTCCATAGTTTTCCTCACCAAAGACCACTGTGCCTATACCTGAATCTCTGTATTTTCTTGCAGAATCAGGCACTGGTAAAAACTCAGCTTCATCTCCAGAGTCAACAAAATTTGCAACATGATTGGCTTTATCATTAAAATAATTGATCGCACCAATAAAGCAGTTGTTAGAAATGTTTTGCAGGTGACCTCTAAACTTCAACCATGGTCCCGCCATAGAGATGTGATCCGTCGTACACTTGCCCTTTGCTTTAAGGAGTACACGCATATCAACCATCTGATTTGGCTCAATGACTTTAAAAGGGGTCAATAATTGTAATCTGTCAGATGATTCGTTAACACTGATATTGATGCTGCTTCCATCTTCTGCAGGGGCATTATAGCCTGCATCTTTAACATCAAAACCATTTGGTGGCAACTCATAACCCGTTGGTGGATCTAGTCTTACTTCTTCTCCTTTGTCATTAGTCAATGTATCTGTCAATGGATTAAATCCAAGTTTACCAGACAATGCAATTGCTGTTACAATTTCAGGTGACGCTACAAAGGCATGCGTGTTTGGTGATCCATCTGCACGTTTAGAAAAGTTTCTATTGAATGAATGTACAATACTATTTTTTGGCGCATTCATCGGATCGCTAAATCTGGCCCATTGGCCTATACATGGTCCACATGCGTTAGCGAATACCATGGCACCCATCCCTTCAAGAGTCTCGATGAGACCATCTCTTTCGATGGTATATCTTACTTGTTCAGAACCAGGAGTTACTGTCAATTTTGACTTAGCTGTAATGCCTTTATCCGTAGCTTGTTTGGCAATCGAAGCGGCTCTTGATATATCTTCATAAGAGGAGTTAGTGCAAGATCCGATCAAGCAGTATTCCAACTCAGTAGGCCAACCATTTTTTTCTGCAGCTGCAGCCATTTCAGAAACAGGGGTAGCCAAATCTGGCGTAAAAGGTCCATTCAACAATGGCTCCAATGTACTTAAATCGATCTCAATAACTTGATCAAAATATTTTTCTGGATTTTCATAACATTCAGCATCAGCTGTCAAATGCTCTTTGATGCCATTAGCCATATCAGCAATCTCTGCTCTTTCGGTAGCTCTTAGATAACGATCCATTGACTCGTCATATCCAAATGTAGATGTCGTCGCTCCGATCTCAGCACCCATATTACCAATAGTCCCTTTACCAGTACAAGACATTGTTATTGCACCTGGGCCAAAATATTCGACAACAGCACCAGTACCACCTTTGGCAGTAAGAATACCAGCAACTTTAAGGATAACATCTTTAGGTGATGTCCAGCCACTGAGTTCGCCTGTCAATTTCACACCGATCAATTTTGGCATCTTCAATTCCCAAGGCATACCTGCCATCACATCCACAGCATCAGCTCCACCAACACCGATTGCAATCATTCCCAAACCACCTGCGTTAGGCGTGTGAGAATCAGTACCAATCATCATCCCACCTGGAAATGCATAATTTTCTAAAACCACTTGGTGAATGATCCCAGCGCCAGGCTTCCAAAAACCCAAACCATATTTATCAGAGACAGCTTCAAGGAAGTCGTATACTTCTTTATTCACATTGTTGGCAGCAATCAAATCTGTGCCTGCACCTACTTTCGCTTGGATCAAGTGATCACAGTGTACAGTAGAAGGGACAGCCACTTTATCCTTACCTGCCATCATGAATTGTA
The DNA here is from genome assembly GCA_964450495.1 of uncultured Saprospiraceae bacterium. Classification (GTDB taxonomy): domain Bacteria; phylum Bacteroidota; class Bacteroidia; order Chitinophagales; family Saprospiraceae; genus CALFUK01. Next base: position 11,857 of record CAYVFU010000052.1, on the reverse strand, counting down.
ATAAAGCCATTTGAGCAGTTGCATCTTGCATCGCTACTCTATCAGGTGCAAAGAAGACATAATCCTTACCACGCTCATAGTTTTTGAGCGGTGAGTCTTCATGCAAATGAGCATATAATATTTTCTCTGTTAGTGTTAACGGTCGTTGCAGCACTTCTTTTGCTTTATTCACTCTGTCACCGAATGAAGCGTAATGTGCTTTTAGCATGTCTATGTCAAATGGCATATTCTATATTTTGAGTTATGAAATCAGTCGCAAAAATACACATTTTGAGATTAGTATGGTAATACAGTATTTCAACATTCAATGGACGTGTTTTGTTTTCTGCGGCAGTATGATAAAGATTAAGGATGTAAGCTCATTGTTTGACAAACCCTTGCATGACTGTAAAACAAATTGTGGCACACAACATCAGCCCTATTCCAGAGTACAGGACAGCAGATACGTTATTTTTGAAGGATGGATTATTAATGAATCTACAGTTAAGTCATTGAATTTGGCATGTGCTAAGATTGAAAATAAGCTTTCCTAACGGACAAGTTCAATTGTGATAAAAGATTCCCCATTAGTCAGCTACATTTATGTGAATCAAGCATCAAATTCACTACTGTGCAGATATTTACATTAAATAATTACAACAATTGAATCCCTGTAGACTTTGCTTACTGCTTGATCAACATGATTTGCTATTCTGGTCAAATAAGCAGTCAATAATAGCGGTTAGTCAAATAAAAACCCCATTTTTGCAACTGAATTGCGTATTATAATCTTTATAAGGATATGGTTAGCTACAGTAAGGTTAAAAAAATATTGAAGGCTCATAAATTACGGGTAACTGATGGCAGAGTCGATATACTCAGTTATTTTTTGAGTCAAAACAGGACTTTGTCCTTTAAAGACCTCGAAGATAAATTTGATGAATCTGATCGGGTGACTCTCTACAGAACTCTAAACTCGTTTACCGAAAATGGTGTCTTGCATAAAATTCCAGACGATAGCGGGTTTGCTACATATGGCTTGTGTCATGATACCTGCAGTTCGGATGACCATGTTCATGACCATATGCATTTTAAGTGTGATGAATGTGGAATTATTGAATGTTTAGAGCAGAACATTCCAACCGTAAATGTTCCTGGATATCAGGTGAAAGAAGCCACACTGGTATTAAAAGGAATATGTAAAACCTGCGCGGCATAGCATGGTTTCAACTAGGCTTTGTTCCCTCAGCTACAAAATATGGCATCTATTCAGGTGCGCTTCATTATTGATTTTAATGGGGATGTTGCCTGCTTCAATGACCAGTCAGGATAATAATGAATGTGATCTCGCCATTAAGGGCATGGTGTTAGACCTTGTCACTCAAGAACCACTTCCTTTTGCGACAGTAAGTATTTTGGAAACAGGTCAGGGTGTCGCTGCTGATGAAAATGGAGCGTTTGTTATAAAAAATATTTGTGATGAAGAATTCCATTTGGAGGCACGATTTTTAGGGTACAAAACTGTCGAACATCATCATGATTTTCATCACGAAGACCCCATGATCTATATGGCACCCGATGAGACATTATTGGAAAGTGTTGTCATTGAAGGTTCCCGTCTAGACGCGTATAAATCACTTGCCATTCAACATTTGGAAATCGAAAAAGTAACTCTCTTGAGCACGTCTATTGGCGATCTTACAGAACAGGTATCTGGCATTTCTACCCTTAAAACAGGCACTAACATTTCTAAACCAATCGTGCATGGTTTGCATTCTAATAGAGTCTTGGTTATGAATGATGGCCTAAGACATGCCTATCAAGTGTGGGGAGATGGTCACGCGCCAGAGATAGATCCATCTCATGTAAATGAAATTGAGGTGGTGAAAGGAGCAGGAACGGTGAAATACGGACCAGAAGCACTGGGAGGCGTTATTTTGTATAATTCCAAAAGACCAGAACTCGACCAAAAGCTGAATGGGTTTGTAGGCTCTTCATATCAAACAAATGGAAAAGCATACAGTGGTCAATTTAATTTGGAACAGGGTTCTCATCGTTTTGCGTGGAATGCAAGCGCTTTTGGCATCAGACAAGCTGATCTGGAAGCACCTGAATACAACTTATCCAATACAGGGAAAAGAGAAAATGGTGCCAGCTTTAATGCTTTATTGCATCAACCTAAGTTAGAACTTAAAGTCTCTGGTAGTTATTTGAATCAAGAACTTGGAGTGTTGCGCGGATCTCTTGTGGGAAATCTTCAAGACTTGCAGAATGCGATTGAGCGCGGAACTCCAAGTCCAACATTTGAGCCTACATACAACATTCAAAACCCAAAGCACGAAACGCAACACGGCTTGTTAAAATCCGAGCTATCCTTATTTTTTGGAGAACATGTGCTGAAGTTACAATATGGCATCCAGCAAAATGTCAGAAGAGAATTTGATATAAGAAGAGGTGAACTCAATGAGCGCCCTGTAATAGATTTGAACTTATTGTCTCATACCCTTGAGGCTGAATGGATTCAGCCTAATCGAGGTAATTGGAATGGTAATTCAGGTGTGCAGCTATTTTCTCAACAAAGTGTCAACGAGCCAGGTTCTAACCCAATTAATTTTGTGCCTGATTACGATGTGCTCAATGTTGGTGCCTATTCCATCCAGTCTTTGCAATTGGATGAGTCAGTTCTCGAGTTAGGTTTACGACTTGATTACCAAACATTAAGTGTGAGAGATACGATTCGGGATGTCACTATTTATTCTAATGAAGTGAACTTCACCAATGCAACTTTCACCTTAGGGTTCAGAAAAGAGATAAATGAAACAGTGTCTTTTTATACTAACATAGGCACTGCATGGCGGCCGCCAAATATTTCTGAATTGTACTCCTTCGGCTATCATTTTTCTCGAGTTCAATTTGGCTTATGGCGATATAACTTTGAACCTCAAATAACAACACCATTAACTCGTGTGTTTGATGAAACAGATCGTAAGGTGCGTTCTGAAAGAAGCTTGAAATGGGTCTCTGGTTTAGAAGTCAGCCATGATAAGATACAAGCTGAATTTATCTTCCATGTCAATCGAATTAATGATTATATCTTTTTGAGGCCATTTGGTGTGACAACTAATGTCGCTGGTACATTTCCATTTTTCATTTTTAGTCAAACCAATGCTCTTTTCATAGGTAGCGATTGGGATATCCGATATCATCATTCTAATCAACTGACCTCTGAAGCCAAGATCTCTTATGTCTACGCAAAAGAAACAGAGAATAATCAAGCCTTTATCGAAATTCCTCCGTTGAATATAAATTACGTGTTAGCTTACACAAAAGATCAATTTGAATTAGGATTAAAATTCGATTATACAGCAGAACAATGGAACGCCCCTGGAGTCATAGAACCTGTTGCATTTCAAAATGGAGGAGTAGAATTTAACCAAGATGAAATATTTGACTTCATGCAAGTGCCTGCTGCTTATTTTCTTATTGGTGGGAATGTGAGTTATAGCTATAAATCTTTCACTGTGGAACTAGGAGTCGAAAACCTTTTAAATACCTCGTATAGATCGTACACAGACAGGTTAAGATACTTTTCAAATGCACCTGGTAGAAATGTGTCTTTAACAATCGGCACCAAGTTTTAATTACAATTTTGTTGCATTAGTTAAATAAATGCAATTATATTGCATTAAATTTAGAAAGAGTTAATTTCAAAATATGAAAAACATACATTCAATACCTTACTTATTCGTATTTCTTGCAGCAGGACTTTTCGTAGGATGTGGCGATGATGATGATCCAATGGAGATGGAGATGGAGATGGAAATGGAAAACGAAGAAGAAGAAGAAATTTCTCGTGTCACACTTACCTTTACACCAGACAATGGCGAAGACGCGATTACAGCAGCTTGGTTTGATGCTGATGGTGAAGGAAGTGGTGCGCCGATAATTGACAATATAGCACTAGAAGAAGGTATCACATATGCCTTAGCATTAGAACTAACGAATACATTGGGAACAACTGACGAAGACATCACAGCTGAAATCATGGAAGAAGATGATGAGCACATGTTCTTTTTCGGCTTTACAGATGGCATCTTCGAAGATCCTACTGGAAATGGAAATATAGATAATCGAACAGATCCTGTTAATTATAATGATCAAGATGATAATGGATTTCCGGTTGGTCTATCAACCACGTGGACAGCAGGAGAGCACTCAGAAACTGCCGGTGAATTTAACCTTGTTCTAAAGCATCAACCCGATCTAAAATCAGGAACTTCTGATGCGACAGTAGGCGGCACAGATGTAGATATTACATTTCCATTAACGATTTCAGAAGGCGACGGCCATGATGAAGAGGAAGAGGTAATCAATGAGATCATTCTCACTTTTACGCCAACTGGCGGTGGAGATGCCCTATCTGCCTCATGGGTTGATGAAGATGGAGAAGGTGTTGCAAGTCCAGTCATAGAAGACATAAATTTATCTGCTAATACCGATTACGAATTATCTATCTCATTGCTAAATACGTTGGGCTCTGAAGTCGAAGACATTACAGCAGAAATAATGGAAGAAGATGACGAACACATGTTTTTCTTTGCATTTACTGCAGACATCTTCACCGATCCTACTGGTGATGGAAATGTAGACAGCCGTCAAGATCCATTAGTGTATAATGATCAAGATGCGAATGGAAATCCAGTTGGTCTATTGACTAATTGGTCAACGGGCGCTGCAACGTCTTCTGCAGGAAACTTTAGAATCGTATTAAAGCATCAGCCTGATTTAAAAACAGAGGTGTCAGATGCTTCAGTTGGAGGTACAGATGTTGATATTTCGTTTTCGATAAATATTCAATAGGGCAGAATGGGTTAAAGCAGAATGGGTTAAAGATAAAAAACCCATTGCTATGAGAACACAATGGGTTGAAACCCATTGCTAGGAGGAAATGTCACTCCTTTGGAGTT
>CAYVFU010000052.1:0-6811 GCA_964450495.1 uncultured Saprospiraceae bacterium | reverse complement strand
ACACAATGGGTTGAAACCCATTGCTAGGAGGAAATGTCACTCCTTTGGAGTTATGTGTTGCTATTCAAAAAAGATTTTTTAATAGAAAATGATGAATTCTTCCAAGCAAATAAAATAAATTGTGTTAGAAACGATCATTGCAATTAGGAGGGTTGAGTAGAGTGCCAGAGGTACGACATATGGCTAGTCAGGGGTTTTAAACACTGGTATAAAGCAACAGAAAAACGGTAAATTTGGCGCGCGTTTTTGATCCAAAAACCGTGACAAATTATTGGTTGGATATTATTGTTTTTAAAGCTAATCATCAATTTGCGCCAGATCTCTTTTACCTTTTAGGCTAGCCAAGCTGGCATGATTTAAAATATTTCTACCCATTGAAGAAGATTGGTTTAAAGCGAATTTTTTATAAATGTCTGCTCTTGCTTTGTGCATATCTTTGTTATCGTTATCCGCATGAAAAGCTGTTTCAATTAAATGAGCAGCGATTTTGTGGTTGCCATTGACTGAGTTTTCTAATGCTTTAGCAATTATATTTTCAATGCCTCCTGATAATTGAACCCATATAGCTGCTTCTTCTTTTCTGGTTGAAGGAAGAAGTCTATCGTACTCACCATCCCACCATCCACCATATCTGCGCCATACCATTCTAATAAGGAATTGCGGGTCATCATAAATAGGCCTTAGCCAGGGATATTCCATTAATTTATTTGGTATGTTTACTTCATGCAAGACTTGATTAAGACTCTTACCTTGATTCATTAACTGTAAAGTCTGGTCTTCGATAGATCTTAAAAATTTTGAAGTTGTTTCTAAAGCTAGCTTTATTCTTTCTTTCCCAAAAATAGGAAAGCCATGTCCTGGTAGAAATACATCGCAATCTAAGGCTAACATGTCATCCAAAGCATTTGCCCAATCTGATATATATCGTTGTACTTTTTGAGGATTCCCCGCATTTGGTACGGCCCATATAAAAAGATCTCCAGATGCAATTATTTTTTCTTCAGGAATATAGACCCAAGTATGATCATCCGTTTCGCCACGCGCATGATGTAATTCAAACGTTACGTTTCCAAAGGTAAAAGACATATTGTCTGTATAGGTGATATCAGGATATCTGTATTCTTTAGGCCATTCAAAATGTTCAAGATCTATTGCAAATTGACGTCTGTTTATTGTAGTATTCCAATCCTTAGTTTTAATGTATCTATCAAAATGATCAGGCATTAATTTATGTCCATAAACAATAGGAGCGGGTATGCCTCTCTTTTCATTTTCTTCATCAAAGTGTTTTACAGCAAAGACATGATCTATATGATGATGTGTGAAAATGGCAGCTTTTACAGGAGTATCTGGTCGCCATTTTCTGATTTCTTCGTACGTCCTATGTATATCAAGTTGACTACCTGCATCAATCATGACCAAGCCATCTCCTGTATCAATCGTATAATGACCAGCAATTCCTTTGATACCTAATACGTTTTCTCGTAATTCTGTCGAGCCGCTATAAAACGCATGTACGGGATGATGTGTGAACTGCAGATCTATTTCACCATTCCATGCTAATTCTGCTAGTTCTAGTAAATCTTTCATAGATTTCTCCTTTTGTATGTTTTAGATTCTAAATGATATGTAATAAAGATATAGAAAGTGCACAATGGGATGAACACATTGCTATGAGTTAAAACCCATTGCTAAGAGAAAATGTCACTCCTTTGGAGTTCTGTCTCGTCATTCAAAAAACGCTTCTTTAATAAGAAATGATAATCACTTCTTCCAAGCCAAGAAATAAAATGATTTGTTGTTAGAAACGACCAAAGCATTTTAGAAGATTGAGTAGAGTGCCGGAGGTACGACACATGGCTAGCCAGGGGTTTTAACCCGAGAAAGGCCAATTTGGCGCGTGTTTTTGATCCAAAAACCGTGACAAATTATTGAGCACAATGGGATAAAATCCATTAAGCCATAGAATACATTTTCCACCTTTTTTTGTTAAAACGATAGTTTTCTCTTTCATCATCCAATTATTTCTATTAGATTTGTTGGCTTTTCCGTCAAGGAAGAGACGACTATTTCGACACACTAAAAAACAGTAGTTATTCATGTTCGACCGCGCTGTCTTACATCTAGACCTCGACTGCTTTTTCGTATCAGTTGAGTGTCTTAAAAATTCTTCCTTTAAAGGAAAACCGTTGATCATCGGCGGGACCAGTCGCCGTGGCGTCGTGGCTTCTTGCAGTTATGAAGCAAGACGATTTGGTGTTCATTCTGCGATGCCCATGAAGATGGCATTGCGTCTTTGTCCGGATGCGTTGGTCATTAAAGGTGATGGGGACAGCTACTCCTATTATTCAAAACTCGTTACTGAAATTATTGCAGACGATGCCCCTCTCTTAGAGAAAGCATCCATCGACGAGTTCTATATCGACCTTACGGGAATGGACCGCTACTTCGGTTGTCTGTCCTGGTCCAAAGAACTTCGGTACCGCGTCATTAAAGAATCCGGATTGCCAATATCGTTTGGTCTATCCGTTAACAAGCTGGTCTCAAAAGTGGGCGCCGGTGAAGGCAAACCAAATGGTGAAACAGAAGTGCCCCGCGGCACGGAAAAAGCATTTCTGTCACCTTTGCCTGTTCGTAAAATTCCTGGTGTGGGCAAAGAAACCAATAAGAAGCTCAGCTTCATGGGCGTGCGCCAAGTCAAAACACTCAGCCAAATTCCTGTCCGTCTACTCGAACGAGAATTCGGTAAATTCGGTCGTAACCTTTGGGAAAAAGCCAACGCCATCGATAGCACCCCCGTTGTCCCCTATAGCGAAAAAAAATCCATCTCGAAAGAGCGCACTTTTATGGAAGACACGCTCGACCTTCAGATGATCAGACATAAACTAATGGGCCTCGTTGACAAGCTCGCCTACGAGCTCCGCAACACGTATAAACTAACCTCTTGTGTTACCGTCAAAATCAGATACGCCGATTTCAATACCTATACCAAGCAACGGCGCATTGCCTACACAGCAAACGACAGACAATTAATTCGCCACACACACGAGTTGTTTGATAGCCTCTACGACAGGCGTCAACTCATCCGACTAATCGGCGTAAAGTTTAGCGGACTCGTACCTGGCCATTACCAAATCAGCTTATTTGATGATAGCATGAAAGCGATTAGTTTGTTGGAGCAGCGGGATCGGATTAGGAAGCGGTTTGGGGAAGATGCTATTGGGTTTGCAGCAGCTATTTAATTAGTGTTGAATTTTTAGTGCTTAATGTTGAATGGATGGGAAAAAGAGAATTTAATAAATATAAATAAGTACTATGAAAAAGAACATTATTGAAGAAAAAAGTTTTTCGTTTGCATTAGATACAATTAAACTATACCGACAATTAATTGAACAAAAAGAATTTGTTTTGTCTAAACAGTTATTAAAAAGCGCGACAAGTATTGGAGCTAATGTACAAGAGGCTCAAGCGGCACAAAGCAAGAAAGACTTTATTTCTAAAATGGCCATTTCCTCTAAAGAAGCAAGGGAAAGTTTGTACTGGTTGTGCTTGTTGGAAGCCAGTAAAATAATTGCATTCGACTACAATTATTTAAAAGCCGAAATAACTGAAATCATCAAAATATTAACAGTAATTGTCAAGTCATCAAAATTAAATAATAGTATACATCACTACGAAAACTACCCTATACACTCTCATTAAACATTAAGCACTAAACATTCAACATTAAAGCAGTGTATTTGAATAATCACACATATTACAGCCTCCGCTACGGCACCCTCTCCCCAGAAGAGCTCGCTGCGTATGCCGCCCAACACGGCATAAACAGCCTGGCACTTACCGACATCAACAACACCTCGTGCGCCTACCAATTCATCAAAGCTTGTGAGAAGAATAAAATCAAACCAATCCTCGGCATCGAATTTCGTGATACACCACAAACACCAAAACTAGACACTGATTCAGATAATAAATCTCAAGAGCCAAAACCCTACACAAACAATTCAACACCTACCTTGTCGGCAGGCAGGCTCAACATTAAACATTCAACATTACTCTATATTGGGATAGCTAAAAACAACGAAGGATGGCGAGAACTCTGCGAACACCTGACACACAGCTCGCTAGACAATGCACCGTTGCCAGTTAATGCGCCTGCGTTTGAGAATGCGTATATCATCTATCGGAAATTGCCGCCGCATAAAGGGATCAATCAACTGCGTGACAATGAATATATAGGTGTGACGCCTGATGAGGTTAACCGTTTGTATTCGTCTTATTTAAAAAACCACAAAGATAAATTGGTGGTGTTTGCTCCCATTACTTTTCTGAATCAGGATGGCTTCAAAGTGCACAAATTGCTTCGGTGTATCGATCTCAATATCATCATTGGCAAACTTGACCGGCAACATCATGCAAAAGGGAATGAAGTCTTTCACACACCTGAGCAGCTAGAAAAAATTTACGAGCAATATCCAGAGCTTATAGCGAATACCAAACAAATCATGGAAAGCTGCTCCATTGATATGTGCGATAAGTCGACGAATAATCGAAAGACATTTACTGGTTCGCATGCAGGTGATGTAGAGCTGCTCCACAAGCTGTCTGTAAACGGCTGCTTGCGTCGGTATGGCAAACACAACCGCAAAGCCATGACCCGGACATTGAAGGAGTTAAAGGTGATTCACAAGCTAGGCTTTGCGCCGTACTTTTTGATTACGTGGGACATTGTGCGTTATGCACAGACAGCAGGCTATCATCATGTCGGTCGTGGCAGTGGCGCCAACTCTATTGTTGCTTATAATCTGTACATTACTGATGTTGACCCACTTGATTTGGATCTCTACTTTGAGCGGTTCATCAATCCGCACAGGAGTTCGCCACCAGATTTTGATATTGATTTTTCTTGGGATGAGCGGGATGATGTGACGGATTATATTTTCAAAAGATATGGCACAGAACACACGGCACTGCTCGCCACATACAATACCTTTAAAGGCAAATCCATCATTAGAGAATTGGGTAAAGTTGTTGGCTTGCCAAAAGCGGATATCGACATTATTGTCAATGAACCGTACAATGACGCCAAGCACCATCCCTTTGCCAAACACATCTTTCGCTATGGTGGTATGATGGAAGGATTTCCCAATTATCTCTCCATCCATGCAGGTGGTATATTAATCAGTGAAAAGCCGCTCAACTACCACACTGCTTTGCAGATGATGCCGAAGGGATTTCCAGTGACGCACTTCGACATGTATGGTGCAGAAGATTTAGAATTTCACAAATACGACGTGTTGAGTCAACGGGGACTTGGACACATTAAAGATGCTGTCAAGTTGATCGAACAAAACAAAGGGATGGCTGTAGATATCCACAACATTCCAAAATTAAAAGAAGATCCGCAGGTTAAGGAGCAGCTACAATCGGGTCAGTGTATCGGTTGCTTTTACATCGAGTCTCCTGCGATGCGAGGTTTATTGACTAAGTTAAAATGTGACAATTACATTCATCTTGTTGCTGCCAGTTCGATCATCCGTCCAGGTGTCGCCAAATCGGGAATGATGCGTGAATACATCAAGCGATTTCACGACCCCGAAAGCTTTAACTATATCCACCCTGTTTTTGAAGAACATTTGGGAGAGACGTTTGGCGTGATGGTGTATCAAGAAGATGTGATGAAAATTGTTCATCACTTTTCGGGACTGGACTTAGATGAATCTGATGTCTTACGACGAATTATGACAGGCAAGAAAAAAAGCTCGGATACCTTCCAACGGCTGAAAGAAAAATATTTCCGCAACTGTAAAGAGCGAGGTTACCCACAAGCATTGAGCGAAGAAGTGTGGCGACAGATTGCAAGTTTTAGTGGCTACTCCTTTTGTAAGGCACACTCTGCCAGTTTTGCAGTAGAGTCTTTTCAGAGTTTGTATCTCAAGACTTATTACCCCAAAGAATTTATGGTTGCGGTCATCAATAACTTTGGTGGCTTTTATCGCACTGAAGTCTATGTCCATGAAGCAAGAATGTGCGGCGCAAACATCGAAGCCCCTTGTGTCAACAATAGCACGTACTTGACTAATATATATGATGATGATGTCTACATTGGCCTCATTCACATTGCAGACCTCCAACGTAAATTGGCGCAACAGATCGTGCATGAGCGATTGGTGAATGGGGAGTATCGCAGCATGCAAGATTTTGTGAGTCGCATTGACATTCGCAAAGACCAATTGGAAATTTTGATACGCATCGGCGCTTTTCGATTTACGGGCATGAATAAATACGAATTGATGTGGGAGAAAAATGCTGTCCACAATCCAATCATCAAACACCACGGAGAAAAAAGTTTGTTTGAGTTGGAAGCCGAGACCTTTAGTCTGCCGAGTTTGAAAGAAGGTGAATACGAGCAAGCCTTTGACGAAATTGAATTGCTTGGTTTTCCCTTGTGTTCGCCATTCGATTTATTGACGACAGAGTATCGTGGCCAGATCATCGCCAAAGATTTGAAGAGGTGTATCGGTAAGCGAGTGCAAATGATGGGTTATTATGTTGCACAAAAACATGTGACGACTGTCAACCGTAAACACATGAGTTTTGGCACTTGGCTAGATTGTGAAGGGCGATTTTTTGACACGACACATTTTCCTCCAGCGCTAGCGGCTCATCCGTTTCGGGGAAGAGGTTGTTATCTGATCACTGGAAAGATTGTAGAAGACTTTGGCTTTCCTGGCATGGAGGTGGATAAGATGGAGAAGTTGGCTTATGTGAAGGATGGGAGGTATTAGGCCTGCAGGTGAGGAACTAGGTT
>CAYVFU010000051.1:0-33809 GCA_964450495.1 uncultured Saprospiraceae bacterium | reverse complement strand
ATTTTTTAACATTTGTAGTCTCCTAATCAGCATAGGCTTTTACAATCTTGGTCAATTGTGTGTTAAGCGACGATCTTTTGGGGTGAACATATAGATAAGATTCTACATCATTTACAAGGAGCTATGTATCCATGGAATACAGCGCCAGCTTTCACTTCAAATCCTTTTACTAGATTTAATTCTTGTCCAGCATTATAGATTAAGTCTCCTTGAAAAATTCTACCATTCGTGGTAATGCCAATTCTAGCAGACCTATCTGAGTAGAGGAATGAATTACTCGTATCGGTGATGTAGTCAATACATCCTTCACAGTTATCGGGAATTCCGTTATTGTTTATATCGATGTTGTCATCAAACCCTGGACATTGATCAAGTCCATCACAAATGCCATCATTGTCATTATCTGCATAGAAGCCACCAGTACATTGACAATTTGAGTTATACTTTTCATTTATTATACATGGGTTTCCATTGTAGCATGGTGCACCTATCAGCCCATCGTTGATACCTGCACACTGGTCAAGAAAATTACATACACCATCAAAATCATCATCAGGAGCTGGACTACCACCAGAACATTGACAATTACTATCGAAAAATTCATCAACAGTACACGGGTCTCCGTCGTCACATGGTGTACCTATAAACGCATCATCAATACCATTACACAGATCATCAGCATCACAAGTACCGTCATTGTCTGAATCTTGAATTACACCACCTGTACAATTACAATTTATGTCCCATGTTTCACCAGTTGTACACCTATCACCATCGTTACAAATGCTACCTATTAATCCATTATCAAAATTTGGACAAGAGTCGATACAGTCATCAATATTGTCATTATCTGTGTCTTCAAATTTATTTGCAGCTTTTGGAGTCCTTTCCATTTCTTGGACACACCAATTTACTCCTTCGTTATTGTCTAAACTTGGATCGAGAAGCGCTAAACTTTTTATCCCCATTGTGGGTTCAGCAGACCAAGATCCAGAAACACCATAGGTGACTGAATCAATTGTATTACCAAAAAGATCACTTATGACAATAGTTTCACCAGCAATACTAAGGTCACCTATAAAATTTCCGTCAACTGATACACCATAGGTGTTTTCAAATAATGAGGAATCTTTAGCAATGAGAAAGTATTGACCAGGAAAAAAAAGACTTTCGCCAAAATCAAAAGATACGCCACTAGAAATTCGCAAGCCTTCCAAATTAATCGGTAGAAATGATTTATTAAATAGTTCTATAAATTCGTAACTCTCACCTGCAACTGGGGCATATTCAATTTCATTAATGATGAGTCCGCTGTAATCAAAACCAACGAAACATCCGAGATCATTTTCAGCACCGGGTGTGTAAAGAACGTTGCATTGTATACTCCAATTTAGATAAGTATCATTATCTACAGTAGCATCCACTAGAGCAAGACTATAATCAATATTGCCACCATCAGCATTAAAGTTCCATGGGAAAACATCGTCGTACGTCACCGCATCCAATAGAATTCCATCTTTATTTACTAACCAAATAGTTTCACCTCCGTTATCAAGCTGCTTATCGTATTTGTCAAAAGGTGGAAATCCATACCGATCTTCGAATGATGATTTATCCTCTGCTAACACTATAAAATCTCCAGGCTGAATTATGACTCCTTCTTCAAATTCATATTCTACACCTATTGTCAGAAAAGAGCCTGACAGATTGATTGGAATTGAACTTATGTTTTTCAATTCGATAAATTCAAATTTTTTCCCATTGATGGTGTCCATAGTTCCAGGTATAATACTGTCCTTCGGATTGTAGTGTATTTCATTTATAACTATCCCTGAAAATGAGTGGACGCCAAAGTTGGTGAAATAATTTTCTTCACCTGGCGTAGTAAATACAGATTGTATACTCCAACTTGCTGGGTCGGCATTATCAAAATTACACTCTGCCAATGCGAGACTGTAATACCCTTTGTCAGCAGTCGAAGGCCATGGTGATTTATCATTATAGTCTATTGAATCTACGATCGCTGATTCTGGACTTACAAGCCAAATGTTTTCGCCACCATTGTCTAGTTTACCTGCATACTGAGCATCGGGAAGGAAACCATACTTTTGCTCAAACCAAAATTCATCTTCTGCAAAAACTGCAAAACCATTAGGTGGAATAATTAAATCTTTTTTGATGATCAACCGAATTCCTTTTTCAAAAAACATATCACGCATATTGACATCTTCAGCTCCACAATTTTTAATTTCAATAAACTCAAAGTTTTTTCCTGATGTTGTATCTGGTGGGTTTACAAAATCATTCGGGTTATAATGTATTTCGTTAATGACTAGATTTTGATAATTCTGATCAACATAAAATGTGGTGGGACACATTGCAGACCACTCTGAGCCAGATTTAACTCTTGCTTTTATTGTATACACCCCTGGACTTAATGTGAATGTACCATTATAGATCTGAGCACTAGAAGACACTCCCCCGCTTGATGTTTTAGGATCGGTGCCATTTGTAGTGTAATAAATGGTGCCAGCTCCATTTGGGTTGGTTAGTGAAACTGGAAATGTCTGATTAATAGACCCACCAAATTGATTATAGACAACGCCATCTATTGATGGGTAAACTCCATTTGTCCTATATAGATCAATCAAAAAACTTGTTCTACCTGGCAAATAATCATTTACGATGGTATCTCTTTTTTTAACAAAAGCTTCATATTCTTCTAGGACAGCCCAGCGTGCAGCTTCAGCAATAAATGTGATCTTAGTTGAGTCAAACACTTCATCATAGCTATTCTGCGCATTCTCTACTGTCAATGCCCCATCTTCAAAGCAGTGGCATTGAATACGATCACCCACAAGAGTCTTGAAATCTGAATTTTCTAGCATAGAAGTAAAAATTGGACTGAATGGTCTACTACCAAAATTTGAAACAGTCCAAGTCCAATAATGACCAAGTGAAGGCTCAGTGTCCCATATCCAAAATCTAAAACCATCGGAACCTGTTCTGTCTCTAGTCACAAAAGCATTTTTTCCGTTTCGGTTATCATCAGCATGTGGACCAAAATTAGATAGGATTGAATGGTCCGCAAATTGAGTAGGTTCAACATAATTTAGAATTTGTTGATAATTTCCTGGTACAGACAGATCTAGATTTGCAGCCATATCTATGAGTAAATCCCATGCCACTGCATTTCCATCTATAGGCAACATATTTGGTATAGGCGTAAAAGCACCATTGGGGTTTCGATCGCCTTTCAATGCGTCATAGTTGTCTTTGTCTCCGCCATAGTAAGATTGAGCAAAAGAGTCTGTTCCCCTTTCGCTAGGATTGTAGACTCCCCAATACACCCCATTGATATATAAATGCATAAATGCCCCATGTAGATAGACATTATCTTCTGCCATCTCGCCTTGAAGGTTTCTCATGACTTGGTCTGCTAAATCATTCGTACCTCCTATTTCACTTTCCAATCCAAGATGCATGCATCCATGAAAGCCTGGTCTTAGGGATATCTGATCAAATGATTCTGCTGCATCTTTTCCAAAAAGTGGAAACTCAAATTTTGAGTCACCATAAAGTGATTTAAATGAAAGCCTGAAATTTCTTTTGGTGCTATTAAAACTACTACCTCCTGCTCTTTCTATACCTCCATTTGCTTGATATCCTTTTTCACCATTTGGGAGTATTATCTCAACTGAAGTTTCGTATTCTAACTGTGTCGTTAATGAGTGCACATCATTAAAATCGTTAAGATTCATAACTAATGAAATAGATGGGGTATTCGACAAGGCTTCATCCAACATAGGTCCAAATGTTGGATGACTGGTTATACTTGAGTCAAAACTAAAATTTGACGTTGGGAAGCCAGTTTTTGTATCGGATTGATTGATGACATCAGCAGGAAAAATATAGGTATGTGTCAATACTTTAGTCGTATCAAAACTAGCATAAGCAATAGCTCTGATATGAGATGTCGATGTTATGGGAATAGGAGATGTATAGACCATACCTGAGGTCGGGGTTGGCTTATCCCCATCGGTTGTATATCTTATTGTCGCTGTTGGGTCATTTACCGTTAAGACTAAATCGAAGCCATTGGTATAATAGCCTCTATCAGTTTCAAAATCTAAATCAAGTTGAGAAAATAACCTTATAGAAATGCATAGTATAAGAAGTACGGACAAACCGATCCTAATTGCTGTGTTGACTTGATTCCAAACGAAACCAAAAACACAAGCTATAAGCAGGTGTGCACTTATTCCAATATTAACGCCCATTAACACAATTTACGACTAAAAATATGATATCAAACTGTTCAAGCTCATGTAATTCGTCTCATTAAAAAACTAATAATACGAGGAGAATAAAGCTAAAAAAGTCAATTCAACATTTTACATTCTGTCCTATTACTTTAATTACAAGAAGCTATGTAGGCATGAAATACAGCACCTGACTTAACCTCGAATCCTCCCACCAGATTTAGTCCTTGACCCGCACGATAGTCTATGTCTCCAATTAACACTCTGCCATTTGTAGTAATTTCAATATTGGCAGTTCTATCTAGACTTATTATAGAATTACTGGTTTCCGAAATATAATCAGCACACTCATCGCAACCATCAGGTATGCCATTTCCATTGCTGTCTACATTATCATCAAAACCAGGACATGCATCTAAAGGGTCACAAACATTATCGTTATCTGAATCTACATATTGTCCTCCTGTACAAGAACAATTAGCATCCCATGTGCTGCCCACAAAACAAATAATACCATCATCGCAGGGTTGCCCGATTAAATCATTATCAAAATTTGGACATTGGTCAATGGCATCGCAAATACCATCATTGTCAGTATCCTCTGCAACTCCACCACCGCATTGACAATTAGAGTTAAAGGTCTCACCTATTGTACAAGGATCACCATCATCACATGCTGTTCCTATTTTTGAATCATCTATCCCACTACATTGATCTAATGCATCGCAAACACCGTCATTATCCGAATCTTGAAAGACTCCTCCAGTACAATTGCAATTGGTATCCCATAGCTCGCCTATGGTACAAACATCTCCATCATCACAAGCACTACCAATTAATCCATTGTTAAAATTGGGACAAGGGTCAAGACAGTCAAGAATGCCATCATTATCACTATCTGCAAAATTATTTACTGATCTGGGTGTCCGATCAGCATTTTGTACACACCAATTTTCCCCTAAGCTGTTATCAGAATTCGCATCCATGAGGGCAAGACTTTTCACACCTTGTAAAGGCTCAGATGTCCAAGCTCCAAATGTTTTATAAGACACGTTGTCAATGGTATTTCCAAATAGATCTCTCAATAAAATAGTTTCTCCACTATTGTTTAAACCACCAATAAAATCGCCATCTACAGAAATACTGTATGTATTTTCAAATAAAGAGGAATCTCTTGCCAACAGAAAATACTGACCTGGTAAAAGCTGTCCTCCAGAAAAATCATAGGTAACTGCATTGGATATTCTCAACCCTTCTAAATCAATTGGCAAAAAGGAGTTATTTACTAATTCGATAAACTCGTGGTTTGCGCCAGCAGCTGGAGCATAGTCAATTTCATTAATTGTGAGTCCGCTATAGTCAAGTCCTGTAAAACAGCCTAAGTCATTTTCTGCCCCAGGTGTGTAAATCAGATTACATTGTGTGGTCCAGTTTAAGTAGGTGTCATTATCAACATCACCGTCAACCAAAGCAAGACTATAATCTATGCTCCCACCATCAGCATTAAAATCCCACGGAAAAACATCGTCATAGGTGACTGCATCAAGAAGCACACCTCTGTCATTTACCAACCAAATGGTTTCACCTCCATTATCGAGTTGCTTGTCGTATTTATCGAATGGAGCAAATCCATATCTATCTTCAAAAGAAGATTTATCTTCTGCAAGTACAATAAAATCACCTGGTTGAATAATGACTCCATTTTCAAAAACATACTCTATACCAATTGTTAAGAATGATCCCGATAAATCTATGGGTATCGAACTAATATTTTTTAATTCTATAAATTCAAATTTTCTCCCATTAATGGTATCAGTCGTCCCAGGTACAATGCTGTCGTGTGGATTATAATGAATTTCGTTAATGACAATTCCCGAATAAGGATGGACGCCAAAATTAGTGAAGTAATTTTCTGCACGTGGTGTCGTAAATACTGATTGAATGCCCCAGTTATTACCATCTGCATTATCTAATGCACAATCCGTAAGTGCAAGACTATAATACCCTTTGTCTGCTGTCCCAGGCCAAGGAGCATTGTCATTGTATCGCAAGGAATCTACGATATTGCCAAATGGATCTGCCAACCAAATATTTTCACCTCCATTATCTAATTTACCACTGTATACGGCATCTGGAGCGAATCCATATTTTGCTTCAAACCAAGACGCATCATCAGCTAAAACTATAAAGCTATCTGGTGCAATTACCATATTGTAATCAAATTCAAAAGAAAGACCTTTTACAAAGTTTAGGCTTGTTAAATTTATTGGTGAGTTACCTGCATTTTTTAGTTCCAAGAATTCAAAATTCCTACCGGAGATAGTATCCGTACCATTAATACTATCATTTGGATTATAATGAATTTCGTTAATCATAAGTCCACTATAATCTTGAGGAGGATAATAAATCTGAGGACAATTAGGACTCCAATTACCATTTAAGAATACTCTTGCTCTTACTTGGGTAACGTCATTGATGATGATGGGTGCAGAATAAACCAAAGCTGAACTATTCACACCACCGCCTGGTGATCTTGGATCACTTCCATCAATGGTATAGTAAATTGTGCCACTCGCATTTGGATTAGTCAATACCAAACTAGCGCCTAAGGTAACTGGTCCACTAGGCATACTATATTCAACAGCTTCGACTAAATCATCTACAAAGCCAGAAGCAAACAGTTGCTGGTAGACAACATCTCCACGAATTGGGAAATAATCATTCCTTAATCTCGCTTGTTCATTTAAGAATTCATTATTTAATGTATAGGCTTGTCCTGGTCGTTGATTATCTCCCCACCTTGCAGATTCAGCAATGATTGAATTACCCAATGTTGCAAAACCTTCCATCCACAAACTGTCCAAAAAAGAAGTTGACAAGATACCATCGTCGGAAAAGTGACAATGTACCTTATCCATAAACAACTGCTTAAAATCTGAATATGCGATCAGTCTATTGAATAGTCTTGATGGCTTCCCCTCAAGGTTTTTTGTCGTAACATCCCAAGTTATTTCTTTAAAAAATTGTTCGCTATCCCATGCGAAAAACCTCCATTTTCCAGTTGAATGATTTCTTTTGGATGCATACCAATTATTTTGATCCCAATCATTATTTCCGCCAAAGAAATTTAATAACATGTAGTCAGCTAAATTTTCTAAGTCTACCACCGATGCAACAGAATCATAAATTGCAGACGTAGTAATACCTGGTTCTACATAATCGAGAAGAGATAACCAAGTAGAGTCAATTCCTTCTTCTTTACCGGAATGATTCCAGATTTCATATTCCTCGTCTTCACCTCCTAAATAAGAAGACATATAAGACTGGTTGGGATATTCAATGAGATTATATTCTCCCCAGTAATAACCATTAATGTAAAGATGAGCTTGCCCCCCTCTTGGCGAATTGTGTCCCATTTCAAGTTGTAATTCTCTCGCAAATTGATCTCTATACATTTGCCCTCTTTGTCTATGGGCATCTTGCATGTGGACCCAACTTTGTCCGCCTCGGCATCTCAATACTAAGGCATCCAATGATTTATCTCCTGTTTCTCCGAAGAGAGGGTAGTCAAGTTTTTTCGGACCATATTCATCTCTAAAGAAAATTCGAAATGCTTTCTTATCTCTATTCCGACTAGCACCTCCATGAATCCTGATACCCATATTTTCCTGCAAATGTTCTCCATCTGGAAATATAATCTCCATGGATGCCAGCCTTTCCCAATCTCTACCACGATCTTGAGGATTGGCATAAATACCTTGCACTGGATCTATAAAATCTTCTTCAGGTAATGACACTGATACTGTCATTATATGATTGAGTCCATCTATGATATCATTGGAATACAATGGATCATTTACTACTGCAGGATCCATACCCGTATCTGGAGGATAAATCGACAGTCCCGCAGGTTGGTTGATAACATCTGACTGAAAAATATAGGAATGGGTTTTTACTTTCGAGGTATCGGTTGCATTATAAGCAACGGCTTTTATCAAAGTCGTGGTCGTAATGTTGATTGGTCCAGTATATACTGTCCCGTGTGTGTCACTTGGCCAACTTGAATCGGTGGTATACTTAATCGTCGAATTTATTAAATCAGTCTCAAGTGTCACACTAATTGGGTTTACATAAAACCCTCTATCCGGATTAAAGCCTAGTGACTGACTAATGATATCCGTTTGAACAGAAATAAGGAAAAATAAAATTATTAAGAAGAGATATTCTATTTTAAACTTCGCTCTTTCTTTTATTAATAGGGGCATACATTTTATTTACAAACTTTAATACAAAAGCAATGATAACAGATCAATTTTCACGATAAACTCGTCTTTATCCTGAAGACATTTCGTGCACTTAGTAGATTAGAAAAATGGTAATGTAAAACCATATCAATTACACGGTGCTATATATGCATGGAAGACTGCGCCAAGCTTCACCTCAAATCCGCTTGTCAAATTTATTTCTTGACCTGCATGATAATCAATGTCTCCTATGAAAACTCTTCCATTTGTTGAAATCTCAATATTCGCTGATTTATCCTGTGAGATAATTACATTATTCGATTCTATTATATAGTCATTACAAATATCACAGCCGTCTGGAATTCCATTATTATTTGCATCAAGACTATCATCAAAACCTGGACACTGATCCAATCCATCACATATACCATCATTATCGTTATCAGTATATACTCCCCCCGAACACTGGCAATTTGCATTAAAGGTCTCTCCTACTGTACATGGATCTCCATCGTCACAAGCTGTCCCTATAAGTCCATCGTCTATACCACTGCATTGATCATTTATATCGCAGACTCCATCATTATCAGAATCTTGAAAGACTCCTCCTGTACAGCCACAATTGGAATTATACGTTTCTCCAGTAGTGCATGGATCGCCATCATTACACGCTTTACCAATTAATGAATCATCAAGAAGCGGACAAGCGTCTTCGCAATCTATCAGTCCATCACCATCTGAATCACCAAAAGAATTGGTTTGTCTTGGGGTGACATTATTATCCTGGATACACCAAGAGCTTGCCAATGAATTGTCTAGTGTATGATCAATAAGTGCCAAACTATGAGCTCCTTGACTAGCTACTGTTTCCCATGGGTCAACACTGTTGTAAAGAATATTGTCAATCTCATTACCAAAAAAGTCTATTAATCGAACCCGCTCACCAACATTGTTCAAGGCACCCACATAATCTCCATCTGGTGCAAATCCATAGGTATTATGGAATGTCGCTGAATCTCTTGCTATTACAACATAGCTATTTGGAAACATCAATGTATTGCCAAAAGAAAATGTAACTCCATGGGAAAAAGTCATCCCTTCTAGCTGAAGTACAGTAAACGAAGAATTAAACAATTCTATATATTCTAAATTTGCTCCTCCTGTAGGGGCATAGTGAATTTCATTTATAGTAAGACCCGTTGCTGTTTGGCCTTGGAAACAACTAAACTCATTTTCTTGTAACGGTGTGTGAAGTGAGTTACATTGATGCAGCCAATTGATATACGTATCATTTGGGAGGGTAGGATCGATTAGTGCTAAGCTAAAGTCCTGAGTCCCACCATCGGCTTGTGCATCCCATGGGAATGCGTCATCATATCTAACAGCATCCAAGAGATTACCCATTTGATCTGACAGCCAGATTAGTTCTCCACTATTTGACAGCTTGCCTTCGTATACCCCCATCGGATAAAAATTATACCGTTCATGAAAAAGTAGAGAATCTTCTGAAAGGACAACAAAACCATTTGCAGGTAATACAGAACCTGTTGGAAATTCGTAGGTAACGCCTCGTGTCAATGCAAATCCATCAAGGCTGATGGCTGTACTGGTAAGATTCTTCAACTCTATAAATTCGTAGTTTTTGCTGATTATGGTATCTCCAGCTGGCGTGATGCTATCGAATGGATGGTAATGAATCTCATTAATGACAATATCAGAAGGCAAGTGATATGTGTCGTAAGGCAAGAATTGATTCTGTGCTCCAGGTGTTATATATACTGACTGTACATCCCAAGAGCTTCCAATTCCGTTGTCTAAGGATGCATCAAGGAGTGCCAAACTATAAAAGCCATTATCTGCTGTTTTTGCCCACCCTGCTCCATCATTATAAGAAAGGCTGTCAATGATAAATTCTGATTTTGTTGAAATCTGCAAATGCTCACCACCATTACTCAAACTAGATTCTTCCCATTCAAAAACTTGGTAACCGTTTCCTTGGTAGACAGAAGCATCATTAGCTATAAGTAAATATTCACCTGAGTTTAATATAGTATTTGGTGGAAATTCAAAGCATATTCCATCGGTAAAAACCAATCCACTTAAATTTCTAGGGTACGTACCTGGATTGTATATTTCAATAAATTCGGCATCTTCTGATGAACCAAGTGGGTTATAATAAATTTCATTGATGACTATGTCTTCAGCTGCTACGAAAACAGGTGTTAGTGTTTTATTTGTGCTGTAGGTTACATGTATTCTTGCATTTGTATTGCCTGTCTCTAGCCAATGTGAAAAGCGATATCCAGGATTGGCCACTGCTGTCAGCAATAATGGTATTCCATCAAAATAGGTACCTGTGTAATTTAAAGGCGCCAGATATTCATTTTCATTAAGTAAGACTCTACCATTTGTTGATGTGGTAACTGGGATTGATAAATCGTATGTTCCGCCTGTTCCAAAAAAGTTTTGGATATTGGTATAAGCATGAGAAGTTCGTTGATTCAACCAGTTAACAACGACATCAACATCAGCATGCCAATTTACTAGACTTCCCCCATTTAAATTGTACTTACTTAATTGTCCTTGCATTTCCGGAGCCATTGTATTTCTTAAATCATTTACAATCCCTGTTGTTCTTGAGGGAGTAAATAAAATTGACAATTGACTTGCGTAGCGCTGGATGAACTCATTTCTAAAGTCACTATTGTCAAGTAGTTTCTTGAGAATCAATGTTGCGCTTTTATCGTTAGGCCATCCAGTTTGAACCTGTTGCGTAGCTGCTGTTATTGCATTAAAGTTTGGGGGATTTGCAGTTCTTGGATTTGATCCATTTTGTTGTCTGCCCATTCCGAAATCTGTATCGTAACACAACCATCTTGCTTTGCCTCCTTGTTCATGCCAAATATCAAGATTGTTAGAAGGCCAGTCTGTATTAGCTACAAAAATATTGAGCAATTGATAATTAATAAATTCATTAATATCAATTTTACTTTCTACATAATCGTAGTGCGATTGAATTGAAAGATCATTGGAAGCTAGGTAATTATAGAGAGCTAAAAAGTCATCAGCCTGTCCTTCTGCTAATGGAAAGTCAAAAATATTGACTGGTGTATATATAGCGGCTTTAAAAATGTTTAGAGAATCTTTATCAACTTTAGGATGCTTATAATTTATGGAATGTTCACTATGTACATCACGAATGTTCATTAGTCCCCAATATTCATCATTAAGGTATACAATGACTGGTCTTACAGATTGTAAATCGATATCAACCTCATTTTCTACGAATCGATGTGTTGCAGCGTCTCTCAAAGCAGAAAGTCCCCAATCATTACCTCCAGCTCTTAATTTGAACCTTCGAAATTCATGTTGGTCTCGAGTAGGAAAAAGTTGGTAAGGAATATTCTCAGACGGATAGAGACTTTTTGTTTCAATATTTAAACCTTTTTGAGTGTTGTTTCTTGAACAGCCTCCAGCTATTGAAATTCCAGCATCAATATTAAATCCTAGCGAACCATTCTCATCGTAAAACTGGACATTAACAGGTCTCTCCCATGGTTGATTCCAATTTTTTGGTGTTGAAGTACAATTTGCAATTATGCCATTTGTACCTGCAACGTGGATACCGATTTGGTCATCCCACAAATTATCAGGAGCTGTATTTAAAGTTATGATAGGTAATGTGTGACTTACGCCGACCAGGTAACTTTCAGTTGTGGTGAGACTTTCTTCAAATCCAGTTTTAAATCCTCTTGCTCTAATCGTATTCACATCAGAAATGGTTATTGCTGTAGAATATACCGAGGATGAACTGGTAGGCTCACTGCCGTCAGTCGTATACCGTATGGTAGCTCCAGAAGTATTTGTTGATAGAGTCACTGTAACACTGCTGTTATAAACGCCACCTGATATGGAAAATTCTATCTCAGAAACTCTAGAAATACCATTTGCATTTGTGTCATTTGGTGAAGATGTAGAAAAATTAGAGAGTGTCGCAGAACCATCTGAGACTCTCCCATA
Organism: uncultured Saprospiraceae bacterium; assembly: GCA_964450495.1. Lineage (GTDB taxonomy): Bacteria > Bacteroidota > Bacteroidia > Chitinophagales > Saprospiraceae > CALFUK01. Next base: position 21,283 of record CAYVFU010000051.1, on the reverse strand, counting down.
TGAGAAGTCATCTTGCATTTCCGGCAATTGCAATGAATCCAACAACACTCCAGATGGACTTGATAAGTAAATGGTTTCTCCAGAAGCACTTAATTTGAAATTTGTGTGTGTATCTCCTTGAGATTGATCCTCATCCGCCCAGAATATACCAAATCCGCCAGCTGGAATAATCACCGAAGCTTCAACTTCCCATTTTGTGAGATTAGACAGATTGTCACTCAAATAATAACTTTGGACATCTATTGCAGATCCTCCACTATTATATAATTCAAACCAATCATCGTACTGAGCTGCCTCATCAACAATTGTTGTCTTGTTTGAAGACATTGCCTCATTAATAAACAGTTGAGAAGAGCATATGGTAGAATAGATGAGAGATAGAACTACGGGTAAGTATTTCATGAGGGTTTTAAGTACGGTAACACTGCAAAATACTGACTTAAAGACTAAAAACCCATTTTTCTAGGCAATTTTAGCTTCACTCAAAGTCTGCAAAACTACAGTATTGACGTTCAAATTATTGTATTCCACAAGTTTGTAAGCAGATGAGAGAACATTTTTAGTCTTTGAAGCTAAAGTCTATATCGTACACTTCTTTCAAAAACTTACATATAACAAAATATGATTATGTGTATTAAATTGATTTGTAAGCGTCACGTCTGTTTTTTTGGCTTGCGCCATTGTGGAATTCACATATCTGAAGAAGAGGAGAATAGAGGTTTACTCCAGAATTTACAAAAAAAAGAGAGTTTATGTAAAAGAACCTAAGAAACTATAACTGACGATAGTCTGAGGCAAAGAAATTAAACTTTTACACGAAGATTATATACTTAAAGGCGAGATACTATTTTACTCCGCCAATGCCTTTCTCATTGTAGCCCCAATATCAGCCGGAGACTCTACGACATGAATTCCGCATTCACGCATAATGCGCATTTTAGCAACCGCTGTATCATCTTCTCCGCCAATAATAGCACCCGCATGGCCCATTGTTCGACCTTTAGGCGCTGTTTGACCGGCAATAAATCCAACAACTGGTTTTGTACCGTGTTCTTTGATATAATGCGCAGCTTCGGCCTCCATACCTCCACCTATTTCACCGATCATGACAATACCATCAGTATCTGGGTCATTCATTAAAAGTTCAACAGCTTCTTTGGTCGTCGTGCCTACAATAGGATCTCCACCTATTCCGATACATGTGGATTGACCCATTCCAGCTTTAGTCACTTGATCAACAGCTTCATATGTAAGCGTACCAGACCTAGACACGATACCAATTCTACCAGGATTATGGATAAAGCCCGGCATGATTCCACATTTTGCTTCACCAGGAGTTATGACTCCAGGACAGTTCGGTCCAACTAATCTTACCTCCTTGTCTTGTAAGAAGTCGTATACTTTAACCATATCTTGAACTGGAATGCCTTCCGTAATACAGATAATCACTTTGATTCCACTATCAGCGGCTTCCATGATGGCATCTGCAGCAAATTTAGGTGGCACAAAAATGATACTTGTATCTGCTCCTGCTTTAATCACTGCTTCTGAGACAGTATTGTAGACAGGTTTGCCTAAATGTTCTTGCCCACCTTTACCTGGTGTAACACCGCCAACAATAGGAGTACCATAGTCAATCATTTGTCCAGAATGGAATGAACCTTCTTTTCCGGTGAAACCTTGTACTATGATTTTGGAATTCTTATTTACTAAAACACTCATTATCTGATTGGTTAATTAACTTCTTCAATTATGTATACGTCTTCGTTCTCTTTGTGCATATAATAACGTTCTCGAGCATATCGATCTGCATCTTTCTCTAACATTTTCTTTTCTTTCAAAGCTTCAACTAACTGTTCTTGATATTGCTCCTTTTCCGTCTTCAATTCTTTTATCGTAGAGGAAAGTTTGATTTGCGTGAACACATTATACTGATCAAAAAAGCACAAATAGATTGCGAATATAAGAAAGCTTAGAAAATACTTATTAAACCAAAGTTTATGTCCGCCTTTTGTGAAGGATAATAGTAGTTTTCTGGTAGTACTCACATTAAAATTTTTCCAAATATAAGCATTTATCCAGCTTATTTTAAAATTCCTCTACCTGGATAGTACGCCTGATCTACCAAATCTTCTTCAATTCGTAGCAGTTGATTGTATTTTGCAATCCGATCACTTCTTGAGGCAGATCCTGTTTTGATCTGACCAGTGTTTAAAGCTACTGCCAAATCTGCAATAGTCGTATCCTCAGTTTCACCTGACCTATGGCTCATAACACTCGTGAAATTATTTCTATTCGCGAGGTTAACTGCATCAATTGTTTCTGACAAAGACCCTATTTGATTGACCTTAATTAAGATTGAATTGGCTGACTTTTCTTTGATTCCCCGTTCCAATCTTTTCGTATTTGTGACAAATAGATCATCACCAACCAATTGGATCTTGTCTCCTATTCTACTCATTAGATCTTGCCATCCACTCCAGTCGTCTTCATCAAGTCCATCTTCAATAGAAAAAATAGGGTATTTTTTTGTCCAGTTTTCCCAATAACTTACCATATCAGAAGAACTCAATTCATCACCACTTGATTTGTGGAACACATAAGCCTTTTTCTCAGCATCATAGAATTCTGATGCAGCAGCATCCATGGCGATCATCACTTCGTCACCTGGCTTATACCCTGCTGCTTCTATAGATTTCAACACAATTTCGACAGCTTCATCATTTGATTTTATATTTGGTGCAAATCCACCTTCATCTCCAACATTCGTAGAATAGCCCTTCGACTTTAATACTTTCTTTAGGTGATGAAAAATTTCGACACCCATTCTTAGACCTCCTGAAAATGTATCTGCACCTACTGGCATGATCATAAATTCTTGAAAATCTATACTGTTGTCTGCATGAGATCCGCCATTTATGATATTCATCATTGGCACAGGTAGGACGTGTGCACTAACTCCACCTACATACCTGTATAATGGCTGATTGGATTCTTCAGCTGCTGCTTTTGCAACTGCAAGCGAGACACCTAATATGGCATTTGCTCCAAGTTCACCCTTATTTTCTGTACCATCGAGCTCATTCATTAAGGAATCAATGTATTTCTGTTCGAATACATCAACGCCAATAATGCCATCTTTAATGGTCGTTTCTACATTTTGACAAGCATTCTTCACCCCTTTACCTAAGAATCGATCTTTGTCTCCGTCTCTGAGTTCTACGGCCTCATACTTACCCGTAGAAGCACCTGAGGGTACAGCAGCTCTTCCGATATATCCTTCTTCTGTGAGTACCTCGACCTCCACGGTAGGGTTACCTCTAGAATCTAATATTTCACGTGCCAGTACATCAATAATTTCACTCATGGTTTTTAGCTTTTGTCTTGTTTTATTAATTCAACGAAATTGTCAAATAGATATCGAGCGTCATGTGGCCCAGGTGCAGCTTCCGGGTGATATTGCACGGAAAATGCAGGTTTATTTTTTAATCTAATCCCTTCAATGGTATCATCATTGAGATTCATGTGCGTTATTTCTACTTTATCGCTACTCTTAATTGCTTCTGGACTTACACCAAATCCATGATTTTGACTAGTGATTTCACACAGTCCGGTTTCCAGATTTTTTACTGGTTGATTTATGCCTCTATGGCCATGGTGCATTTTATATGTAGGAATATCAACTGACAAAGCAAGTAACTGATGTCCTAGACATATTCCAAAAACAGGTTTGTTCAAGGCTATGATTTGTTTTGCAGTTTCGATTGCGTAATCCATTGCAGCAGGATCTCCTGGCCCATTTGAGAAAAAGAAGCCATCTGGATTCCAACTGTTTATTTCTTCAAAAGGTGTTTTAGCGGGAAATACTTTGAGGTAACAATCCCTTTCTGAGAAACATCTCAATATGTTTTTCTTAGTACCAAAATCCAATACAGCTACTCGATGAGTCGCATTTTCATCACCAAAGAAGTATGGTTCTTTAGTTGAAACATGTGATGCCAATTCTAAGCCATCCATGCTAGGCACTTTACTCAATTGAGTTTTGAGTGCCTCCACATTATCTGTGTCTGTTGAAATTATAGCATTCATTGCGCCAGTTGACCTAATGTGTCTTACAAGCATTCTTGTATCTATTCCATGAATGACGACAATATTGTTTTTCTTAAAATAGTTATCAATGAATTCTGAAGCCATTGGGCGTGAATATTCATTGGTGAAATTTTTACATACTAAGGCAGAAATTTGGATGTTATCGGATTCTACATCTTCGTCTTTAATGCCATAATTCCCTATATGAGCATTTGTAGTTACCAATACTTGACCGTTATAAGAAGGATCTGTAAATACTTCTTGGTAACCTGTCATACCTGTTGTAAAACATATTTCTCCTGAAGCTGTACCAACAGCTCCTGCTGCTAATCCCTCAAAGACCAAACCGTCTTCCAGAATTAGTACAGATTTTTTCGGGTTTTCTCGCACGATGATTATTTAAAATTCAGGGCAAATATAGAAATATTACTTATATGATTTAAGTTCGTTTGAATATGAAGTTGATATATAAAACAAACCCTCCAAATCAATCTGATAAGGAGGGCTGTAGATATTCTATTTTTTGATACTGCTCTATTCTTCTTCTGATGCAGCAGCGGTAGCGGCAACTGCAGTTGCTGCAGCAGCTGCACTATCTTTTTTCTTACCTCTTCTTCGTCTTGATTTCTTAGCACCTGAAACAGGACCGCCAGCAGTATAAACATCATTATAATCCACGAATTCTATCATAGCCATCTCTGCGCCATCCCCTTTTCTAAATCCTGTTTTGATGATTCTCAAATATCCACCTGGTCTGTCAGCGATTTTTCCAGAAATTTCTTCAAATAACTCTTTAACCGTAGATTTATCTTGCAAATAACTAAAAACAACTCTTCTGCTGTGCGTCGTATTTGTTTTTGACTTAGTCACAATTGGTTCAAGGTGTACTCGGAGTGCTTTGGCTTTTGCCAAGGTTGTATTGATTCTTTTATGTTGAATCAAAGCATTTGAAAGATTCATAAGGGTAGCCCTTCTATGTCCTTTCTTTCTTCCTAAATGGTTAAATTTCTTTCCGTGTCTCATTTTATTAATTTATTATCATCGCATCACCGTCAACATTTGCATGGACTGGTTAATGCCGAAATATTTTATTTATGCTTCGTCTAGTTTATACTTAGACAAGTCCATTCCAAATGTTAAGCCTTTATTCTGTAACAGCTCTTCGATCTCAACGAGTGATTTTTTACCAAAGTTTCTAAACTTCAATAACTCATGAGTATCGTACTTAACCATTTCTCCAAGACTATTGATCTTAGCTGCTTTCAAGCAATTGTATGCTCTAACCGATAAGTCTAAATCTTCTAATGATGTTTTAAGCAACTTACGCATGTGTAAAATATGCTCATCAACGATATTTTCCTCAGCAGAAGTAGAATCGTTAAAAGTGATATTCTCATCTGTAATCAACATTAAGTGCTGAATGAGAATTCTAGATGCTTCTTTAACAGCTTCTTCTGGGTGTATGGTACCGTCCGTTTTCAATTCGATTGACAGCTTTTCATAATCTGTACGCTGTCCTACCCGTGTATTCTCAATTGAGTATGCCACCTTTTTAATTGGTGTATAAATTGCATCTACAGGAATAACGCCTATAGGTGCATCTTTTGGAAGGTTTTCTTCAGCAGGAACGTAGCCACGACCTTTAGTGATGGTAAGTTCCATTTCAATATTAACAAACGGTTCCATATTGCAAATCACCAAGTCAGGGTTCATTACTTGAAACACATTCGTACTACTTTCTATATCTGATGCTGTAAAAGCTTCTTTGCCAGTTATTGTCAGATAAATTTTTTCTTCTGTGGATTCATCATCTTCTATGACTTTCTTAATTCTGACTTGCTTAAGGTTCAAAATGATATCAACGACGTCCTCAACAACTCCTTTGATAGTAGAAAACTCATGGTCCACACCAGCAATTCTGATTGCAGAAATAGCAAATCCCTCTAGAGAAGATAATAATACCCTTCTTAGTGAATTACCTATTGTCTGTCCAAAACCAGGTTCAAGAGGTTTAAATTCGAACGTGCCTTCAAAATCATCTGCTTTTTGCAAAATAATTTTATCTGGTTTCTGAAAATTTAATATACTCATATAGAATGATTGAAGATTTTGATCTAAAAAATGAAACCGGGAACTGAGTACTTATTTAGAATACAATTCTACGATAAGCTGCTCATTAATCTTTTCAGGTATTTTTTCTCTTTCTGGATATTCTAGGAATATTCCTTCCTTTTTATCCGGATTAAACTCTAGCCAGCCAAAGCTAGCGACTCCTTTAGAGCCAATAGAATCTGTAATTACCTGCAAATTTTGAGACTTTCCTCTTACTGTTACAACGTCACCTGGTCTTAATTGGTAAGACGGAATATTAGTTAGTATTCCATTAACCAGCATGTGTTTGTGAGTGACAAGTTGTCTAGCAGCTCTTCTAGTGGGAGCGATTCCCATTCTGAATACGGTATTGTCAAGTCTAGCTTCAAGAAATTGAAGTAAGATTTCACCAGTTACACCTTTTTTACTGTTTGCTTTATCAAACAAGTTTCGGAATTGACGCTCTAAAACACCGTAAGTGTATTTTGCTTTTTGTTTTTCAGTTAACTGAAGAGCGTAATTCGACTTTTGCTTTCTTCTTCTTGACGGCCCATGTTGACCTGGTCCATACTTTCTTCTGTCAAATGATTTATCCAGCCCATAAATAGGTTCTCCAAATGTTCTGGCTTTTTTTGTTTTTGGTCCTGTATATCGTGCCATGTTTAAACTCTTCTTCTTTTAGGTGGACGACAACCATTATGTGGTATTGGAGTCGTATCAGTAATTCGGGTAACTTTAATGCCTATATTGTCAATTGCTCGTATTGCAGCCTCTCTTCCTGATCCAGGTCCTTTGACCTTTACTTCCACAAATCTTAAACCTGCATCATAAGCAACTTGTCCTGCATCACTTGCCGCTTTTTGAGCTGCAAACGGTGTATTTTTCTTAGATCCTCTAAAGCCTGCTTTTCCAGCAGAAGACCAAGAAATGACCTGCCCTTGTTTGTTACAAAGAGTAACGATTATGTTGTTGAAACTTGCCTTGATGTAAGCAAGACCTTCCGGCTCAACATTGACTTTACGTTTTTTCTTAGCTTTTGCCATCGATTATTATTTAGTAGCTTTTTTCTTGTTAGCAACTGTTTTCTTCTTACCCTTTCTAGTCCGGGAATTTGTCTTTGTACGTTGACCTCTTACTGGAAGACCTTTTCTGTGTCTGATACCTCTGTAAGAACCAATATCCATCAATCGCTTGATGTTCATTTGTACTTCAGATCTCAATTCACCTTCTACTTTGTATTCATCCTGAAGCATCTTTGTGATCTCACGTATGTGATCATCTGACCAATTCTCAACAGTTGTGTGATCATCAAGACCGACACGTTGTAAGATTTCATGAGCTTTTGAGTCTCCAATGCCGTAAATGTAAGTAAGGGATACAACCCCTCTTTTTTTACGTGGTAAGTCTACACCTGCTATCCTTGCCATAATTTATCCTTGTCTTTGCTTGAATCTAGGATTCTTTTTATTAATAACATAAAGCTTCCCTTTACGTCTAATGATCTTGCAATCAGCAGATCTTTTTTTAATGGATGCTCTAACTTTCATAATCGTTTATTTATATCTATATGTAATTCTGCCCCTTGTCAAATCGTATGGTGACATCTCTACTGCCACTTTATCTCCAGGAAGTATCCTGATGTAGTGCATTCTCATTTTACCTGAGATTGTTGCTACAATCAAATGATTGTTTTCTAAACGTACTCTGAACATCGCATTTGAGAGCGCTTCTTCAATAGTACCATCCTGTTTTATCAATTCTTGCTTCGCCATACGTAAAAAGGAGTGCAAATATCTAACTTTTTAACGAAATATTCCGTAATTCACTGTTATTTTTAATAGCCTCCTCAACTGGGGCATGATTGGACAAAATATCAGGTCCAGAAGGGGTTACAGCGATAGTATGCTCATAATGAGCTGAAGGTTTGCCATCTTTTGTTCTAATGGTCCAACCATCTTTACCTTGCTTTACTGCCCTTTTCCCCAAATTCACCATTGGTTCGATGGCTATTACTAGCCCATCTTGCAACTTAGTTCCTCTTCCTCTTTTACCATAATTTGGTACTTCTGGCGACTCATGGAGGTTCTTGCCTATTCCATGTCCAACAAGTTCTCTAACAACACCATAGCCATTTTGCTCACAATGCTGTTGGATACCTGCAGAGATATCGCCAAGTCTATTCCCTATTCTTGCCTCCCCAATACCTTTGTAAAGGGAATCTTTAGTCGTCACCAATAACTTCATCACTTCTTCTGTTGTATCTCCGATTACGAATGTATATGCTGCATCGCCAAAAAAGCTATTCTTATACACACCACAATCTACAGACACTATATCTCCTTCTTGAAATTCGTAATTATCAGGAATCCCATGAACGACTTCGTCATTTTTAGATATACATAGCGTAGCTGGAAAACTTCTATATCCTTTGAAACCAGGAACAGCATCATTATCTCGAATGAATTGCTCTGCTTTATTATCTAGAAATTTACCTGTAACGCCTGGTTTTAATTCACTTGCAACTAAACTCAAGGTGTCGCATACCATAAGACAGTTCTCACGGATATATTCTATTTCTTCTTCTGTTTTATAAATAATCATTGGGACACTTACATACCTGCTCCAATGGTCATCATATTACTTCTGCCTTTTAATGTACCTGACTTGACGAGTCCATCATATTTTCGCATAAGTAGATAACTTTCCACTTGCTGTAATGTATCAAGTACAACAGCCACAAGGATCAACAAAGAGGTACCTCCAAAGAAAATTGCAAATCCATCATTGACACCAAAGACTGTAGCAACTATCGCTGGCAGTATCGTTATCAACCCAAGAAAAACTGATCCTGGAAGTGTGATTCTTGTCGTTAATGAATCGATAAAATCTTGTGTTGCCAAACCTGGCTTTATTCCAGGTATGAAAGAATTTTGTCTCTTCAAATATTCTGCGTATTGCTGTGGATTTACCAGAAGTGCAGTATATACATAAGTAAATATAACAACTAGGATAAACAACAAAATGTTATATGGGAGTGACTTCCAATCTTGTAATGCCATAAGTGTACCACTTGAAGTCGCTACATCATCTCCTAAAGCAAAACTTGCAATGGTCATTGGCAAAAACATAATAGCTTGCGCAAATATGATCGGCATAACTCCAGATGCATTTACTTTTAATGGGATGTAATCCCTTGCTCCTGTTGCTGGCATTTGAGCTGCTCCTCTTCCAACCATCCGTTTTGCAAACTGAATAGGTATTCTTCTAACTCCCTGAACGATTAACACTGTAACTAGAACAACTGCAAAAAACACAACTATTTCTATTAAGAACTTGAATATGTTTCCTTGAAATGCTGTTTGTAATTCCGCTATAAATACTCTTGGCAATGAGGCTATAATTCCTATCATAATCAATAAAGAGATACCGTTTCCGATTCCTTTATCTGTGATCTTTTCACCCAACCACATCGCGAAGATTGTACCTGATGATAAGATTATCATATTACTAAAGAAAAACACTGATCTAGGAACAGATGGATCCATTGCACCTGGGGTACCTGCAATCATTGTCAAGTATGTACCACCTTGTACGAGTGTTATGGCAACGGTTAATAACCTTGTAATCTGAGTAATTTTCTTCCTTCCTGACTCTCCCTCTTTCTGTTGTAATCGTTGGAAATATGGAACAGCAAATCCTAACAACTGAATGATAATGGATGCTGTAATGTAAGGCATGATACCTAATGCAAAAACGGCCGCGTTACCAAACGCACCTCCAGTAAAAGCATTTATTAAACCAAGTATATCTGAGCTATTTTGACCCACGTCCAATGCTTCAGCATTAACACCTGGTAAAACTACAAATGATCCAAAGCGATAGACAGCTAGAATGAATAAAGTAAACAGTATTCGTTCTTTGAGCTCCTTAATGCTCCAAATATTCTTTAGGGTATCAATAAATTTTTTCATTTATTTCTATATGATGTTAACAGATCCTCCTTTGGCTTCGATTGCCGCTTTAGCTGTCTCAGAACAAGCGTGGGCTTGAACCGTTATTGCTTTGTTCAACTCACCACTAGCTAGAATTTTAATCTTATCTGTCTTTTTAACTATACCAAGCTTCACTAAAGTTTCCAAACTCAAGTCATTTGTGCTATATTTTTCAGCAATAGCTTCTAACCTATCTATATTAATAGCTTTGAATGGTACTCTATTTGGATTTTTAAAGCCTCTTTTTGGTAAACGCATTTGAAGTGGCATTTGACCACCTTCAAAGTTTCTTTTCTTACTCCAACCAGATCTGGACTTAGCACCTTTGTGTCCTCTAGTGGACGTGCCGCCTTTACCTGATCCTTGACCACGAGCTATACGCTTACCTTTTTTTACTGAGCCTTCAGCGGGTTTTAAATTATGCAATTCCATAATCTGTAATTTAACTTTCTATTTTTACTAAATGACTGATTTTATCAATCATACCTTTTATGATAGGAGAATCTTCCTTCTCAACGGTCTGATGCATTTTCTTTAAACCTAATGCAAGCATAGTATCCTTTTGTTTTTTGGAACGACCAATTGTACTTCTTACTTGGGTTATTTTAATCTTGCCCATGGCTTTTGTATTGTGATTATCCTTCAAATAATTTCTCGAGACTAATACCTCTGGTTTTTGCAACCTGATGAGGGCTTCTCAATTTCGCTAATGCATCTATTGTCGCTTTAATCACATTGTGTGGATTTGAAGACCCTTGTGATTTAGCCAACACATTTTGTATACCAGAAATCTCTAGAACAGCTCTCATCGCACCTCCTGCAATTACACCTGTACCATCAGCTGCTGGCTTTATCAATACCTTACCCGCACCGTACTTTCCTTTTTGCTCATGAGGTATTGTACCCTTAATGATAGGAAATCTAATTAATGACTTCTTGGCATCATCTGTAGCCTTAGCAATAGACTCTTGCACATCTCTTGCTTTACCAAGACCATGTCCAATCGTTCCATTTCCATCTCCAACAACAACAATTGCAGAGAAACTGAAGGTTCTACCTCCTTTAGTCACTTTAGCAACACGGTTAAGTGCAACTAATTTTTCTTTCAATTCCTGATCAGCAGGTTTTATTCTTTGTTTACTCATAATTTCTCTTTTAGAATGATAGCCCTCCTTCTCTCGCACCTTCTGCTAAAGACTTAACTCTGCCATGGTACAGATAACCAGCTCTGTCAAAAACGATGTTAGAAATATTATTAGATTTTGCTTTATCAGCAATTAACAAACCAACCTTTTTAGCTTGGTCTGATTTAGAACCACCTGCTACACCTATTCCATCATCTTTTGAAGATGCACTCGCAATGGTATGTCCATTCACATCATCAATCAATTGGCAATAGATAGATTTATTGCTTCTGAATATTGATAATCTCGGTGTAGACGAAGTGCCTTTTATAGACTTTCGAATTCTATACCGAATATTTTGTCTTCTATTTCTTTTGCTAAACATAACTCGAACATTAAGATTTAACCTGCTGTTTTACCAGCTTTTCTTCTAATGATTTCACCTTTGTACTTGATACCTTTTCCTTTGTAAGGTTCTGGTTTTCTAAAGGATCTAATTTTTGATGCAATGTGACCTAACAATTGATTATCATGACTTGTCAAAATAATCTGAGGAGGCGAACCTTTCTCCATTTTGGTCTCCAACTTCACTTCTGGTGGTATTGCAAAGTAAATCGGGTGAGAATATCCTACTGTCAATTCCAAAAGTTGACCAGTATTATTTACTCTGTACCCTACTCCTATCAGCTCTAACTCTTTAACAAAACCAGTAGACACTCCAGTAACCATATTAGCTAGTAATGACCTATACAGACCATGCATCGCTTTATGTCTTTTTTGCTCGGTAGGTCTGCTTACAGAGATCACACCATCTTCAATCCCGACTGTCATATCTGGATCAATCTGCTGCTTTAATTCTCCTTTAGGACCTTTTACCGTTATTAGATTGCTACTAGAGATATCGATTGATACTCCGTCAGGCATACTAATTGGCGCGTTTCCTATCCTTGACATGATAAATCTATTTTATTCAATTAATAAACGTAACAAACAACTTCACCTCCAACATTAGTCGCTTTTGCTTCTTTGCTGGTCATCAACCCTTTGTTCGTTGACACTATTGCAATACCTAAACCATTGATAATTCTAGGGAGTTCTTTTACAGAACTATACTTTCTCAAACCAGATTTACTGATTCTACCTAATTTTCTTATCGCTGGTTCTTTTGTAATTCTATCGTACTTAAGTGCGATTTTGATTAAGCCTTGATGTCCGGCGTCATTATCAAATTTATATTTGTGAATGAAACCTTGATCGTAAAGAATCTCTGTGATTCTTTTTTTCATGTTCGACGCAGGAATTTCTACCACGCGATGCCCAGACTGCTGTGCATTACGTATACGCGTCAAATAATCTGCTATTGGGTCTGTTACTCCTGCCATGTTACCAACTTGCTTTTGTTACTCCTGGAATTTTACCTTCTAAAGCCATCTTTCTAAATGTGACTCTGTTTATACCGAATCTTCTCATATAACCCTTAGGTCTTCCTGTCAACATACATCTGTTATGTAATCTGACAGCAGAAGAGTTTTTCGGTAGCTTATCTAACTCTTCCCAGTTGCCTTCTTCCTTCAATCTCTTTCTGAGGTCAGCATACTTGGCTACCATTTTTTGTCTCTTCTTTTCTCTTGCTATGATTGATTTTTTAGCCATAAGACTTAATCTTTTCTTTGATTTTTAAAAGGCATCCCTAATGACTTCAACAAAAACAATGCTTCTGCATCTGTCTTAGCTGTTGTCACAAAACTGATATCCATACCTGTGATCTTGTTTACTTTATCAATATCAATCTCTGGGAATATAATGTGCTCAAGGATCCCTAATGAATAGTTACCTCGCCCATCAAAACTTTTATCATTGATGCCTCTAAAGTCACGTACTCTTGGAAGAGCTACGGCAACTAATCTATCAAGAAACTCCCACATCTGAGTTTTTCTTAATGTTACTCTTGATCCAATTGTCATTCCTTCTCTCAACTTAAAGTTAGAGACAGATTTTTTAGCCATCGTCGGTACCGCTTTCTGACCAGCAATTGCAGACATTTCATTCAATGATGACTCTACAATCTTTTTATCTTGAGTAGCACCACCAAGACCTTGGTTGATACATATTTTAGATAATTTAGGCACCTGCATAGGTGATTTGTACTTGAACTGTTCCATTAATTTCGGAACAATCTCCTCTTTGTACACATTCTTTAATCTTGGTTCGTAACTCATCTTAAATTAATTCTCCAGACTTTTTAGAATATCTAACGGATTTACCGTCGACAATTTTTCTACCTATTCTTGTTGGTTCTCCAGTTTTTGGATCAACCACCATCAAATTAGAAACATGAATAGGTGCGTTTATTTCATTAATACCACCAGGTGTATCCTGAGTTGGTTTTGTGTGTTTCTTACGTAAATTCACACCTTCTACAATTGCTCTACTTTTTGACGCATGCAACTCCTTGATTTCACCTTTTGTACCTTTGTAAGCACCAGCTATGACAACAACTGTGTCGCCTTTTTTTACTGCTAATTTCGGAGCAAATCTTTTCTTACCCATTGTAATTCGATTAAAGCACTTCTGGTGCTAGTGAAATAATTCTCATATAATCCTTATCTCTCAACTCCCTCGCAACAGGCCCAAAAATCCTTGTACCTCTTGGCTCATCTGCTGGTGTCAATAAAACAACAGCATTATCGTCGAATCGGATATACGATCCATCTTTTCTTCTGATCTCTTTCTTAGTTCTGACAACAACTGCAGGAGAAACAGTTCCTTTCTTAACTCCACCTGGAGAAGCTTCTTTTACCGTGACGATAATTTTATCTCCTATAGATGCATAGCGTCTTTTAGAGCCCCCAAGTACTTTTATACAAAGCACTTCCTTTGCTCCACTGTTATCTGCAACTTTAAGTCTGCTTTCTGCCTGAATCATAGTTTTATCTTTGAAAGATTATTTTGCTTTTTCAATCACCTCGATCAACTTCCACTTCTTTCTTTTACTCAATGGTCGAGATTCTTCAATTTTAACTGTGTCTCCGATGTTTGCTTCATTAGCTTCATCGTGAGCCATAAATTTTTTGGACTTCTTCACGTACTTCCCATATATAGGGTGCTTTATTCTCCTTTCTACAAGAACAGTGATAGACTTATCCATTTTATTGCTGGCAACTACCCCAACACGCTGCTTTTTATTGGATACTTTTACTTCCATATTAATTTCTTCTTCTAAGTCGAATTTTCGAACGTTTTGCAATAGCTTTTTCATCCATAGCCGCAATCTCTCTTCTTCTTACCTCTGATTTTAGTCTAGCGACATCTCTTCGGATTTCTCTTAACAATAATGGATTATCCAATCCTTTGAGCGCATGGTCAAATTTCAACTTTCGCTCCTGTTGGACAGTTTCCTTCAATTCGTTTGCCAAATCGGCATCGGAAAAATCTTGAAGTTCTGTGAATTTCTTAGTTGCCATTGTATTGCTTTTATGCTTGGTAATCTCTACGGACTACTATTTTTGTTAATACTGGTAATTTCTGCGCCGCCAATCTCAAACCTTCTTGAGCAACTTCTAATGGCACCCCATCCATTTCAAATAATATTCTTCCTGGTCTAATTACTGCTACGTAATGATCTAGAGCTCCTTTACCTTTACCCATCCTTACCTCTAAAGGCTTAGCTGTGATAGGCTTGTCTGGAAAGACTCTAATCCACACTTTTCCTTCCCTCTTCATATATCTGGTCATCGCGATACGAGCTGCTTCAATCTGTCTACTTGTCAATCTCCCCGCCTCTAACGATTTAAGACCAAATGAACCGAATGCAATAGTACCACCTCTATGAGCTAGGCCTCTATTTCTACCCTTCTGGGCTTTTCTATACTTGGTTCTTTTTGGCTGTAACATGCTTTAATTATTTACTTTTTTTAAAAAGTTGCGCAAAGGTAGTTCTTTTTATCTTCTTTGTCTTCTATCTCCGCCACCACTTCTTCTATCATTCCCTCTTCTTTGTCCACCACCGCCTCTGCCGCCTCTGCCGCCTTGACGTTTCTTATCTACACCTACATTTGGAGATAAATCTCTCTTTCCTAGCACTTCACCTTTACAAATCCATACTTTGATTCCTATCTTCCCGTACACCGTCAATGCTTCACTTAATGCATAATCAATATCTGCTCTAAATGTATGCAATGGTGTGCGACCATCTTTATATTCTTCACTACGTGCCATCTCAGCACCATTCAATCTTCCGCTGATCCTCACCTTTATTCCTTCAGCTCCAGCTCGCATTGTTGATTGAATAGACATTTTAATTGCACGTCTGTAATTCATTCTTGCTTCCAATTGCTTGGCGATAGACTCTCCTACAATAGCTGCATCCAACTCTGGCTTTCTGATTTCGATGATGTTTATCTGTACATCTTTGCTAGTGAGTTTTTTCAACTCTTCACGAATTCTATCTACTTCTTGACCACCTTTACCAATTATAATACCAGGTCTGCTTGTGTGAATCGTCACTGTAATACGCTTAAGCGTACGCTCAATGATTATTTTGGCAATGCCACCTTTATTGACTCTAGCTTTAAGGTACTTTCTGATTTTTTCATCTTCAACAACCTTATCAGCAAAGTTTTTACCACCAAACCAGTTAGACTCCCATCCTCGGATGATGCCTAATCTATTACCTATTGGATTTGTTTTCTGACCCATAATTAAATTTTATTCTTCCTCAGATTTATCCACTGAGAAAACTTGATCTTCATTATCAATAGTCACGCTATTTTCTACAACCACAATTAGGTGATTGGTACGTTTTCTTATTCTGTGTGCACGTCCGTGTGGTGCAGGTCTGACTCTTTTCAACATAGTGCCTTCGTCAGATCTGATTTCACTAATTTTCAAACCGTAATCATCTGCACTCAGTGCCAAATTTGATTTTTGTTCCCAGTTTGCAATAGCAGAGAGTAATGCTTTTTCACACCACGTGCCGCCTTCTCTTTTTGTAAATTTCAAAATGTTCAATGCATCATCGATGTTTCTACCTCTTATGGCATCAGTCACCATCCGCATTTTACGCGCTGACATCGGGATGTTTTTTAATCTTGCCTGTGCTTTCATAATGAATTGTTTTTAGACAATTACTTTCTATTTCCTGAATGACCTTTAAAGGTTCTTGTTGGTGAAAATTCACCTAGTTTATGACCAACCATGTTTTCAGTAACAAATACAGGTACGAATGTTTTACCGTTGTGTACCGCAATTGTCTGTCCAACCATTGTAGGAATAATCATAGAAGATCTTGACCAAGTTTTTATGACAGACTTCTTATTGGAAGCTGCAGCTCTATCTAATTTTGATAGAAGCTTATGATATACGTATGGTCCCTTTTTTATTGATCGTGCCATTATTTATTACGTTTCTTTCTTTTTGAAATAATCAGTTTCGTAGAATACTTTTTATTATTTCTGGTTTTCTGACCTTTTGCCATAACACCTGTTCTCGATCTTGGATGACCACCAGAAGCTCTACCTTCACCACCTCCCATTGGATGATCCACAGGGTTCATCGCAACACCTCTTACTCTAGGTCTTCTACCTAACCATCTGCTTCTTCCCGCTTTACCAGAAACTTGCAACTGATGATCTGAGTTTGAAGTGGTACCCATTACTGCTCTACATGACAGTAAAATTTTTCGTGTTTCACCAGATGGCATCTTTAGAATTGCATATTTGCCTTCCTTACCCATTAGTGTGCAATAAGTCCCTGCGCTTCTAGCTATTGCCGCACCTTTACCAGGAGACATTTCAATTGCATGAATATTAGAACCTAATGGAATCTCATCTAAAAACAAACAATTACCATTGTCTGGGTTTACACCTCTTCCTGCTTTCAACTTATCACCAACAGCAACATTATCAGGAGCAATTATATATCTCTTCTCGCCATCATCATACTGCAGCAATGCAATAAATGCTGACCTGTTAGGGTCATATTGCAAACTAGTAACCTCAGCAGTACCTTCCTTATCTCTTTTAAAGTCGATTACACGATATCTTCTTTTATGACCACCACCAATGTGACGATTAGTCATTTTACCATCATGATTACGACCACCAGACTTGTTCAATTTCTTGATAAGCGATTTTTCTGGCTTATCACCCGATAAACCTGAAAAGTCATTTCCTTGCCTGAATCTCGTTCCCGGTGTTACCGGTTTGTATTTTTTAACTGGCATCTCTAATTAATTATATATCACCGAAGAAGTCAATTTCTTCTCCCGCTGATAATTTTACAATTGCTTTTTTAAATGAAGACTTATACCCTTTCTGTACACCACCTCTTGTATTTCTCACTTTTCTCTTAGCAGGCATGATTACAGTGTTTACTGAATCGACAGTAACATTATACATACTTTCAACGGCCTTCTTTATTTCTACTTTATTCGACTTTTTCATAACTAGAAAAGTGTAATGCCCCACTGATTCAGACAGTAGTTCGGACTTTTCAGATATGATTGGTTTTATTAAAATATTTTTCATTTCAGTCGATTTTTAACTGTATATTTCTTTAAGCTTCGCGACTGCACTTTCCGAGATGAAAAGTTTTTTCGCGTTTAATATGCTATATGTGTTTAGGCTGTCCGCACTCACGACTCCAGACTTCTTACAATTTCTGCTAGAGAGGTGTAAGTTGGTGTCATAATCATTAACAACCACCAATGATTTGACAGTTTCTGCTTCATGTTTTTTCAACACATCAACAAAAGCACTCGTCTTTGGAGCATCAAAAGAGAAATCTTCTAAAACAATCAACGAACCATCAGCTGCTTTTGATGACAAAGCAGATGCTTTAGCCAACTGCTTCACTTTCTTGTTGAGCTTTATGGTGTATGTTCTAGGTCTAGGACCAAATACTCTTCCTCCTCCTCTAAACAACGGATTCTTCATGGAACCTGCACGCGCTGTACCAGTACCCTTTTGTCTTTTGATCTTTTTCGTAGAACCTTTAATCTCACCTCTTTCCTTTGCTTTGTGCGTACCTTGTCTTTGGTGTGCGTTATACTGCTTTACAGCAAGGTATACAGCATGTTCATTGGGCTCAATACCAAAAATGCTGTCCGGAAGATCTATCGACTTTCCTGTTTTGCCACCTTCTATATTATATATATCTACTTTCATGGTCCTCTTACTTTTGAATGACTACATAAGCGCCTTTATGTCCAGGGACGCAGCCTTTGATTAACAATAGATTCTTCTCAGGGAAAATCTTAACTACTTCCAAATTTTTAGTCGTAATTGTATTTCCTCCTGTTCTACCTGCCATTCTCATTCCTTTAACAACTTTCGATGGCGTTGACGCTGCACCAATAGATCCTGGGGCACGTTGTCTATTATGTTGACCGTGAGTTGCATCGTTTACACCTTTAAAGTTGTAACGTTTAACAACACCTTGAAATCCTTTTCCTTTAGAAGTTCCTGAAACGTCGACGTAGTCACCTTCCTGAAATATCTCATCAACTTTTATTGTATCTCCTAGAGATTTCTCAACCAAATCAAAGTCTCTAAACTCTTTCACCTTTCTTTTGGGTGGCGTATTCGCTTTACCGAAGTGACCTATTAAAGCCTTTGAAGAATTTTTTTCTTTTTTATCACCTATTGCTAGCTGGAGGGCATTATACCCATCACTATCATCTGTCTTTACCTGCGTAACGACATTTGGTTCAGCTTCAATAACTGTACAGGATATATTCCTTCCATCTTCTGCGAAGATGCTGGTCATTCCTATTTTTTTTCCTATTAATCCATTCATCTAACTGATACTTTGTAGAGCGCAAGGCTCATCAGTAAAAATGTCGGAGTATTACTACTCCAGTTATTTATATTATCTTAATTTAAGTAAGTTTGACTTGAATATCCACACCACTTGGAAGTTCTAGCTTTGATAAAGCATCAACTGTCTTTTGTGTTGGTGTGTAAATCTCGATCAACCTTTTGTGCGTCCGGAGCTGGAACTGTTCTCGAGATTTCTTGTTGACGTGCGGGGAACGCAAGACTGTGAAGACCTCTTTCTCAGTAGGCAGCGGAATCGGACCAGTTATAACAGCACCACTATTGCGAACTGTTTTCACGATTTTCTCCGTTGATTTGTCCACTAAATTGTGGTCATAAGAACGAAGTTTAATCCTAATTTTCTGATTCATACTCTAGTTTAATATATTCTCTTTCTCTCAAAAGAGGCGCAAAGATAGAAATATTTAATCGATAATGGCAATTAATGCAATAAAAATAATCTAGTCCAATATTATTTTGTTCTGCACTAGAAAGTAATTTGCTGATTTCATCGTTTTATGAATTAGCTTTCCGTAGCATTTCGTATAACAACTATCTTATATGTTAAGATTAACATATTTTTACTATTATTTATATAATAATTAATTATTTAAAAAATATCGATCCTTTTATTTGAAATTATTATCCAAAACTACCTTTTCTTTCAACGCGTAATTCTGGGTTTGAGTTTGAAGGGGCAGAAGAATGTCAAGGTAATTTCCAACACATCAACGTAGGAGCTACAGGTTTTACAAATGGTACATCTACCGTCTGTATTGCACTGGCAGATTTTGGTATTGACCCAGCCGACATCAATATTGGAGACCCCATTCCTATGACTCTATACTATGATCTCAATTTTACTTCCGTTGAATTTTACTTATCAGACAATCCAGGTAACACATTTCCCGGAATGACAAATCCACCTTCAGGAGCTGGTGGTACTGTTGGTGATCACTTTGCTACAGCAATAATACCTTATGATGGATCTGATATGATATGTGCTACTGCTACTGCAACAACAGCAGGAGGCGCAGGGGATATGGCATTTTTCTCAAATATACCAATAGAGAATCCCGATTACTGCAATGCGACTATTTTCGCCACAGCAATAGATAATGAAATACTTGGATCTGCTGCACTTGGTGCAGAATGTGAAGCCGGAACATTTGATATAGTTCCTACAGGAGACGCTACGGATTTGATTGACATAATTGTAGAATTTTCAATATCTGAGGTTGAAGAAGGCGATGACAGAGTAATCACTTACATGTTTGAAGCCTGTGGAGTGGTTTTAGAAGATGATATGTTTGATCCAGAACCAGCAACAGGAGATAATGGTTTTGCGATTGTTTCTTTTACGATTGAGGATGTTCCAGCAGATTGTACAGAGTTGAATTATGAATTTTGCTCGCCTCCTGGTGGTCAATCATTTGGAATAGGTGGTTTTACTGCCGAAATACAATGTGTTCCAATATGCATTGCATCCAATGATGGACCTGCATGTGAAGGAGAGCCTGTTCAATTGTTTGGTGAAGACTACTGTGGTGCAACTTATTCATGGACTGGACCTAATGGATTTATGAGCACAGATCAAAACCCAAGTTTAGGTCCGACATCTCTTGCAGACGCTGGCATATACACCTTGATTGTTACGAGTATGGATGGTATTACGCAAGAATGTACAACGACAGTGGTTGTTAATGAAAATCCAGAAGTAACAGTCGTACCAACTGATGTTCTGTGTAATGGAGATGCTAATGGAATTGCAACTGCTAATGCCACTGGAGCTGCTCCTTTCGATTACGCTTGGAGTGACGGGCAATCAACTATGGCTGCTACTGGATTAGCACCAGGAACATATATGGTGACTGTACTTGATGCTAATGGCTGCGAAGTCATTGGACAGACTACAATCGATGAACCTCCTGTGTTGACGTGCTCAGTGATTGGTGTGGATATACTATGTAATGGAGATGCAACTGGGTCTGCTGATGCTACCATCGTTGGTGGTACAGCTCCTTATAGTTTCGCTTGGAGCAATGGCGCATCCACTGAAGACATTTCTACAATACCTGCAGGCACTTATACACTCTTAGTTACTGATGACAATGAATGTACAACAATGTGTGATGTAACCATTGTCGAGCCTCCTGTATTAACGTGTTCT
>CAYVFU010000050.1:0-34540 GCA_964450495.1 uncultured Saprospiraceae bacterium | reverse complement strand
ACCTATAAGAAAGATCGAACATTATTAACAACCTCCAAAAACTCCTCCTTAGACAACTGCAATTTCGGCGACCGAAAATCCATATCAGCCATTCGGTTAATTGGAATTAAGTGTAGGTGAGCATGTGGTACTTCCAGCCCAATCACAGCAACTCCCACTCGATCACAGGGATATGCTTTTTTGATAGCTCTGGCTACTTGTTGTGAAAAGAGAGTAAGCTCAGAAAGTATTGAAGCCTCCAGATCAAAATATCGATCTACCTCCACTTTCGGCACAACAAGTGTATGTCCTTTCTGCAATGGGTTGATGTCTAAGAATGCAAAACAACTGTCGTTCTCTGCAATCTTGTAGCACGGTATATCACCATTGATAATTTTAGTAAAGATACTCGCCATGTTAGATAGAAATTTCTAGAATCTCTAACTCCATAATGCCTCCAGGAGTCTCAATCTTGGCAATTTCTCCAACTTTTTTACCCAATAAGCCTTCTCCGATAGGTGAAGAAACGGAGATTTTTTTCTCTTTTATATCAGCTTCTGATTCAGAAACAATTTTGAATGTAAATTCTTTGTTTAGCTTTTTATTCAGGAGCTTCACTTTAGTGAGAATACCAACTTGACTTAAGTCCACATCTTCTTCTTTGAGAAACTTCACATTTGCCAACTGCTTCTCTAACTCATTAATCTTCAATTCGTGCATCCCTTGTGCATCTTTAGCTGCATCATATTCTGCGTTTTCAGATAAGTCACCCTTGTCTCTAGCAGTTGCAATCGCTTGAGCAATCTCTTCTCTCCCTTTCGTTTTCATCTCATCGAGTTCTGCCATCAACTTATCGTAGACTTCCTTCGTCATGTAGGATACTTTCATAATCTTTCTGTTTTAGGTCTTTAATACAGTTTACCGGTTTACTGCAAAAATGGTGTCGTCAATAATTTATTTCCGGTTATCAATTCCATTCGCTTTTGAGTAAACGATTATAATACTTGTAAAAAGTGTTTAGTTAAAATTCTTACAAACCACTTTTATAACATAAAAATAATGAATGTTATGTAAATGTAAAATAGAAATGAAAAGTTCAAAGATCTTATTTTATAGTACATCAAACATAAGTTTAAAACATTGTCACGTTTTCTTTTTACAAATCATAAAGTCTTATACCTTTGTGCCAGTTCTTTGTCATGCTTATCAAGAAAGGTGGAGGGAAAGGCCCTATGAAACCTTAGCAACCTGTCGCTAGACAAGGTGCTAATTCCTAACTGCAATGCAGTATAGATAATCTACAACACAGCTATTTCATTCTTCTTTTCTTGATTTGTATGCCATTTAAATTAAGCATATGAAATTCGAGACTAAAGCTATAAGATTGCAAACAGAACGTTCTCAGCATAGAGAACACAGTACGGCCATTTACCCGACAAGCTCTTTTGTCTTTGATAATGTCGCTCAAATGCAAGCGACTTTTGCAGGGGAAGAAGAGGGCAACATTTACAGTAGATTTACCAATCCTTCTGTCAGTGAATTTGAGCAAAAAATGGCACAGTTGGAAGGTGTTGACAAAGCTGTAGCTACAGCAAGTGGTATGGCTGCGATAGTTGCAAGTTTTCTTAGTCTTCTTCAAGCCGGCGATCATGTGATTGCTTCGAGAGCAGTTTTTGGATCTTCTTTTCAATTTTTGCAACACTCATTGCCTCAGTATGGTATAACGGTGACCTTTGTTGATGCTTCAAACTTAGAAGATTGTAAAAAAGCTATACAACCAAATACAAAACTTTTCTATCTGGAAACACCATCTAATCCTGGGTTGGTTATTTACGATATTAAAGCTATCTCTGACTTCTGTAAGGCACATGATATTTTATTAAATGTTGACAACTGTTTTTGTACACCATACCTTCAAAAGCCTGCCGAATTTGGTGCGGACCTTGTGACTCATTCTGCCACAAAGTTTATTGATGGGCAAGGAAGAGTACTTGGAGGCGCAGTAGCAGGTCGAGAAGATTTAGTGACAAAAGTTTACCAATTCATAAGAAGGACAGGTGGCTCTCTTTCTCCATTCAATGCATGGATTTTATCCAAAAGCTTAGAAACACTTGCTGTTAGAATGGATAGGCATTGCGACAATGCAAAAGCTCTTGCCATATGGCTCCAAGGTTCTTCTTCAGTCTCACAGGTGAACTATCCATTTTTGGATTCTCATCAACAGTTCGAATTGGCTAAAACACAAATGAAGCAAGGCGGTGGTATTGTAACATTTGAATTAAAGGGAGGATTAGAAGCAGGCAAGAAATTTCTTGATGCATTAAATTTATTGTCCTTAACTGCTAACTTAGGAGACACAAGAAGTATAGCATCTCATCCATCATCGACGACTCACTTGAAAGTGCCAAAAGAAGATCGTGAATTAATAGGCATTACTGATGGCTTGATTCGAATTTCAACGGGCTTAGAACACATAGAAGATATCATTGCAGATGTGGAACAAGCTTTGAACAGTTAGTAATGGCTGTCTCCAGCAAAATAAACCATTAAGCCTGAAGAAAGGCAGGTATATTTTGCTTCTGTAAAGGAGATGGTTAGTGCTTGACCGCCAAGACCTCATTCATCCAACTCAACATAGAAGCAATTACTTCATCTCGATTGGTTTCGTTGAGCATTTCATGTCTTGCCTCTGGATAAAGGGTGCATTCTATATGTTTCACGCCAGCGTTCTTGTAGTTATTAAATACTTCAGTAACACCTTTACCAAAATCACCAACCGGATCTCGTTCTCCTGCAAACATATAAATTGGTAAATCTTTGGGTGTTTGTTCAAATGCAGTTTTTTTGTTTATTTTCAAGACACCTTCCAACATATTATCCCAAAATCCGTTTGTAAACGTTTTGCTGCACATTTCATCCGCGACATATTCATCGACTACATCAACATCTCTAGTTATCCAATCTGCTTTTGTTCGCATAGGTGCAAATTCTTTGTTGAATTTTCCAAAAGAAATGCTACGTAAAAATTCACTTCTTGTTGCTCTGCCATAAACAGCGCCGAGTAACTTGGCAATGAATTTTCCCACTTTACCCAGTGCCCCTGGGTCACCGCCAGTGCCAGATATAATAGCGGCAACAAAGGGTTGATCCATTGTGGTCAAATAGTCTCTTAATAAAAACGAGCCCATACTGTGACCTAATGCAATAATGGGTAGATCTGGATGTTCAGCTTTAGCAATCGAAGTCAGTTGCTTTAGATCAGATTGAGTATCATTCCAAAAATGCCTGTCTTCAAAGTAACCAATTTTATCAACCGTTTCTGCAGTGTGCCCATGTCCTCTATGATCATTTGCATACAAAACAAACCCTTCTTTTGTCAGGTCTTCAGCTAACCGATTATACCTACCTGCATGTTCACCCATGCCATGGATGACTTGCAATATGGCTTTAGGATTATCAGCTGACCATTTATAATAATGGATGTCCTTATTGCCAGCTCCTTTAAAGGTATTTGTCTCTGAAATCATTATGCAAAATAGAAAGCCTCTGGGACTAACACAAATTGTATAAACTATTATGTCTAGTAGTAAATGTCCTATCTCGTTTAGCTAGGCAAGTGAAATATAGAATCAAAATATAGATTAAATTTGAAAAATACTCTTAGCATAGACTAAATAAGACATTTAAAAATCAAATACATTAAGCTTATCTGCCCGTAGATCCAAAGTACACAAATGTCTTTTCAAGAACTAGATATTCAGCATACTTCCGATTGTCGATTCTGGACCTACATTATCTCCACTGATGTTTATTTGCTCAAAATAATCATACCACTTGGCACCCTGCAATAAAGCTTCAAATTCTGTAATTAGCTCGTCGTTTGGGAATTCCCAAATGGCAAACCAAGTATAGTCAGCTTTTAGGTCATTTGCTTTATTGTTCGTTCCCCAACTGTGGATTTTGGCACCCTTCTCTAAAAAAACTCGAATTGAAGGTTGCATTTGTGCCATATAGGATTGTCTTTCATCAAGAGGAAGGGATAGCCAAGCGTCTTTTGATTTCCAAAGTTCTATGTATATATTCATAATATTAAATTTTAAGGAGCATTATATTATTTAGTTGATGTTCTGAGAGCTACCGCTTCTTTATAATCTACGACGGTTGAAGTATAGGATATTTTCCACTCACCATTTACTTTTTCTAGAATACGGGTTTCGATAGATGGTGTACGCGCGCCCTGTGCAGTTACTTTTTGGTTGAAGACTGCCCAGGCAACATCATCCCGCAATTGAATATTCCAGTCACTTCGAACCACATCGCTAATCACAACCATGTTGCCGATTTCTTCTTTAGTGATTGTTTGCGGAATATTTTTTTGGTAACGACGCAATATGTTTACTGTGCCTTCAGGTACATTGTTAATATTGGTTGTAAATGGAGCGATGACGTAGGTATTATCCATCGCATCAAAATCTTTATCAATATAAGATTGAGTTTCTGCAGCAATGACATTTTTAATTGCTTCTGTATCGTCTTCTACAGAAATATAATACAACATGCCTTCAGCAGTGCATGTAGATGTGTTGCCTGTAGTTGTACCAGTAACATTATAATAACCTGTAGCTGTTTTATATTTACCAGTACCACCTAAAATGGCACCGTAGCATTTCCAACCAGTATCAGTTGGCACTCCTTTCGTTTTTAGAAAGATGGAATTGCCGTCTGCATCTGTTTCTGAAAATTCAATGACATTATCTCCTGTAGAAGTATCGTAATGGACTAGAGACATTGTGGTGACCTCACCTAAAATAGAGTGTGTACCTATTCCTGGTGCAATGTTGATTGCTTTTGTCACATTTCCTATTTTATCCTTTTCAAGGACTTGTGTTTTATCTAGAGTGATTGTATAGTTGGCTCTAAATGGAATACCATTTGTTTGAGCCATTAATTGTTGAGTTATACATAGCATCAGACACCATGCAATACATTGAAATACATGTTTCATAATTAAATGTTTGTCCTGTTTGATAACAGGGGTTAAGATTTGCTAGATGCTTTTTTGTAGTTATTTCTTTTCGTAGAAACTGCTCTAGCGGTTGTCTTGTTATCGATCTTTATTGACAAGATTAATTTATTGGTTTTTTTATTTAAAAAATGCTCGTTGACATCCCTATTATTCGTGATTTTCCGGCTTTAATTGTACTGTAAACTGATTAATCACTTAAACAGATGAATTTTCTCATTTACAATTATTTCTTCAACTCATTCAGCTGATAAACTTGTCTGCATACTTCATGTAATTGTTCTGGCTGTGTCAGTAAACTTGGAAGAACATCTGAGTGGGGTCCAATTAAATTATCAAATACAGGATTTTCCTGATCTACTAACTGCGCAATAAGTGCACACACTTCATCTGGAGGCAATACTTTGTCAGGTGTTTTTTCAGCTAATTGAGTTTCTAATAATTGTCTAAATGCATCATAATCTCCAATGTGTAATTCTGGTTGTACACTGTTGTTAAATACATTCGTCATGTACTCTCCTGGTTTGACCAATACCACATCAATCCCAAATTGCTCTAACTCAAATTTTAGTGATTTAGAATAGCCCTCAACTGCGTGTTTTGTTGCGCAATAAATACCTATAGTTGGTGTTGGTGCAATACCTGCTAAAGAGGTGATATTTATAATCCTGCCAGATCTTGCTTTGCGCATATGTGGCAATACTGCAGAAGTTGTACGCATAACACCGAAAACATTTGTTTCAAATAGATCCTGAATATTGTCTTCAGACGCTTCTTCAATAGCTCCAAACATGACAATGCCTGCATTATTAATAAGAACATCAATATTGCCTTGATTTTGAATAATTTCGGAAACAGCTTTTTGTATGGACTTTGCATTCTTGACATCCATTTCAATCAGATTAAAACCAGTTTGGTGTTTATTTGGATTTCGGCTAGTACCGTAAACGATATGTCCTTGATTGTGAAGAATATTGGCAGTCATTAAACCGAAACCTGATGATGCGCCAGTAATTAAAATTGTTTTGCTCATAATTATTTTTTTATTAAAAGAGTACACTAATATGGAAATTAAATAATTTTTATTTAATGCAACATTGCTTTACAGAGCCAAGAGTATTTATATAAATGAGATACTTAATTGGTACTTGCTTAACCCTTTTAAATTATTGTGTGTGTGATACTTAGAGTTGTTACCTTAAAAACAATAAATAAATAGGATAATATAAAATATCACTATATTTAGTGATAGGCAATTGGAGTCAAAATAAGAAATGGCACTAAAATTATTAGCTTGGTGGTATTATATTCTGAGAAATATTATTGGAATTACCGTGTATAATAAAAAGCCCAAGCAAGCAACACCAATTGTAGTGGAAGTCGAATCAACAAGAAATTTTGATTAATCTTCATACCTGCGCCTTTTGATGTATACATATATAGGTTAGCTGGAAATACAGCAATTAGCAAAGCGAATATTCCCCAAGCAGCCATCACTCTTGTTTGTGGAATTAGCAATCCAATACCCCCTACAATTTCAGCAATTCCTGATATAATGTTTATTGGTTTTTTCCACTTCTTTAAATATGGGGGCACTATTTTTTCAAAGAACCATGCTTTTGTGAAATGTGAGATGCCTGCATAAATGAAAAACCCCGCGAATATGACAAGAAAAATATAATAGAGTATTTGATCTAATTCCATTTAACTGAATAGTTTTTTTGTGCCAAATCTGATTGCTATCAACAGAACAGCTAATATAATCAGCACATAATAGAATGGCATGTAGCTAAAGATTACAATTCTAGTTTTCTCTAAAAACCACATGATAGATAGTATTGCTCCTAAGACCATCAGAAGGCCACCAAGTTTTTGGAATCCTGGAATATCTTCAAAGCAGGTGTTTTTTCTTATGATGAACAATGTTGCTATCATGGAAAGAATCGGTAAGATTTGAGAATAGATGTCAGCTTCAAAAATGGATCTTTTTTCAAATAGAAAAAGATAGACATTTAGGGT
Source organism: uncultured Saprospiraceae bacterium (assembly GCA_964450495.1). GTDB lineage: Bacteria > Bacteroidota > Bacteroidia > Chitinophagales > Saprospiraceae > CALFUK01. The sequence continues at coordinate 27,519 of CAYVFU010000050.1, read as the reverse complement.
AATTGCAAATATGCCAGGAATACAAGCCATAAACATTAATGCAGAATACATAAATTTCCAAGGGCTCTCTTTCGCTTCATCTTTACCTAACCACCATGCTAGTAATGCAGCAATAGGTAGTGTAAAAAAATACATAATGATGAATGATGGATTAGCCGAACACTGCTCTAGAAATTCCTGTAATGTCATGAATGTATGTTATAGATCCAACAATAAAGTAGTAGGATCTTCAAGAAGTTTTATCACTTTAACAAGAAAAGTCACAGAAGAACTGCCATCTATGATTCTGTGATCATAAGATAATGCTAGATACATCATCGGTCGTATTTTTACTTCGCCATCGACAGCAATAGGTCTCTTCTTTATGGTGTGCATGCCTAAGATAGCTGACTGTGGTCTATTCAGTATTGGAGTGCTCATCATCGAACCAAAAATGCCGCCGTTAGTAATCGTAAACGTACCGCCTTTCATTTCTTCCAAAGTCAATGTGCCTTCTCTCGCTTTTGTTGCAAGATGCTTAATCTGTTTTTCAATGTCTGAAAAATGAAGTGACTCTACATTATGTACGGGAGGAACAACCAAACCATTATCTGTGGATATGGCAATAGAGATATCTACATAGTCATGATAAATAACTTCCTTTTCATCTATCTGCGCATTTACCTGAGGCATTTCCATAAGGACCTTCGCACAAGCTTTTGCAAATAAAGACATAAAGCCTAGCTTAATCCCGTACTTTTCTACAAAGCGCTCTTGGTATTTTTTTCTAAGCGCCATGATGTTTGTCAAATCAACCTCATTAAAGGTTGTCAACATCGCAGTATTGTTTTTTGCTTCTACCAATCGTGAGGCAATCGTTCTCCTCATTCTTGACATTTTTTCTCGACGACTATTTCTACTGAAAGCCTCAATTGGGGCTGAGACATTCATAGGCTCAGCTGCTTTCTTTGGAGTAGAGGAAGGTTTTGATTGACTAGCAGTAACAGCATCTTGTTTAGTTATTCGCCCATCTTTACCTGTGCCGGGCACTTGTGCACTAGTAAGGTCGTTCTCTCGCATTACTTTCGCTGCAGCAGGAGAAGGATGTCCAGTTGCATGAGTTGAAGTGGTTTCAGGTGCTGCCACAGTTGTTTTTTTCGCTGGCACATTTTCTGCAGGTGTTGCCGTTTCTGCAGGGGCAGCAGCACTGGTATCTATAGTCGCTACCAAACCACCTATTTCGATATCATCACCTTCTGCAGCAACGTGAGTAATCAAACCAGCAGCTTCAGCAGGAAATTCAAGGGTAGCTTTGTCTGATTCGAATTCGCAAATTGGTTGATCAATCTTAATATATGAACCGCTTTCTACAAGCCATTGCGATAAAGTTACCTCAGTAACGGACTCTCCAATTGTTGGAACCTTCATTTCAACTATAGCCATATTTTCAAGTGTGTTTAAAATTAATTTTTAGATTAGTCTAATAATTTGACTGTAAGTACGATCAAATATATGATTATTCGGCCAATGTTATTCATCTAAAACAGTAAATCATTGATTAGATTAGGGTTTGTATTGATTAGAACTATTACAAGATGGTTGAAAGAGGTATTTGTAACGGAGGATTTTTTTATTAAATAGTAAAGCAATGAGGTATGGATATTAAGTATGTAGGACTCCTTTTCATCACCATCTTGATCTTTGGATGCAGCAATAAACGTCATAAACAGGATAATCAAAAGAAAACTACCACTACAAAAACAAGTAGTGTCCAACTCTCTCATGGGACAGATGAATCTGCTGGTGGAGGTCCGGCTTATATAATCACAACTCCCATTGCCACTTATTTTCTAGAAAAGGAAGGTGGTGGTTTATCTAGTATGTTAGATAAGGATGGCGTTGATTGGTTAGGTTTTCACGCTAAAGAAGGATCAGCACATAAAGGTGAGTATAGAGGTTTTCCAAATGCAATTCACAAGCAAGATGGAAGTTATTTTCATGCAATGAATGCAAGAACAGATCCATCTAGCTCTGTTGTAAGTATTGATTCAGATGAACTGATACGTATCGTTTTTACTACAGAAAATAATAAGTGGGAAGGAGAATGGAATTTTTATCCTGACCGCTGTGATTTTACAATGACCAGAATAAGCAAAGGATATAAATATTGGGTGCAATATGAAGGGGTGCCAGGTGGAGAAATGGATACAACTGATTATTGGATTGCGTCTATAGATAGTTATGTGTAAGCAAGAATTCAAAATATAACTTTTCGTTAATAGAAATTAGTTCAATGAATATCTAAATTGTAACAAACTCGAAAGATGAAAATATTAAGCACAATACTCATACTAATAGGGATCTTGTCAAATATGACAAAACAATCGCCAAATCCTATAGATTTAAATGTTATAAATGACTATTATGAAGGTCTTCAAATCTCCAAAGAATCAAACAAACCGATATTTCTATTTTTTACAGGACTAAATTGTGAAAACCCCAAAATGGCAAATGATTTAATTAAAAATGATAGTGAAATAATTAAACGATTGAACAAATCATTCGTACCTGTAATCTTGCATGTAGATGATAGGACAAAACTTCCAAAAGAAAGAAAAGTACTCCGAAATGGCAAAGAACTTACTATCAGAACAAAAGGAAATGAATGGGCACATATAGAAATTTCAAAGTTCAATAACAATTCTCAACCATTCATAATATTGATAGATTCAAATGAAGAAATACTGAAATCACCAATTAGCGGAAAATTAACTAAGGAGCAAATTCTTGAATACTTAATATTATAAAGTTGGAAAGCCTACACATAACATGGCATGATCAGGGAATCGCTCCTTCGTCACGACTCCCGATATGCCCGATCCGAAAGAAACATTCTATCCAAGAACCGTTTATGGACGATCTACCTGCTCCAGAATGGATGGCATTTGGCGATCAGAACACAACAAGAATGTTGTACATATTTCATCATGAAGATGATCAAAAACCTGACAACTATGTCTACAGAGAGGATATGACCGTGTTGGGCTTTGGTCGTGAAAATGGACAAGAGACAACTAAGCACCTGACAACTAAGCAATCTTTTTCGATAGGTTTTGTGGAATCGCAAGATTATTCTGAAGTAGAGTTAGCCATCAAAGAATTACTAGAGAATGTCACTAAGTGAGCTGAAGTTCTTAAGAATACAATATGATATTTTGACAGTCTCATTTTCTTTAGATATGGTATTGTATTGGGGACAGTACTTTTCGAGAGACAATGTCTGCCACAGCACATATGGTATTTTACATATTAAATATTTTTTTAATATGTAAATAATTATTATATATTTGCACCAACCGGAAGGTTTATCCCAATAAATCTTCAACATTCCCATAATCGATTTTAACCAACCAATCGGAATGCAATAGTTCCTTAATGTCTTTTGGCAAAGACTTTTTGTGCAATCATAATTCTTAATTATGGGAACTATTCAAAGACTAGTCCGTCTGCAATGTGATATTGCAAGGTCTAACAAGTCTATTTATTATCAACACCTCTATAGGTACACATCAAAGTGGTTATTAGCTTTTGCTATGTCCATTATTTTTGTAGGTACGGTCATTACACAATCATGCATTATTGATGCTGGAACACTCTCACAAGGAGACGTCTCTGGATGCTTAGATGGAGATCAAGTGTATGTAAGTGCTGTACCAGATGGAAACGATTTGATACCTGCTGGTTATTCCACATTATATGTGTTGACTGAAGGTCCTGATCTTATCATTCAACAAACAAATACGAGTCCTAGTTTCGTTGTTAATGACTCAGGTACATACACTATCCATACGCTTATTTATAACCCAACAACATTGGATTTAAGCATTGTTGTCCCTGGAGCAACAACAGGTGTAGATGTCGAAACGATTATTGTAACAGGTGCAATATGTGCAGACCTAGATGTCGTTGGTGCTTCTGTTATAGTATCAAATTGTGTCAATTGTGGTGTTAACGCAGGCACATTAAGTGACGCCACTCCAGACTCATGCATAGATGTTAATGGAACGGTAACAATATCAGCAACAGCAAATCCAAACGCAACAGTTCCTACTGGATTTACAAGAGCATTTGTATTAACAGTTGGGTCTAACTTTACTATTGTCCAAACTCAAAATGAACCATGGTTTAATGTTACGAATCCCGGTCAATACACTATACATAGTCTTGTGTATGATCCGTCAACTTTAAATCTAAGTTCAATAGCACTCGGTCTGACTACAGCAGCGGATGTCTTTAATTTAATCAATGAAAACAGTATTTGTGCAAATTTGGATCAGACAGGAACACCTGTTACTGTTGATCAATGTCTTGTCATAGTAAGTGGTGTTGTTTTACAAGATATAACTGGTGATGGAGTTGGAGATTTACCAGTAGAAGGAGCAACAATTACCATTACGGATATTAATGGTGCAGAGCAAGTATCAATTACACCAGCGGATGGGACATTTAGTTTTACGATTCCACCTGGAGAATTCACATTGGTTGAATCAGATCCAGCAGGTTTCGGTTCAATTAATTATAATACAATAACTGGAATTGCCATCTTAGGAGAAGATAATATAGACAATACTTTTATAGATGAACAAAACTGTGCAGCAGATGCTGGCACCTTAATGAATGGACAAGCTTCAACTTGTATGGAAGATGCTGCAGCTACTGTACCAATATTCGCAGTAGCTTCAGGAGATGCAATAATTCCAGAAGGCTTTACCCAAGTTTTTGTGCTAACACAAGGCGAAGATCTTATTATCCAATCAACAAGTCCAACACCAAGTTTTACTGTTTCTGGTTTTGGATTATATACTATTCATTCCTTAGTTTATGATCCAAATACATTAGACCTCACGGTTATAGTACCAGGGTTTACAACTGGAGGAGATGTCGTAAACCTTATTAATCAAAATACAATTTGTGCTGATTTGGATGTAGCAGGTGCACAGGTCAGAGTGACCTCATGTGACTGCTCGAGCCTAAATTGTTTTGGTTCTATAAATGTTTCCCTTGGTGAGAACTGTCAAGCAATTATTAACCCTTCATTGGGTAGTCCGAATATTACGCAAGAAAATGAATCACAGTATGACATTATTATTAACATTCATGATGAGGCCATCCCAGGTAATTTATTAACATCTGAGCACATTGGAGAGCAAGTAACTTTTACAATTAATTTTTCAAATCCTGAGTGTCCTAATTCTTGTTGGGGGAATCTTCTTATTGAAGATAAGTTTCCACCAGAATTGACTTGTTCGACAGATCCACTAATATTGGATTGTATAGAGACTATTCAAGATCCTGGACCTACAATTATAAATAGTTGTGGTAATGATGAGCTAAAAATTATTGATGAAGTTATTGAATCTCTCCAATGTGATCCAGATTATATTGAAAAAATCACTAGAACATATATAGCTACTGATGATCAAGGAAACTCATCAGAACCATGTACTCAAACAATATTTGTAGAACGTCTTCCTAGCATTGAAGAAGACCCTGATTCTTGGGAAGAGGCACCTAATTATACGATACCACTCGGAAATGCATTAAAGTGTGGGACTCCTGCAGATACTTCATTTACAGGCGTACCAAAATATAAAGGAATACATATTGATGAGTTGGATAAACTTGCATGTAATGTCATTGTGAGAATGACAGAAAATACCATTAATAGTGCAGAGTGTAAGCAAGTCATTATTAGAGGGTGGATAGTAATTGATTGGACATGTAACGGATCAGATACACTTTTTGAGCAACTGCAGGTGATCGAATTTTTTGATTATACATCTCCTTCTGTCTTAGAACCAATTGCAGATTTTACAACAAGTACGCAATCCAAAAACTGTAGTGGTTTAGTCCAGTTACCTGTAGCCACATACTATGATAATTGTACAACAGTCACTTCATCTGTTTCTTATCCTCACGGGTTTATAAGTGATTATACATATCCACAGTTGGTTGAATTAGATACGGGTGAAAACCAGATTGTGTATACAGGCACAGATGCATGTGGTAATACAGTAAGAGATACAGTGATGGTTACCGTGGAAGATAAAACCCCACCACTTGCAGTTTGTGAAGGTGCTCTTGGTGTAGCATTGACTTCAGATGGCAAGGCTCTTGTGCCTGCAGAATCATTTGATGAAGGCAGTCACGATGATTGTAAAATTGATAAAATTCTAGTAAAAAAAGTAAACACAGATGTATGCGGCCTTGGGCAAGATACGTTATTTCAAGAATCACTTATTTTTTGTTGTGATGATATCAATAGTGATATAGCAAGCGATTTGATAGTCATGTTAAGAGTCACTGACAAACAAGGACAATATAATGATTGTACTGTTTTAGTTGACTTACAAAGTGGAGGCACACTTAGTGTTCACGGTTTACCAAATATTACAATAAGTTGTGACTATCCATTCACTAGTTATGATGTCTTTGGTACTATAGCACCAGATAAGGGCTTAATTGAACCAATCATACTTGCTGATTCTTTGGCAAAATATGACGGTTCTCCTTATGATGGTTTTGTTATTGGTGCATGTAACCCTAAGATATCTGAAGCACCAATAGAAGACAATCGAAACCAATGTGGAGTAGGAGAAATAATTAGACGGTTTGTCATAAAATCTGGAACCTCATACAAAGAAGTAAGGCAAGTAATAACTGTTGTCAATAATGATCCATTTTACATTAATACCTATAATCCATTAGACCCATATGATGATATAATATGGCCAATGGACATTGATACTCTTTCAGAATTAGGCATGTGTGATGTTGATGGATTTTCTCCTGATAGATTACCAGAGGGTTTTCAGGAACCAATAATAATTAATCAAAATGGATGTGGATTGATAGCAGCATCTGTTACTGATGAAAAAGTTTTAAAAGTATCTGGAGACGAAAGCAGTAATGCTTGTTTCAAAATCTTACGAGAATGGACAGTTATTGATTGGTGTTCAACAGAAACCAATGGATCAAATGGTCCTATTCAATTTACGTATACTCAAGTCATAAAAGTTACAAACAATACAAAACCAGTTGTGGTTTGTGAGGACATTAATATCGAAAGTTCTGATCCTGATTGTGGACCTGTCATTGTGACATTGACAGCTAGTGCTACAGATGATTGTAGTGGCGCGGATGACCTTAATTTTAGATACATCATCGATTTATACAATGATGGCAAATATGATGGCAATGGAATTGGGATTGGGGATGAAATTATTTTTCCAATAGGAGAACATACAGTTTACTGGCAAGTGGAAGATGGTTGTGGGAATGTATCCGAAACATGCGAGCAGACAATAACGATAATTAATATAAAGTCGCCACCTGCTTTTTGTATCCAAAGTGTTGCCACAACACTTATCCTTATGGATTTGGATAATGATGGGATTAATGAATCTCCACTTGCCTGTGTAACACCACATGCCATTCATGGAAATAAAAAGGATTCATTAGATTGTTTAGGGGAGAAATTACTTTTCAGTTTTTCTGCAGACACTTCTGATGTGATTAGAAAATTTGATTGTACGCAACTTGGACTTCAGACTATAAACTTATATGTAACAGATTCTCAGAATAATCAGAGTTTTTGTACAACGACAATTGATATTCAAGACAATAATGATTTGTGTCCGGATATGCCGAATCCACCAGATCCACCAGATCCACCAGATCCACCAGATCCACCAAATCCACCAGATCCGCCGAATCCACCAGACCCATGTGACACATTAGTTGCAACATGTAATGATATATCAGTTGATATCGCTTTAAATGGATTAGTGACGGTTAGCGCATTTACATTATTTGATGAATCACCATTTGAAGAGTGTTTGTTTGGTTCCTTTGATTTTCGTTTTGGTCCAGATAGAAACTCCTCAAGTATAACCTTTGATTGTGATGATGTAGGGACGACAAGAGAAGTTGAACTTTTTCTCACAACAGAGTCAGGATTTGCTACGGATTGTATAGGTTCTATCACAGTAAATGACACAAATAATTTTTGTGATGCAATATGTATAGATCCAGTAGCAGAATGTGTAGATACAGTGCTAGTAACCTTAAATCAAGTGGGAACCGCAACCATATCACCTTTCCAACTTTTTGCTGGAAGTGTTGATGAAGATTGTTCTGGGCAACCGCTTACTTTTTCTTTTTCGCCTGATGGGGAGACACAAGCAATAACATACAGCTGTAATAATATTGGATTCAATCCTGAATCTCTGTTTGTTATAGAAGCAAATTCTACGCTTACATCTTGCAGAAGTATAGTAAATGTTACTGATCCAAGAATGAATTGTCCAGATGATTGTCTTGATCCGGTTGCAAGATGTGAAGCGGGTTTACAAATAAATCTTGGTGAGGATGGTCAAGCATCGATTAGTGTGGATGACATATATAATGGAGGTCTAACGGTCGATTGTGATGACAATCCCTTTACGCTTGCGTTTAATGGAGCGGGTAATCAGTTTTCTGAATCATTTAATTGTAATGATATTGGATCCAATAGTGTTGACCTATTTTTGATTACTCAAGGGGGATTAATCACTAGTTGTAATTCGAATGTACAGATATCAGATCCATCAGGTGTTTGTCAAAACCTTTGTTTTGATCCAATAGCTCAATGTTTAGATACATTAGGTTTTGATGTAAATCTACAAGGAGAAGGATCATTCTCCGCAAGATTACTTTATACTGGCAATCGTACTGTTGGTTGTGACGGACAACCAGTGACATTCGCGTTTGATGAGTTGGGTGAGTTTACAAGAATGAATTTTAATTGTAATTCATTAGGTGCGCGTACAACAACATTATTTGTCATCAATGCAGACGATGAATTTACGTCATGTTTGTCGGTCATTACTATATCAGATTCTGCTGGCAATTGTGATGACGTCTGTAACGATCCAGTTGCACAGTGTCAAGAAAATCTGTCTTTAAATCTAAATGATAATGGTATGGTATCAGTTTCTACCGCGCAGATATATTCTGGTGATTCTTTGGAAGAATGTGATGGAGGCCAGTTGGCATTATCGTTTAGTTCTGCAGATAACATTCCTCGGATTGATTTTAATTGTAGTACAGTAGGAGATCAGATGATCACCTTGTTTGCTCGAAGTAGTAGTGGGACGCTCACATCTTGTCAAAGCGTTATTTCTGTTTTTGATACGAATGACATTTGTAGCGCTCTTTGTGAAGATCCTGTCGCAATGTGTAGTCCAGATATTACAAGAAATATTGGAAGTGATGGAACACTGAGGTTGGAAGCTTCTGAAATTTATAGCGGGATGATGCTTCAAGATTGTGATGGTAACGACATACAGTTTAGTTTCTCCACAAATGTCTTAAATGCAGCTAGAACATTTGAGTGTCCTTCTGTTGGTATACAATCTTTAAATCTTTTTGTAACCAGAGCAGATGGTGTCCAAACCAGTTGTATGACTTCAATAACAATCACAGACGATAATGGTGTTTGCTGTAATATTATACCAAATCTAGTCTGTCAACCAGTTACATTAAGCTTAGATATATTTGATTTTAACAATGACGGCATGATAGATTCTTCAGGGACCACATTGAATGCTACAGATTTAATAGGAGAAGGGACAGATATGCTAGGTTGTGATGGTTTAGCTCTGGAGTTTAGTCTCTCAAGTAATACAAATAACGTAAGCAGAGTGTTTGATTGTTCGAATATAGGGGATAATACTGTTCGTTTATGGGCGACAAATGCTGATGGCTTTAGTACCTTCTGTACGACCACTGCGACGGTAGAAGACAATCAAAGTCAATGTCCATCTGATGGTTCAAGTGGTTTGTTAGAAGGCTTTGTCAGAACAGAAAGTGCAGAATCAATAATTGATGCAGAACTGGTCTTACAAGGAGATGACCTGAACACCGATGTCACAAATGTCAATGGTTATTACGCTTTTGAAAATATGCCAGTTGGTGGTAATTATCAGCTGACAGCACAAAAGGAAGATGATTATCACAGCGGATTATCAACTCTTGATTTAGTGTTAATTCAACAACACATTTTTAGTCAAAAGAAATTAGACAGTCCGTATAAACTACTTGCTGCTGATGTTAATGAAAATGATCAAATTACAGTTAGCGATATTGTCGATCTAAGAAAATTAATACTTGGTGTCATTTCAGAATTACCGGAAACGGACAGTTGGAGATTTGTATCTGAGGCATATACCTTTTTTGACCCAGAGAACCCTGCTTGGAGTATCGTCCAAAGAGATTATTTTATCCAAAACTTCGAAGGAAGCAGTCAAGCTAATTTCATTGGCATAAAAATGGGTGATGTTAATAATGACGTTTATAGTACAGAGACAAGATCCAACGATGTCAAGTTATTGCAAATAGAAGACAGAAAACTAGTAGCTGGTCAAAAGATCACAATTCCTGTTTTTGCAAGTCAAGACATTGATGATTTATTAGGATTGCAATTCCAATTGGAACATTCGGATATCGAAATTATTGATATCATTCCTAGTAAGGTTCCAATCAAATCTGAGAATTATAGATCTTACTATGGTTATACAAATCTAAGTTGGTCTTCTGCAGATTTCGTTAATGTCAAACAAGGTGAGGTTTTATTTGAATTAATTGTTCAACCTAAAGCAAAAGGAATTTTGCAAGAACAATTGGCAATCGCCAAAGCGGAATACAAAAATGAACTTTATACAGGAAGTGAAATTGATGTATATGGCGTTGATATAAATTGGAAAGCCGAATCAGGATTAAACTTTTCAGTAGATCAAAATAGTCCTAATCCATGGGATGATGAAACGAATATTCAATTTGGAATTGGAGAAGAGGGAATGGTTAGTTTAAAGGTATATGACATTTCGGGTCAACTGGTATTTAAAGAAAACAAAACGTTTACTGCAGGCAACCATAGCTGGAAAATATATAGGGAACAGTTAGCAGAAAATGGCTTGTATTTTCTAGAAATAAATTTTAAAGACCTTAGAAACAGACAAAAAATTCTACTTGTAGAATAAGTATAAAAGACTTATGATTGCCAAAAGCCGGCGGGGTGGGTCGCTAGACTCACCCTTCCCTTTTATTAGTCATAAATGTTTATTACAATAAAACGACACAAACGAATATTAATGCTCTTACCTTTGAGCTATGTATTTACTATTAAAAACAATACACATTTTTGGCTTTGTCGCTTGGTTTGGGGGGTTGTTTTTTATCGTAAGAATTTTCGTATATCACACCGAAGCCTTCGGGCATCAAGAACCCAAAGCTTCCATTCTCCAAAAAGAATATCAACAGATTGAACAAAGAGTTTTCAAAATTATCTGCAGACCAGCTATGGTTATCACTTGGTTATGTGGGCTTGGTATGATTATAATGAATGGTTGGGAATGGTTGACCGTCAATTCTTGGTTACATGCTAAATTAGGTTTATTGATATTATTATCAGCATATACAGACCACTGCAGAGTAATAGCTAAGAAACTTATCGAAGGTCCAACAGGGTTTAGTTCTTTTCAATTCAGATTATGGAATGAATTGCCAACAATTTTGTTGTTATCAATAAGCTTATTAGCCGTTTTTAAAAATAGTTTGAATTATTGGAAAGCAGCTCTAGGTGTTGTTTTATTTGGTCTTGCTATCTTTGCTCTCGCTAAGTTGTATAAAAACTACAGAGAAAAAACACATATTACACAATGAAGAAAATACTTAAGTATCTCGTTTTACCGCTCCTTCTGGTGATAGGAATATATTGTTTGCTCTGTGTAATGGGGCCTAAAAACTTTAACCTGGAGAGAGCTATTGAGATCGATGCTCCTAAAAACATGTCTTATAACATAGTAAACGATATAACTACATGGGAAGAATGGGGTAGTTGGCAAAAGCGTGATCCTAATATGATCATTACATATCCTGGAAAAATTGTGGGTGTAGGAGCTAAAAGTGAATGGTTAAGTGAAACAGAAGGCGATGGCAAACAAGAAATTATTGAATCTGTGGCTAATGATAAAATAAGAACTCAATTAAACTTTGATGGATGGGACGAACCGTCATATGGCCAATTTCATTTTGAAGACAATGGAAATAAATCTAAAGTCCGATGGGCAATGGAAGGAAGCGATCTGCCTTTTCTAATGAGAGGGATGATGATGGTGATGGGAATGAAAGGACAAATCAAAGAAAACTACGACGAAAGCCTAGCAAGTCTTAAAGAGATGGTTGAAAAACGTGTAACCGATGGAACATATAATGGATATAAAATAAATGATATACGAGTCCCTGAAAAACACTATATCTATACACGACAAGAAGTAAACGAGGACAGGATTCAACAATTCTATGCGTCTAATTTGGGCTCTTTATTTACAAAAGTCCAAGAGGCGAAAGTAGAAATGGATGGCATGCCTTGCGGCTTGTTTTATAATTTTAATGATAAAAATGGTACCATAGACATGGCAGCTGCAATTCCTGTTAAAGAATCATTGATCATACCAAATGCTTCTTCAGTGAGTTTGCCTTCAAAGCGTGCTTTGCAAGTAGATTATTATGGAGATTATCACAATACAGAAAACGCACATGAAGCGATTGAAGCATTTATGAGAGACAAAGGCATCTTTAATGAGTATCCCATTATAGAAGAATATATTACAGATCCAACGACAGTCAAAGACCCCGATAAGTGGTTGACAAAAGTGACGTATTACATCAGTGACTAAGGGTTATATTGGTCGACGTCAAATTAGATATAAGAAAGCTCTCAGAGCAACAACTTATTGACTGGAGTGAGTCGATAGGTGAAAAATCATTTCGAGGTAAACAAATTTATGAGTGGCTCTGGCAAAAATCTGCTACGGACTTTGAGCAAATGACAAATGTGTCAAAAGCATTGCGAGAAGCATTGACAGAAAAATTTTGTTTTAATCCAATCCGACTTGATAAGCAGCAACAAAGTTCTGATGGGACTATAAAATCAAGATTTACATTGGTAGATGGTTATGCCATTGAATCTGTTTTAATTCCTGTTACCTTTAAAAACAGATTCACAGTCTGTGTATCTACTCAAGTTGGTTGTAGCCTCACATGTTCATTTTGCGCGACAGGAAAAATGAAACGCATGCGTAATTTGGATGCAGGAGAAATCTATGACCAAGTTGTCGAAGTAAATAAACAGTGTCTTGAAGTATACGGAAAACCACTTACCAACATCGTATATATGGGCATGGGCGAACCATTACTAAATTATCAAAATACGCTCAAAAGTATTGAACATATAACTTCACCAAAGGGCCTTAATTGGTCCCCTTCTAGAATTACTGTAAGTACGGCAGGTATTGCAAAAATGATTCGAAAATTAGCTGACGATAAGGTAAAATTCAATCTTGCATTATCACTCCATGCTGCTAATGATGAAAAGCGCAATGAAATAATGCCGATTAATGAAACCAATACACTGTCCGTATTGATGGATGCCATCAGCTATTTTCATGATAATGTAAAAGGCAAAATTAGTTATGAATACATTGCCTTTAAAGGATACAATGACCAACGAGAAGATGCGAGACAATTAGTCAAACTGTGTACTAGATTTCCCGTCAAGGTAAACATCATAGAATACAATTCGATAGGAGACAATAAATTTGAAAAGTCTGACCCTATTGACATTGATCAGTTTGCCAACATTCTAAAAAAGAATGATGTGATGGTGACCATACGAAGAAGCAGAGGCAAGGACATTGATGCAGCATGTGGACAATTGGCAAATAAAGACTAGTTACTCAAGGTCCAAACTATCATGTTGGTGCAGAGCCTTATATCTTCCTTTACCAAACTTAGTCCCATTAAACTCAATATCGACCAACTTCATTTGGTCCTCTTCTGGTAAGCGTTTGTAATCTCTACACTTATTAGAACAACACGACTCGTATTTTTCTCCGCAAGTATTGCATTGGATAAACAAGATGTGACAAGCATCATTTGCACAATTCACATGAGTGTCACAAGTATCACCACATTGATGACAGACAGAGATTACGTCTTCACTTATTCGTTCACCCAAACGATCATCAAAGACAAAATTCTTACCCTTAAATTTATTTTCAATACCGGCTTTTTTTACCTCACGAGCATATTCAATAATACCACCGTCCAATTGATGCACATGCTTGAAACCCTTGTGTTTGAAATAAGCACTCGCTTTTTCGCATCTGATGCCGCCGGTGCAATACATCACGATGTTATTGTGTTTTTTGTCTTTGAGTATGTCTTCTACTATCGGTAGAGATTCTCTAAACGTCTCAACATCTGGACAAATGGCGTTTTCAAAATGACCCACTTCAGACTCATAATGGTTTCGCATATCAATGAGAAGCGTATTGTCATCACTTATGAGTGCATTGAATTCTTCGGCTTTTATGTGTTTACCTCTATCGGTGACGTCAAAACTAGAGTCATCAAGACCATCAGCGACGATTTTATCCTTTACCTTGATGTTCAATTTGTAGAAGGATTTGCCATCATCTTCTATAGCAATATTGAGACGCACGTCCTTCAAAAATACGATTGAATCCAAGGAAGCCTTAAAGTCATTAAGAGAATTGGTCGGAACAGAAACCTGTCCATTGATGCCTTCATTGGCGACATAAATGCGACCTAGAACATTGTGCTCAGCTAATAAGGCATACAAATGCCCTCTGAAAAAGGGAACATTTTTGATATTGGCGTATTTGTAGAAAGAAAGTGTTGTTCGTTTACTTTCTTCTTTAGACAATTTTTCTTTGAGCAGACGTTTGTCCACACGATTATATAAATGCTTCATATGTTTTGAATCAATTGCAGTTTGACCAAAAAGCAAAGATACGGTCTCTCTTGTATAGATGGTGAACATAAAAAATGGATTCTAAGTGAAAATTTTGCCTTAAATGCGGTTACAAACCAAAAACCTCAAATAATCGATCAAAATAATTATCGGAGTCGGTTTTCATAGTGCAGGAGGTACAGTAACTCATTGAGAATCAATTGTCTGTTGTTTGAAAGCAAATTTCGAGGCATTCATTATGATTCTCTAATATGTTGATAATCAACTAATTATTTTATAAAATTATTAGGGATTTTCCAAAAGATTCTTAATTTTCGATTTTTCTAAGTAAAATTTTGGTTGTAAAGTCAGATCAAAATTGAACTTTTCAAGGCTAATTTTGCTTAATCACCTTAAACACTTAACTGCCATGCCAAAGAAGAAAACAAGGTACACAGAACGAGAACTAAAGGAGTTTGATAAGCTTTTGGATGGGAAATTAGCTCAAGCAGAAGAACAGCTTAAATTTTATATGCAACAAATAGCAGAAATAGCTGAAAACCCTGATTCAAAGTTGAAAGGGCTGGATGATGGTACATCAACGGTTCAAAATGAGCGATTATACACCATGGCTGCACGCCAACGTAAACACATTCAGCATCTTCAAAATGCCAAGTTGCGCATAAAAAATAATGCCTTTGGTATCTGTCGTGAAACAGGGAAGTTGATTTCTAAAGAGCGGTTAAAAGCTGTGCCTCACGCTACACTAAGCATAGAAGCTAAGCAAAGTAAGTAAATCAGCAATTAGAAAGGTCATTCAGATTTTTCGATCGCATTCTTTGAATAACTTTTTCTATTGAAATAATGATAAGAAGAGTATCGTTTTATAACTATTCCTATTTTTGCCCCATCACAATGCGAATTTGAAGAAGTCGACCATTATTATATTAATCATTATTGTTGTCTTGATCCTGGATCAATGGCTTAAGGTTTATATAAAGACAAATTTTCAGTACGGACAAGGCTTTGATATTTTTGGTTTGTCATGGGCTAAAATTCATTTTGTAGAGAATGAAGGGATGGCATTCGGGATTACATTTGGAGGGAAAGCGGGCAAACTCTTTCTAAGTTTGTTTCGCATACTTATGGTTGGTGTCCTTGCATACATGATCAATAAACTTATAGAAGCTGGCGAGTCACTGGGCTTGTTAATCAGTTTTGGGCTGATTATAGCGGGAGCTTTAGGAAATATCATCGACAGTGCTGTATATGGTGTTTTATTCTCAGAGTCAAGCTACCATGGTAGTCCAGCTGTCTTTATGCCAGAAGAAGGTGGCTATGCACCATTTTTATTTGGGCAAGTCGTAGATATGTTTTATTTCCCATTATTAGATACAGTTCTACCAGATTGGGTACCATTTTGGGGAGGAGAACGATTTCGTTTTTTTAAGCCAGTATTTAATGTGGCTGATGCTGCTATTTCCACAGGAGTGATAAGCATACTATTGTTTCACCGCAGCTTTTTTAAGGAGAAAGAGAAAGAAGAAAAGTCAGAAGAAAATCTTATTATTGAAGAACGACAAGCAGAATAACATTACTTTTCTAATGGAAGGATAACATTTTTTCAGAGCTAATGCGTGATTATAATTGCATTCTAGCATTGGAATAATCATGAATTGTATAGATGGAAAACCACGAAATATTAGATGATGGTTTATTACTTCCTAAGAAACCGGTAGTTGGGAATGAAAAGGCTATAAGAAGACTAAAACGTGACTTTAGTGAGGAATTAAAAAAGGTCAAACACGGACGTTATGCCATAATTGGATTAATTGTAATTCAGGCAATTGGAGGATTCGTTCAAATGTATGCCTATGATTTCGATATAGGTGTAGTTGTCATAAATTCTGTAGTTGTATTAGGACTGATAGGTTTATATTTTTATAGTTTGAAGTCTCCTTACCTGGCTTTCATCCTTACTTTATTTAGTTTGTTTGCTCTGATAGCATTACTAGGGATTGCAGATCCGATGAGCATAGTCAAAGGAATTTTATGGAAATCAATTATAATCTACTATTTAGTAATGGGTTTAGGACCCGCCAGCGATATAAAGCATACGGCTTCTTCTTTACGATCCTATGGTATTGATGTAGTAGATATTTCTTGAAGTCGTAGAGATGATTAGTCCAATTTTTAGGATTAAGTAAGTCAAAAAGTCAGAAGAAAATCTTATTATTGAAGGAGAACAGGCAGATAACAACACTGCTTTACGTTAGATTTTAAACTTTACAGCGCTTTTATATCAAATGGTTTCAGAATCGTGCAGATACACTACATTATAAATAAGGCTATTTGCCATATATATAGTATTTTTACAATGCGTTCGGCCAAGAAGATAAAAAGGCGAATTACTCATCATTAAACAAAAAACATGTCAAAAGAAAAAGAGTCAAAACTCAAAGCGCTAAATCTCGTCGTTGATAAATTAGAAAAGACATATGGGAAAGGAACAATTATGAAACTTGGCGATAAGCAAGTTGTCGAAATTGGTACTATCCCAACAGGTTCTCTTGGTCTTGATATCGCCTTAGGTATCAATGGACTACCAAAAGGAAGAATTGTAGAAATCTATGGACCTGAATCTTCAGGTAAAACAACACTTGCTATACACGCGATTGCAGAATGCCAAAAGGCTGGAGGAATAGCAGCAATCATTGATGCAGAGCATGCTTTTGATAGATTCTATGCAGAGCATTTAGGCGTAGATACAGAGAATTTATTGATCTCTCAGCCAGACAATGGCGAGCAAGGTTTAGAAATCGCTGAAAACTTAATTCGTTCAGGTGCGATAGATATACTAGTGATAGATTCTGTAGCAGCCCTAACACCACGAAGTGAAATTGAAGGAGAGATGGGTGATTCTAAAATGGGATTACATGCTAGATTAATGTCACAAGCGTTGCGTAAACTGACTGCAACAATTGGTCGAACTGGCGCTTGCTGTATATTCATCAATCAGTTGAGAGAAAAAATCGGAGTGATGTTCGGTAACCCAGAAACAACAACTGGTGGTAATGCATTAAAGTTTTATGCATCAATCAGATTAGACATTAGAAAATCAGGTTCTGCTATTAAAGATAAAGAAGGAAACATGATTGGTAGCCCTGTCAAAGTAAAGGTTGTCAAAAACAAACTTGCACCACCATTTAGAATTGCTTACTTCGACATTATGTACGGAGAAGGTATTTCTAAAGCTGGAGAAATCATCGATTTAGGTGTAGAACTCGAAGTGATCAAGAAGAGCGGGTCTTGGTATAGCTATAACGATACGAAGATAGCTCAAGGAAGAGATTCTGCTAAAAACTTCTTATTGGACAATCCAGAAGTTGCTGATGAAATTGAAGCAATCGTTAAAGCCAAGTATGGAGTGGGCGATGCAGCATTGTTAGAAGAAAATGTGGATGCTGAAGTAATGGAAGTTGAAGATGCTGCTGAAGTAGCAGAATAAGATAAGAGGTATCCGTTGAAGATATGAACCCGCCAGATAAAAAGTCTGGTGGGTTTTTTTATGTCTAATGGAGAAGGTATAAAGCAACAAATGTCGTATTGGATAACGAAGTCTTAGTGCGTTATACTGTAAATTAAATCTATCAAGCAGATTATTATTTTCTTTAGCATACATTGAAGTTATACGCAACGTTAATCAGGGACTCGGATTTTATCCCCAAAGAAAAGCGCATTCAAAAACAGTTTGTTTGTCCCATACCAGGAACCTCTAAAATTTGGATTTTCTGCAAACAACACTGCTCGACCGCTGCCAACTTTACTGACAACAATAGCCGCAGAAGGAAGGACATTTTTTTCAAGATGTTTCTTGGTGATGAACCCATCAATATGAGGATCATCAGTATATAAAGATACATTGGCATAACCATTTTCACTTGGCTTAAGGAAAACAGTGCTGTTTCTATAGACAGGTAATTTACTTCTGGTATAACCATAAGCAAGTGGATGAGACAAATCTAATTCTGTTTCTAAGATCATACCTCCTATCCGACTTTTCCCCAATTCTTCGTTTGCATTGATGTATAACTTTCGGATTGCTTTACTTCTGGCACTCGTCTCTTCTTCCTCTTTAGTACCGGATTTATGCAGTTCTGCGTCTACTAGGTTCTTGCGAATAGCCCATTGAACAGCTGTACGTTGAGCGATTAAAGTATTCCCTTCACTGAGCCAAGATTTTATTTTCGCTATATGATTCGAGTCCAATTCATTGTAATTACCAGACACCAAAACCAATGTATTGTAATCAGATAACTTGACTCGACTAAATCGATGTTCTGGAATTTTAGTAATTGGCATACCTACACGTTGATCAAGTAAATGCCATACTTCACCAGCTTCGTAACCACTTGTAGACCCATGAGTGATCATCAAGGCTTTTGGTTTTGTGACGGGGTCTACATATCGACTTCCTAAGTCTATGCCTGAAACAGAGTATCCTGAAGAAGCCGTGTGCAGTTGAATGCCGTGCTTGGCAGATGTTGTTGACAAGAGATCATACAAATCATCTCCTGAAATGTCTTGTGACGCAACTGGTATAATCAACGAACCGTAAGAAAAGGATTTCTCTCCATTTTCTGAACTGATTGTAAACGGCTTTTGAGAAACATTTACCTTGATGTCGTTATCTAATAATTCATATAAAAAACCAGACATATTGTATTCATTCCACGTGCTCAAATAAGCGACATTGCTTTTAGCAAAAGGACTTGTCGAAGCAACAGCCAGTTCTGAATTTTCTAGCTGCTTGTCACGAGTATTAAATAATTTGTTGGTTGCAGAAAAAGGCATATTATAAAAATTAGCAAGCGACCAGGCAGAGGCATCATAGAATACGCTGTCTTGAAATTGATCGTACATTTCAAAACAGGTTTGTACCATTCTGTATTGATGCTGTGCAGTAGGCACATAGTATGACGAGCCTTTTTTAAATTGATGTCCTTGTACAGATACGTCTTCTGCTAGGGGATAGACTTCAACCTTGTGCAACAAGAGTTTGTCTAGAAAGGCATTGGTCAAACTCTTATCATGTGCGTCACCAAATACATAGCCTTTAATGGATGAAGACTTTGCATTCGAAATGGCTCCACTAAAGAAGCGTCTTTGATAGTCTTGTAAATAAGCTTTATTGTTGACAGCTGCTTTCACTGTACTTATGCTGGATATAAATTGATTTCTGATTGTAAACGGAAACGTAATCTCACCTGTAGGTCGGCTTTGCAAATGTCCTCTCGAACTGGCTTGTTCGAATAATAGTCCCAACCCGCCTTGCAAGTCTGGATATGACGAACCGTATCCAGGGTATGTGCCATCAAAGACTTCTTTGGTAAAATACAGCGAACCAATAGCGTCTAAGTCACTGCTGAATTCCTTAGCGAACATATCATTCAAGGTTATATAATTTTCTTCTGGCATGATTGGGTCTTTGGACCCATTTGTCTTCATCGGTTCGAAGAAATAAGTAGAATTTGTTCCCATCTCATGGAAGTCAGTGACGACATTAGGATACCATTGATGATACCAAGTTAGCTTGCCTCTACTTTCTGGATTGATGCCTAGTAACCAGTCTCTGTTGAGATCAAACCAGTAATGATTTGTTCTGCCTCTTGGCCAAGCTTCATTGTGTTCCACATCATTAGGATCTGCAACTAGTGGTGAACCCTTAAACATATTCACCCAATGAGAATGTCTGTCTCTACCATCTGGATTAATCGCAGGATCAATAAAAATCATACTTTCTTGTCGGTATCTGACGATGTCTGGATGTTGAGAAGCGACCATGACATAAGCAGCTAAAAGTGAAGCTTCTCCTCCTGATGGTTCATTACCGTGTACATTATACCCAAGGTTAATAATAATGGGTAATTCTTCTGATGCGGAAGTGCTTGAAAGGATTTGATTTAAGTGAGCCTGACGGATATCTTCTTGTCGATCGAGATTTTCCTTTGTTGCTATTTGTAACAAGACCAATTTTCTTTTTCCAAACGTTTGACCATACGTGATCAAAGACGCTTCATCGCTTAAGTCTGCTAATTCTGCGAAATACGCCACCATTAAATCGTGACGAGTGTGGTGTTCTCCGATGCCGTATCCTAGAAATTCTTCTGGGCTAGGAATGCTTTCATCGAATGGTCCAAAGGCTTCGTAGTAGTAGACTTGGCAATAGCAAACGGTACAGAAACAAATGAGTAACGTAGAAAAAAGCGTTTTCATGTTGCGGAGTTTCTCCGAATATACAAAAGCTCATTATTCTTAACTAGAAATAAGCCAGGAGCGTTTAAGCAAAGTCAAGGCACTTTGTATAAGATTTCATTGATGCAAAGGTTACTAAACAGAGGTGCATATGTATTATGTAATAATTAAATAAAGCTTTTTTAAGCACAAAAGAATAGGCGTGCCTCGTCACTTTATTTTATACTCAAGACCTACTGAAGGTATTTAATGACTAACTCACTTCATTTTCATGACTAAGTACAATTATTTCTGGAACTTGAATCCTATGACATTGATGAAGTGTCTTACTATCTACAGATTCAATACCGAGCTGCCTGAGTGGCAAGGAGTATGGATCAGCAGCATCTAAATTCACTTGATAGCCAAGGTCTTGTAAAGATGCAATTGTCATTCTACTCATGGCATTTTTACCGGGATCATCAAAGCCTGTCATTAGTTCTGAATCAAATGTTATTTCACGCCAATGCCCTTCTCGTGTGCCTCCGCCTCCAGTGTTAGCAACAGGTACAGCAATTGGATCCGTTGTGCCGAGTAATCTACCGTACTCCCTCATGGCAGCTGGTCCGATAAATAGTGGATCATTTGTACCTGAAGAAGCGATTAATCGCAATGGTGCCCAAAGCGTTCCTATGCCTAGGACATGACCCATCTCATGAATGATGACATCAAGCAACTCGCCACTTTGTTCCATTTGGTCTAGATCTGCAGAATCAAAACTCATAATACCTTTGACAGGAATCATACTTCCTGGTCTTACATGTGTTGGTCCAGCCTGACCTAAAATATTATTCGGTCCATCTATATCAATACCCTCTGCGAGAATAAGCAAATCATCTATTTGTTCACCGTCTACTGTAAATGTTGGCAGGTCACCTACAATGGCTTCTGACCATCGGTTTGCTGCTTCAGTAAAAATGGCTTGTTGGCTTGGTGATAAGCCTCCCACAAATCGAACATCTATTGCAAAAGGACTTACGGGGGCGGGACTAGCGTTATCACCAAGCATACAAAGCTTCCAAAAATTGAGACTGCCGCCATCTTGATTAGCTGTATCACTTATGGTAAGTCGCCAAGTTCCGTTGATTGCCTTGCCGGTAAATGTAGCCAGACTTTCCTGAGGTTTGAAGCTTCCGCTAAATGGAGGACTGCTATCTTGAATATCTGCAGTTGCGGAGTCTGAGAATTTTGTTTGTTGAAAATTATCTCCGCTTCCTCCAGCAAATGCAACGAGTGTTATTGTCTCACCATCAGGAGCTTCTAGTTTTATATCCAGATCATTGGTGTAGCTATGGCTAATGTCTAGCGTAAGGGCAAGCTCAGTTAACCGAATGCCATCTTGATCATTAATTACAATTTCTGAACTCACAACATTAGGTGCTCCTGAAGAAATTGGTAGAGAAGTCATATTATTATAAATGAGTGGCAACTGAGCTGTACCTTCTGTTTCGAAACTTAATTCCCATTCGGTTAAAGTGCCTCCATCTTGGAATGCCTGATCTTGAATCTCTAGTATCCAATCACCATTGGGGTCATCCGTAAGTAAAGTGGACAGCGGTTCATTGGGTGTAAAAACTCCAGTAAATGGTGGAGATTGCTGATTGATAGGTTCCACAGCATTGTCAGAAAATTCTGTCTCAAAAAAGTTATCGCCACTGCCTCCTGCATTAGATACAAGCACAATCGAATTGCCTGAAGGAGATTGTAGTCTTATCACAAGATCAGATGCGTAGCTATGATTGAGATTTAATTTAACCCTTATGTCTTTTACTGGTTGGGTAATTCCGGAAATAGTAAGAATTGATTGTACGGAACTAGGAGCACCTGCATCTATAGTGACAGTTGTAGTAGATTTAAAGTGGAATTTATCCATGTTGTGAGTAGTGTTTATAAGATTAAAAGGATGTGTTAGTTTCTAAGTTACAGAAAATTTATTTTGATGTTGTTAGATGTGATATTTGCTGCGTAGTTTAATTTATAACGAATCGAATTTTTCAACAAACTAGGATATGGAAAAAGTAAAAGAGAATTATAAATCTGTAATAAACATTTGGCAAGAATTTTTACAGTCGAATCCTACTGCTGCAACAAAAAAAATACCACCTTCTTTTTATTTCTGTGATAATGAAATAGATGCAATTGAATGCGCTGAATTGGTCGTAAAAGGAATAAAACAAGCTACGGCTACTTCTTTATGGTGGTATGAAAAAAACAATGAAGCTTTGCCAAATATTGGAGATTGCATGTGATTACTGATTGGAAAGGAATTGCTAAAGCGATTATAGAAACAACTAAAATAGAATTGGTCCCTTTTTAATCAAGTGACATCAGAATTTGAAGCCATTGAAGGCGAAGGCCATAAATCATTGGAATTTTGGAGAAGAGTTCATTAAGCATATTACCAAAGAGAAATGGAACCTAAAGGTGATGCCTTTCATGAAGAAATGATTATAGTCTGTGAAGGTTTTAAAACAATCTACACATCGCAAGTAATTAATTGCCAAAATAGTGAAGAAAATAAATGAGCAATTAGAATAATCTTAATAGCCTGAATCGACAGAGATCAAAGGCTTTTTAAAATTCACATCATAAATTATAGACTAACAATCACAATTTTTTTAATAAATATTCACGTCATACTTAAGCAGAATAGTCAACACGATTACCTTCTCAGGTACTACAATTGACCCCCACCACCATTATCACAACCATCAATAAATGCTTCAAACTGTGCACCTTTAATGGTTTCAAATCCTGGCAATAAATGAATCTCGATAGAGGAATCATAATCTACAATTGAAGAAAAATCAATCAGTTGTGTTGACTCGATGATACCATCAGTCTCATAATCAACACTACCTAATTCGACTCCTGTCAAACCGCCACTTCCTGAGAATGCATAATCTAATGGTAAAACAGTCACAGTGATCACATCAGTTGAAAGGCAACTATTGCCATCTGTCATAACCACTCCTAGTAAATCTCCATCAGTAAATGTTGTGCTACTGTACGTATTTGAATTTCCGGATTGAACACTTTCTCCTGCATCCAATACTCCATTGGCATTACTATCCATAAAGAAATCGTAATTAGACATTCCTGCCGGAGTTGCTGTAACTGTAGTGGATGTTCCAGGACAACGAGGTGCATCAGTCGATATAGCTATTGCTGTGGATGAAGGATCCGCTAAAACCACATCAGGGTATTCTGCCGATTCACAAGTATTGACAGCAATGGACAAATCATCATAAGCACCAGCAGCTACTCCTGTGATTGTTGCTGATCCTGATGTTACACTTACTCCTGTAAAGACACCTCCGCTATAGTTAATTGCATACATACCATCTGCCACATTGCTCAAGGTCAATGCGATGCTTCCATCATTCCCAAAACATGTAGTGGGATCACTTGCAGTTGCTGCAATTGTCGGAATAGGATGTATGGTAACCGTAATTAGATCTGAAGACTCACAACTATTGACATCAGTCATCACAACGCCTATTATATCTCCATCTGTGAATGCTGTGCCACTGTATGTATTTGACGATCCTGACTGAATACCTTCTCCTGTATCAAAAACATTGTTTGCATTTATATCTAAAAAGAAATCATAATTTGACATTCCAACTGGACTTGCAGTGACAGTCGTCAGATCACCAATACAGCTCGGCGAGTCAGATGATAACGCCACCATGATTGGTGCTGGGTCCATTAAAATCACATCAGGGAATTCTATTGATTCGCAAGTATTTGCCAGAATTGATAAGTCATCATAGGATCCAGCTATTAAGCCAGAAATTACAGCATTACCTGAAGTCACCATCACTCCATTAAATACGCCACCACTATGCGTAATGTCATAAGTCCCGTCAGGTACATTTGTCAGTGTCAATGTGATGCTTCCATCATTGCCAAGGCAGGTGGTAGGATCAGTTGCGGTTGCTGCAATTGTTGGAATAGAGTACACAGTGACACTTTCACTTTGAGAAAGCGTTTGACTACAACCATTAACATCGGTTATGCTTAATAGTGTATAGGTCGTTGTGCCTGCACTTGTAGTAGAGTGCACGATGCTACCAGAGTTTGGTGTTAATGCTAATGTTTGTGCTGATCCGTTATTTACAGAATATGTTGCTGTATACGGACCGCTTCCACCAGTAGCAAAAAATTCTACATCCACCATTGCATTCATACAGGTATCCTGAGGAACAGTAATGCCAGCGGCAGGAGGAATCATATCAGAAGAACAACTCAATTCATAGGTAAACACAAAATTACCTTCTCCTGTAGAAACCGTAAAGCTTGTTGCTCCAAAGCTGATTGTAGAATTGGCTGTAGTTTCATTATCGTCTCCAAAGTTAAGATCACAATCACTTGATATACCGTCATCTTCATGAATTTCGATAGTAACCGGTAAGCTAGTTTGTGTACAGCTTGTCGTCCCAAGATCGACCAACAATGGTATAGAACCGCATTCTCCTGTATTTATAAAATTTGCAGGATCACCAGATGCACCATTCTCATTAACGTCAAAAAAATATGGACTACCATCGAAAGAAATGACCCACTCCGCCTCACTACCAGAATCAGAAATTGAAGGAAAAACAATATTTGTTATTTCCATTATGACATCATTCGAAGTACCAATAGCACATGGAATAAATGGAGCAGCCGATACGGCTGCACACATATCCACTGCACCCCACCCAAAATCATTTGACCTTGCAGGATAATTATCAGCAGATTGTATTAATCTTGTCAATACTTCTTCTCGGGTCCAGTTTGTATCATTACTCCATAAAAGCGCAGCCATGCCAGCCATTGACGCTGTAGCTGCAGAAGATCCGCCAACATATCCGTTGGAGTGGTTTGGTACTCCTACAGTTACTGCTGTACGATCGTTATCAGAAGCGCGTTGCATTTCTACAACAAAGTCTACCTCTGGGCCATCGTGACAACTGCTACACCTTTCTCTATTAGATCCGTCTTTGATACCAGTAACGGCTACTGTTTCTGGCATCCAAGCTGGAAAAATCACAGGATAAAAACTTGTAATTGATGTGGAAGTTCCTGCTGCGGCAAACATCAACTTACCTTTGTTGTGCGCATAATTGATTGCGTCTTCTACCTGACCACTTGAGAATACATGGCCAATTGACATACTGATTACGTCAATTCTGGAATCATCTGCTGCATGATACAATGCCGCAGAAACACCATCTTGCTCGTCTCCAGTATTGATGACAACATCCTCTGTGACACGGTAAGACGCCAAGTTTGCTCTATAAGCAATTCCTGCAGGAGTATTGTCATACCCTTTTGGAGCTGTAGCCAAACCAGCCATTGCTGTCCCATGTCCACACTGGTCTTGCCAGTTTGTTGTTTGTACTATACCACCTGTTTCAAAAGAGTTGTATTTTTCTACAACTCTTCCTCCAGAATCGCCTTCAGCAAATTCACTGTTTAGTTTAGCTTGAGATGAGGAGATTCCAGTATCCATGACTGCTACCCATATGCCATCGCCTTGGTTACTATTGTTCCAAGCACAAGGGATATTGTGTTCGTTATGATGCCATGATTGTCTTGAAGCTGGACTTATGGAAGTGTAGTCGCTAGAGTTAATTGAATTTGAGTGATCTGAGCAACCAGAATCACTTTTGAATTGACTTTTAAAATCAGGTGTTGTTGCTGGTTCGAAATAACGGACTTCTGCCATTTGTCGAACTTGTCTGATAATGTCTTTGTCAAAGACTCTTATTTTAAAATTAGGTGCGGTATTGATTTTTCTTTTAGGCATCAATACTTCTCGCGTGTAGCTTTCACCGTACTTTTTTTGTGTTTCTTCAACGATAAAGTTGATTATTTTTTCTCTTGTATCTGTCCACTCTTTATTTGATGTGTTGATCAAATGCATGTTTTCTTTTAAGCTTGATTCAGATAATGGTTTGTAACCAATGCTAACTAAATCTCCTTCATTTGCGAGTGTATTCCACAACAAATCAACATCAACGTTTTTCCATTGGAAAATGCTTGGATTATCTTCTAAATGAATGCTAAGTTGTTGTTCTACCTGTGATTTTGAAAGAGCATTTTTGAAGATTTGTGCGTTGTTTTCTTTTACTCCAACGCAAAAAAATGCAAACGTTAATAACCCTAGTAAATAATTTTTCACCGGTATAAGTTTAAGTGACTAAAATGTGGAGGTTTGTTCTTACCTAAAAGTACAAAGAATATTTAGGATAACAAGTATATTTTGACTTAAGCAGAGGAACAGACCTGTGAGCTGCAGGCTTAGACCTGCATTGACTTTCTTTTCAAGATTTATTTCTTCTAATGGGTCATGACCCAATGGATTTGAACACGCCATTCTAGTAGGTCCGCACCTCTCG
>CAYVFU010000049.1:21099-34779 GCA_964450495.1 uncultured Saprospiraceae bacterium | reverse complement strand
TATACAATTGTTAAAAAGTAATTCCTTCATTAAAATAATCTTGTAGCGTCTAGTTGTTTTTATGACTCAACGAGAGAAAGACCAAAACCCATCCAATGATAAAAAGTAAGCCACCAATTGGAGTAATGGGGCCTATAATCTTTGTTAGTGAACCAATTATCGGTTTTAGTGATAGTAAATACAATGAACCTGAAAAACAAATGGTACCCACAATAAATAGTCGACTAGCCCAGCCTAAATATTTTTGATTTCCATGATTCCATAAGAGTCCTAAAATAATGATGCCCAAGCCATGATAGATTTGATAGCGCGAAGCAGTCTCAAATATCTGTGATGCATTTTCACCAAATTTGTTTTCGATAAAATGTGCACCAAAAGCACCAGCAACAATTCCCAATAAAATGATGAGCGCGCCAATCCTTATATATCCTTTATGTATGTCTACTCTCAAATAAGGTCTTCTTCCAAGAGGTGTTTTGACAAATCATCGTCATGATCGTCTGGATGACGACCGGTCTTTGCCATGTCATAAAATTTAGCAAAGGATACTTGCATGTATGGTATCAGCCATAGAAATCCGATTAACAGCGTAAATACACATAATATAGACCAACCAATGAATCGCAAACTAAACACAAAATATTCTCCTTTGCGTCCATCCATAATGTCCCAGCTTTCTCTTAAAGCATCAACACCAGAAATGCCAGGCTTATCAGCCATAATGAAAAATGTCTGACTTAGTCCTAAGCCAATGATAATTCCAGGAATTATAAGTAAAATACAACCTGCAAGTACAGCAATTATATAAAGAAGGTAAGCAACTACCGACTGGCCGAATTGTTTAAACCCGCTAAATATATGTTCTACGTCTGTATCACCTTCTCTTGATAATTTCATTGCGAACGTAGCAAAACCAATGGCAAGTGGACCTGATAAAATGATCGAACCTGCTACAGGTACCATACTCGATGCTCCGGCAACAATTAGGTAAACAAATGTTCCTAAAACACCAATACCCCAATTTCCTGATAAAGATTGTCTTGCAGAGGCAGTTAATGATGAGTGTTTGATTTTTGCTGGATAGTATTCGGTCTCTGGCATGTTGTAAATTTTAATTACGTGAAAACCACGTTGTTAAGTTAATACATTTTGGGTAATCCCCAATCAATCGGTTCCTTACCTATCTTCTTTAATATTAAGTTTGTTTGACTAAAATGATGATTATTAAAAAAGCGATTGCCAGCTAGAGGAGATGGATGTGCAGACATTAAAACATGATGTTTTGATTCGTCAATAAGCTCGATTTTCTTCTTGGCAAAATTTCCCCATAGTAAAAAAACTATGCCTTCTCTTTCATCTGAAATTTTCTTGATTACAGCATCAGTAAATTCTTGCCATCCAATCTTTTTATGTGATCCAGGTTCCTTATGTCTAACTGTCAGAATTGAGTTTAACAAAAATACTCCTTGCTCTGCCCAGATCGTTAAGTCCCCATGATTCGGAATCTCCATGCCTACATCAAGATGTATTTCTTTGAATATATTTTTTAAAGAAGGTGGGATGCGAACAGTTTTAGGCACACTAAAGCTCAGACCCATTGCTTGTCCAATTCCATGGTAAGGGTCTTGACCAAGGATAACAACCTTGATTTCTTCAAACGGTGTCTTATTGAATGCATTGAATATTAGATCGCATTTTGGATGGATAATCTGCCCTTGACTTTTAGCTTCTTTTAATGAGGACTTTATTTTTGCAAAATATTCTTTCTCAAATTCATCGTTTAAAACAGTTTTCCAACTTTCATGAATTCGGACATTTTTTACTTTCAATGGATTAGATTTCAATTAAAAGCAATATACAGATTCTATTTATCCACAGAGGATATTTGGTTTATCCTTTTCTTTGCTCTTTTATAATAGCTGGAGTTTTCTTTCACTAGATTAAATAATCGCATTGCCTCTTTAGAATTTCCTGTATCTAAATGGCTTAAGCCTTGATAGTAAAAACTAGCATTATCAAACAGATCGACTGCTTCTAATTGTTGGAGTTCTTTTCTAGCTTCAGAATGTTTTTCTGTTTTGAGGAGGGCAATGCTTTTATACAATCTAGCTTTATCCACCTCTTGATTTGATTCTATCAGTTTAGTCAGATGATTTATTGCAACAGGATAATCCTTGTTGTTGAATGCTTCTGCCGATAAGTGATAAAGCTCATTTGAGTCTACACCTCTCACTTGAAATGATAATGGAGATGCCTCGTAATTGATATTGTCTATAGGTGACGAATTGAACAGTGGGCGAATAAATAAGCCTAAGATTAATACTGCAGCGGCTGCCAGAGGAATATAGTATCTCCAATTACTTTTCTTATTTATCGATACTGTATTTGAATACGAAGAGGGGGCAAATGATCTACCTACATCTTTTATCATAGCGGAAGCTGCTCCAGTCTGAATGTTTTGACTGGTATGCTTTCGCATTTCCTTCAACAGAAGCAACTCTTTTGTGAGGTTTGGATCATTTTCAAGCTGAGCTTCAAACGCTGCATTTTCTTGGTTGTCTAAGAGCCCATCCAAATATTTATGTATTAGTGGATCATTCATTTTTGCTTATTTCTTGATTCCCATAACGGGAAATATTTGTGTTTCATCAACAATTTTTTCCATGTATCATAGCAAGCAAACTTTCTTCGATATACCGTGTTCGCAGATGGCATTTCAAGAGTATCTGCAATTTCATTCGTAGGTGTATTACTTTGAGTTAATGGTATTAGTTTTTGACATAATGGTGACAGCTGTTTGAATGTATCAACCATCATCAATTTGAATTTTATTTCATCTTCTTGATTTTCATATTCGAATAGATTGTCATACTGTTTTTCTTTATATCGATGCAATTCTGTAGTTCTTACCTCTTGTTCTTTATTTTTTTTTCTGAGTTGATCTATCCACTTGTTTCTGCAGACTCTAAAGAAGTATGCGCCAAATGGTAAGTCTGTTTTCCAATCTTTATCTGATATGATTTGGAGAATAGCTAATAATGACTCTTGAAATACATCAAATCCATCTTGTTCTGTACCTGAGTTATTCATCACCCATTTGGTGATATCAGGTAAGAAAGTCTGGTAAATATTTTGAATAACATCTTTGTCTGCAGACTTCAATCCTTCTAAGTAATATGCGCTTTCCATTGTATTGATAAAGCAAATTCATTAATTTTTTAAGAAATTTCCTTAATTAGGGTAAGAATTTTGTTATTTGCCCGAGAACTATAGTAGAGCACTCATTGGAGAGCTCTTGAAATGCATACTATTACCGTACCATCTTTGCTTTTCATAATGATGCGGAAATCTAGAGGTTAAAATTATTTTATGATCAGATTTCATTCGACTATTCTGTTTTTGATTTGTATGTCCATTTCTAGTATGTTTGGACAAATCGATACACTATGCCCAAATGTCAATATCGTAAATGACCAGCCAATAGAACCTGGCTCATATGAAGCATTTTATTCCGTTTTGTCTCAAGGGACAGTAGCACAGCAGAGTGATGTAACAATGGATGCAGGCGAATTTGTTGAATTAGGTGCTGGTTTCACAGTGGAACTTACTGCCACATTCCATGCATTTATCGAAGGATGTTCTCAGGATTGTGAAGAATCATTGCCGTTGTGCGAAGGCGACCCATGTGGGCCATTAGACGGACAGCAAGATGTTGAAGGGAGATTATTTGCCAATAATCAAATCCTAGTTACTTATCACAATGACATAGCTCTAAATCCGATTGACCCAATTATGATAAAAGCATTTCTGGATAATAATGCTGGTGTGGCAAATGTTGAAACTACTTTAACGGAATGTACTTGTGGAGCTAATATTCTTATTTACGAGTCTAGAATTCCAATAAATGTTGAGGGCACAATTATCCAGTCGAATACATCAGGAGGACCTAATGAAGAAGGTATTTATTTTGGTGCTAACTATTTTTTAGAAGCAGATATGGATAATCCTTCGGCTACAAATGGCTCTTTGGGAATGGACCAATCAGCACTGAACAGCCTAGCTAATAATAACAATGCACCTATCGTGGCTTTTCTTGACACTGGCATAGATTACCACTTGTTACCTAATAACATATTGCTCAATCAACCGTCACCTTGCTTTGGTGGTCAAGATGCATTTGGGTGGAATTTTGTAGATAATAACAACGATATATTTGACAATAGGGGGCATGGTACAGCTGTGGTAATGTCTTATTTAAACACACTACAAAATGAAGGTATCCCATTTGATCAGCAGAGAATTTTACCCGTGAAAGTTCTTGATGATTGTGGAAGAGGAACAATGTTTAGTGTTATTTGTGGTATGTACTATGCTAGAGAAAAAGGTGCAGAAATAATCAATAACAGTTGGGGACTCTATGAAAATGAATTTCAATTACAACAAACTGTAATAGACCTTGCTGACAATCAAGGGATAACGATGGTTTGCTCAGCAGGTAATCGCCAAGAAGATTTAAGATTAACAGAGCATTTCCCATCTGGGTACTCCAATACGTTCAATAGAATTTTACCAAACGGGAGTCAGTTTTTATCTCCAGGACTAGTAAAAGTATTCGAGGTAGGAGGTCTTTGTCATGGTATTATGGATCCACCTATTACAACAGGACCTGTGCCTTTTTATCCCGCATCAAATTATAGGAGTTATATGTGGGTTGAGCCTGCCATAGATGTACAAGACCTAATCAACAACAATTCAACAATCCCAATTACACCTCCCATTTCTTGTGGTATAAGCGGCACTTCTTATGCGACACCACAATTGACTGCTGGTGTTATGGATTTTAGATTGACAAATGGATCAGTACCTACTCAACTGGATATGATACCAATTGGTAGAAACGTTAGCAGCACATTTGCTCATTATTCTTATACCCAACGATGATCAAATCGAACTGAATTTTAGTATTTTTCATAAAATTCAGATTCCATCAAGAAGAAAATAGATGCATACTCTCTAAGATTGATTTTGATATTGTCAATATGGACAATGTGTGACACTGATCTATCTGCCCAAAGTTACAACGATAGGATTTCAGAAGCTAGGTCTAGTAATAACTACACTACTCAAGAACAAATAACAAACCTTCTCGAATTGAGAGAGGAACTTCAGCATCAAGTCTACAAAGATACTCTTGGTACTGTAGAGTATTTTTTAGCCATGCGGTATCGTCGCTTGTCTAATCATGAAAAAATAATTGAACATGCTACGCAAGCTATTGAAGCTTATAAACAATCAGATTATTCAGGATATAGAGTCTCTTTTTGTTATACCATTCGTTGTTTGGCAAATAATCAGCTAGGTAAGCAGAAAGAAGCAATGTCGGATGCATTAGCAATTGAATCTCTTGAATTAAATGGCAGGGGATTTGAAGCTCTCGGTGATGCGATTAAGTTTCAAGCAGCAACCTATAGGAATAATGGAGATTTTGAATCATCAATTAATAAACTGAATAATTTTTTCATAACTGATAATGCTGATTCTCTCAATAATTATTTTAGATCTAATCTGTATCTCGAACTCAGTATGGCTTATTCCAATTATGAAGATTCCACATCTCTTTATCGAGCAATTGAAGCCATTGATTCCGTTAATACATTAATACCTAATATTGATAATCAATTCTTATATAAGGATAAAACAGAAGTGCTTGCCTTATCTCAATTGGGACACATTTATTCTCAATTTGAAGACTGGAAAACTGCCATTAACTATTACGAGCAAGCTTTAGAGATTGCTAATTTGATTTCTTTAGATCATGAAACAAATAGATTCAGGATGTTAGCTAAAGTAAATCTGATTGAATTATATGGTAAAACTGGCCAGAGTAATCGAATGAAACGATTTGAAGGAGAAGAATCAGAATTGTATTTAGATGTCAATCAACCAGTATATGCAGCATACTATGAGAATTTAGCAACACAGTATCGAAAGAATGGGGAATTGCAGACTGCAGTTGAATACATAAATAAAGCAAAGGAAGTGCTCCATCATCCTGAAGATCAGTTGCAAATTCAAAAACACAAACAAAGACTGTCTACTGTTCTTTTAGAAGAAGTGGAGATATATTTTTCTTACTATAGTGAAACTGGAAATAAAAGGCACATTACTCAAGCAGCAAATACCATGGGGACTTTGGATACTCTTATAGATCTTATTGGCTTAGATCTCCTGTTCGAATCTTCAGTATTTAAGTGGCGAGAGTCGGCAAAGGCATTTTATGATGCGGGACTTAAAGTCTCCTTTGCTACTCAAAATATTAATTTATTTTGGCGCTATGCTGAGAAAACAAAAGGTCTTGCATTATTAGAAATAATAATAAGGAATCAACGCGAGAATAGAAGTCCAGAATATGAAGCAGTTAATAATAAATTATTCTCTCTTAGAAAATTAGAATCTGAAATATCTAACGAGTTACTTTCACCTGATATTAATAAAAGGAATAAGGCTGATCTAGAAAAGAAGTTAATACAGAATAAAAACGAG
Organism: uncultured Saprospiraceae bacterium; assembly: GCA_964450495.1. Lineage (GTDB taxonomy): Bacteria > Bacteroidota > Bacteroidia > Chitinophagales > Saprospiraceae > CALFUK01. The sequence continues at coordinate 28,236 of CAYVFU010000049.1, read as the reverse complement.
CAATTAAAACTTTACGTTGAAGAGCAGGAAAGATTACGTAAAATTATTCCTGATGTGGTGACCATAGATGATCTAAAATATCTGTTGAAGGACAAAACACTTATTCTATACGCAAATGACAATGAGCATCTTTACGGACTTTGCATCAGTAGTCAAAATATTGTTTTGAAAAAAATAATGACATTGCCATTGTTTAAGGAGAAGGTAGAAAGTTGGTATCAATATTTAACAAGGGAAGTATCAAAACAGCAAGAAGAATTCTTATTAGACACATTAGTTCCTTTTAATAGAGAACAACAAGCAATTGTCATTATACCTGATGAGTATACAAGGACAGTTCCATTCGCTGCACTAAAGAATAAAAATGGAACATTTGCCATAGAAGAACATAGGTTTAGTTACGATATTTCTGCAACATTTTTTTATAATCATCACACGAGTAATCAGTTCAGCATAAGTAATTCCTCCGTAGTGATGCCTAATTATATCGAAGAAATAACAAAGAGATTAAGCTTCTCAGAAACTGAAGGAAATAGTATTGCAAAGGTGCTAGGAGCAAATCAAGTAGCAGATGCTTCTGCAAATAGAATAAATCTTATAAAACTTCTTGAGTCCAACGATTTAGTACATTTTACTGGCCATTTACAAAATGAAAATGGCGAATCATCAATGTTACTTTCAGATAACGAATCAATTTCTATAGATGATATCTATCACTCAGTATCAAATGTGAAGTTTCTATTCATGAATGCTTGTGAATCTGCATCTGGTAAAGTTTTGGTAGGAGAGGGGGTTGCTAATTTTGCTCGTTCATTTATGCAAGCTGGCAGTGAAACAGTTATCCAAACGCAATGGAATGTAAATGATTATTCTAGTTCTGTGATAGGTGTGGAATTTTATAAAAAACTAAAAGAAGGAAAACAAGTTGATGAGGCAATGCGCCTTGCTCAACTCAACTATTTAGAGAATGCGGATGACTTTGCTCGACATCCATATTATTGGGCAAGTATTGGTGTGATAGGCAAAACAGACGCTATCCAATTTGAGTCCTTTTTCAACCAATATTTTTTGTTATTTCTGCTTGTAATTATTATGATCCTCTTTCTATGGTTGATTTCTAAAATAAGAAATTAGTACTTAAAGAACCTTCATTTTCTTTCAAAATCCATCTTTACTTATAATAATAAATAATGTGATTTAGTAGGTCAAAATGATGATATAAGTTCACAGAAGACACGGCAATTAAGATTTTCTAAAGAAATACATTAATTCGTGCGACTAAACGTAATATGTATTATTTTTGTCACGTATAAGACATTTGGATATTCCGTGTAACACCGAAAATAAGTCAGAATTTTGAATATATACAAAGTACTGTTAACCATATTGTTGTCACTGACAATACTTAGAGTCAGTATCAGCCAAGAGCATTCAGTTGCATTTCAATGGACTGAAGTGTTAGTAGAAGCCATAAGCAATGATTTTGCAAGGCCTACTGTTCATTCAAGAAATCTATTTCATGTCTCAGCTGCCATGTATGATGCTTGGGCAGTAATAGATGGAAGTGCACTCCCGTATTTTTTAGAGAACCAGCACGGAGATTATGTCTTTGAATTTGATGGCTTTCCTACTGAAAATATAGACATCAAGGAAGCACAAGAAGAAGCAATGAGTTATGCAGCATACAGACTCATATTGTACAGATTTCGTTTTGCTCCTGACGTTGCAGAAATCTTTACTAGTGTAAACAATCTGTTTCAAGAATTGGGCTATGATCCCGAAATGTTTAGCACAGATTATAGCTCTGGTTCGCCTGCTGCTTTAGGGAACTACATAGCAGAACAAGTGATTCAATTTGGATTAACTGATGGTTCGAATGAGGTTAATTTATACGAGAACAATTATTATTTTCCTTCGAATAATGCCTTCTCTCCAGAAGGATTTGGCAACACAAGCCTTTTTGATTTCAACAGATGGCAACCGTTGAGTTTGACAAGAATTGTGGATCAAGCTGGATTTGAAATACTTGGTCAAATCAATGAATTTTTAAGTCCTGAGTGGGGAGAAGTCATACCCTTTGCTTTATCCGAAGAAGATTTGACAGTCTATAATAGAGATGGCTTCGATTATAATGTGTATTACGATCCAGGCCCTCCACCATATTATGAAGATGACTTTGATGATCCTCTAAATAACTACCGATGGGGATTTGCAATGGTGCCAGTTTGGGGCTCTCATCTTGACCCTGGAGATAGTGTGCGGATTGATATTTCTCCAGCCTCTATCGGTAACAATCCACCGTTGCCGACATCATTCGATGACTTTGAAGATTTCTACGATTTCTTTGAAGGTGGTGATGCCAGTAGAGGACATGATGTGAATCCTAAAACAGGAGAACCTTACGAAGAAAACATAGTATTAAGAGGAGATTTTGGTAGAGTGCTAGCAGAGTTTTGGGCAGATGGGATAGACTCAGAAACGCCACCTGGTCACTGGTTTGTCATTCTGAATACTGTCATGCAGCATCCAGAGTTTGTACGAAAATTTGAAGGGCAGGGTGAAGAATTGGATGCATTAGAATACGATGTCAAAGCTTACTTTACACTTGGAGGTGCTATGCATGATGCTGCAGTTGCTGCTTGGAGTATTAAAGGTTGGTATGATTATGTGAGACCAATTTCTGCTATAAGAGCTATGGCAGAATTAGGACAATGCAGCGATTCCACATTAGCTAATTATCATCCAGGTGGATTGCCATTGATAGAAGGCTATATCGAACTTATTACTGAAGAGGATCACAATCCACCATACATCGATACTTTTAGGATTGTCAGACGAGGTACTGAGAGATTTGGACTTCTTGGCCAATTAAAAATAAAATCTTGGGTAGGGCCAGATTATGTCACAAATTCAGAAACTGATATTGGTGGGGTTCAATGGATTCCTGCTGGAGAGTGGTGGCCATATCAAAGGCCTACGTTTGTGACACCTCCATTTGCAGGGTATGTTTCTGGACACTCTACTTTTTCTAGGGCTGCAGCTGAAGTCTTGACTATGCTAACTGGAGATCCATTTTTCCCAGGAGGTATTGGAGAGTTTGTCGCTAAGAAAGATGAATATTTAGTCTTTGAAGATGGACCTTCAGAAGATATCGTTTTGCAATGGGCAACATATAGAGATGCATCTGATCAAACTAGTTTGTCAAGAATATGGGGTGGTATCCATCCTCCAGCAGATGATATTCCTGGACGTTTAATTGGTGAACAAATTGGAATAGATGCGTTTTTGAAAGCAAGTTCATTTTTTAATACTAGTTCGACAGAAGCAGTTCAAATAGAGGATCTCGATGCAATAAATTTATTTCCAAATCCAGTCCACCAAGGTGAATTAATCCAATTAAATTATGATGATTCATTTAGAAATGCACGCATTCAAATCACTGACCTGAATGGTAAAGTGGTACTAACTGATTCACTAAACGAGTTAAATGTTTTTCATGTGGATACAAGTAATATAGCTTCCGGGACATACATTTTAACCGTTCAATCCAATGACATCTATGCAACATCAAAAGTTGTCGTTATGAATAAATAGCAGAATGAGTATTATTGTTATTTATCTTGAAGATGGATTTTCAATTGTTTTTTAGCGTTAAGCCATGTCGTCATTGAGACTTCACATGTAGTATTTCAGTTTTGATAAATATGAGTATAGAATAAACTTTAAGTTTATAAGTATCTGATAATCAGGTGTTAATTAGTTCTTTTTTTAAAATCTGATTTGTTCATATCATATTTTATTAAAGAAAATGGCTAAATAGTTTATCTACATTTCACAAATCTTCCACGTTTTTTTTTTTGGCAGTGTAATGTTATTAGTTACATTTGGTTAACCAATAATTGGTTGCCCAATTAGCAATTGATGTCACATGTTAGAAAATCTCAATAAAATTGAATTGAAAGATCCAGTTGATCTTATAATCTCACAGATAAGAGATTTGATTAGCTCGGGAGCAATTAAACCTGGAGAAAAACTTCCACCAGAACGAAAACTAGCAGATCATTTAGGAGTAAGTCGAAGTCAAGTCAGAGAAGCCATTCATAAGTTACAATTTTACGGCATCGTTAAAGTACAACCTCAAAGTGGAACCACAGTATCTGGTATAGGTATTGTTGCCCTAGAAGGCTTAATGACAGATATATTAAAAATCGAAGAATCAGATTTTAAATCTTTAGTTGATACTAGAATTTTATTAGAGAAGGAAGCAGCGAGATTAGCTGCTATTAATAGGACTAAAGAAGATATTGAAGTATTGACTAAGGCACTAAAACTTTATGAAGAAAAAAGTGCTGCAACAGGAAGGGCAGTCGAAGCAGACTTGGAGTTCCATATTAAAATAGCAGAAGCGAGTAAAAATTCTGTCCTCAAATCGCTGATGATGATAATTACTCCTGATATCGTCAACAAATTTATTCAATACGATGTCTGCAGTGTTGATAAAAATAAACGAACCATAGCCGAGCATAAAAAAGTATTACAGATGATTGTCGATCAAGACTCGGAAGGAGCAGTTGTGGCTATGGATAATCATCTTTCAGAAATTAAGAATTTTATAAACATTAATAAATCTATCCAAACGGTGAATAAGTGACACAGTTCATTTGTCTCATCAATTTTTGACAATTAAAATACCTTCAATTTAAAATGCATGAAAATGAAATCAAAAAATAAATTTATTCTACTAATGATGCTGCTACTAAATGTATCATTATAGGCTCAAAGTACTTATACATTGAGCGGAACAGTACTGGATGATGATAACGTCCCGGTCATAGGAGCCAATGTGCTCGTAGAAGGGACCACCAGAGGTACTGTCACAGACATTGATGGCACTTACACTATAGAAGTAAGTCCAGATGAAGTTCTTCAATTTTCTTATTTGGGTTACTCTCCGCAATCTGTTAAAATATCAAATCAGTCTTCATTAATTGTCACTATGGCTGAAGATGCAAATCAGTTGGATGAGGTTGTTGTTGTCGGATATGGTACAAGAAAAAGATCTCACAATACAGGTTCTATTGCTCAAGTTGGTGGCAAGGATATTGCAGCGATTCAAGCTAATCGTGTCGATGATGCACTAGCAGGTAAGTTACCTGGTGTATTGATACAAAATCAGAGTGGGGAGCCAGGTGCTGATCCTAGGATTCAAGTTAGAGCTGCTTCTTCTCTTTCAGGAGATTCAAACCCTTTGATAGTTGTAGATGGTTTTCCGATTTCTGGAAGTTTAGCTACTGTGAATCCAAATGATATTCAAAGCTTAGAAGTATTGAAAGATGCAGCTTCTGCAGCCATTTATGGCTCTAGAGGAGCTAATGGAGTAATCCTTGTAACGACTAAACAAGGTGCTTCTGGAAAAGCACAGTTTAGCTACAATGGTTATGTAAGTACCTCTAGCAGAGCAATTGGAGATGCTCCAAGTTTATTTACTGCTGCAGAATGGGCGCAAGAATTACAAACAGGTGATTATGATTTGTCTGAAGTGGATCCAAGGTTACTTGATTATAGAATTAATGCTTACGCAAATGCACCTGATGTTGTGAGTTTACAGGATTATCTATTCAGAAATGGAAGTGCTCAAGGTCATGATTTTAGCGTAACTGCTGGTAGTGAAGATGTCAGAATCTTTGGTTCTGTTGGTTACCTGAATACAGAAGGAGTTGTTATCGAACAAGGATTCGAAAGATATAATGGTCGTTTGAACTTGGATGCAAACCTTGGAGATAGGTTTAAAACTGGTATTACTATTAATGGAAATTTCAGTCACCAAGAAATAGTCCCTCATGATATGAGAGATTTGCTGAGAGCATACAGCATTCACCCTATTTATCATACACAAGCTTCCATTGATTTTGTTCAAGATCTTGATGCTCAAAGACAAGCATTGCATGATGCTGGAGTCCTTACTCCAGATGGAAATGCAAGACTTGCTGATCCATTTGATGCTGGATACAGAGGTACAGGTTTGACTGTGTCAAGTATATTTGATTTGCAGCCAGGTGATGTAGCACATGAATGGCATTATGGTAGAGGAAGAAATGGTATTGGCGGATCAGGTGATGCTGGTCCAGCAGCAAAATTTGATGAAGCGCGTAGATTCCAAAGAACGTTCTTTGGAAATGCGAATGCATATTTACAATTTAATATTGTTGAAGGACTGAATGTAAAGACTGTTCTTGGCGCAGACATTAATGATACGCAAGCGTACTTCTCTCAAGGTGTATTAGCAGATGCTCGTGAACGTACAAATCAGTCTGATTTGGATCAAGTAGATCTTAAGAGAACGTCAGTATTAAGTGAGACTACACTGAATTATAATACCGTAATTGGTAGACATGACATAGGCGCAGTTGCAGGGATTGAGTTCCAAAATTTCTTTAATAGAGGTACATCGATCACAGGAACAAACGTGCCTGTAGGCTTACCATTGAATTTTTCATTTTTAGAGCCAGGCGATATTAACACAACGCTTAGAGATGAAACTGTAAATAGAAGAAGTGTTTTTGGAAGAATTCAATATGCATATGACAATCGTTATTTAGCATCAGTATCAGTAAGAAGAGATGGTGATTCTCGTTTCGGTGCGAATAACAGATACGAAATATTTCCAGCATTCTCACTTGGATGGAATGTTCACAATGAATCTTTTTGGAATTCAGAATTTCTTACGGATGTAAAACTACGAGTAAGTAGAGGTACATTAGGTACGACTTCATTCTTAGGAGCGTATGACGCATTGAGTCTCTTGCAGGCACAACCAACTATATTTGGTACAGGATTCCTTATCCCTTCTAATGTATCTAATCCAGATCTTACTTGGCAGACAAATACGGAAACCAACTATGGCGTTGATTTAGGATTCTTAGGCAACAGATTTACATTAGGTGTTGACTACTATACTTCAGACATTGAGGATATGTTGATTAACCAGAGTGTATCAGAAGTATTAGGAACATCATCAATTGTATTGAATAGAGGTGATGTTACCAGTTCAGGATTAGAGTTTGAAGTAGGCGCAAGAGTTATAAGTAATGCTAATCTCAGTTGGACTGTTAATGCAAATTTATCTACTGTCAATAC
>CAYVFU010000049.1:0-20999 GCA_964450495.1 uncultured Saprospiraceae bacterium | reverse complement strand
CTTTAGTACAGGATGCATCTTATTTAGCATTGAGAAATTTAACTTTAGGTTACACTTTTGGAGGAGATACAGTTGATAAGATTGGCTTAGGTTCTGCAAGAATTTATGTAGCTGGTACAAATCTGAAGTACTTATTCGATGATAGTTATACTTCATTTAACCCTGAGGGTGTAGAGATTACGAATGGTGGGTATTTAGGACCAACCACATATGGTTACCAAGAAGGAGCAAGTCCAGTGGTAAGAAGCTTTACTGCAGGTCTTAATGTTAATTTCTAAAACAAAAATAATAATGAAAAATTTATATATAATCATAGTAACACTTCTAATCGTGTCAGCTTGTAGCAGTGATTTAGATCAATCACCACCGTTGGAAGCTGCAGCATCATCTTTAACAGATTTTGCTGGCGTTTTAAATGCAGCTTATTTTTATCACCAAGCATCTACGACACCACTAGCAGTCATGGGTGACTTCAGAGCTGACAATATGTTGATGGCAGAAGAGCCGTATCCAGCGTTCGATAGATTCGATGCAGATCTTGCAGGTGGTGATTTGGTAGGTCAATTTTTCGGACCTTTCTATACTAACTTGTACAAGTCAATTTTGAGTTCTAATAATGTCATCGAAAATTCAACAGATGCTACAGAAATTGGGGAGGCTCAGTTTTTAAGAGCCTTATCTTATTTTAAGCTTGTTAAGGTATTTGGAGATGTTACTCTAAATTTATCTTCTGCTCCAAGTACATCTGATTTATCTATACTTGCTCGTCAGCCGGCTAGTACTATTTACAGTACTGTCATAATACCTGACTTGCAAGCAGCTATATCAGCGTTGGACAATTCGGGCCTGAGCAGTGGAAGAGCTACTCAGATAGCCGCTCAGGGTATGCTGGGAAAGGTGTACATGCAGTTAAGTGATTTTAGTAGTGCACAGTCACAACTGGCATCTGTTGTCAGTGGGGCTGCTTCTGCAGGTATTGCTTTGCAAGAAAATTTTGCAGACATTTTCGGAGAAGAAAATGACCTAAATCCAGAAATCATTTTTGCAACACAGCAATCATCTTCAATTGATGATCTTTATGGATTTACACTATTCCCTGGTTGGTTTAGCGGTGGTGATACAAAATCTCTTATGCCATTAGATCCAGACTTGGTAGCAGCGTTTGATGCAAGCCCAGGAGATCTTAGAAGAGACCTCACTATTGACGCTGATGCAATGACAGGACCAAAATGGGGTGGCTTAGATCAAGATTGGATTGAATTGCGATTTGGTGATGTCATCCTTTTATATGCTGAAGCATTAAACGAAACTGGTAATACAGCTGGTGCATTAACTGAATTAAATAAGATCAGAGCAAGAGCTGGATTAGATGATTCGACAGCTAGCTCTCAAGGAGAAGTCAGATCAGCAATTCAAGATGAAAGAAGACTTGAATTAGCATTTGAAGGCCAAAGATGGTTTGATCTTGTCAGAACAGGCACTGTTGATCAGGAGATGGGTGTGACTGTTAATAGTAATTATCATGTCTTTCCTATTCCAGATTCAGAAATCCTAGCGACTAATGGAACTATCACGCAAAATGCTGGGTACTAAGAATTACTGACTTAAGTAATCATAGTCAGAAAGAGCTTAATTTTCATTAAAGAAAATTAGGCTCTTTTTTTTTTGTATAAATCTAATCTGCTTATTTTTTTGGTAAAGCCATTAGTTTAGTTAAGTTTATCAGTCCGAATTGGTTATCCAATTTAATTAATATTGCATGTTAGAAAACCTTAATAAGATTGAATTAAAAAATCCCGTTGATTTAATTATCTCTCAAATAAGGGACTTGATTAGTTCAGGATCAATTAAACCAGGTGAAAAATTACCGCCTGAAAGAAAGTTAGCAGATCATTTAGGTGTCAGCCGAAATCAAGTAAGAGAAGCCATTCACAAATTGCAATTCTATGGAATTGTAAAAATCCAACCTCAAAGTGGAACTGTAGTAAGTGGTATTGGAATTGTCGCCTTAGAAGGTTTGATGACCGATATTTTAAAAATTGAAGAGTCCGATTTTAAATCACTTGTCGACACAAGAATTTTACTGGAAAAGGAAGCCGCTCGATTAGCAGCCATCAATAGAACGGAGGATGACATAGAAGAATTGACAAATGCGCTTCATACCTATGAACAAAAAAGTGCAGCGACAGGACGTGCCGTAGAAGCTGATCTTGAATTCCATATTAAAATAGCAGAAGCTAGTAAGAATTCTGTACTCAAATCCTTGATGCTAATCATCACACCAGATATTGTCAAAAAGTTCATTCAGTATGATGTGTGCAGTGTAGATAAAAATAGGAGAACCATTGCAGAACATAATGAAATACTTGAGATGATTATTAATAAAGATTCAACAGGAGCAATCGCTGCTATGGATAACCATCTTTCGGAAATCAAAAAATTTCACAATAATAGTTAGGACTGCAAAAAGCCAATCTTTACAAGTTTAGAATCTTTTCGGATCCAAAATATATAACTCATGCTAAGGGCTTGATTTTTATTCACTAGATAAAGCTCCTTATTGCTACTAATGAAATTTATATTTCGATATTTAGCTGGGTGCAAAGATTTTTTCAGGAATAATCTAATTTTTTAGGAAGCTATTTAATGTAGATGATCCATTTAGTATTTAGTAAGAGTAGTAAAAAAAGTATGCTCAATTGTCGAAAGCCAAGAAAGTACACCGTACATTTAAAATATACGCTATTTGTTGATTTTATTAAATGAAAATTTCAATAGCATCATAGTTTTAAGAAACGTACGTATCTTCTTTGTCGATGAAAAATTTAACATCTATTCTACTCACGTTAATCATACTCAGCTGTAGCGAAAAGCAAGACACTAAGAGTCCTGAATCAAATCCTCAAAAACCGAACATTATATTTATTCTAGCCGACGATATGGGCTACGGTGATTTAAGCAGTTTAAATCCTGATTCCAAAATAGCTACTCCTCATATGGATATGGTCGTCGAACAAGGAGTTCATTTTACAGATGCTCATTCTAATTCCGCAGTTTGCACACCAACTCGGTATGGTATATTAACTGGACGCTATGCATGGCGATCTAGACTTAAGGATGGGGTCTTGTGGGGATATGATACACCACTAATTGAAGAGGGCAGACCAACGGTAGCATCTTTTTTGAAGGACAATGGTTATCAAACTGCCTGTATAGGTAAATGGCATTTGGGCTTAGGTTGGCAGAAGAAAGATACTACCAAAGATATTGCTGATATAAAATGGGCTGATGATGTACCAAGAGGTGTTGATGATAATGTAGATTATAGTCAAAAAGTGACAGGCGGTCCAGATGCTCATGGATTTGATTATTCATTTGTCATCCCAGCCTCCTTGGATATGAGTCCTTATTTGTATGTTCGAAATGGTTACGCTACACAAGAACCAACAGACTATACGGAAGGTAAAAGTCAGGAAGCGGATGGGCGAGGTGTTTTCTGGAGAGAGGGAAAAGTAGCTCCTGATTTTGAGTTCGATCAAGTATTACCGACCATAATAGATTCAGCAACATATTTCATATACGAAAAAGCAAATCAAGAAAATCCATTTTTTCTATATCTACCATTGGCATCACCTCATACGCCGTGGTTGCCTACAGCACATTATCAAGGTAAATCTTCTGCAGATACTTACGGTGATTTTGTTGAAATGACAGATGATATGATTGGGCGAGTACTCAGTCAAGTCAAGGAATCAGGTATCTCTCAGAACACCCTTATCATTATTACTTCTGACAACGGTTGCGATTGGAGACCGAGTGATATTAAAGAAACTGGACATCTGGGCAATTTGCATTTTAAAGGACGAAAAGCTGACATCTATGAAGCGGGTCACCGTGTACCATACCTAGCTTTGTGGCCAGGCGTAATTCCAGCAGGACTTAAGTCAGATCAAATATTATGTACGACAGATTTAATGGCAACTATCGGAGGAATTTTAAAAAAAGCAGTTCCTGCAGGCGGAGGTGAGGATAGTTATAATCTGTGGCCTGCGTACACTTCTAATGTCGAAACTCCGATAAGAGAATCAATAATACATCATTCCCTCAATGGATTTTTTGCCATTAGAAAAGGTAAATGGAAATATACACCACATTTGGGTTCTGGAGGTTTTTCAGACCCTAAGACTATACAACCTAAAGAAGGCGAACCAATGGGTACTCTGTATAATATGTATGATGATGTAAGCGAAACCACTAACCTATATGGGCAATATCCAGACGTTGTGAGGGAATTAGCTGCGCTTTTGGAAAAGCATAAAAGTGAAGGCTATACGAAGTAGCGCACTCTAGTATAAAAGTATTTGAAAATATCTTTTACAAACAGATGAGGTAAGTGCCAAAGCTATCGGCTAAGGTAGTTAATTTGAAATTCAATGTGAGAGAATAAATTTAAAATAAAAACTAAACCACGTGGGAAAATCAAATATCGTCCAATTCATTTTTCTTTTAGTATTTTCTAGCTTCTTCTCTTGCAACACGAGTCAAGATTCAGTAGAGAATAAGAAAAAACCAAATATCCTCTTTATTCTAGTTGACGATTTAGCTTGCACAGATTTAGCTGTCATGGGGAGTAAATTCTATGAGACACCCAATATAGATGGGCTAGCAAATAAGAGCACCATCTTCACTAATGGATATGCTACTTGTCCTGTCTGTAGTCCTTCCAGAGCGAGCCTGTTAAATGGACAGTTTACAGCTCGACATGGCATTACACAATACGATGGAGCAAGGACTGGCCAAGATTGGAAAGCATTGAACAGGCACACGAAATTATTACCTCCAGAATTCAATCATCATCTTGATCATGAAGATGTTGTCTTACCAGAAGTTTTGAAAGACAATGGATATGCTACATTCTTTGCAGGTAAGTGGCATTTAGGAGGTGCCAAAAATAAATCTCTGCCAACGGATCATGGGTTTGATGTTAATCAAGGCGGCTATGCACAAGGTGGTCCATATAGTGGAGGTTATTTCTCTCCATTTAACAATCCTCAAATGGAAGATGAACCTAGTGAGGTAGGAATGCCATTAGCAATGAAATTAGCTAAGGAGACGTCTAAGTTTATTCACGCAAAAAAAGACTCCACTTTCATGGCTTATCTTTCTTTTTATGCTGTTCATTCGCCAATTCAAACAACAGAAGAGAAATGGAAGAAGTATAGAAATAAAGCAGAAAGAATGGGCATCGCCGAAAAAGGCTTTGAAATGGAACGGATTCTTCCAGCGCGAAAATATCAAGATAATCCTGTGTATGCTGGATTAGTTGAACATGTTGATGATGCTGTTGGTAGTGTTTTAAACACACTTAAGGAACTTGGATTAGAGGACAATACAATTGTCGTATTCACATCAGACCATGGTGGAGTGACATCAGGAGATAACTTCTCAACGAATTCATTGCAGTTTAGAGGAGGCAAAGGCTATCAATGGGAAGGTGGCTTACGTGTACCTTACTTCATACACGTCCCATGGATGAAGCAAGCACCAGAAAATGAAGTGCCAGTTACTGGAGCAGACCTCTTCCCAACATTAATAGATTTGGCAGGTATTCCATTATTGCCCAATGAGCACGCGGATGGTGTAAGTCTTAAGCCACTATTAGAAGGAGAAAAAATAGCTGACAGATCTCTGTATTGGCATTATCCTCACTATGGAAATCAAGGTGGTGAACCGTCAGCCATTATTCGAACAGGGAACTGGAAACTCATCCATTATTGGGAAGATAATCGGGTAGAGTTGTATGATTTGCTAAATGATATTGGAGAAGAAAATGATCTGTCAATAGAAAATAGCGATTTGGCAAAAAGAATGCAAAAAGAGTTGCTGGATTGGTTGGAAGAAATGAATACCCATTATGCAATGGTCGATATTGAATGGGATGAAGAAGCAAGAAACGAAAGATTGAATAATCATAAAACAGTATTGATGTCAAGATTAGAGAAGCAACGTAAAGAGATGCTGTCACTTGATTATCAACCTAATGAAGATTGGTGGGGAAGTGCTCTATTTGATAAGTAAATTCATTCTCTTAGTTTTAGCTAGTCAAAAGGGGATTGGCAAAACCGTATCTGATGCTAGATTTACAAGTAAAATCAGGTTGGTATTATAACCCATGTCAACTTTAAAATTCTGATTATATTAGAGAATATGAATGCTAGATAATAGTTGATTTAAGGCTTGCTACTCTTTACTCGAGATTTACTTCATGAGAAGCAAGGAATCTTTTTTCAAAAACATGAAATGATACAAAAAACATCTCAATACATTTTCTCTACAACAATAATGTATATGTTGCTCTTATCTTGTTCTAGCAAGCTAACACCTATTCAATATTCTGAATCTCCCAAGTCTGATTCCAAATCAACTGAACCTTGGGTGATAGATTCGCAAGAAGAGTGGCAAAATAATATAGTTGATCCAACTAATGTGAAGTTTGTGGACGGACAGGCTATACCTACTTCACGCAAAGCTAGTTTTCGAAGTAGTTTTAAACAATTTTCGAGTAAAAAAGCAGTGAAATCTATCAGCTTTTTTCAAGTGGATGACTGGCTAAATTGGGAGACGGTGGACAGAGTAGGTCCAGCAAATTTAGGTGATGCGCCGGTTGCATTACAATTAGGAGACGATAACTATTGGATGTTTGGACGGTACAATCAAAGTGAAAGTCAAAAAGACGGAACCTTCCAAAATGAAGACGCTGTACTATCAGGCTATACCGTAAATTTAAAAACAACACCATTTAAAAACCAATACGATGCGCAAGGAGGATTGATGCCTGGTAAAGGCGGATATCATGCTTGGCAAAGTAAGGATATGATCAATTGGGTGCATCATGGTCCTATATCAGAAACATTTTCTCGCTGGATGACTAGTGCAGAATATGCTGATGGGAAATATTATTTCTACTACGATTATCCCAACGATCAAGATCCACATCTTTATATCGATGAGGATTTGACCGATGGTGTTCCTGGCAAAAATATGGGTATGGCATTTCATGATCCTACACATGGTTCAGACTGCGCCATTATTCGAGATTTGGATGGTAATTTTCATCTCATACTAGAAGACTGGACTCCTATCAATGCAGCTACACACGCTTGGGATTCACCATTAGCAGTGCATGCTGTCAGTGCAGATGGTATTGGTGGTTTTAAAATGCTTGATCCTCCTGTAGATGAACGCACAACTCCTACCGGAGAAATTGCTGAATATGTTCATCCACATTGGCATATGGAAGTGCCCGAACGGTTTCCTGGGAGAACTGCAACAGAAGATATGCCTCAATACAATATGAAAGCAGGTCAAACAAAATCATTTGCCAAATATCAAGTACATAAACCTGAACAAAATGCGTATGGAGATTGGGCTTCCATTTCAATTGGTGAGCAGTATTATTTATTTGCAGATTTTGATCCTGCGGGAGGACATGGTAGAAAAGACATGAGTGTTGCTTGGTTTACGTCTGATAATATCAATAAGCCATTTTCATTCTGCGGTAATATTGGACAAGGGCATCCTGATCCCGACATTATGTTTGCGGAAGGAAAATTTTATTTAGTGACTCAACTAGAGACAGACTTTATTAGCCCCGGTCCATGGGTAGAAACAGTAGAAGTACGGTTGGGCGTTGATACAAACAACAATGGACAGGTCAATCAATGGAGTAGCTGGCAAGAGGTTGCTGAGAAGTATGGTCATATTGAAGGATTCGCCAAACAAATTAAACGTACCCCAGCTCAACTGGATTTATCAGAACTTCCAGAAGGCTATGGTTTTCAGTTTGAAGTCAGACTTAATGACAGAACATTTAATGACTCAAAACCTATTCTGGATAAAGTAGAAGTTTTATTTGGTAAGTAATCATTATAAAACTATGAAAAAACCAAATTTACTCATCTCCACAATTCTAGTGTTTACAATTCTTGTTTCTTGTAATGGGCAAGAGCTAATCGTATACAAGACTATTGATACGGTTCAGCTCAAAATGAAGATATACCCAGTCAAACATATGGAGGATCACTTGACACCTTATCCGGCAATGGTATTCTTTTTTGGAGGTGGGTGGAATGGAGGCGACATCGATCAGTTCAAAATGCATGCAGAACATTTTTCTAGAAAGGGCATTGTTTGTTTCCTTGCAGATTATAGAGTTAAAAACAGGCAAGGCACGACTCCATTTGAATCACTTAAAGATGCAAAATCCGCTATTCGGTTTATTAAAAAGAATCACAAGCAATTTAATATTGACTCTTCAAAAGTTATTGCTGCAGGTGGATCAGCTGGTGGGCATTTGGCAGCTGCGACAGCGTTGATTACTGACTACAATGAAGTAACCGATGATACTCGGTTAAGTACAGTTCCGTGCGCCTTAGTCCTGTTTAATCCGGTAATTGATAATGGCCCAGGAGGCTATGGTTTTGATAGAATCCAAGATGATTATAAACGTTTTTCTCCGTTGCATAATATACAATCAGGTACACCTCCAACTATTTTCTTTCTTGGCACAGAAGACCCCTTAATCCCAGTGGCTACGGCTAAATATTATAAAACAGTCTTGGAGAAAGTAGGCAGTAGATGTGATTTAAAATTATACGAAAATCAAGGTCATGGCTTTTTCAATTTCTCAAGAAGCAAAGAAAATTATTATAGCACAGTCAAAGAAACTGAGAAGTTCCTGATTTCCTTAGGGTACATTAAAGAATGAAATAAATATTATTGGTTGCCAAGAAAACTAAAAATTAAAAATGTTAACGATGACTCGACACATTGGAATGTTTGAATTCAAAGAAGGGACAACTCAAAACCAAATTGATGAATGCTTCACAGCCTTGACAGGAATGATTGGCAAAATTCCAGGTTTATTAGGAATGGAACATGGGCCTTATGACAGTAGTGAAGGCTTAAATGACGGATTCACCCACGGATTCATAATGACTTTTGAAAGTCCAGAAGCAAGAGAAGAATACCTTCCGCATCCAGTCCATGAAGCTGTGAAAGATATAGTCGTTCCTAGATTAGAAAGACTGGTTGTATTTGATTTTAATGTTTAATACGAAAGTGCAATGACGATAAAAACTGGATCTATTGTCATGCTGGGGTGCTTTGATACCAAGGCTGAAGATTTCACCTATATGCTAGACTGTTTAAAGGAGAATGGAGAAGATGTTATCTGCATAGACATGGGTGTAATGGACACGAAGGTAGATTTTCCAATTGAGTTTAAGAATGAGGAAGTTGCCAAACTATCAGGAACGCCATTACAAGTCATACGCAATGCTAATGATCGAGGGAAAGCAGTTGAGTTGATGGGGAAGGGTGCAGCAGCTATTTTGACAAATCTAGTTAAAGACCGAACTATAAAAGGTGTGATTGGAATGGGGGGAGGTGGAGGTACCTATATGACATTGGCAGCAATGCAAGAAGTACCGCTGGGTATTCCAAAAATATGTTTGTCCACTATAGCATCTTGGGATCTTCAAGAATATGTTGGTGTGAAGGACATTACCTTGATGTCTTCAGTAGTAGACGTCGCTGGACTAAATAGCATCAGTAGATTGTTAATCAAACAAGCATCAGCTGCCATATGTAGTATGTCCAATGTTGAAGTAAGCGCTACTGATTGTGATAAGAAAACAATAGCAATTAGCATGTTTGGCAACACCACAAAGTGTGTAGACAAATGTTCTAAATTGCTCAAAGCAGAAGGTTTTGAAGTCATGGTATTTCATGCGACTGGTGTAGGAGGATCTACAATGGAGTCCTTGATACGTGAAGGTGTCTTTGATGCTGTGATGGACGTGACGACTACAGAACTTGCAGACGAATATTGTGGTGGCATTTTAAGTGCAGGTCCTGATCGACTGACAGCCGCAAGGGATATGAGTATCCCACAGGTTGTTGTGCCAGGTTGTCTTGATATGGTCAATTTTGGCCATAGAGGTACAATGCCGGATAAATACAATGACAGACATTTATACAGTTGGGCCCCTAACGTAACCTTGATGCGAACAAATGTCGAAGAGAATACAGCGTTGGGCAAATTGCTTGCTGATAAATTAAATAGCTCTACATCCCCGGTAACAGTTATGATTCCTCAGAAAGGCATTTCTCAAGTAGATGCAGAAGGAGAAATATTTCATGGCCCAGCAGAAAACAAAGCTTTATTCGATAGTATTAAAAATAATGCAGTATCATCTATCCCAGTAATTGAAGTGGATGCTCATATTAATGATGAAGCTTTCTCTATTGCATTAGTAAAGCAACTCTTAAAAATCATTGAAACCAATATAGAATCATAAACTAAATACATATGCCAAATCCATGGACAGGAATAGGAAATCCCTATACCCGAATAGAAGTAAGAGAAAGATTAAAGAAAACTTTAGCTCAAAAGAAAGCAATTATTGGAGCAGGAGCAGGGACAGGAATTAGTGCCAAATTTATAGAAAAAGGAGGAGCTGATTTTCTGATCATTTACAACTCAGGTCGCTTCAGAATGTCGGGGCATGGTTCTACAGCTGGACTTATGGCTTATGGTGATGCCAATGCAGTGGCAATGGAGATTGGAGAATTTGAAGTGCTACCGGTGGTGAAAGAAATTCCCGTGTTATGTGGAGTCCATGGTTCGGATCCACGTAGGCGAATGTGGCATTTTCTGCAACAAGTAAAAGCGATGGGATTTTCAGGTGTGAATAACTTTCCGACACACTGTATCGTAGATGGAGGATTTAGAGACATCCTTGAAGAGACAGGGATGAGCTTTGATAAAGAAGTAGAAATGGTTGGTTTGGCTTCAAAGATGGATATGTATTCTAGCGTTTATGTAGCCACACCAGAGGAGGCCGTCGCAATGGCAAAAGCAGGTGCTGATAGTATCATCGCTCATGTGGGCACAACAGTCGGAGGCTCGATTGGTGTAGTCGGCGCTACTGTAAATATGGATGTCGCCATTGAAAAAACACAAGCGATTATAGATGCGGTTAAAAGAGTTAATGAGGACATGATATTTTTAGCTCATGGTGGTCCTATAAATACACCTGATGATGTAAAGATTATTTTAGAGAAAACGGAAGCACACGGTTTTGTTGGTGCCTCATCTTTAGAGCGAATGGCTGTCGAGTCTTCCTTAACTGAGTTGACTCAAAAGTTTAAATCATTAACACTCGAATAAGAGAATCTAGTGATTAAATTCTGTAATGCCTTGTACATGAAATAAATATTAGACCAATGAATCGGACTAGCAAGTCTCTGTTAAATATTTCCTTACTAGTCTTACTAGTGGCAATTATTTTATTTTTGAACAGAAGCGAACTAGTTTCCAAGCTTGCTTTTGTAGGTTTTTGGATATTATTATCGCTTGCTTCTCACGGAGGTAATCAGCTTTTTAAACGATTTTCATTTGGTCTGTGGGTATTAACAGCGGTAGCAATTGCCATGTGCTTTCCCAATATGATTGCGACTTGGGGAGACTTCAATACTAAAGTACTAATTGTTCCATTATTGCAAGTGATTATGTTTGGAATGGGTACCGCGATTAGCTTTCAGGATTTTAGTCAAGTCATCAAAGCTCCAAAAGCTGTTTTGATGGGATTGATTTGCCAGTTTTCTATAATGCCACTTGTCGGCCTTAGTCTAGTCACAATTTTTGGCTTTCCACCAGAGATAGCAGCCGGTGTGATACTTATTGGTTGTTCACCAAGTGGGTTGGCTTCCAATGTCATGGTCTATATTTCAAAAGCAAATCTGGCGCTTTCTGTCACGCTTACAACCGTTGCAACCCTCTTGGCACCATTAATTACACCATTGCTTATGAAGTTATTGGCAGGTCAAATCATACCTATCGATGTTGGCTCTATGATGTGGGGTATAACCAAAATTGTCATACTCCCAATCATAGCTGGTCTGCTATTTAACAAGCTGCTACAAGGTAAGACAGATTGGTTTGATAAAGCTATGCCTAAAGTATCCATGGTAGCCATCACAATAGTGATAGCTGTCATCACAGCATCAGGAAGGGATGGATTACTTAGCGTAGGAATGGCGCTTCTTTGTGCGAGTCTAATTCACAATTGTTTAGGCTATATACTGGGATACTGGTCATGTAGATTGATCAAGATGGATGAAAGAACTTGTCGGACTATAGCACTTGAAGTTGGTTTACAAAATGGTGGCTTAGCTTCGGGAATTGCCTTGCAAATGGGAAAGGTCGCCACAGTTGGATTAGCGTCTGCAGTTTTCGGACCGACAATGAATATCACAGGATCAATATTGGCAAGTTGGTGGAGGGATAAATCTACTGACGGACAATAATGCAAAAGCAGATTAAGCATAAATAATCTTATTTTTTGAAAATGATTAATTTGTAAATAATGGGGAATCGAAAAGATAAATTAATATTCGGGTGATTTTATATTTTTTGCATGAAGTATACATTCAATATTTAAAATCCACCTTTATGTATCTATTTAAGTTACTGTAAATGAAATTGAAAAGTCGCATCATCCATTCTATTAAATTTATGGTTTTTCTGTTAATCCTAGGAGTGTGTTCTTGTAGTCAATCAAGTTCTTTAAAGACGAATAAACCCAATGTGATTATTCTCTATGCAGATGATATGGGTGTTGGAGATGTCTCATATAATAGAGCGGAAGCCAAGATTCAAACCCCGCATATAGATCTTCTTGCAAGCCAAGGAATGACCTTTACGGATGGGCACAGTTCGTCTGGTATTTGCACACCTAGCAGATTTGCATTACTCACGGGTCAACATCATTGGCGACGCTTCCACGATATAGTTAAGGCGTACGAACCTACAGTCTTTGAAAGGGGAGAATATACTATTGCTCGGATGTTTCAAGAGAGTGGGTATTACACAGGTTGTTTTGGTAAGTGGCACTTAGGTTGGGATTGGGACGGTATTCGAAAGCCTGAAGTGTCAAAAGAAGATTGGACGAAGGCCGAGTCTTATGATTGGACAAAACCATTCCGCGACGGTCCTTTAGATCAAGGCTTTGATTATTACTTTGGGGATGGCACCATAAATTTTCCACCATATTGCTGGATAGAAAATGATAAATTTCTGACCATACCAACCAAGCCAGTGATAAAGTCACGTCCTCTTGCAGGTGGGGGTGGTTTCCGCCTAGGCCCTATGGCAGAAAATTGGAATCCCTATGACATATTACCCACCATTACCCAAAAGTCTATTGACTGGATAAAAAATCAAGATTCAGAGAAACCCTTTTTTGCATATCTGGCCTTCAACTCACCACATTATCCCATTGTCCCAAATGCAGAGTTTCATGGAAGATCGAAAGCAGGCTTTTATGGAGACTTCGTGATTGAGACAGATGCGATGGTAGGCAAAATCTTGGATGTGCTGGAAGAGAAAGGAATTGTAGAAAATACAATTGTAATTTTTACTGCTGATAATGGTGCTGAGAAGCATGCATTTGAAAGACTAGAAAAATTTGACCAATGGAGTTCAGCAGAATTTAGAGGCGTCAAAAGAGATGTTTATGAAGGGGGACATAGAGTTCCGTTTATCATAAAATGGCCAGAGAGGATCAAAGCAGGCTCTCATTCAGATGACCTTGTCAGCCAAGTAGATTTTGCTGCAACCTTCGCAGAAATTTTAGCATATCAACTTAATAAAGAAGAGGCGATTGATAGTTATAGTTTTCTTCCGATTCTGAAAGAGGAAAAGTACACTCGGCCACTTCGTAAAGTGACAGTTCATAACACTTACGAAAATGCATTTGCCTTGCGCAAAGATAATTGGGTACTTGTAGATGCACCATCTGGAGCTAGTCAAACTGAACCCGAAGAATATTTAAAATATTTTGCACTTGAGGCTTATTCTGATAGTAATCCAGGATTACTCTTTAATGTAGAAAAAGATCCAAGACAGTCGAATAACTTGTATGACGCATACCCTGAAAAAGTAAGTGCCATGCGTTCTGAACTTAGGCGTTCGTTATATTAATGGTGAACGTTGTGCCCCTAAAAGAAACTAATGACAATCCTTAGCCAGACGCTTTAAAAATATGTTGATTATCCTTTATTCTTATGACTCCAACAATTAGAAAGAGTAAGAGCAAACAGACTAATCCCCATTGACCAATTGTAGGAATTTCATTCTCTACATCTATAATGATCGAAAATTCCTGTTCAGAAAAACATCCGTTTGTATCTAATATTCTCAATACAGCTGAATGAATTCCACCACCGATCTTTAATGCAGAAACTGGAAATTCATATTGTTGATCTGAAATAATAAGCTCATAATTATAAGTTTTATTTAATTCAGAAATGAGGTGGTTAAGTTGAATGGTGTCATCAATAAATATGTTCAAATCATCTGTAAGAAGATTTGCGTTGGGATAGGAACATACATTACTGATAGATGCCGTAACATTATTAACATGACCGAGTTCCTTAGGACCTTCTACTGTTATCGAATAACCAAAGCCATCGAAATGTTTGAATTCAATATTGTGTTGTTGATTTGTTTGATCGTATATCAGCACGTCACCAACTGCAATATTTCTTGGTTTGGTTTCGCCGTTTTCTGACTGTATTTCTATTACTGTCCAAATTTCATTTTCTGTTGTATTATTAACGCTGACGGTCTCATTAAAACTTCCAATAATCCCTTCAGATAATTCTTGATCATTATTACAGACGCAAGGATCTGTGATCTCAAAATAATTACACAAAACGGTAAAGGTGAAACTTGAATAAATTGATTCCATTGCATAAACAGCAACAATATAATCGATTTCAGCTTCAGCAAAAAATACTGGATTTACTCTATCTAATTCTAAACAGTTTAAATCATCACAAGTCGATTCATGTACAGATATATGATGTATATCCGGTGTGTCAACATTGAGTCTCACATGTTCTCCTGTTCCTGTAAAGGTATACCAAGAAATGTTATTAGCGACATCAGACCCACATAGAAATTCAAAACTATACTCTGGAACAATAGAAGATCCTACTACTGGTGTATTGCATGAGACAGGAATTGCATCAGTACAAATTGTATTTTCTGAATTGCAAATTGCTTCTATGCTGAAGTCAAAGAAAAGGCTGTTATTATTAGTAACGAAAATAAAATACTCTATACCTTCTTGTAGAAAAATGAAATTGAAATCGATACCAGATGTTGGTTCGTACTGAGTACACAAATCAGTGTCACAATCTCCTTCTAGTACGTAAATAGTTGTGTTTTGTTGACCGTTTATAGTTTGACTTTGTGATTGAACATCAAAGTAATATGAATTTCCATCACCTATGATCGAGTACCAAACACCAGAAAGATCTTGGTTTGAAAAACAAGGAATAGTAGAGACGCCAGCTCCAAAAAATGTTCCATCTATTGATTCAAGGCAGGAAATCGGAGTGCTTGTTTGACAGCTAGTATTTTCAGGACTCTGACTACAAGAATGTGTTAAAGAAAAGGAGGAATTCTGTGTGGAGGTATGCACACGAATATAATAGTCTACATTTGCTTCTGTAGTAAAAAATGCTGTTCTAAAGGCTGTAATTCTTTCTTCATATATACAGCTAAGTCCAGAAGAAGACTGCGTATAGATTTCTACATAAATATATTCGACATCACTGAAATTATAATTTAAATAGGTAACATCTCCAGTCCCATTTAATAAGTACCAAAGATCATCATTTGTCTGATTTGAGCACAGATCTTGTGATTCTGTATTGCTTGTGAAAGTTGTATTAGAAATAAGATCATCTCCACATGAAATCGGTTGAGCGTTTTCAATCAAATCGTTTGGTACTGCTTCATTGCATTCAATGTTTAATGTGTATTCACTTATGTTTGTTCTAATCTTAGCGTTTATGTAATAAATAATGCCTGGCTCTGTCAAAAAGTTTAATGTACTTGTGGTATTATCACCTTGTACAGAGGATTGTTCAATACAAGTCAAATTTAAACAATCACCAGTTAACACAGTGAGCGTGCCAGATGCTTCATCCTCGAGTAATGACAAATTATAAATATTACCGTCTCCAAGTATAGTATACCAAACATCAGGTAATGAACTATTTATACATTCAATGGAATCAGTACTTGATGTGACCAGTGCAGGTTGCGAAACTAAATTGCCACCACAGTAACCTTGCACAGCACCTTCACAAAGGTCATTTAATAACGGTGCAGCACAATCCATGTCAAAGGAAAATTCTCCGGAATCATTAGCTAAAGACATTTGAAAATTATAATCTATGCCTTCTTCAGCGAAAAATGAAAAAGAAGGAGAGGATGGTCTTATTGTAAATTGAGTTTGACATAATGAGAATGTACTATCTGCATAAATATCATCGCAGGAGCTAGTATTGTAAACAAAAAAGCTTAAGGGTTGGTTGTTTTCAGAATGATCATAGGTGAATAGTAATAATGAATCATTACCCTCAAATGAATACCAGAGATCATTGTTTTGTATATAGCTACAAGGTCCCATTAATGGATTAAACGAGGCAAATTCTGTTGTTCCAGAAATAGTGTTTCCACAATAAAGTTCTGTAGGCGAATTACAATTGTCATTACTCGGAGGAGTCGTACAAGAGACCCGAAAACTAAATTCGCCTGGTGGTGAATTATTATTATGTCCATTAACTATTCTTATAGAGTAAACGATGTCTTCTTGGGCTACGAAATTTATAGATTCACCAATATTCGCTAATTGATCATTACAATCATTAGCCATTCCGCATTGTCCTTCTCGTATTGTTATGAATAAATTGTCGTTTGCGCTGGTTAATAATTCAAAAGCATAGGACAGACCATCGCCTACGATTGTGTACCATAGATCTGGTGTATTTTCGAATCCGCAAGGAGTACTTATGTCCTCTTCCGATGCATTAGCGGTGTTACCAATGATTAAATCTCCACATCCAATTTGAATAGAATTTTCGCAAATATCATTGACAGCTTGATCATAACAATCTAAGCTAAATGCTACATTGCCTACATTAGAATAAAACCAACGAACAGCTCTTACATAATATGTGATCCCAGCTTGTCCATGAAAAGTTGCAAACGAATTACTAAACGCCAAGTCAATAGTCTTTTCGCAAATTAAATCACTAACATTGCATCCTTCCGAATAGATTTCCAGTGTTGAATTGTCTCCTTCATTAGAAAAACGATATAAACTACCATCTCCTACAAATGTATACCAAATGTCTCTCATGTGTTCTGTAATCTCTTCACAGCTTGATAAGTTAGGAGTTGGCGTAGCATTTTCTGTATTTGTATTAATGATATCACCACAAACTATCGGTGTAGCCATTTCGCAGACATCATTACCTGAAGGATATATACAATTTAATGCAATCTCAAAATCTCCTAAATCACAGCATGGACTTACGCTCATATAATAGGATACTCCCTGTTCAGCAAAGAATGGACTACTAGTGCTGCTTACTGAGGTATTTAATTCACAAATTAAGCTGTCACATGCACCAGAGAATATGTCAATATCTGTTAGAGAAGAAACGGAACTAAGCTGTTCAAATTCATAGAAATTATTATCACCTACAAAGCTGTACCATACATCATTATCAAAACGGTTATTACATGTACTAGTATAATCAGCTTTATCAGCAAATGCTGTAGATCCTGAAATGCTAGTTTGACCGCATGCAATTGGAGTTGGATTTTCACAGCTATCATTTATTGGTGCTTCGGCACAGGTAATCTCAAAATTAAAAACTGGAGGAGTTTCACAGCATCTGAGGTTCACTTCAATTAAATATGTAACGCCTTCACTTGCAAAAAATTGAAATGAATCACCATTGTCATATAAATAGTAATCAGGACAGTAAAATAAAGTTGATTCGCAAGTGGCATCTTCGGAAAGGACTACTCTTAATTGCGCTATATCATCAAAGTTGCTTAATGTAAAAATGTAAAATTCGTCAGTACCAGTAATTGAATACCAAACATCAGGATTATCTGATGAAGAACAATTTGGACCATTTAGGGAATTTGTCGCTGATTCAAAATCAATAAATAAATTATCGCCGCAATTTATAGATTCGGCAGTACTGCAATTGTCATTTGAAAGCGGCTCCAAACAATTGACACTAAATTCAAAACTTTCCTGGAAATTTATAATCTGCACCCAATAACTTTTTCCTTCTTCTAAGAGTACGTTTTCTCCATTAAATTGAGCGTATACATTAAAATTGGAAATACAATTTGTGGGAAAAGGAGAATCAATGCATTCACCTTCAAAAATGATCACCTGCAGGTATTGATCCCCTGTATAATCGATTTGGAATACTTGTTCTGTACCTATAATACGATACCAAAAACTTTCTTGATTATAATTTATACAATGATTAGAAAAACTTGGTAGTTCTGCGTCATCACCATCTTCCGTTATAACTGAACCGCAACTGATGGTAGGAGCATTAAGACATTCATCTGCTATTGTAATATCTTCACATTGAAGGGAAAAGCCAAAATCACCTTCTCTGCAGCATTGTGTCACCCTGATGTATAATTCGGTAGATGTGTCCAGGTAAAAGTTTAGAGAGGTGGAATCAAAAGTTGATACATCAGTTGCTAGGTTTTCACACCGATAATCTGAGTTTAGATCATTACAATCCATGAAATACTCAAAGTTTATATCTCCGTTCGAACTGTATAAATATTTAAAATTGTAAAATTTATTCTCTCCAATAATTTTATACCAAGCGTCAGGACCATATGTTTGGTTACAATCTGAATCTGGCAAACTATTAGAGGCTAAAAGGCTATTTGATATAATAGAATCTCCGCAATTGATCTCGATAGCATCAAGACATAGATTATTAGGAATTAAATCTGCACATGTATGTATGATGGTATCAATAAAATGTAATCTTGAAGAAATTGCTACCAAATAATCTCTTCCATGTTCGGCAAAAAATGTTCCTTGGTAATTATTGAATCGATTTAAATTTAAAAAGTCAGCACATGTTGTATCTGCAATACCACAATCCACTTCTTTAAACGTTATCGCCACATCATCGCTAAATGACGAATTTAGTTTAGAAAATATATGTTGTTGGCCATCTCCAGTAATAGTGTACCAGAGTTCATCTCCGTAGTTATTACCGCAGTTTAAAAAGCTGCCAGAACTTGTTGCAAATGTATTGTCTATAATCAATGTGTCTCCACATGATAAATCTAAAGGGTTAGTGCATAAATCATTACTTATTGGGTCAAGACAATTAATACTTAATACGAAAGAACTACCGAGATCAGGTTGGTTTTCCGAAATGTTAATAAGATATTCAACACCGTTTTGTGCATTGAAATATTGGACAGTATCAGTGAAAAAATTAAAATCAAAATTATTTAGGCAAGAACTTGGTTCATTGCCACAAGATGCATCGCTGAATGTGATATCTATGCCCTGTTGACTTATCGAATTTAAATAGACAAATTCTAAAAGACTACCGTCCCCGATTATTCTGTACCAAAGGTCGGGACGAGTAAAAGGCAAACAAAGAGATTGCTCATAGGATGGTGATGCGTTATCAAAATTTGAAACTATGGTAGAACCACAGGATATAATTTCAGCGTTTTCACAAAAGTCATTTGTTGTTGATTGACGACATGATAAAGTAAACATGAAGTCAAAGCCATTTATTAAATGTGTGCTAGTCGATAGTTTTAATAAATATTCTGTGTCAGATTCGCCATAAAATAATATATTTTGAGACCCTAAATTATAGCTTTCAATTAAACAATTAGGTTCAACAGAACCACAGGTCACACTAAATATTTGAGCTTGAATGAAGGCCACTGGATCTCCCAATATTGAAATATCAATAATCTCATCATTTCCTTGAATTGAGTACCAAATGTCATCACCGAAACTAGACATGCATCCAAAGTTCGTTTCTGTTGGAATAGCGCCATTTGTTGAGGCGTTAACAATATCTCCACAAGTCAATGCAATTGCATTCTCGCAGTCGTCATTCTCTGCAGGGACCACGCAGGTGTGTAAAAACGTTACCTCTCCTCTGCAACAATCCTGACTTTCTACTCGTATGATATAATCAATACCCGACGCTGCATAGAATTCATGAATTGGATCATTCGATCTGAAAGAAAATCTTTCAATTGAACAAGATTCACCTGCCATAGGACATGTGCCTTCAAATATGCTAAAATCAAAATTGTCTATAGAAGAAGATATATATTCAAAGACATGGAATCCATCATTCCCTTCTAAAGTATACCAATGAAAAACTTCTGAACTTGACCCTGTGCAATATTGATTGTCATGTGTTAACGTAACAGTTGTTTGTGACATAACTTGGTTGCAAGGTAAGGGCGTAGCATTATCACATAAATCATTAGTTGGTGCTTCCTGACAAGTCAATGAAAAATTAAATACACCAGTACTCTCAAAATACCCACCAGCACTCACTCTCAATAAATAGTCAACACCATCTTCCGTGACAAAGCCATTTGTATTATTAAGATTATCGAAAATGGAAAAATTAGTTATACACTCATTGTTGGTACTAGAACAAAGATCTTCGTAAATCGCAATATTAACTTGACCAGCATCTCCAGAGAGATATTCAAATTGAAAAAGTTCACCATTGCCTTGAATGGTGTACCACAAATCTGGCTGATTAAGGGACGTACAATTGTCATTGTTAATTTCAAAGCTTGCATCTATAGTACTATCAACTATTGTGTTTCCACATGCAATCTGAGTCGCAGAGTCGCAATTGTCATTAACAGGCGCTTGTCCGAAAAGAATAAAACAGGAAAAAATGAGGCAAAGTGTGAATAGATTTTTCATTGGTAAAGATTGTCACTCAATATAATACTTATATTAGATTCCTTGTCAATTATCATTTTATAATGTAACAGAGTAGGTGCACTGTTAATAATTTTG
>CAYVFU010000048.1:12165-35560 GCA_964450495.1 uncultured Saprospiraceae bacterium | reverse complement strand
TTCTTAGCTTCCTTATCTCATTCAAACATTATACAACGGCGAACTCAAATACCTATCTCCCCGATCACATACGATAAAAACAATTACACCTGATTCTAGCTCTTCGCTCAATCGAATTGCTGCTGTACAAGATCCACCACTACTCATACCAGCTAAGATTCCTTCTTCTTTTGCTAAGCGTCTTGCCATATCAGTAGCTTCTGTTTGACTAACATCGATGATCTTATCTACTCGGCTTGCATCGTAGATTTTGGGTAGGTATTCTTTTGGCCATCTTCGGATACCAGGGATACGTGACCCATCTTGTGGTTGAGCACCAACAATTTGGATATTTGGATCTTGCTCTTTAAGGTATTTAGATACCCCCATGATAGTGCCTGTCGTACCCATAGCTGACACAAAATGAGTCACTTCTCCTTTGGTATCACTATAGACTTCTGGGCCAGTCGTGCGATAGTGCATAGCTGGATTATCATGGTTTCCAAATTGATTGAGCAAGTGGTACTCATCTGTAGCTGCCATCTCTAATGCTACCTCTCGGGAGTGTATGATTGTTTTTGCTCCTGGGGTAAGTATGACATTGGCTCCATATGCTTTCATTGTTAAGACACGTTCCTTAGTTGCTGTGTCTGGCATAACTAATGTGATGTTGAGTTCCATTAACTGTGCTATCATTGCCAGGGCAATTCCAGTATTCCCACTGGTGGCTTCTACAAGGTGATCACCTTTTTTAATATCTCCCCTTTCTAGAGCGCCACTAATCATGCCATAAGCTGCTCTATCTTTTACACTACCACCAGGATTATTCCCTTCCAGTTTACCGTATATAGTGACCTTAGGGTTTGTAGGAATTTTATCCAATTTAACCAAAGGGGTATTCCCTATCAATTGTATTATACTACTCATGTTTTTATTCTATTTAGCATATCCTTTAAATATATAGGTGTCAGTCTGCTCATCGCCTTCCATGCTCATTTTAGCCTGGTAATATACTTTTGATCCATCTGGTACAGATCTTGTCAACCATACATTACCGCCAATTATACTGTCTTTTCCAATAACAGTTTCTCCTCCGAGTATTGTTGCACCTGAATATATAACACAATTATCTAGGATTGTTGGGTGTCTTTTGTTGTTGGCATCTTTTTTACGCACACTCAATGCCCCAAGTGTGACGCCTTGATATATTTTCACATTGCTGCCTATGGTAGCTGTCTCACCTATTACTAAGCCAGTGCCGTGATCTATGCAAAATGAATTTCCAATAATAGCACCTGGATGAATGTCTATGCCAGTCTTACTGTGTGCATATTCGGTGATGATTCTTGGAATATCTCTTACTCCCATCAGATGTAGCTCATGTGCTATGCGATAAGCAGCCATCGCAAAAAAACCAGGATAGCTCCTCACTACTTCTTTTTTACTACTCGCAGCCGGATCACCATCAAATATTGCCTGTATATCTAAATGTAATAACTTGTGCACAACTGGTAATCGATCAAAAAAGCCATCTGCAATCTGATGTACACCAGTCCTATCCTCGATATCATTCTTCAATAAGAGATCAGTAAGCGCCATTTTATTTTGTTGGAATGCTAAAATTACTTGAGCTCTAGTGTACAAATTATCTTCTCTATAATCACAGAACAACAGTCCCAATAACCCTTTAAACATCTCTGCTACATCTGAAGGTGATGGACAACCAGTCTTGGACTTATGTTCTTGCAATAGATTATCAATAAAATCCTCATTCATACTACAAAAATAATCTTTAAAGGCAGACATACCTACTAATTTGAGACCAGGTGTAGTGCATTTGAAGATATTAGAAATAATACGTTATGTTTTTGTAGGAGTCTTGAGCGAATTATGTAGTTGTCTACAAGAACAATACATACTTATCTTTGAATTGTCAATTGATCTAATCATCAACTGATAAAACAACGCACCCACATTCAGTTATAACGTAAAGTTATTGTATAGTAAAAAGTGATTTCCTTCACTTTAATTAAACTTAAAAATTTTCATCACAACATTCAGGATCGACAAATCCCACATTGAATGTTTTGGTTCTTTACAAGTGACATTGCTGTATAGCTAATTCTTTAATAATTCTTTAATAATTTTATAATGAAATCACCTAAATTACTTTATGTGATAGGGACTTTCTTTGCCCTATTCATCCTCACAAATCAACTTTATTCACAGTGTAATAGCTCTAGTTTTGGCCTCTCTCAATACACTGTTTTAGCTAGCCAACAAAACGTTACAATAACTGACGAACTCTCTGGTTTGACATACAACGACGCATCTGATGAATTCATTAGTGTGTCAGATGGTGGCTCTATTGCAAGAAGAGTTACTCAAGGCTTTTGGTCTGCTTTTGGAATTTCTAGTTACGGAGGCTCTCATTGCAATGATTCTAGATTCAGCGATGTTGAAGCAATTACATATATAGGCTCTTCTGGCAACACACATCAGTATGCAATTGCTGATGAGAGAGATCGAGCACTTGTATTCGTTGATATTGCAGATTCGCAAAATAGCCTTTCTCATTCATCAACATATTTAAAATTCAATGGTCTTGCTTGTGGAGGTAATACTGGAATAGAAGGAACAGCGTATAATCCAGCAACGGGAATCATGTATTTTGCCACGGAGAGCTTTGCACAAAAAATTTACAGCTTCCCGATCCCAACTAGTATTAATGGTCAAACTGTAAATGTAACAGAAGTAATTGACCTTCAGCAAGTTACTGGCTTAAGTACAGTATCAACACATGGACTGGACATTCTACCCAATGGTAATATCGTAGCAATAGTTACAAAACCTGGAAGTGGTAACGATAATGGATTGTATCCAAGAATGTTAGTTGAGGTAAATCCTTGCGGTGATTTAATAGATCAATTTGATCTAGAGCCTACAATTCCGAATACAGCTGAAATAGAAGGAATCGCAATTAAAGGAAGTGATATATATTTAATTGGCGAATTGGGAGTATTTTACCAGTTGACAAGACAATCTCCACCTTCAATACAGGTTACATCTCCTAGTGGGTCTGCATCTCTAGTTGGTGGCTCGAGCACGAGTGTTAATTGGGTCAGTACAAATGTGTTTGGAAATGTTGAAATACAATTATTTTTAAATGGGAATTATGTCTCAACACTTGTAAATAGTACTACCAATGACGGTTCTCAATTAATCAGTCTCCCTAATGTTAGTGTAAATACAAGAGACTACTCTTTACGAGTTGTGAGCAAAGATGATTCTTCGATTTATGGCGAAAGTTCAACTTTTATAATTACAACAAGTGGATCAATCAGTGTTATTTCTCCATCTTCTGGGAGTTCATTGACTGTTGGCTCTTCAATGGCAGTGATGTGGACATCTCAAAATGTTACTGGAAATATTACTCTTGAATTATATAAAGATGACGCTTTTGTAAGCACACTTGCTACCAATATAACCAATGATGGTGTACAATCTATCCTTGTACCTAATGTCGCTGATGGCAACGATTATAGAATTAAAGCATCAAGCACGAATAATTCTAGTCTTAATGATTTCAGTGATTTATTCACGATAAATAATCCAGGAATAACACTATTGAGTCCAACGTCTGGAGCTTCATTTACATCTGGTGATATACTTGATGTCCAATGGAATAGCGTAGGTATAACTGGCAGTGTCAAAATAGAATTATTTAAAGGAGGTCAATTTGTGTCTGCTTTAGAAAATGTTACCAATAATGATGGTAATGAATCGGTTACACTACCAACAGTAACGACGACTGCAAATGACTATTCTATTAAAGTAACGAGTTTAGTCAACCCAGCTTTCAACGATACAAGTGGTTCATTTGAAATTGCCGTTCAACAAGTATTTGAAATAACCAATCCTATAGGTGGTGAAACTTTCGGTAGCACAAGCTACATTGACGTGCAATGGATTTCCACTTATGATGGTCTTTTAAGAATGGAATTATACAAAGCAAATACACTCGTAACAACACTAGCTTCCACGACAAGCAATGATGGCACACAAACAGTTCAATTACCAGCTGTAAATTCTACTTCATCTGACTATTCAATCAAATTAATTTATAAAAATGATACTTCTATTTTTGACTTCAGTAATACTTTTACAATTTCGCAAGCCGAAGTAATTACCGTACTCTCGCCAACTAGCAACGATATATTTTATACAGATAATCCAATTTCAATAAACTGGAATTCTAATTTTGGTGGTAATGTAAAAATTGAATTGTTTGAAAATGGTACATTAATGAGCGTATTCTCCTCATCAACACCAAATGATAATTCTGAAACATTCACAATACCTGCAAGCTTAACTGGTGGTAATTCTTGTATCGTTAAAATTACAAGTTTAACTAATCCAGCGGTCTCAGGATCAAGTAGTCCATTCCAAATTATAGATTCATCTGCTAATGGTGCAGATTCTGATTTAGCCATCCAATCTCCTGGAACTGGAGTACAATCAGACAACATATATAGTGTAAATGGCATTACAATAATTAATCAGGGTGTTGCAGCTGTATCAGGTACGTATACTGTAGCCGCTTACTTATCTGTAGACCAAAACATTACGTTCTCTGATTTTAGAATAGGTACATTTGATTCTTTCTCAAATACAGGAGCAGGTCAAACCGAAAATAGTTCGTTGAGCTTTGACGCATCAACATTAGGCCTACAAGATGGCAACTACTACCTTGGTTATATAATTGATGAGTCAGATGATGTATCAGAATCAAACGAACAGAATAATACAGCCAACACTTCAGAATTAGTCCGTGTAAGAAGTAACTCAGGAGGAAATCAAGGAGACTGTGCAGAACTTTCAAGTGGAGACATCTCTGATAGTTTCGAATCAAATTTAGGATCTTGGACTCAAAGTACAAGTGATAATATGGATTGGTCAAGAACCAATAAGTCGACACCTTCATCTGTAACCGGACCAACTGCAGCTTCTAGTGGAAACTATTTTTTATACACTGAAGCATCCAATGGAAATAGAAATAAATCAGCTGTACTGACGAGTGAATGTATTGACCTATCTAACACCACTAGTCCTAGATTAACATTTGATTATCACATGTATGGATCGACAATGGGAGCACTTCAAGTGAACATTATAAACAATGCTGGTCAGTCTGCCATAGGATTTTACGAATTAGGAAATCAAGGAAATGCGTGGAAATTAGCAGCGATAAGTTTGTCTGACTACATTGGACAGATAGTCACCATTGAGATTGAAGCAACCACAGGAGTATCCTACAGAAGTGATATTGCTATTGATAATATTTCGATTGGTGATACACAAGGTTGTTCTCTAGTTGGTACAGCATGCGATGATGGTGATGCATGTACAATAGGGGAAACATATGATCTTGACTGTAACTGCCAAGGTGGCGTTTATACAGATATAGATCAAGATGGACTTTGTGTTGGAGAAGATATAGACGATAACGATCCATGTTTACCAGTTGCAGGCGATGCATGTATTGGGTGCAATACAACACTTTCAGGAGGTTTAACTGAAGGATTTGAAGGTAATTTTAATAACTGGACTCAGTCAAATTCTAGTGACAACCAGTGGTTAACTAAATCAGGTTCGACACCTTCATCTAAAACTGGACCATCTGAGGCTTCAGAAGGTAATACGTATTTGTATGTCGAGGCATCTCATGGTGGATATCCATTCAAAAAAGCGACATTAAACAGTGCTTGTCTTGATTTAAGCACCTTAAGCACCCCTAATCTTTCATTTGATTACAGCATGTACGGATCATCAATGGGCTCACTTAACGTATATGTTATAGATATGGCTGATGGAGCTGCTACTCAAATCTTTACTCAAAGTGGCAATCAAGGAGCTGATTGGAAATCTCATCAAAGCGACTTGAGTTCATTTGCTAATAAAACAGTAAAGATTAAAATAGAGGCCATTACTGGATTTGGATACAGAAGTGATATAGCAATAGACAATATTAAAGTCTCTGATGATGTCCTAAACTTAGATGCAACAGAAACGAGAAATTTTGTTGAGCAGTCAAGTATAAACACTGAAGAGCCAGGTATTCAAAATGAGCTACTAATGTATCCTATTCCAGCAATTGACAATATCACAGTAGAATTTGAAACAGCTGAAGAAATAGAGGAGGTTACATTTTCTCTAATCAATTCAGGTGGCCAAGTAATAAAATCAGAGACATTGCAACTTAGCAGTGGATTGGTAGAAGAGAACATAAATGTATCAGGCTTAACAGCTGGTACTTATTATGCTACCATTTACTCTAATTCTAGCAAAATCAGCAAGAAGATTCTCATTATTGACTAGGTGATCTAAGTCATATATTATTAAGGTTGACCAGAGTCTTTGTCGAGGCTCTGGTTTTTTTATGTCCACATTTTTAAGTATTAAAAACGCTACTTCAATAAGTGCGATGACTCCATTGGAAAAATATCTTTAGGAATGTATTTTCTTTAAATGGAAATGGAAACCCTGAACTAGTATTCTCTTCGAAAATACATATTTCTCCTTTGGGCCATAAGCACATTGGAAAAGTAATCACTTAGAAGCAGCACTTTTCTCGAATAGACCAAGACCCATTGTATGTTTATCTTCTTCATTTTAATAGAAAACACCTACTTTGCAGCATGACATTTGAAGAATTAGGCTTAGAAGCTGGGATTTTAGAGGCTTTATACTATATGAATTTTGAAAAGGCGACTGCCATTCAAGAACAAGCAATTCCTCTAATCATGGAGGGTAAAGACTTACTCGCCTGTGCGCAAACAGGAACTGGAAAAACAGGAGCATTTCTACTTCCAATCTTACACCAGTTGGTCACTAAAAAAGCAAATAAAACCGAAGTTCTAATAGTGGTTCCCACACGCGAGTTGGCCTTACAAATAGATCAAGAACTTGAAGGATTTTCTTATTACACCAATATGAGTTCAATCTCTATATACGGTGGCGGTTCAGGTGAAGACTGGGAACGACAAAAACGCGCCTTGAAGAGTGGAACACAAATAATTGTTGCCACACCAGGCAAGCTTCTTACCTATATTAACATGAAGTATATTGATCTGGAGAGTATAAAATACTTAATACTTGACGAAGCTGATCGAATGCTTGATATCGGGTTCCAAGACGACATTGTCAATATTGTGAAAGCATTAGTAAACCGAGAACAGACTCTTCTATTTAGTGCCACCATGCCGCCGAAGATAAAGACGCTAGCAAAAACGATACTGAAAGATCCAGAAGAGATCATTATCTCACTTTCCAAACCAGCAGCTGGTGTTTTACAGGCAGCATATCTCGCACATGAAAGACAGAAAATAGACTTGCTTATTCATCTTATAAAAGACAAACCAAATTATAAAAGCATCTTAGTGTTTAGCTCCACTAAGAAAAAGATTTCAGAAATCACACAAGCACTCAAGCGTAAAAATGAAAATGCTGACGCAATTTCTTCTAACCTTGACCAATCAGATAGAGAAAAAGTCTTGCTCTCCTTCAGAGCAAAGCGAACAAGAATACTTGTTGCTACAGATGTCATCAGTAGAGGTATAGATATCAAAGACATCAATCTCGTAATCAACTTTGATGTTCCAGGAGACGCTGAGGATTATGTTCACCGTATTGGCCGTACAGCAAGAGCAGATACAACTGGTGTGGCCATAACATTCATCAATGAGGATGATATGTTTAAATTTCACAAAATTGAAAAGCTCATAGAGAAAGAGGTCAAAAAATTAGAGCTTCCAGCTTTTCTTGGTGATGGACCTGAGTGGAGCTTAAAAAGAAATAATTACGGCAATAAGAATAGGAATTATAAAAAATCTGGTGGAAAGAATAAGAGAAAATTTTATAAAAAAAAGAATAAATAATTCACCAAGGTATCACAACTATAGTGTTAAAAAAGTAGAATAAACAACTTGTCAAATAATGATAAGCAATAGGATTTAAACGTACGCTTAATTCACAACTCTCACGTATTTACAACCTAAGAACTTACTTGTAGGTATGTAAATGAAATATTAAAAAAAGCGTAATGTTTTTGTAGGACAAGTGCCACATCTCTGTAGCGTTAATCACAAATTCTTGACCATAACTTTGTTTTAGAAATTCAGTAAAAGCTCTGTATAGTATTCTTTCTATTGAGGGATACTGAACGACATCAAAATTTAAACTTTTTAGTTATGACAAGAATTATTAAACTCTTTTTAAGTTCGGCAATTTTCTTAATCCTAACTTTTGGTACTAACATAATTACAGCACAGTCAATCTCATTGACATCGCCGAGTGGAGGAGGAAGCTACAACGTTCTCTCACGAATCGCAGTGACGTGGCAATCTAAAGATTTATCAAGTAATGTAACTATTGAATTATTTAACGGAAAATCAATGGTAGAGGCAGTTGCTTCTAATACATCTAATGATGGAATACAAACTATAGCGATTCCTAACGTGCCTGCAGGGTCTGACTATAGCCTTAGAATAAGAAGCACGGCAGACGAACTCATAAATGATTTCAGTGATCCATTTTCAATTACAACTGAAACTGCAGCTGAAGATTTTGTGTTGACGAATCCATTGGGAGGAGAATCCTATGCAAGCAGTGAAAAAGTCGAGATTACTTGGAAGTCTTCATTTTCTGGCAATGTCAAAATAGAATTAATACAAGAAACAAACGTCGAACAAGTTTTAGCTAGTTCAACTACCGACGATGGTTCACACACAATACAATTTCCAATATTAAAAAATACAGCTTCGAATTTTGCTATTAGATTAATTAACCTCGAAGATCCTACAATTACAGCAATAAGCGGTCAGTTTACCATTGTCCAACAAGATTTTATTCAAGTTTATTCTCCATCAACGAATGATAAAATTTATATAAATAATGCTCATCCAATAAATTGGGATTCTAATATAGCTGGAGATGTACAAATTGATTTATACCAAAATGACATATTAATAACAACTGTACTAAAAGCAACTCCAAACGACAACACCGAGACAATTATAATTCCAAATTCAATATCAGCTGATACGAATTATAAACTTCGAATAAGCAGTTTAACAAACACAAGCGTTACTGCAGATAGTGATCTTTTCGAACTTGTAAATGGCAACGCTGGTGGAATCTCAACTGATCTTGTGGTACAAAATGCTGGAACCGCAAGCCCAATTGAAAACATATATTTTGTTAGTGGAATTTCTGTTGCAAATGTTGGATCTACTGCATCATCAAGTACATATTCTGTTGGTGCTTATCTTTCACGTGACAGGACTATCACCACTTCGGATTTTAGAGTTGGTACAATTGGAACATATAGTCGAACTCCTTCAGGTGATTCAGAAACTGGTATTGTAAGTTTTGATGTGACCACTCTAGGTATTCCTGATGGTACATATTATTTTGGCATAATCGCAGATGAATTTAATACGGAGGCTGAAGAATATGAAGACAATAATTCAGCTGCATTAAGTTCACCTCAAGTTAACGTGGTCTCTAAGAATAATAGTCAGGGCGCGGACTGCGGAATTTTATCAACGGCAGAAATTAATGAAGGATTCGAAAGTGGTCTAGGTAATTGGACACAAAGTGGTGCTGACGATATGGACTGGATAAGGACTGAGAACAGAACCCCAAGTAATCTGACCGGGCCTGACCAAGCTTCAGAAGGCAATTATTATTTATACACTGAAGCATCAGGAGGCAATAGACTCAACTCCGCAAGAATAGTAAGCAATTGTATTGATTTGTCAGGAACATCAAATCCTGTTTTTAATTTTGATTATCACATGTACGGTGCATCTACTGGAAGCCTTCAAGCAATAGTTAGAAATGAATCAGGACAATCGTCAGTAGTATTTTATCAAGCAGGTAATCAAGGTAATGATTGGCACAAAGCTTCTATAGATTTGTCTTCATATATCGATAATACAATAAGCATCGAAATCGAAGCAACAATTGGTGTTTCTTATAGTAGTGACATGGCTATTGATAATATTAATGTTGTGGACAACAAAGAATGTAGTTTAGCCCAAAGACCATGTGATGATGGTGATCCATGTACCGTTGGTGAAACATTTGATAATGAATGCAATTGCATAGGTGGAGTGTATACTGACCTCGATGAAGATGGCCAGTGCGCAGGTTTGGATGTTGATGACTCAGATCCATGCGTCCCTGTAGTCACTGATGCATGTAATACGTGTGAATTAACCCTAACCTACGAATTAGAAGAAACATTTGAGGCTGGACTTGGCAACTGGAAACAACCAACCAGTAATGAAAATAATTGGATCGTAGGTCAAGGAAGTACGCCGTCAACAAGAACAGGGCCTTCAAGAGCTTTGTTTGGCCTTCAGTATATGTATGTGGAGGCATCACATGGTGGATTCCCATTTAAGGAAGCAAAAATAAATAGCGTATGTATAGATCTTGAAACTATCACCAACCCTTACCTAACATTTAGCTACAATATGTATGGCTCTTCCATGGGGTCGCTAAATGCATATATCATCAATATGGAAACTGATGAAAGAAATATGGTATTTTCAAAAAGTGGAGATCAAGGCGAACAATGGAAAGTAGTTGAAATTGATTTAAGCGACTTTGGTGACAAAACTGTCCAAATACAATTTGAGGCAATTACTGGATTTGGGTTCAGAAGTGATATTGCAATTGACGGCGTTTTCGTACATGAATTTGTTCCATCATTTACAAATACCCCACAACCGGAAACAAGAAATTATGTCGAAACAATACATGAGAAGATAGAGATAAACTCAAAAGACTTGAATATTTTTCCAATACCAGCATCTGAATTCTTCTTTATTGAATTTGCTACAAGTGATGAAGTAAAAAATGCAAATTTGAGCATTATAAATACAAGTGGAAAACTCATAAAAAATGAAAATGTCGCTCTAAAAAATGGGTTTATCGAACAAAAAATTGATATCTCTAATGTACCGGCTGGAACATATTTTGTGAGCTTGCAAACTGAATCTGATAGAATTACCAAACAGATTTCTATAGCAAAATAATAGTAGCATATCTTAAGTATTTTTAAACCAGAGTCTTAAGGAGGCTCTGGTTTTTTTATTAAGATAATAGTCAAGCATCAAGTGAAGAGAATGATGATTCAATAGACGTATAATATTTTGCCAATTTGAACATAATCAATACAAATTGGTCAAATAATCAAAACTGATGCGATTACTTTGAAAAATAGGTTTTCGGAGCAGAAAATTGATATCTCTAATATAACTGGTGGGACATATTCTGTGATTTTGCTAACTGATGAAATAAAATAACTAAACAGATTTCCATTGCAAAATAAACAGTGACAGATACAAAGTCTTTAAAAAGCAGCGCTTAAAAAATGGCTCTGGTTTTTTTACTTCTAAAAATAATTGATCATACTCAACTTAAGATTAACATTTATATTGGTAATGGTAATATCTTTGCACCATATATAGATCAATATGATAAATACAGAAGAGACTTTAGTGGATATTCAACTTGATTCTGTTGAAGATGCCATTAATGATATACGAGCTGGTAAAATTATCATTGTCGTAGATGATGAGGACCGAGAAAATGAAGGTGACTTCATTTGTGCAGCAGAACTCATCACTCCTGATCTAGTCAACTTCATGGCAAAACATGGAAGGGGCCTTATCTGTACACCAATTACAGAGAAACGTGCTAAAGAATTGGAGTTAAATATGATGGTAAATACCAACACAGCACTCCATGAAACTGCTTTTACTGTGTCTATTGACTATAAGAAAGAAGGATGCACCACTGGCATTTCTACCTATGATAGGGCTACTGGAATCAAAGCGTTAACGAATGCAGATTCTGCCGCATCAGACTATGCTCGACCAGGACATATCTTTCCATTAATCGCAAAAGACGGCGGTGTACTGAGACGAACCGGGCATACGGAAGCAGCTGTTGACCTGGCCGTGCTAGCTGGTTTAGCACCAGCAGGTGTGTTAGTAGAGATCTTAAATGAAGATGGTACAATGGCTAGATTACCTCAATTAGTGGATATAGCAAAACGCTTTGACCTCAAGCTAATCAGTATTAAAGATCTGGTGAATTATCGGATGAGTAAAGAACGATTAATCACACAAGATGTTACTGTATCCTTTGATACTAAGTATGGTAAATTTGATGTCATTGGTTTTGTTGAAAAAAATACCAACACCACACATTTGGTTATCAAAAAAGGTGAATGGACAGAAGATGAACCGGTTCTTGTACGAGTACACTCATCTTCTAATACAGGCGATATTCTTGGCGCATTGCTTTTAGGTCATGGAGAACAACTGCAAAAAATACTTAAGAAAATAGCGGATACTGGAGAAGGTATGCTTTTATATCTCAGACAAGACGAAACTGAAAACTCATTGCTAGAAACACTTCGGATATTAAAAACCCAGCAAGAAGATGGCAATAAGTTGAACCCCTACCCTCATATTACTTCTAGCGATGTCCAACGAAATTTCGGTATCGGTGCTCAAATTTTGAATGAATTAGGTGTTCGTAAAATCAAGCTACTTACCAATAATCCTAAACGTCGAATTGCACTAGATGGTTATGGTTTAGAGATAGTGGAGAATATTCCTTATTGATGAATAAAGAATTTTCTTTAAAATAAACCTCTAGTTCACCACGGCTCAGATTGATTTATCTAAACTGTTCATTTACTTAATTTTAGTTATAAGAATCTGTATTCGATTGCCAACAAATCCATTAGACAAAGTCAAACATATGCGCTTGTTCTTTCCGTACTTTTTTAGCATGTTGAGTTAGGTCTTCATCACTTCGGATACCAACTGGCACAACAACAGCAGAACTCAATCCTTGCTCTTCTAGATTAAGAATTCTATCGTATTCAGCTGAAATAAAACCTTCCATAGGACAAGAATCGATTTGCGATTCGGCACAAGCAGCCAACAAAAATCCCATAGCCAGATATGCTTGTCTCTTTGCCCATTCCTTCTTTTCGACCTCACTTAATGTAGATAGAAAACCTTTCATAGTATTGCTATAGGCTTCAATACTGTCCGCATTTACATTTCTAATGGTCGCCATATTTTCTACATACTTGTCCACATATGCATTATCTAACTTATTAATTGTACTGAAAACAAAGAGGTGTGAACAACTTGCCAACTGCGCCTGACCATACGAAGCAGGAGTTAGTGAGGACATCAATTCTCTATCACTGATCACATGGACATGGAATGGCTGTAACCCATAAGATGTAGGTGCCATTCGAATAGATTCAATTAAATATTGGATTTGTTCGTCTTTAAGAGCAACATCAGCATTAAACTTTTTAGTTGCATATCTCCATTTTAAACTTGTCATAACATGTACAATAGTTTGTTTGCAGAAAGGTTTATTCTTTCAGCTTTATTGTGCTTGAAAATACATTCATTTGAGGATGAACCGGATTACCTGAAGATCTTCTGAAGCTGACGATCTGACCAACGTGATAAATAGCATCTGTCAGTGGTCCACTTAGCAAATTCCAAACTGGAAAGGAAGACTCTTGTTCGCCTCTTTTAAAAATAATGGTGTGATTCTCCAAATCAGAGACTCCTCTGAATGCATCACTTGCTTCTTTAAATTGTTTTAACGTCAAAGCACGCAATTCTTCAAATTCGACTTCTGGAATTTGTAATGGACGTACATTTGGTTGATTTATTCCTGCATTTCTCACCATAGCAGATAAGCCATACAAATGATTCAATACATCTTTTGGAGGTCTGCCATCATTCCCCGGAAGGTATTCTAAATCCTCCGTCCGCAAAGAATGAGTGGCCCAATAATACCGGAATCCCAAGCCATCTATCATTCTTGCAATGACTGAACCCGCAGACATATCTTCAGGTGTGTCGTCTATTTTTGCATAAGGGATGTTTGGATCAAGATCACTTTCTTTGACATCGAAAGACAGAGATTCTATCTTCTTTTCAACCAACTGTTGATTTTCAACAATAGGCGGATTAACATCTTTTGTTTTGCAAGCGAGTAAACAAATGAAAAATACCGCAAGAACATATATTGATTTCATATTTGATATTTAACGCAAAAATAAATGAGTTCTACGATAAGTCAATAATTGAACAATTTAAGAACACATATAAAATAATATAATGTTTATACAATTGAATATCAATAATTTATTACAAATAAAAATTATGTAAATGATTGATTACTTTTACATCCTAATTTGAAAACTGATGGCTTCATTCAACATCAAAGACTACCTTAACAGACTTTTTAAACAGGAATTCCTGACAAAAGCAGAATCCAAAGAGATACTTCTTGAGATTGGAAATGGAAATGTCGAACCACATCAGACAGCAGCGTTATTGAGTTGTTATCAGATGAGAGCTATAACTGGAGAAGAGCTTTCTGGATTTAGGGAGGCGATGATTGACTTATGTAAGCCAATTGATTTTGTCAGGGAAGACATCATAGATATAGTGGGGACAGGAGGCGATGGTAAAAACACATTCAACATATCAACACTAACGTCCTTTGTTGTTGCTGGTGCTGGATACAAAGTAGCAAAACATGGCAATAAAGGTGTGTCTTCACCATGTGGATCTTCTAATGTATTAGAACATCTCGGATACAGATTTTCTAATGATTATGACAAATTGAAAGCTGATTTAGATAGAGCAAACTTTTGTTTTTTCCATGCTCCATTTTTTCATCCTGCAATGAAAGAAGTCGTACCAATCAGGAAGGCCTTGCAAGTCAAAACATTCTTTAATGTTATGGGGCCCTTACTAAATCCTGCACAACCAATGCAACAGTTTTCTGGAGTGTATCACGAATCTATCTTGCCTCTGTACGAGAAAGTATTCTCAGATATGGGTATCAACTTTGCAGTGGTATATGCACATGATGGCTACGATGAAATTTCTTTAACGGATGATTTTACGATTATCACAAACCAAGGGACTCAAATCTATACACCAGAAGACCTTGGCTTTAGAAAAATCAAGTCTGAAGATCTCTTCGGAGGAGACACAGTAGAAGAAGCAGCAACAATTTTTAAGACTATCCTTAGAGGAAAAGGCACTACATCTCAAAATAATGTGGTAATAGTTAATGCAGCCTTTGCCATTCAATGTTTTGATCAACAAAAGTCAATTGAGAGTTGTCTTAATGAAGCTAAAGAATCCTTAGAATCCGGAAAGGCATTTGATAAATTACAATTGGCAACGGAACAATAAATAGCTGTAATTTTGTTAGAAATTTTTATCAATACACATGGATAAAGAGAAAAAAAATGTTTCGTTAAGTTGGGAAGATTTTCAAGCGATGGGCAATCCTGAAAATGCTCCTGAAACTCCTGAAGAATCAACTGATGAGCTAGAACCTGCAAAATCTAAAATGGTAGTGAGAGTGTACCTCGAACGAAAAAACCGAGGTGGAAAAACGGCAACCATAGTCAAAGGTCTGGATTTATATGACAATGAACTCGAAGTATTGGCTAAAAAACTTAAAAACACACTCGGAGTTGGAGGTGCAGTTAAGAATGGCGAAATCGTTTTGCAAGGTGATAAACGCATAAAAACATGCGAATATTTAAAAAAACAAGGATATAGTAACACTAAAAATGCAGGTGCTTAAGTAGATCAAAGTAGTTTATTATATTGCATCTCGTAACTTAAATGAAGGCTTGAGGAGTTATCATAATATTCCAAGAGTGATCGTTTGACAAAATTTTTATCGAATGTTGATTGGAGTTATTTTATGTTTTATTCTCGGTTATGTAGCCATTGTATTTGAGCATCCACTTAAATTAGACAAAACTGTACCTGCTTTACTCATGGCAGCCCTGTGTTGGGCATTCATATCTATTGGTCATCTTCCTGTCCTAGACCATCATTTTCATCACATGGATGAAGGTGGAGATTACTATAAATGGCTCAGTCCCGTATTGCTGCACCACATCGGTAAAACAGCTGAAATTCTAGTTTTCCTTATTGGTGCTATGACCATTGTGGAATTGGTTGACTTACATAAAGGATTCGCTGTTATTACCAATCGGATTACGACGACTAGTAAAAAGAGGATGTTATTCCTTGTCTGTGTTTTGGGTTTTTTCCTTTCTGCGACACTTGATAACCTTGCCTCTACAATCGTACTTGTCTCTTTGCTTAGACGACTAGTACCGAATAAAAAAGAAAGGTTGTGGTTTGTCAGTCTTGGAGTTATTGCTGCAAATGCTGGTGGAGCATGGTCACCAATTGGTGATGTGACTACGACAATGTTGTGGATTCAGGATAAAGTTTCTACGCTAGGTCTAATCCAAAATTTGGTTATACCATCTATTGTTTGT
The DNA here is from genome assembly GCA_964450495.1 of uncultured Saprospiraceae bacterium. Classification (GTDB taxonomy): domain Bacteria; phylum Bacteroidota; class Bacteroidia; order Chitinophagales; family Saprospiraceae; genus CALFUK01. Next base: position 19,140 of record CAYVFU010000048.1, on the reverse strand, counting down.
ATTCTCATTCCAGCAATAATCGCAAGTTTCTTACCTGCTTTTAAAGGAACCATAACCCCACCAGAAAATAGAGATGTCGAACAAGCTATTGAGGACGAAAATCTATTGAGTAGCCGCATTATGTTGATGGTTGGTGTTGGTGCGCTCGTATTTGTACCAGTTTTTAAAGCCATCACTCATTTGCCTCCCTATGTGGGAATGATGTTAGGCTTGGGCGTAGTGTGGTTGGTTTCAGAATACATTCATCCTGAAGAAGACTTCGATGAAGAACGCAAACATTTATACTCCGCGCATACTGCCTTGTCTAGAATAGAGATGTCCAGCATATTATTTTTCCTTGGGATTTTACTTGCAGTTGCTGCCTTAGAGTCCTTAGGTGTATTACTCGACATTGCACAATATCTTGACGATAATATACCTAATCGAAATATTGTTGTCATGCTGATAGGTGTCTTCTCTGCGATAATCGATAATGTACCACTTGTTGCTGGTACGATGGGAATGTACCAATATCCAACAGACGATTACTTATGGCATTTCATCGCCTATTCTGCCGGTACTGGGGGTTCTATGTTGATCATTGGCTCAGCTGCTGGTGTTGCAGCTATGGGCATGGAAAGAATTGATTTCATCTGGTACTTAAAGAATATTGGCTGGCTTGCCGCAATTGGATTTGTTGCAGGCGCCATTGTTTATATAGCTTTAAATGGAGGTGGATAATTATTTAACTGTCACACTTCAGTTTCTTTATTCAAATGAATTTCTGGAAGCTGTTGATCTTTTGGATTAGCATCAGATAACGAGATCATAGGCTTGCCTTTCAATTCTGCTTCTATCAGTATAGAATCAGAATTGTCTTCAATTGTATTAATAATAAGAGAAGAGACATTTGCAGCAAATTGAATGGTCGCTTTAGCAAGTTTCTGCTTTTGATTAAAATGAACAAGGAGGGGTCTTATGTATTTTTGTAAATCCGAAATAGCATTCATCTGTTCATTGATTGTCTTTACAATACTTTCCTTTTGATTTTCTATTGTAGCATCAACAAGTGATTTGACAGGCAACTGTATCACACCAAAACTCACATCAGGACTCTGTACCCATTGGTGAGAATCATAATTGAACTTTGTACTTAAGTGCCAATCCTTACTGATTGAATATGCAGTGGAGCAGCTCAATTCGACAATACCATCACCCGCTACATCAGCTAGCATTGTCCGTTTTTCGACGCCGACTTTTGCAGTTAAAGAAATGGCCAATACGGAGTTAGTAAAACTAATGGAGGTTATATTTAGATTAGATAATTTTGCTGTTGCACCCTTTACATCAAAGGTCAATTTAGAAGTTGGAATTAAAGATAAATGATGGTTACATTCATTTAATAATTGCTGTTTGTCAACTGTTACACTGAGCTTCATATCACTTTTACTATTTGTACTTGCCAAATTTAACTTCAAACATATTTAATTTATCCAGATATATGTAAGTCGACTTAAGAATACTTGACTTTTACTAAATTTTGTTGTCACAGTAAAATTTGCTAGTTTTATATACACATAAGGAAACATCTCCAAAGTATTATTATTTGCATGAAACAAACTAGTATACCCGTACTAACCTGCATTTTCTTGTGCACTCATCTTATATACTGCCAACTCCCTGTTGTCAATGAGTATGTTAATGATGTTAAAGACAGCGTGAATTGCTTAAAACTTGATGAAAATGCCGCACTTCTTAGTGGTAATTATCAAATAGCATATGAGAAGAGAAAGAAAATCGAAGACTTAGAAGAAAAATTGTGGTACGAAGAAAGTGAGCTTTTTCTTGAAAATAAGCAACAAGAATTTGATTTGCGAAGAAGTGATTTAGAAAATCAAATGCTTCAAGCTGACATAGAAAGAAAAGCTAGGGCTCAGACGACCTTATCAATTATTGTTGGATTGTTGTCTTTGATTCTTCTTGGCTCATATCTTCTATGGAGACAAAACAAATCCTTCTCCATCAAACTTCAAGAAAAAGTAAAAGATCAAACACAGTCGCTCAAAGTGATGAATGAGCAGCTGATTGACAACAATAGAGAACTAAAGAGATTTAGCCATATAGCATCTCATGACATAAAAGAACCCATTCGGAATATAGGTAGCTTTATAAAATTAATTAGAAGGAAAATTACACCTGAACAAGAGAAGAGTCTTCAGGCTTATTTCAATATCATAGATAAAAGCACCAATCAGATCTACACTTTAGTAGAAGACATCATGCAGTATACTAAAATCGGTAATAAAGAAAATATACCAACAGAAGCAGTAGATCTCGACGAAATGGTTGACTCTATACGATCAAATTTAAGTACGTTTATTGCAAGTAAAAACGCTGTTGTTCTCAAACAAAATCTTCAGTCCATTCAATCCAATAATTCTCTCCTATTTATCATACTAAAAAACTTGATGGAAAATGGCATTAAGTACAATGAAGAAGAACAGCCAGAGATTGAAATTTCTTACTTAAAAACAGATTATGGACACGAAATAAGTGTAAGAGATAATGGAATCGGTATTGTTTCAGAATATCGCAAAGGAATTTTTGATATGTTTACTCGCCTACACACTCGTAACGAATATGATGGAACAGGACTCGGATTGTCTATTGTACAGTCTTGTGTCCATAGACTAGGAGGTGTTATTCAACTAAAATCAGAAGTCAATGTTGGAAGTAAGTTTACTGTAATTTTACCTATCAAAACAGCAATAGATAAGCCTGAGCAAAAAATCATATCGATTACCAGAGCAATCTAATTCAATACTGCTTCTTTCATATTTTAGCTAATTTGCCATTCAAATATGTATACATCTCCTTCAGTAGAAGTATCCTCCAGATGGTTTTTTATAAATAAAATAATCACATTGTTTATCTTAGGCCTAAACACATAGCTATGCACCGTTTATCAATCCTACTATTCATTATTCTTTGCTTTGACTTCTCGACTTTTAAGCTTAATGCACAGTCTATAGACGAGTCCCTCTATTCCGGAGTAGAATGGAGACATATTGGTCCTTTTCGAGGAGGCAGATCTTGTGCTGTCACAGGTGTTCCTGGCAAGCCTAACTTATTCTATATGGGCAGTACAGGTGGTGGCGTCTGGAAGACTCAAGATGGCGGCCAATCATGGGAAAATATATCTGATGGCTATTTCGGAGGATCAATCGGAAGTGTTGCTGTCAGCCAATCAGACAACAATGTCATCTATGTAGGAGGTGGAGAAAAGACCGTAAGAGGAAATGTCTCTTATGGCTACGGGGCATGGCGTTCCGTAGACGGTGGCAAATCATGGGAATCAATCGGCCTTGAAAATTCTAGGCACATTTCTAGAATACGCATCAATCCCAATAATGCTGATATTGCTTATGCCGCTGTAATGGGAGACTTGTATAAAGCAAGTCAAGAACGAGGTGTTTACAAAACAATTGATGGTGGTAAAAACTGGAAACGTGTCCTTTTTGCAAATGCAGATGCTGGAGCAGTAGATTTGGTTATTGATCCCAATAACCCGCGTGTTCTCTATGCATCAACTTGGAGAATCAGAAGATCGCCTTATGATTTATCATCTGGTGGCGAAGGATCTGGACTATGGAAAAGTACTGATAGTGGTGACACATGGACTGAAATAACTGGAAATGAAGGGTTGCCAAAAGGTGATTGGGGGATATCCGGAGTTGCTGTTTCTCCACTAAATTCTGAAAGAGTTTGGGCACTTATAGAAAATGAAAACGGTGGCGTTTATCGGTCTGATGATGCTGGTAAGACATGGAAAAAATTAAATGAAAGTCGCGCATTAAGACAACGTGCGTGGTACTATACTAGAATATATGCAGACACGCAAGATGAAGATATCGTCTACGTTGTAAATGTGCGATATCATAAATCAAAAGATGGTGGAAAGACTTTCACACCAAATGTAGCGCCACACGGTGATCATCATGATCTGTGGATTGCACCAGAAGACAACCAACGGATGATCATAGCAGATGATGGTGGTGCTCAAGTCAGTTATAATGCTGGTGGTACATGGTCTACCTATCACAATCAACCAACTGCACAATTTTATCGAGTAACAACCGACAATCATGAACCCTATAGAATCTATGTTGCTCAACAAGACAACAGTACAATCCGAATAGCACATCGATCTAGTGGAGGTTCTATTGGAGAAAATGATTGGGAACCATCTGCAGGTGGAGAATCCGCACATCTAGCACCAGATCCACTTAATCCAGAAATCGTATATGGAGGAAGCTATGGCGGTTTTCTCACAAGAAAAGATCACTCCAACAATACCACAAGAGCCATTAATGTATGGCCAGACAACCCAATGGGTCACGGTGCCGAAGGCATGAAATATCGCTTTCAATGGAACTTCCCAATTTTCTTTTCAAAGCACGATCCAAAAAAATTATACACTGCATCAAACCACCTTCACGTTACGACTAATGAAGGTCAAGATTGGGAAATCATAAGCCCAGATCTCACCAGGAATGATCCAAATAAACTTGGCCCGTCCGGAGGTCCCATAACAAAAGACAATACTGGAGTAGAATATTACTGTACTATTTTTGCAGTAGATGAATCACCAATAACCGAAGGTGTCATATGGGCAGGGTCAGATGATGGTTTGATTCATTTAACTAAAAATGGAGGTGAAGACTGGACGAACGTGACTCCTTCTAATATGCCAGATTGGCTAATGATCAACAGCATCGAACCAGATCCATTTAATGAAGCTGGTTGTTATATAGCAGGCACACTCTACAAAACTGGTGATTATAAGCCATATCTTTATAAGACTGACAATTGGGGTGCATCTTGGACTAAAATTACAAGCGGTATTCCAAATGATCATTTCACTAGAGTTCTGAGAGCTGATCCTAAACGAGAAGGACTTTTATATGCTGGTACTGAAACAGGTATGTATATTTCATTTAATGATGGTAGACAATGGACTAAGTTTCAACAAAACTTACCTATTGTCCCGATCACTGATTTAGCCATTAAAAACGATAATTTAATTGCTGCAACCCAAGGACGCAGTATTTGGATGATAGATGACTTAACTGTTTTACACCAACTTGATCCAGCTATAGCAAATAAGGATTTGCATTTATTCCAACCGACTGATGCTGCAAGGCTTTCAGGGTCTCAAAATAAAGAGGTCAAAGGTGCTGGTATGAATCATCCTTCTGGAGTCATGATTAATTACGCCATACCAGAGCTAACTGAAGAAGATAGTGTATCAATAAGTTTCTTAGACAGTGATGGAAGATTAATTAGAACATACAGCAACAAAGCTGAGGACAAAGATGATAAATTAGACGTTAAGGAAGGGGCCAATGTATTTGCCTGGAATATGCGTTATCCATCAGCTAAGGATTTTGAAGGCATGATTATGTGGTCTGGATCACTAAATGGCGCTAAAGCTCCTCCTGGCACATACGAAGTCAGACTTGGTCTTAATGAAAAAGTAGAATCCTCCACATTTTCTATTTTACCAAATCCACAATTGGAGTTAAACCAAGAAGATTATGAAGCACAGTTTAACTTTATAAAAGAAGTAAATGAAACCGTGTCTGCTGGTCATCAAACAATTATAGACATTCGCAAGCTTAAAACACAAATGCAAAGTTATAAGGAAATTGCAGGCGACCAGACTAAAATTGTTGAAGAAATAGACCGTATAGATTCGTTGTTGACAAATGTTGAAACAACATTGTATCAAACTAAAAATGAAAGCCGCCAAGATCCTTTGAACTTCCCCATTCGATTAACAAATAAATTAGCACACTTGAATTCGCTTACAGGGAGAGGAGATTCACCACCAACAACACAAGCGGTTACCCTTAAAAAGGAATTAGAAGATAAAATTTGGACGGAAATAGACACATACCAAAACATCGTACAAACAGCTATACCCGAATTAAATCAGATGATCAAACTAAGTCAGATCGATGCAATTAAGGTACCTAGTAAAACAGATAAACCTTGACAGAGACGCTGAAGGCGTCCTCGCCTCAGCGATAAAGAGGGCGTCCGCGTCTCAACGAAATAGCGTATTCGTTGTTGGCGTCTTCGCTTCAACTAAAAAAAGTCGTTGAAGATGTCCATACCTCTACAAAAAGAAGTAGTATGAAAAGCGAAGTTGAAGACTTATCAAAAAAAATCAAAGCATGTACACTTTGTTTGAAGCACCTGGTGGATGGCGTTAACCCAGTTGTGGAATTTAAAGCTTCATCAAAAATTGTATTGATTGGTCAAGCTCCTGGGAAAGTGGTGCATTTGAGTAGCAAACCTTGGGCTGATAAAAGTGGTGAGCGCTTGCGAGAATGGCTTGCTGTTACAGAAGAACAATTTTACGATACTAGCAATTTTGCAATTGTTCCGATGGGATTTTGTTATCCTGGAAAAGGTAAAAATGGTGACCTACCACCTCGCAAAGAGTGCGCTCCAGAGTGGCATCCACAAATTTTAAAGGCACTCAAGAATGTAGAATTAAAATTATTAGTTGGTTCATATGCACAGAACTATTATGTCGATTCCAAACATACTACACTAACAGAAAGAGTCAGACACTTTCATGACTATTTACCAGATTATTTTCCTCTGCCCCACCCCTCACCTAGAAATAACATTTGGATGAAAAAGAATGACTGGTTTGCAGCTGATGTCTTGCCTTATCTAAAGGAGTTAGTTAATACAATTGTGAAATAACATATATTCAAGTTATTTGAATATAAAGATTGTAGAATAAAAATAAGCGCACTATTCCTTCTGACCTTTGTTCAGCAATAATCGAATTTTTCTGGTAACAGCGTTTTGACTACTTATGTAGCTTCGTTATCTATGATTTAAATACTCTTGTCGATTTATTTCATAAAATGATCTACTACTTATTAAAATAGAGGTAAATAAAAATACCATGATTAA
>CAYVFU010000048.1:0-12065 GCA_964450495.1 uncultured Saprospiraceae bacterium | reverse complement strand
TTAACTACTCTTATTTGGATTGTACTTTTCTTAAACCCGAGCTTATCTTATTCTAATCAAACTCAAATAGATAATGTTACTATTTTTCATAATTATCAGTTAGATGATAATGCAAATAATGTCATTAAGAACGCCATTAGTCGAATAAAAAAATCTGAATTATATTACGACGAAATACAAATTCAACTCTGCCTTAATGATGATAGGCTCTACCCTAATCTTCAACCATTTGTGAACTATGCTTTAGCATATGCTGTACTTGACAAAACAATTGTAAAAGATTGTGAAATAAAATTCAATGAAAACAGAGCGGAAACCAAGTGGGATGTGAATAATTTTGAGCATAGAAAATTTGACTTAACTTATCTACTAGCACATGAATTTACCCACAACCTCCAGTTCGAAGCAGGATATATGCCTTTTGATCCAAGGGTAATTGTCGATTGGAGATTAGAGGGATATGCAGACTATATCGGAAGAGAATTCAGTGAAGACGGCAAACTACTTGAAAAAATAGATAAATATCTATCGATACAAAACAATGAATACATTGGATTTCCAGTGTTTGAACTTGAAGATGTAACTAAGCAAATATTTTCGTACTACAAGTATTCCTTGATAGTTCAATACTTAATTGAAATTAAAAAAATGAACTTTGATCAAATCATGAAACTTGATTCAAAAATTGACAACTATTATTCTGATATGATTGAATGGAGAAAACACAACGATTGATAAAACTACTTATTCTAATATTCCAATTACTTCATCAAAGAAACGCTACATAAAATTAACCGTTGGCACCATTTTACCAACTTGATTTCCTTAACATATTGATATAGGTTTCAGTAACTCTTGCAGAAAAATTAAGAAACACCTTCTTTATACAAGCGACACTCCCAAGGAAGCAGTGTCTGGATATCTGGATTAGTAACATTCGTCAAATGAAGAACATAACCTACCAAATCCAATTCATGCGAATGTGTATTATCTGAATGATTCAACATAACCAAAATCCTATTTTCAGAATCAAATCGTTCATAAATAAATAGATCTACTGAGTTGGTATTTATAATTTTCCACTCACCATAGATCAAGGTTTTTTCTTTCTTCCTAAAAGCCAATAATTCCTTATAGAAATAATAAACAGAATCTTGATCATCCAATAAATCTTCTGCATTAATGTCATGATAATTGGGATTTACATTTATCCATGGCTTTCCTGTGGTAAATCCTGCATGCTCTCTTTTGTTCCAATGCATGGGCGTTCGGACATTGTCGCGTCCGTGTTCATGTACTAGCTTAAGAAACTTTTCAGGAGTCGTCCCTGTTGCGGTAAATTCTTTATAATAATTATGTGTCTCCACATCTCGATAATCTTCAATAGAATCAAATTTCACATTGGACATTCCTAATTCAGAACCTTGGTATATACAAGCAGTCCCTCTTAAGGTCAATACCATCATTGCCAGCAGTTTCGCACTTTGAATTCTGTATTCCCCATCATTTCCAAAACGGGAAACCATACGAGGAAAATCATGATTGTCCATAAAAATACTTATCCAACCAGAATCACCCATAGCCGCATACCAATCTAAATACAATTGCTTGATGTCATTCCAATCATATGGTACAGGATCAAATTTTCCACGAGGCCCATGACCCAAAAACATATGATCCAAATGGAAAATCATATTTAATTCTCGCCTGTCATGTCCGACATAATCTAAACCAGTTTTTGTCGTAATGCCAGGACCTTCTCCTACGGTCATGATATCGTAATGTCGCAATACTTTTTCGTACATCTCATTAATGTATTCATGTACCCGAGGACCATTAGAATACACTTGCTCAACTACATCATTAAATGCTTCTAATGGCGTATCTGCAAAATCCAATCGCTTCGATATCAAAGGAATCACATCCATTCTAAAACCATCTATCCCCTTGTCCAGCCAAAACTTAACCACATCATAAATCTCTTCACGCACTTTTGGATTTTCCCAATTTAAATCAGGTTGTTTTTTTGTAAATAAGTGCAAATAGTATTCGTCAGTAATTGGCTCATAATTCCAAGCATTGCCACCAAAGAAAGATCGCCAATTATTTGGAGGACCACCATCCTTTCCTTTCTTCCATATGTAATAATCTCTAAAAGGATTATCTCTTGACTTTTTGGCTTCTTTAAACCAGATGTGCTCATCAGAAGAATGATTAAATACGACATCCATTATAAGACGCATACCTCTAGCATGAATCGCATCAAGTAACTCATCAAAATCTTCCATTGTCCCAAACTCTGGATGGATGCTTCGATAATCACTAATATCGTAGCCATTATCATCATTTGGTGATGCGTATATTGGGCTCAACCAAATAATGTCAACACCCAAGTTTTTTACATAATCCAATTTTTGCATAATGCCTTGGATATCTCCAATACCATCACCATTACTGTCCTTAAAACTTCGTGGATAGATCTGATAAATTACTTCTTCTTTCCACCATTTTTTTTCTATCGGCATAGGATGAAAATAGTAGAATGTTTTTAGACAGACTGCATTAGCAAATGAATTTTAACTGAATTCTTGATCGGAAAGGTTTACGAATTTTGATAAACTGCACCTCTTACACTTCCTGCCTTTAAAAGCATGTCTTTTGCCTCTTCATAAGATACATCAAGCTTTTGCATGACCATTTTTGTGCCGCGATCAACCAACTTATCATTTGACAGTTGCATGTCCACCATTTTATTATCCTTGACACGACCGAGTTTGATCATTACAGAAGTGGAGATCATATTTAGAATCAATTTTTGTGCTGTTCCAGATTTCATCCGAGTGCTTCCTGTCACAAATTCAGGGCCAACATCAACAGCGATTGGAAAATCAGATACTGTTGTAATTGGTGAACCAGGATTACATGTAATACAACCAGTTATTATATTCTGTTCTTGGCACTGTTGCAGTCCACTGACTACATATGGTGTGGTACCAGAGGCAGCTATTCCTACAACTACGTCTTGTGCGTCTATGTTCCATTCGCTCATATCTACCCACGCTTGATCTACACTATCCTCTGCAAATTCTTGCGATTTACGAATGGCGACATCACCTCCCGACATTATACCAATTACCCAATCAAAAGGCACACCATAAGTAGGTGGACATTCGGACGCATCCACAACACCAAGACGTCCGCTCGTGCCAGCGCCGATATAAAATAAACGTCCTCCACTAGACATTTTATCAGCGATAACATCTATCAATGGCTCTATTAGAGGAATGATAGTTTTAATTGCTGGAGCGACTTTATGGTCTTCTGCATTAATGTTCGTTAGCAATTCAGTTGTAGACATTTTTTCCAAATGCCTGTATAACGAATCCTCTTCTGTAATTTTTCTAAATGTATCTGCCACTTTATTTATTTGATTTTGCTGAAGTTGAAATAAACCAGAGACCTAAAAATGTCAATAAACCATTTACAGCCAAAATAGTGAATCCAAATTCGAGCCCATTGAACCATACTGCAGAATTTTTATTCAATACAAAACTGATTAATGGTGCTGCAAGACAAACCCATAAAACAAATTTATCCTTAACAACTCTATTGGTGAATAATCCAAAGCTAAATAAACCAAGCAATGGCCCATAAGTAAAACCTGCAGCCACAAATAATTCATTTATAATAGAATCCCTATTTATACTTTTCACTATTAAAATGACTAGTAATAAAATGATTGAAAATCCGATGTGCACAAAAAGTCTAGTTTTCTTTTTTTCCTCTTCCGTTTTAGTACTCTTTTTAAAATTCAAAAAGTCAACACAAAATGAAGTGGTCAATGAGGTTAATGCCGAGTCCGCACTGGAGTAAGCTGCAGCAATTAGTCCCAATAAAAAAACAATGCCTACAAATGGTGATAAATGCTCCAAAGCTAAAGTCGGATACAATTGATCAGGTCGAGCAGGAATATCAATGCCTTTTTGCTTAGCAAAGATATACATAAGGGCACCCATAGATAAGAAAAGTAAATTTGCGAAAACAAGAACCACACTAAAGGTGAACATATTTTTCTGTGCGTCAGCTAGCGTTTTGCAAGTTAGATTTTTTTGCATCATATCCTGATCAAGACCTGTCATCACAATGGCTAATAAAGCTCCACTCGAAAACTGTTTGAAGAAATTATTGGAATCACCCCACCCACCTTCAAAGAAAAATAATTGAGAATATTCGCTATTTCTAATCGTAGGTAATAAATCACCAAAATTCAAATTCATACCTTTTAAGATCGCAGAAATGGTTAGTACAACTGCTGTGAGCATACACACCGTTTGCAGGGTATCCGTCCATACAATGGTCTTAATGCCTCCACGATAAGTATATACCCAAATAAGCATAATCGCTATAACGACTGTGAGCCAAAAAGGAACACCAAATTGATCCAATACAAATTTTTGTAGTACAATAGCTACCAAAAACAGACGCATCGACGCACCAATAATTCTGGAAGTCAAAAAGTAAAACGCGCCAGTTTTATAGCTGACAGTACCAAACCTATCTTCCAAATATTCATAAATGGATGTCAGATTTAATTTATAATATGCAGGCATCAACACAGTAGCAATGACAAAATATCCCAGCAAATAGCCAAAGACGACCTGCATATACGAAAAACTCATATTTAGTCCGCCAGCGCCAACAGTCCCAGGCACAGAAATAAAAGTAACCCCTGACAGTGAAGCGCCAACCATACCTACAGCTACCAACAGCCAAGGTGACTTTTTATTTGCTGTGAAGAATGTTTCATTGTTAGATCCTCTTGAGGTGATTGATGACACAAGCATCAGCAAAAGGAAATAACCAAAAATGACTGCTAGTAAAATGTATGGTGAAATACTCATATTATTATTGATGCTAATGTATTACTAATTATGTGTACATACTAAAAAATAGTATTTACTTTCTAGCTATGCCTCTCAAGATAGAAGTCATCCATGTAATAAGAAGGCGAGATCTTTAAATTCCTAATTTGTAAAATATTCAACAATCTTCTTCTAAATTTTTAGGTTGCAATCAAGGCATCAAACACGCGATCCCATCCACCCCAACCGCCTAATTTTGCAAAAGAACTGTTGTGCCATATAAAACTGAATTGGCCATTTACGGTTTTTAGAGTTTCTTTGATTTTATTGATTGTTTCAATTGCTTGTTCGATGTTGTATTTTTGATAATCCTTTAATGTTACATCCATCACAGAAAAAGGATGAATCAGCAAGTCAGTTGATTCTTCTTTGAGTAAGTCATAAAAATAAAAAGGTATGCTGGTTCCAGCTCTGAATCCACATCGATCCGCATAGCCCATACTAAAATCACTACTGATATCTGATGCAATCAAATCTCTATAGGTATATGGCATAGAAAGTTTTAAATAATGTTGTCGGCTTGTCTTGATTGACCTACCAATTGTCTTTTCGAGCCATTCCTTTTCTTGTTGAATTTTAATTTGAACTCCATAACTTTCATAAGAAGGATGTACTCCTACTGTAGCAAAAGTATCCTGTTCTTTTATCAATTTTTTAAATTCTCCTCTATCTAAAAAGTATGTCGTATCAAAAGGAAGTGCAAAGTTACACAAGAAAAAATAGTGGTTATTAAACTCTTGAATTTTTTCCTTTAATAGGTCAAAAGTATCGAAAGGATCTTTGCCAGTTTTATAAGCCTGTCGCTGTTCTTCTAATAAGTCTTCTTGTCCTTTGACTAGTTTTTTAAGTTGGCTTCCAATTGGATGAATTGGTTTCCTATGAAGGTAAGCCCATGCAACATCCACATCAATTGTCGGTAAAATTTGAAATGGTTTGGGCTTAGGTAGTTTAATTTGCCAATCATCTTCAATAAGCTCGCGCATTAACTGCACCCATTCATCAACAACAGGTCTCTCTAAATAAGAATTTATATGTGCGTGCGATTCTGTTGCTGAAAAGCGATCGTGCTGGTCTCCAGTAAAATCTTGATATTCTTCATATCTACTCAGGCAATAAAAAATTGCTCCAAATAGATCAAATGCAATACCATAGCCAGTATCATTTGATGGAAACAACTCTATATATCTACTTTTTCGAACGTCTGGCTTAGAAAAGTTCGTTACTTCTAACTCATACAATAAACCGGAATTATAGATTGACAAGTTGTTAGCCTTTGGCGTAGATCTGTAATCAATAACTGGACTATGCTTAGATTCTATACTTTGCTCTAAGCTAAGTTCAACTGTGATTCCTAGCTTATCTTCTAAGAAACTTATGACATAATCTAGTCTGGGTGAGTGCTTTTCAACAAGAATTATAATCTCAATCATAACAGATGAGATGTTATATAAGCCATACAATCAGAGAAAATCACTGGATTAATCCACTTCATAATGTTGTAATCTGTACAAAAGCGGCAAAATATCAAATTTTTTCAAGGAGAATTCCTGAATATGGTTTACTTTAGTAATAATGAGGCCCATCCTGATCACCTTATTTTTCTTTTTATGTCTATTGTCAACGACTTCAGGCCAAGTTGTCTTTCAACCAAAACAGATTGATTACAACAATAAAGGGATATTGTATGACTTTGAGCGCTCTTATGATTTTAAGGTTTATACAAATGGAATTAGCCTTGGAATGACTTTTGGCGAAATTCAATCTTACTATAAAACAAGCTATTACTCAATTGAGATTGCAACTCTGAAAGACTTCCGTGAAAGAAGACAAAATAAGAATATCCCGTTTAATGGCTTATCCTCATCCTTTGTCTATGGTAAACAAAACAGTATTTATCTTCTCAAGTTTGGTCAAGGTAAAAAAGTCTATTTGACGGAGAAAGCCAAACGAAAAGGATTAGCAGTCGGCTTCAACTACAACTATGGCCTCACAGTCGCTTTAAAAAAGCCCTACTACTTACAATACTTTAGCGAAGATTTTGAAGAATTGATCACAGATCGATTGACAGAAGAAAATAGAGAGCAATTTCTAAGATGGAGGACAATTTTCGGAGGTGCTAGTTTCTTTGATGGATTTTGGAACATCCGACCAACTGTTGGCGCTCATGCCAAAATCGGTGCTCACTTCGCTTTTGGCGCATTTGATGATACTGTCAGATCAGTAGAGATAGGACTACAAGCCGATGCATTTCCAAGACGCTTGCCTATACTCGTAGAAAGAGATGATATTCGCAACCGATATGTCTATGTCAATATCTATTTGATGGCACAATTTGGGAAGAGGAGATAAAATTTTGCCCGCCAAGAGGTTAAAACCTTTGGCTCGCCCCTAGATTGAAATGCGAATAAAAGGTCTCCCGACCTCTTTATGTTTTGTCAATACTCTTAAGCTAAATATAAATAGTATGTGAGAACAATGAAGTTTACTATCTTACAAACAGACTAGACCTTTAGTAAACACATGACTGAAAAAAATCTACAACAATATTGGAATAGGAATTTGAGATATCTACTCATCTTATTGAGCGTTTGGTTTATTGTCTCTTATGGCTGTGGTATTTTATTCGCGGACACGCTAAACAGTGTGAAAATTGGAGGTTTCCCATTAGGGTTTTGGTTTGCGCAACAAGGATCAATTTACGTTTTCGTCGTACTCATTTTTGTGTATGTATATTTAATGAATAAGCTTGATAAAGAATTTGATGTTGATGAAAAGTAATTCATTGATTCACCTTAAAATATAAACCTGTGAGTGTTCAGACTTGGACTTTTATTATTGTTGGGATAACCTTTGCTATCTACATAGGCGTAGCTATCTGGGCAAGAGCTGGATCCACAAAAGAATTTTATGTTGCAGGTGGAGGCGTATCTCCGTTAGCTAATGGTATGGCAACAGCTGCTGATTGGATGAGTGCTGCGTCTTACTTATCTATGGCTGGTTTGATCTCCTTTATGGGTTATGCTGGCGCACAATATTTAATGGGCTGGACTGGAGGATATGTCTTGCTAGCTCTACTGCTTGCTCCCTATCTCCGAAAATTTGGCAAGTTTACTGTTCCTGATTTTATTGGTGAACGATACTATTCCAATACGGCTCGTGTTGTGGCAGTTCTCTGTGCTTTATTAGTGTCATTCACTTATGTCGTTGGTCAGATGAGAGGAGTTGGAGTTGCTTTCGCACGTTTTTTAGAAGTCCCTTTTTCGACTGGAATTTTCATTGGTATCGGTATTGTATTTTTCTATGCCGTTCTAGGCGGAATGAAAGGAATCACCTATACACAGGTTGCTCAGTACTGTGTGCTCATCTTTGCATTTACAGTACCAGCAGTTTTCATTTCCATACAAATGGTAGGTACACCCATACCACAACTTGGTTTTGGTAGTCAGATGTCTGATGGTACATATTTGTTAGACAAATTAAATCAATTGAGTGTTGACCTAGGGTTTTCAGAATACACAAGTTCAGGCATGGACGATCGGATCAATGTATTTTTCATTACCGCTGCATTAATGTTTGGTACTGCGGGTTTACCTCATGTCATTGTTAGATTCTTTACTGTGCCCAGAGTCAAAGATGCAAGAATATCAGCTGGCTATGCTTTGTTGTTTATTGCGATTCTTTATACGACAGCTCCAGCAATTGCGACATTCGCACGTACCAATTTAATACAAACTGTAAGCAATAAGGAATATGCGGAAATGCCGCTGTGGTTTAAAAAATGGGAAACTTCCAACTTAATCACATTCGATGATAAAAATAAAGATGGCATTATCCAATATGTAGCCGATGTAGAAATAAATGAGCTCACCATCGACAGAGACATCATGGTTTTGGCGAATCCAGAAATAGCTAATCTGCCTGCATGGGTAATCGCTCTAGTTGTTGCTGGTGGTCTAGCAGCTGCCTTGTCAACAGCAGCAGGATTACTGTTGGTTATTGCAACATCGGTCTCGCATGATTTACTCAAGAAAAACTTACTGCCTGCAATATCTGAAAAAGGCGAATTGCTTGCCGCCCGAATTGCAATCGCTGTTGCAGTCGTGTTAGCAGGAATTGCTGGACTCAATCCACCAGGTTTTGTCGCTCAAGTAGTTGCCTTAGCTTTTGGTCTAGCTGCATCTTCATTTTTTCCAGCCATCATTCTTGGGATTTTTGACAGACGAATGAATAAGGAAGGCGCTATTGCTGGTATGATCGTCGGTGTGTTATTCACTGCAACATACATCTGGTATTTCAAACCACAACTAGGTGGTCCAGGCCTAGCAGAAAATCTATGGTTTGGTATTAGACCTGAAGGCATTGGTGTACTTGGGATGATGATTAACTTGGTCGTATCTGTAGTTGTCAGTAGATTGACGCCTGCTCCACCTAAAGAAATTCAAGAGCTAGTCAGCGACATCAGAATTCCACGAGGTTCGAGTTCACCTGGAGCTGTTCATTGATCTAGAACTTACATCAATTAAGCTAGTGTTAATTTCTTCTATATGAAGCATGTACTTGCTATCGACTAATTGAAATCAATCAAGTTTTCCATTAAAAAATATTGAAATCAAATCTTATATTGAAGTGAATTAGAAATGTAAATTGTACTCACTTCTTTTACAAACTCAAACGATTAACGCATGACTACACAGATAAAAGATTTAGCTCACTATAAATCATTATACAAACAAAGTGTTGATGATCCCGAAGGCTTTTGGAAACACGAAGCAGAAAGCTTTGTTTGGTTTGAGCCTTTTACAGATGTTTGCAAATGGAATTTCAAAGAGCCTGATGTCAAATGGTTTATCAATGGTAAAACGAACATTACCTACAATGCTCTGGATCGCCATTTGGTTGAAAGACCTGATCAAACAGCAATCCTGTGGGAACCAAATGACCCTAAAGATGCAGTAGTCACTTATACCTATCAGCAATTACACGACAAGGTGTGTCAAGTTGCAAATGCACTCAAAGAGATGGGTATAAGCAAAGGAGACAGAGTCGTTTTCTATATGCCGATGGTACCAGAACTAGCGATTGGACTATTAGCTTGTGCTAGAATTGGTGCTGTTCACTCTGTGGTATTTGCAGGCTTTTCTGCTCAAGCGCTCGCAGACCGCGCCAATGATGCTACAGCTAAAATGATTGTGTGTTCTGATTTCAATAAGCGTGGTGCCAAACACATACCAGTCAAAAAAGTAGTTGATGATGCCTTGGCAATTGGATGTCCTTCGATTGAAACAGTCTTGGTACATAAAAATTCTGGTGATGACATTGTGACATCTCCACATGATAAATGGTGGCACGAACAAGTCGACCATCAGCCAATTATGTGTGAGGCAGAATTGATGGATGCTGAAGACATGTTATTCATCCTGTACACATCCGGCTCCACAGGCAAACCAAAAGGAGTCGTACATACCGTTGGTGGATATATGGTGTATACTTGTTTTTCTTTTAGAAATGTTTTCCAATATAAGGAAGGTGATATTTATTGGTGCACAGCTGACATTGGTTGGATCACTGGTCACTCCTATATTGTCTACGGCCCCCTACTCGCAGGAGCAACATCACTTATGTTTGAGGGCGTGCCTACCTTCCCAGATGCAGGACGTTTTTGGGAGATTTGTGAAAAACATAAAGTCAATCAATTCTATACAGCACCTACTGCCATCAGAGCACTTATGGCTAAAGGAGATGATTGGCCTGCTAAATATGATTTGTCTTCTATTAAGCTACTAGGCTCCGTCGGAGAACCAATCAACGCCGAAGCATGGCACTGGTATGACAAACATATCGGCAAAGGAAAATCCCCAATCATTGATACTTGGTGGCAGACAGAAACAGGTGGTATTATGATTACACCCTTACCGGGAATAACAGATGCCAAACCCACATATGCTTCATATCCAATGCCAGGTATTCAGCCCGTATTTGTTGATACCGAGGGCAACATCCTTGAAGGAAATGATATCGAAGGCTTACTGTGTATCGCTCATCCATGGCCGTCAATGTTGAGAACCACCTATGGCGATCATGAACGATGTAGACAAGTGTATTTCTCTGCCTTTGAGAATATGTACTTCACCGGTGATGGTGCACGTAAAGATGAAGAAGGTAGAATTAGAGTTATCGGTAGAGTCGATGATGTGATCAATGTATCAGGTCACCGTCTTGGCACCGCCGAAGTTGAGAATGCTATCAATGCACATCCAAACATGGTGGAGTCCGCAGTTGTTGGTTATCCACACGATATAAAAGGTCAAGGCATTTATGCTTACGTGATTACTCAAGGTAAAGAATTGGATGATGCATTCAGAAAAGAAATATTGGATGTTGTCACGAAAGAAATAGGTCCGATAGCAAAGCCTGATAAAATTCAATTTACGGATGGTTTACCAAAGACAAGGTCAGGAAAAATCATGCGTCGACTTTTAAGAAAAATTGCTTCGAATGACACGTCAAATTTAGGTGATACCTCTACTTTGCTGAATCCAGATATTGTGGATGAGTTGATTGAAGGGGCGAAGGAAATAACTTAAGCAAACAATTTATGAAAGCACTAGTCTACGAGACATTCCAAGGTCCAATAGTAGTGCAAGATCTGCCCATTCCTAAACCTGCTCCACATGGTGCTATCATAAAAGTAAAAGCTACAGGACTATGTCGCAGCGACTGGCACGGTTGGATGGGCCATGATGACGACATCAAACTTCCACATGATAATGCAGTTGCAGTAGAGCATTGATTATTTGAAGGAGTTGGTGCGCATGAAAGTGCAATGTCGAATGTGCCAGCATCAGTGCCGCCCGTATCGCCATCGCCTATGAAAATGTAATAGTCAGTGCCTGCTTGCGCATTAAAGGCATATGCCCGATCACCATTTGATTCTTGTGATGTGCATTTTACAGTATTGAAACTGATACAATCTGAAGAGGAAGATACGCCAAAGGAATAGTCAAATGTGGCGTTTGTGATTTTGTTGAGCATTATAAATTGGCTTTTGATCAGGTGATTATTTTTTAAGTCATTTATGATAAGGCAATAAAGTTTTTTTGTCATAAAGTTTGAGATTATCGACTTCCTCCACAACCATCAATA
>CAYVFU010000047.1:0-36764 GCA_964450495.1 uncultured Saprospiraceae bacterium | reverse complement strand
GTGCAAGTCAAAGGTTTTTATCCTCAGGGCAGTTTATATTTAAGTCAAAGATGAGATGTAATGTAAGTCATAAGGCAACATTGATTCATGGTTTTCATACTTTTGGAAATTGAGACAACTCTTTAATAAGCTAAGTCGTATTATTGTTGAAATGTTTTAGAAATGAAATCACTTATTTATAGTTTATTCTTATGTCTTGCCTTAGTATCTTTCAGTTGTTCAGATGACAGTGGAAGCGATAATTTGACCATTACCGAATTTCTTGAATTAAACACTGACCTGAATCCACAAATATCTGGGACAGGATTGCACTACATTATAAATGACCCAGGCACTGCGCCTAACCCAACTATTCGATCAAGTGTCACTATAGACTATGATGGGTATTTTCTTGGAGGGGGATCTTTCGAAGGTGGAAATGATGTTACCTTCCCTTTAATCACTCTCATAGCAGGATGGCAAGAAGGTCTTCAACTCATTGGATCTGGAGGCTCAATCACGCTATTGATACCATCTCGTTTGGCTTATGGGTCATCAGGTGCAGGGTCTATTCCACCAAACACCGATATTGGATTTGATATTGAACTTAAGTCTTTTAGATAAATCAAATGGTTGTCAAGCGCTGCACGTCTTCACATCATGAGTTTCAAGGGCTGGTTCAAAAGCTAGATGCCGAGTTAGCCATTTATAACGGCGATAAAGATGCATTTTATAGCCAATTCAATGGTATAGAAAGTCTGCAGCATTGTGTGATTGCTCTAGATGGCGATACGCCTGCTGCATCTGGTGCCATTAAACAATTTGATAAAACATCTGCAGAGATAAAACGTATGTATGTTGAACCAGATCAACGAGGTAAAGGCTTTTCTAAATTAGTATTACACGAATTAGAAATTTGGGCCAAAGAAATTGGCTATACAAGTTGTGTATTGGAAACCGGAAAATTCTTAACGTCAGCAGTTGGATTATATTCGTCTCAGGGTTATGAAGTTATACCAAACTATGCTCCTTATATAGGCGTGGAAACAAGTGTATGTTTTAAGAAGAATCTCTAATATTATTTATTGTCTTTTTTGTGAATCGTTTTACGTTGATACAATAAGACTTACAGATAAAAACTGGTCCTTTCCGTCTTTACTCAACCCTGTATTAGTTAAAGTGTAAAATGTGGCTAAATTAAAAATGCAGAAACTACCACTGAATTTCTGCATTTGTATTGTATAAATGGAACACAATAAATTCCCATTTCTTTCTCGTTGATAAAGCTATCTTTTTCACATACCAATTAGCTTGAAATCTTCTGGCTTATAATTATTCTTAAACTTAATGTTTGAAAATGTATACTCGCCATTCAAGCCATACTCCCCCGTTTTTGGATTTGGTGCATAAGACTTTCTCTTCGTTGGAATATAAACTCCACCTATTTTTTCATAGTCCATTGTCATTTTCAAAATAGGATCATTAACTCCAAATGCTGGTAAAGAAAAATAGAATAAGTCTAACATATGCGTCTTAGGATTGAAGTATAAAATATATTCATCATCTGCAGGTTTACCTGTTACCGCATTGTCATATGTCAACAATACTTTTTCATAATTTATTCCGTCGACACTTTCAGTACCCATGTAAGTATGGTTAGTCCCATTGTCTCCTAATTTATAAATCATCGAAAACCAAAATGGATTGACTTCACGTATGAATACAGTAGCACCTATCGCTTCTTTGTCTGTGATAAATTTTCCATTAAGCGATAACTGAGGTACACCGTGAATTAAGGATTGTTGTGCAACTCCTTTTTTACCTGGCAATACATTTCTATCGTGCTGACTATACGTAGCCCAAGAGTGCTCACCATCAAAAATTAGACGCTCAGCGGATATATCCTTTCCAGCTTCAAAATTATCATACACATAGTGAAACTGTACATCCTTCTTGGATTTAAGCTTGTCATAATTACCAATGACGCTCGTGAGATTATTCAATAATTCTTGAGACTTGGAGTCTGTTTGTGCATTACCGACAGTCACAGTCAATGCAAATAGTGCTATTAATAGAGATTTGAAAATGTTAGTAGTAAATTTCATTTAATATTTTTTGTGAATAATTGACAGCTTCGTTTGTATAGCTGCTTATAGAATTAAAGAAACTCAACTAATTCTAGATCAGAATGTTTTGGCGACATGCAACATGAAGCCCTAATGGTCATTTCACGGACAGAGTAATTGAATCAAACTCTCTCCAGGATTTGAGCTAATTGTTCTAATTCTGTTTTGGTATTAAAATAATGCGGAGAGATGCGTACAACCCAATCAATACCTTTATTCTTGAAATCAATTAGTCCCCATTCTGTTGTGCTGACACTATAAAAAACAGAAGCATCGGATAAGCTCTTTTCCATTTCTTTAAGAGAGACATTTGCTTTTCTAATGGTGATTATATTTGACAAATTGCTTCCTTTGTCAAAACATTCTACATGCTCAATCGACTGTAATCGGTTTCTGCAATTCAAAGAGAGGTCTTTATTGTACTTTTCGATTTCCTCAATTCCTATTTCATTTGCATAAGCAAATGCTGCTTTCAATCCGAGTTTGCCTGCATAAGAGGCTTCCCATGTTTCAAATCGTTTCGCTGATTTTGCTAATTCATATTCGTTTTCTTTATTCCAAACAGCACTTCGACCATCGATAAATAGCGGGCTCATCTTTGTATTCAATATTCGCTCAGACACAAACAAAAATCCAGTCCCTCGTGGACCGCGTAAAAATTTTCTTCCTGTGCCTGATAAAAAATCGCACTTCATTCGATTGACGTCGACATCGATCATGCCTACTGATTGACAGGCATCGACCAAATAAATAGTGTCATCATATTGCGAACATATATCACCAATGGCATATACATCTTGGACGGTGCCGGTATTGGTAGGTATATGTGTAACGGCAACCAACTTAGGTCTATGCTTGTGTATCAACTGACTTGCCTCTTGAATATTAAGATCTCCTAGGTCATTCAAACCAATGCGATAAATCTGAATGCCAAAGCGATTTTGCAAAGACAAGTATTGTATTTGGTTAGAAGTGTAATCTAGTTGGGTGGTAACTATACAATCACCTTTCTCGAATGGAATGGAAGAAAGTGCGCGACTAAATGATTCAGTGGCATCATGCGTATATGCAACCTCACGTGGTTGACAGTGAAGTAAATTAGCTGCTTCAGCATAAAATCCTTGTAATCGTTCTTTGCTATTATCAGATACATAGTAACCGCCATATTCTTCTTCCTCTTTCAAATAGTTGTGGACAACTTCTGATACATTTATTGGCATTAAAGAAGAGCCTGCATTATTGAAAAATAATTTGTTCTCGCAAGCTGGTGTATGCGAACGTATTGTGTTTATATCAAGAGCCATGTATTATAGTTTATGGTTCAATAATAATTCAATTAAGTCCTTGGCTTCTCCAAATTCTCATAAATAAATACTTTAAAATCAGCGTACAACCGCTCACCAGATAAATCTTGACAGCACATGCCCACAAAGGCACCTGTCAATGCAGGTCTATAATGATCAGTTCCTTCGAAAACATAATCATCTGAGAGAATACTACCGTCAAGAGGATGTCCAGCTTCTTTCCATTCATTAGAACCATCTTGGTAATAGCACTGGATTGTTTGTGCATGCCACTCTGAGCGAAGCACAATATCGTTCGTTTCTGATAAGGCAATTGGTACACTAGGTGATTTATTTATTTTGTTATTATCACAACTTAAGATTTGCAGAACTCTCTTCCCCTTATCATCAGTAGAAATGTACAAATAGTGCCAATGACCGGTTTTGTAATACATCACTAATCCTGCCATCTGTTGATCATGCTTAGGCTGATAGTCTAGAATAGTAATTACTCTAGAATGATGTTCTGTCACTCGCCTCGCAACCATCGATTGATTTTGCAAACTACTTAATGACTCTCTGCCATAAAGTCGCAGATAACCTTTGCGATCAGTTGTACTACACCAATCGTTTGTAATCGGAACACGCAACGACTGTAAATCAAGCGATAATTTTTCTGTATTGAAATTATAAATGGATGTTTGTCCTTGATAAATCTCCTCAGCATTATCAAACCATACGCGTTGTCTTGGTAATTTATCTTCAGTGTCTAGGTAAGGCCAACCTTCTTTCCACACCATTTTTTCAATTGCGGTTTCTCTACCTGTGATGCATTTGTCTCTTTCTGATAAAGGTCTCGCCGTTGAAAAGACAACATGCCATTCGCCAGAATCAGATTCAATGATATCGGCATGACCACATTTTTGGATAGGATGAACAGGCTCATGTGACGCAGTGATCCATGGGTTATGAGGATGTGTCTCGTATGGACCAGTTAAAGATTTACTGCGCATCATAGTCGCAGCATGTCTATCATCAGTACCACCTTCTGCTAGGAGTAGATAATAATAACCGTCCTTCTCATAAAGCTGTGGTGCTTCAGTATTGCCTAATGCTGTCCCATCAGTTAAATGATGTATTTCTCCTACCAATTGTTTCTTCTCATGGTCATATTCTTGTAGTACAATCCCTCCGAATAGTTTCTCCTTGTTGGGATGTACAGTCATAGAGACTAACCACTTCTTCCCTGTGGATTCATGAAATAGAGAAGCATCTATTCCAGAAGTACTTAAAAATATTGGATCAGACCACTCACCTGTAATGTTTTCTGTAGTGACTAAATAATGAGTTGTATCCTTCAAAGGTCCATCAAAGGATTTGACAGTAGAATAAACTAAATAAAATATACCATTATCATAACTCAAACATGCAGAACCAACACCACAAGAATCTGGCACCCCAATCAGATCCAATTGATTGACTCGATTCAGTGGCCTTGCAACCAAATTCCAATTAACAAGATCACGTGAATGGTAAATGAGAACACCAGGAAACCATTCGAAGGTTGATACTGCGATAAAATATTCCTTATCTACCCGTATGATTGAAGGATCAGGATTAGAACCCCGAAGGATTGGATTTTCAACATAACCCATTATTAATTTCTTACACGTTTACTAACATTTACTAAAGACTTGCCTTTGGTTGTTTGACTGCCATCAAGACAAAAGACCTATCACTGCAAAAATACTATAAAGTGCTAAAGTCTTTAATGATATCAGATTCATGTTTGGATGTATAGTCTATATCTGGAATATTGCAAAAAAGGTATACCAATAAGCTAGATATAACAAGAGACCATTTCATATAGAAACGGCCTCTCTATTTGGAATCAATAAAGATGTCCCTTTAGACACCATTATTCGATTTTGAAATATCCTCAGTTTATCTATAAAAGAGACTTTACATTCAAAACGCTTAGCCGAAATCTTATTTTTTTTTAATTATTTTGAGTTGATTTATATTTTGCAAAGGTATTCTCCTTGATTGGCAGTCATCAACCACTTGACATGAGACACATTATTCATTATTACATTTGATCATTAACAGACTTATATCTATTAGTTAGCTTATATCTATTAGTTAGAATATATCCCCTTCAAATGATACTGAGATTACTATTTCTTTTTGCAACTACTGTTTTCTTTACCTCTTGTTTCAAGACCGATCAAACAGCTCTGTCTATTCGAGATTGTACGATTAGCGCTCATAGAGGTGGGCCGCTTGAAGGATATCCTGAGAATGCGTTAGAAACCATTAAAAACATTCATCAGGAAATACCTATTGTCATGGTAGAGATTGATATTCGAATGACAAAAGACAGTATTCTGGTGTTGCTGCATGATGAAACTTTAGACAGAACCACAACCGGTGATGGGGTATTGAAAGATAAAGAGTATGCTAGTATTTCAACTCTCTTTTTATTGGACCACACTGGCGATACTACCTCATTTAACATCCCTACATTTGTGCGAGTGTTGGATTGGCTAAAGCATCAGGAAAATGTTTTCTTGTCTCTTGATGTAAAAGAAAGAGAATTGTTTGAGCCTGTTGTAAATCTTGTTACTGATAAAGGACTTCTTAACAGGGTTGAGGTTATCTGCTATACTTTAGATGCAACCACTCAAGTCTACAGAATCAATAACAAGGTCAATATTTCTTCTACAGTGAGAAATCCATTTGAATTTGACATGTTATTATCTAGTGAGATTCCTACTACTCAAATTTCCGCATTCACTGGTTTAAACTTATCACGAGAGAGCTTTTACGATTCACTAAATCAAGCTGGAATGGTCGTCACTTTGGGAAGTTTAGGTAATCTGGACAAACAAGCAAAATCAAATGGAGACATGTTGTATAAACGGTGGTCCGAGTTGGGTGTGGATCGGTTTGCTACAGACAGGCCAATTGCAGTGTCAAAGTCTCTAAGAAATTGAATACACTTTTGAGCTATGAAATCGCTATATTTCAAATAAAAGTAAGCAACATGAAATTTATCTATCCAATTCTACTGGTTTTATATTCTGGCGTTGGTTTTTCTCAGATTAATTCTTTTGAAGAGTTCCCCTTTATCAAAGAAGCTAATCCACCTCTTATGACTATAGATCGTCTTCAGATTTTGAATGATTTACATCTGCCTGCTTTCAAAAATAAATTATCAATAATTAACCAAAAGATTCAAGAAGATGGTATCGTTTTTAATAATCACAAATGCTTCATGCTGATCCAACAAAATGGTAAGGGGAAAACTTCAGAAATGCCTCAAGCTTATGTTGATCCTGCACTCAGATTTCAAATGCCAAATCCTTTAGTTAAAGAACATGCTGTCAGACCTACACCACTTTCAATCGAACCTGCACAATGAGCCAATCAACCATCATTCGAAATTTCATTATTCTAGATGTCAAACGCCGATTATTTAACGAAGGGATCGTAAGAATTAAAAAATGTTTGGATCAGTTGTCAGAAGAACAAGTCTGGTATAAGCACAACGCAAATGTCAATAGCGTTGGCAATTTAATTCTTCACTTATGTGGGAATGTCACACAATATGTCTTACACGGTATAGATGGTCAAGCAGATGTCAGAGTGCGCGCAACTGAATTTTCAGAAAAAGGCCCAATAGCTAATGCGATTTTAGTGAAAAATTTGGATGCCTTGGAAAAGAATGTAGATGCTGCCCTTGATCGGATTACAGCAGATGACCTGACTCAGGAGCGGCAGGTACAAGGCTTTGATGAAAATGTGACCAGCATACTCATCCATGTGACAGAACACTTTTCTTATCATGTTGGGCAAATCACCTATTACACAAAATATATTCTTGATGTTGATACTGGTTATTATGCAGGGTTGGATTTGGATGTGACTGGTTAAGCTTTTTGTGTTCCGAAATTTTATAACCGTTCATTGACCAATTTTACAAACCTCTTCGTGTTTTCAAGTTCTGGAAAATGACCGCAGTTCTCGAATTCGATTATCTCACAATTGCTTACATGGTTTTTTATTGAAACTATATCTGTGTTTCTATGCGAGAAATCTCTTTTGCCCCATACCAAGGTTACATTTACATTATTCAACTTCAGTACACTATCCTTATCCTTGGTCAAACCCTGTACTAAACTTGACAAACAAAAACACCCTCCTTGATGCAACATGCTGTGAGCTTTAACTTTAAAATCATTCTTAAGCACTGAATCACGTGGCAATGCAACATCATACCAAACACTTGACAGTTTTTTAATAAACAACCTATTCGACACCTGACCAATAATTGGAATTTTTAACATGCTGGGAATAGATTTATCTGCCCACTCAATAATGGAATCAATTGATGCAGTTTGCGAAATAAAAATATGATCAAATTGTTGACTTGATCGCATGGCGGCACTCAACGCATAAAATCCATTAGAACAAGAAAATAATAAAGAAGCCCTTTCGATTTTCAAGATATCCATGACCTGAAAAATAAGATCCGACCCCTGCTTGAATGAATAATCAAAGTTTGCATTGGGATATGAAAAGCCAGCACCTGGATATTCAAAGCAAACAACACGATAATTCTTTGATAACTCTTTAAATAATTTCTCGTGGTGTTCGATTGTATTAGGAGCGTCAGGAACAGTTATGATAACAGGTTTGTTGCTACCTGAATCAAAAAATCTAATCTTTCCAAAATCAGTATCTAGGTAACTTGTATGCTTAAATATTTCTGGCTTTTTAACGGAGTAGATTAAATTATCGATGATTCTGCCTGTCATACTTTATTGGATTACTCGTTTATTTAAAAACAGTTTATAGTAAAATTACTTACAAGACTATACTAAACTATCCATTTTGAAACCACCCTAATAGCTTCAACACATAAAATGGATAAGTTTTTGATATAAATACATATAATTATTTGTCGACATGATAATTAAGGTTTGCCTTGTACAAGAGAGCCCTGTTTTTTTTGATAAAGAACAGACGCTACTCAAACTCGAATCCCTTGCAAAAGGGTGCGCTCAACAAGGTGCGCAACTGATTGTTTTTCCTGAATCTTTTATACCTGGCTATCCACGCGGATTTAGTTTTGGTGCGACAATTGGAAAACGTACAGATGAAGGAAGAAGGCTGTATGAACTCTACCATCAAAACAGCATTAATCTTGAAACCAAGGACAAGCTTCGATTGGAAAAATTGGCTCAGGACACTGGAGCATATTTAATTATTGGAGCAACAGAAAAAACAAGTCATAACGGTAGCCTCTATTGCTCAATGATATATATATCTCCTACCAACGGTTTACTTGGAGTCCATCACAAAATAAAACCAACAGGTACAGAGCGGCTCATCTGGGCAGAAGCCGGAGGCGAATCACTTATTACAGTGGATGCTACAATTGGTAAAATCGGTGGTCTAATTTGCTGGGAAAACTATATGCCTTTAGCAAGAATGTCTATGTATCAACAAGGTGTCCAAATCTATGTTGCACCTACAGCAGACTCAAGGGATGTCTGGATTCCTACAATGCAACACATTGCACTCGAAGGCAGGTGTTTTGTATTGGGTTGTAATCAGTATTTTACAAAATCTATGTATCCTCATGAATTTCAACATTTGGTTGAATCTGAAGACGAAAATTTTTGTAGGGGTGGAAGCGTAATTGTTTCTCCTTTAGGCAAAATAATCGCGGGTCCTTTGTTTGACAAGGCTGGAATAATATCTGCTGAAATTGATCTAGCAGAGACAACAAGAAGTAAACTAGACTTTGACGTCAATGGTCATTATAACCGTGCAGATATTTTTGAATTCAAGGTCAGAAATCAGCCTAATATGATCAAAGATCATGATGATGACTAGTTAAATTCTCCTAAAGGAACAATAGACAACTTATCAGGAAGTATTGACCATGCGACAACTTTAGTATTCCCTCATATTTGTAGTATTAAATCACTAAAAATAGTTAACCATGAAATCACTCACTTCTAATAAACAATTCAACGCACTTGCCAATTCCGACAAACCATTTGTACTTGATTTTTACGCAGATTGGTGTGGTCCATGTCAGACATTATTACCAACAGTAAAAAAACTAGCTGTAGAATATAAAGACACTGTTGAAATTCTAAAAGTCAATATCGATGAGCAAAGAGAGTTGGCTAGTCATTTTCAAGTAAGAAGTATTCCTACTATTTTCTTTATGAAAAATAATGAGATCAAGGATAAAATCAATGGGTTGACGACTGAGCACACACTAAAGAAAAAAATTGATAAACTACTGAATTAATAAAACCCAATCATCTAGTTATAGCCTAATAGTTAAATCAAAACATCATGGAGTTAGTAGAATATCAAGCACAATTCGATGCCATTTTAGAAGGTAGAAATACCGAAGCACCATACGATTCTGAACAATACAGAAATTATGTGAAGATGAATAAAGTACGTATGAAGCGATGGGACAAAAAAGGAAAAATACTGCCAGAGTTAGAACAAGCTGTTTCCAATATAAACGAAAAAATGACTTGGCTATTGATCACAGAACCATGGTGTGGAGATGCTGCGCACAGTAATCCGTTTATTACAAAATTGGCTTCATTAAATACTAACATTACATTAGACATACAAAACAGAGATGCACCAGATAGTGAGATCGATAATTATCTAACCAATGGTGGGAAGTCTATTCCTATGTTGGTTGTAAGAGACGCTGACGGAAATGATTTTTTCAATTGGGGACCAAGACCTTCAGACGCTCAAGAGATGTATTTAGAATTGAGAAAAAATAATTCTCCAGACATCATGAATAATATGCAAATGTGGTATAATAAAAATAAAGGTGAGGATCTTCAAAGAGAGTTGTATGAATTATTTACTGAAAAGTACACCAATAAGGGGCAAAAGCCTTCAGTAATAGAGATTATGACCTAGAGTTAATGCTAAATTTTTAATTTTAAATGTTTAATGATAGTAACAGGACAATTATCAATGCCCTAATAACGATTAACCTTCATAATTCACAATACCCTTTATCGTCTGTTGATTAATTCTTGATGCTGTTGGATAAGCATACACTTTATCCATAAAATCAGCCAAACAAATATCAGCTGTTGTAGCCAAATGCAACTCTTGCATGATCTCCCCAGCATTAGGAGACACTATTGTACCCCCTAATATTTTACGTTTTAATTTATTTCTTTCATTACTGACGAATAGAGTAATTTTACCATAATCGTATTCAGCAGTGATTGCTTTATCGTCATGATTGAAAAATTGATCTTGTCTCCAATAGTTGATTCTATTTTCTTTTAAATAGTTTTCTGTAAATCCAAATGTAGCTATTTCAGGCTCTGTAAATGTGACCCAGGACAATCCTTTTAACGTATGTTTTTTATCAAATAAATGTTTAAAATTATTCGCTAATAAATTCACATGCTTTTCTGCACCATGAGAAAACTGATACATGCCTGCGGCGTCACCAACAACATAAATATGCTTAACAGTAGTTTGTAAATACTCATTAACAATAAGTTTTTTGTGTTCGGTTTCTTCTATACCTGCAGCAGCTACATTTAAAGAATGGTGATTCATT
Source organism: uncultured Saprospiraceae bacterium (assembly GCA_964450495.1). Taxonomy (GTDB): domain Bacteria; phylum Bacteroidota; class Bacteroidia; order Chitinophagales; family Saprospiraceae; genus CALFUK01. The sequence goes on along the minus strand of CAYVFU010000047.1, from coordinate 25,740 downwards.
CCTCGCCCAATTGCAATCAAACAGGCATCTACATCAATGCTTTTCTCTTCTTCTGTTTCTCTATTTTTCACTACTGCAGAATTGCCATTTTCAAACTTAACGACATCGTGATTCATGAGTAATGTAATCCCCTCTTTTTCGAATCTGTCCATTAATATTTGACTTGCCTCATCTCTTTCTTTCGACAATAATTTAGCGCCACGATCTACTATAGTGACTTGTGATCCCAAGCGTTGAAACACTTGAGCCATCTCACAACCAATAGGTCCTCCGCCAATAACAACAAATTTTTCTGGCAGTGTTTTCATTTCATAGAATAAAGTCTCGTTTGTATAATGCTCCATGTTTTCCAAACCTTCAAATGGAATCTGACGCGGGTGTGAACCTGTACAAATAAATATTTTATCCCCAACATACTCTTCAGCATTAACGATTATCGTTTTAGCGTCTTTAAATTCAGCTGCACCAATCACTAAATTTTCTCCGTTTTTTCTAAGATAATCAGCACTTTCATGTGCGCGGATCATCGCCTGTTTATCATGCACATATTGAATCACTTCAGACCAATTCGCTTTGCCACTTGTTTGTAACCCAAAGCGTCTTGCTTGTTTAGCTCCATAAAAATGCTTCGCCACATGTATCAATGCTTTACTTGGTACACAGCCAAAATTGAGACAATCACCTCCTATATTAGCTTCATCTTTATCAATAATTACACTGCTCCAGCCAAGGTCTCTGGCCATACCTAAACAACCCAAACCTGCAGATCCAGCACCAATAATAATGGCATCAAATGATTTCATCTCTTTTGTATTTAAGTGAATATATCTAATGGTTAGTCTATTCTAGAGATAGACAAATTAAAGTTTCTGAAAAGGTTCTCTTTCAATTACAACTTTCAATATAAGCATGAAATAGAGCGTTTTTCTCAACTTCAAAATTTTCTTCTAGTAATATAAATGAGCCAGCACTGTACTCTATCTCATTTCCTGCAATAACAATTCCGTCAGTCATTATTCCAATTGCAGCCGATTCATCTTGATTAAGATTAGCAGTTGTTGTTATAAAATTTTCACAAGGACCACAATTAATGCAGTTTTCACCTTCAATGACTAGAAGACAATTATTTATTGAAGGATTATTTATTTGATCAATAACTCCTGAAGGCCATTTTATTACCAATTGATCAATTGCATTACTTGTACCAATTCCAAAATGTTGCGTCAATGAATTCATGATTCCATATCCTTCTCCAGAACGAACTTCACGTATTTGTTTTCCCCAAGCCCCATACAATTCTACACGTGCTCCTATACCATTAATGTTGCTTATTTCTCCCTGTAGACCAACAGCGAAATAATTGTTATTATTCCCATCATTCATCCAAAGGCGATCTTCTATGGTACTTGGAGAATTAAAGCCATTCGCATAACAAGCATACACATCAAGAAAACCATCGTGATTAAGATCTCCTACAGCAAGTGATTGCATCTGGTTAGTGTCAAATGGATTCGCTACATTTGTAAAGGTGCCATCGCCGTTATTATAAAACATAAAATGAATCCCAATACCGGTAGTAATAAAATCTAAATACCCATCATTATTAAAATCTCTAAATAACGCTTGTATCCCAAAATAATTTGAAGGATCTAATGCCGTTAGTAGTCCACTTCCTTGAGTCATATCTGTAAATGTTCCGTCTCCATTATTAATCATCAGCTTGGAATTTTCAAAATGATTAATGACAATCGCATCCATGTCGCCATCATTATCGATATCTCCAAAGTCTGTTGTCCAAGTTTGTGCAGAAATCTTCATGTTTGCTGCAGCCGAAACTTCCGTAAAATTACCAGAACCGTCATTTTGCCATAACATATTGATACGTCTTGGATCTTGAATGTCATCAACACCTTGTCTGCATTTAGAAATATATAAATCAAGATCATCATCATTGTCATAGTCTGTCCAGATACTTGCGTAATTTCCTGAGTTGTCACTTGTTGGAACTGTTTCAGTAGAAATAAGTGAAGGCGTATAAGCAAAATTCCCATTTTGATCATTTCGAAATGCTCTTGCTACATCATCATCATCACACGCAAAAACATCTGACCAGCCATCATTGTCAATGTCAGAAAAATTAATCCCTTGCAAAAATATACTTGAATTAGGAATTAGCTCTTGAGAGAATGTATTAGCTCCCGTATTTTTGAGAATTCTTAAATCATCATATGTTCCACCAGATATTATATCATTAAAGCCGTTATGGTCAACATCTGCAATACACATCCCCCATTGAAAAGAAAAACTAATCATACCATAATCAAAAGCTGTAAAAGGCGCATTGGCTGTATTTTGATATTGGATATTTAAATATCTCGCATCATCTAATCGAATTATATCATCTTTCCCATCAGAATTCATATCCGAAATCGCTACTGCAACTCCACTATAATTAGAACCAGACAATAAATTATTATTATTTGTAAAACTGACAGCTGCTTGTCCATAGCACACACTACTATTCACAGTTGCGGACCACACAATTATTGCGAAGATGACTTTTTTAATACTCATAGATTTCTAAACAAATTTGAGTTGTTGATTTTGTGAAGTTAATAAATAAACTGGATGAACTGGATAATTAAATGCACAAGTGTCCCTTAGAAAAGAAACATAGGAACCTTTCGATATGAATAAAAGTCTTAACATAAAAAAGCCCATCAGTAAACTGACAGGCTTTTCGCTATTTTTTAAAACAAATTATCGTCGTGCTCGTATAATGACGTGCTCTTTATGTGCAGAATAACTTTGTTTTTTCTTTCGATTGTTATTGGATGATATAGCAACCAGTGATCTTTGTTCCTTTATTTCTGGAAAATGAATAGGATTACTTTTAGCCACAACCAGTTGATTGATTTCAGTTGAAGAAATAGAAGAAATATTTATTTTTTCAGAAGCTTGACTTTCTGCTATAGTATCTGCTATGTCAGATTCAACCGTCTCCTCTGGTATAAGGGGGATTTCATTTCCTATATTGATTACTTCTATTTGAGTCTTCTCTGAATAAGCAACGTCAAACATTTCATTTTCAGGAAGCGTCAACAAGTTTTCACCATTATTATGTGGCACATAGTTTCTCAGATATTGCGGATTTAGTTTTTTAATAACATCCATTGACAAGCCAGATATCTTTTGGACTTCTGCAAATGATAAACCTTCCCACACTTTGGCTGTACGGGTATTTTGAAATTCCGTTTCAATCTCTTTTGGTGTTAAATTATGTTCGTAGTAATACTGCGTGACATAAATAATAGCGACTAATTTTGGAATATACTTTTGCGTTTCTCTAGGCAAGTATTTTCTAATAGACCAATAATCGTTCTCACCTGATTTTCTCATAGCTTTATTGACATTACCTGGTCCACAATTGTATGCCGCCAAAGCCAGTGTCCAATCGTTGTATTTATGGTATAAGTCAAGTAGAAAATCTGCAGCTGCTTCTGTTGATTTAACTGGATCTCTTCTGTCGTCTACATATTTATTTTTATCCAGATTGTACATCTCACCAGTTGATTGGATAAATTGCCAAAGACCTGTAGCCCCATAAGGAGAAACAGCCGTTGGTTTCAGATTTGATTCTACGATTGCTAAACATTTGATTTCCTCTGGGAGGCCTTTTTCGCTTAGCTTCTCTTGAAACATAGGGAAATACATACCAGATCTGCCTAGGAAATCCTCTGCTGAATATCTGTGTTTTACCGTATAATCGTAGATATATTTTTTGACTTCTGGAGTCAACCGAAGGTCTAACTGACTGGAAAGGTTTTGTATGCGCTGCTCAAGGACGTCATCGGACACAACACCGAACTCAGAAGGCGGAAGTTTCGCGACGGTATTTGCTGAAGCTGGATCTACAATCAGTATAAGCAATAAACCGACACATACCGCAATAGCGATATTGAATATTTTGCTCATGGGGTTAATAAATTTAAAATCAGTAATTGGGTTTCTCAAAAAGCCAAATACTATTCAGTTAAAATCATATACACAGAATAAAATTCTGATCATATTATATAATTAAATAATATATAACCGTTTGGAACTGCAAAGATATGGCATATGTACTACCTGTGCAAACTTTAACATATTAATTTAATGGAGAATGTATAAAATGCTCAATATTAAGGATTTATTGTGCTCTTAAGGACATTTGCAAGCAAATATAGCTTTCTTTCTGAAAATGCTTTGCTCATCAACTGAATACCAAATGGATTACCAGATTTATCCTTTCCCAGAGGAATAGATACTGCTGGAATACCTACAAGATTAGCCAATACTGTATATACATCAGATAGATATACGGCAACAGGATCATCATTTAACGCACCTATTTTCCAAGCAACATCATTTGTAGTGGGCATAATCAAGCAGTCATTCGTTTCTAACATGTTGTTAATGCTTTCTGTTACCAATCGTCTAACTTTTTGAGCCTTTGTGTAATAGGCATCATAATAACCTGAACTCAACACAAAAGTACCTAGCATGATCCTCCTCTTTACTTCGTGGCCAAAACCTTCATTTCTACTTTCCTGATAAATAGTGTCTATCGAATTAGATTTCTCACTTCGATGACCATATCTGATTCCATCATATCTACCCAGGTTAGAAGAAGCTTCTGCAGTTGTTAAAACGTAATAGGCTGGCACAAGGTATTCGAGCAAAGAAAATTGCAAATTATTAACAGTATGACCCTTAGATCTTAGTGTCTTTAACAATTCTGCTGAGGACAACTTAATCGACTCGCTTAGCTTTTCATGATTCATGACTTCATCGATGACAGCGAAACTTATATTGGAAGGGATGTTCTCAGTGGTATCAAATGGTATCGTATTAGAAGTAGCATCCATCTCATCTGGACCACTCATCATTTCAATACAGGCATAGACATCATCTAGGTGATGACCCAAAACGCCAATTTGATCAAAAGAAGACCCATAAGCAATCAAGCCATAACGTGAAATTCTGCCGTAACTGGGCTTCATTCCAATTACTCCATTAAATGCTGCTGGTTGGCGAACAGACCCACCAGTATCTGTTCCTAACGCCATTAGACACGTGTCTTGCTGGACAGAGACAGCTGCTGCACCACTAGATCCGCCAGCAACTCTTTCAGGATCTACGCCATTCCGAGTTGCTCCATAAACAGAGTTTTCATTTGACGAGCCCATTGCAAATTCATCACAGTTGGTTCTTCCGATGACAATGGCATCTTCATCCAATAGTCGTTGCAATGCTGTTGCTGTAAATTTAGATTCGAAATTGTCCAACACTTTTGAAGCAGCTGTTACTTTATGATCTTTATAGCAAATCACATCTTTAATAGAAATGATTGCTCCAAACAATTTACCTAAAGTTTCGCCTGCTTTAAGTTTTTCATCTAGTGCCTTTGCTTGTTGCTTTGCTTCTTCAGCAAACACTTCTACAAAAATATTTAGCTCTTTACTTTCTTCAATTTTCTGGACATAGTAGCTAACCAAATTCGACACAGTCAAAACACCACTATTTAAATCCGATTGAATATCTGCTAATGAACGCTTATTCATGTGTGTTACTCGTTTGTAATCGCTTCAATGACTTCAGTAAGTGTTAATAAATTCTGTTCTCCAGACTCCATGTTTTTCAACATAATCTTATTTGTCTCCAACTCCTCTTCCCCAATGATGCCGACGAAACTAAACCCACGATCATTAGCATATTTCATTTGCTTCTTCATTTTGACTGGCTCAGGATATATTTCACATGATATAGATTGTTTGCGCAAAGCAACTGCTTGAGCATAAGCTTGGCGATGCGTTTTTTCATCAAAAGAAACCAACAATAACTTACTGTGTTGTGAAATCTCTTTCGGAAATAAATCCAATTCTTCCAAGACATCGAAAATACGTGCTGCACCAAACGAAATACCTACCCCAGAGACATTTTTCATTCCAAAACTACCGGTTAAGTCATCATATCTCCCACCGCCAGCGATACTGCCCATATCCACATTTAATGCCTTAACCTCGAAAATGCAGCCCGTGTAATAATTCAAACCCCTTGCTAAAGAAACATCGAAAGTCAAGTTGTTAGTAAATGTCGATAAGTCAGCAAAGGAGTGAAAGTCTCTTAATTCTTTTAAGCCAAGTTTCCCTGTTTCGCAATGTTCGAAAGCAGCGTCTAAGTCTTTGAGAGAAATTGACTTTAAAAGCTTTAAAATTATTTCAGTGGAGGAACCAGATATGTCTCTATTCGCCAGCTCTTTCACAACACCATCTTCGCCTATTTTATCTAGTTTATCGATAGACACAGTCATGTCTACAAATTTATCTTCGATACCTGCAGCTTCAGCTATTCCATAAAGTACTTTGCGATTATTAATTTTAATATCGACTGGCAAATTTAATCTTGCAAATACATCGTCGTATATTTTCATCAATTCAGCCTCATACATTAAGGAATCTGAACCGACCACATCAACATCACATTGATAAAATTCCTGGTATCGTCCTTTCTGTGGTCGATCAGCTCTCCACACTGGTTGTATCTGATAACGCTTAAACGGGAATTGTAAATCTTGCTGATGCATGACCACATATCTCGCGAAAGGTACCGTCAAATCATAGCGCAACCCTCGTTTCGAAATAGAGGATATTAGTTTTTGAGAATTCTTTTCTGAAAGTGCCGCTTCATCTGCTTTAGCTAAATAATCGCCATTGTTCAATATTTTAAATAGTAGCCGATCACCTTCTTCTCCATATTTGCCTGTGAGGGTACTTAGTTTTTCTAGAGCAGGTGTCTCAATGGGGATATAGCCATAGGTTTTAAAGACAGATTCAATTGTTTGAAAGATATACTTTCGTTTCAGTACCTGTAGGGGAAGAAAATCTCTGGTACCTTTTGGAATACCAGGTTTCATATTTCAGATTTGAATTGACTGATGAATCGAACATCATTTTCAAAAATCATCCGGATGTCACTAATTCCATATTTCTGCATTGCTGACCGTTCGATACCAATACCGAATGCAAAGCCAGAATATTTTTGCGAATCAATGCCACAATTTTCCAAAACATTGGGATCAACCATACCACATCCAAGCACTTCAAGCCACCCTGTTCCTTTCGTTAATTTTCTGGCATTCTCCGTATCTGTGCCTAACCACACATCCATCTCTGCACTTGGCTCAGTAAATGGAAAAAAGCTAGGGCGCAATCTGATTTTGGTTTCAGGACCATACATCTCTTTGGCGAAATAATCTAATGTTTGTTTCATATCAGCAAAAGAAACATTCTCATCTACATAGAGACCTTCGACCTGGTGAAATTGACAATGAGATCTTGCTGAAATGGTTTCATTACGATAAACTCGTCCTGGTGCAATGATCCGTATTGGCGGTTGTTGGCTGGTCATCACTCTTGCTTGTACTGAAGAGGTATGCGTTCGCAACAAGTCAGTCGTCGAATCTTTCAAATAGAAGGTGTCCTGCATATCTCGTGCTGGATGATCCTCTGGAGTATTCATCGCCGTAAAGTTGTGCCAGTCGTCTTCAATTTCTCTATCCTCTACTACCGTGAATCCAATTTTAGTGAAAATCTTGATGAACCGATTCAACACAATGGATACCGGATGTCTTGACCCCAAAACAATTTCTCCCGGAGGAGCAGTCAAATCAAGATCTGCTGCAGTACCCTCTTGAGCACTTCCACTAACAGAACCTTTCAACTCTTCAAACTTATGTTCTGCTGTTTGCTTCAGATCATTAAGTAATTGACCAAATTCTTTCTTGCGCTCGTTAGGAATGTTGCGCATTTCTGCAAATAGCGGTTTGATTTTATTTTTGGTCCCCAAATATTGAATGCGGAAAGACTCCAACTCCTGCTCATTGGATACAAGCTGAGTAAGGATTTCCTCCTTCATTTCTTTAGCTTTTGAAAAGATTGCTTCTGACATATGTTTTCCTATTGGAAGGACAAAAATACATATTCATCAGATAGAATACTGCATTGAATTTCAAAAGTGAGAATTATTCTTTGATATGTAAAAAGGAGTCTTGGAAGTAAGAACTCATGCTCATCAATCGGCTGATAGGCCGAATTTCCCTACATTGGAGGGGTGTACGCCATCAGGCGGACGGGGTGGTTACATTGATAAACAAAAAAATTCATAAGCTTTCTAAAATTCGATCCCTAAAGAGAATTTTTTTATTTAATATTAAAACATGTTCAAAAAGACTGTTTATTCGTGTGGACTTCTGCTTATTATACTCATTGTCCAAGCTTGCCAAACTACACAGCCATTAGTAATTACAAATACTGATATACACCCACTTGATGCCTTGATCAAAGTTTATGAAGCTGGTGATGTTTATGAAAGTCCAGAAAGCGAATGGCCTGACATTTCGGATGAAAAGCGTGCATCGGTTTTGGCATTTAGTAAAGACCTTCTTAATCGATTGGTGAATATTAATATCGATGATAGCGACTTAGAAAAAAGCATCAATAAATCTATGTTGCAATTAATTCTTGAAAACAGAATTACTGAATTAGAATTCAATTCTCATCAATTTCCATTAAATGCAGAAGGTGGTTTTTTAACTGGAATTCTATATGGTATCCGAGGCAGGTACAAAGAAACAGATGAGCAGATAGAAAAATATAAGACAAAACTAGAGACTTTACCCAGTTACATGAACAGGCGGACCTCGCATTTAAAAGAAGGTATTGAAAACGGAAAAGCGCTACCTAAACTTATTATCAACAATTGTATTGACTTGATTGATCTGTTTATAGCGACACCATTAGATGAAAATTATATGGTCGCTGTAGTACCAGAAACTCATCAAGAACAGATTAAAGAAATAGTCGCAAATACTGTGGTTCCGGCTTACACTGAATTCAGAACTTTTTTGAGCGATGACTATATGCCTCATGCATTGGATGAAATCGGTGTAGCTAAGATGACTGGTGGTAAAGCCTATTATGAAAAGTTGGTTAACTACTATACAACATTTGACATTACTCCACAAGAGGTCTTTGATACAGGCATGTCTGAAGTCAAACGGATCAGATTAGAAATGGAAGCCATTATTGATGAATTAAATTTTGATGGTGACTTTGCAGACTTCTTGGAATTTTTGAGAACAGACGAGCAGTTCTATCCAAAATCTGGCAGAGAACTACTCAATAGAGCTGCTTGGATCACAAAAGAAATGGAGGGTAAGTTGCCTAGTTATTTTAATCTGTTGCCGCGCATGCCATTGACTGTAAAACCTGTACCAGATGCATTAGCGCCAAATTATACAGGAGGTCGATATTCTCCAGGTTCTTATGACAACAATAGAGCGGGACAGTATTGGGTAAATACCTACAAGCTAGAAAGCAGACCGTTTTATGTGTTGCCGGCTTTGTCTTTACATGAAGGCGTTCCTGGTCACCACACTCAGATAATGTTAGCTGAAGAATTAGAAGAACTGCCAGCATTTCGCAAGACATACATTTCTGCCTTTGGTGAAGGATGGGGCCTATACTCAGAATATTTAGGCAAAGAAGCAGGTATGTACAAAACACCTTATGAACGATTTGGTGCATTGACTTATGAAATGTGGCGTGCTTGTCGCTTAGTTGTGGATCCAGGGATGCATTACATGGGTTGGACCAGAGATGAAGCGGTTGAATTTATGTCGAGCAATACTGCTCTGTCGTTACATGAAGTCAATACAGAAATAGACAGATACATTGGCTGGCCAGCGCAAGCCGTCTCTTATAAGATGGGTGAATTAAAAATACGGGAATTGCGAAAAAGAGCTGAAGAAACGCTGGGTGATGATTTTGACATCAGGTCATTTCACGATGCAGTTTTGAAGAATGGATCTATTCCATTATCGGCATTGGAAAAAGTGATTAATCAGTATATTATTTCAAAACAACAGTGATTCGTTGAGCCTTGACTAAAGTCATATGACTTAACATGTGTAAAAGAATACCCTTCGCTTCATATACATTGTCCTTTAGTTAGTATATTTCAATTATATAAAAAACCATGGAAGCATTTTTGACCTTTTTTGAAACGATGCCTAGCTGGCAAAAGTTATTGTGGATTGTTGTTTGCCTGTCATTCAACTGGATATTTGAAGCGGCAATACCGTTGATGAAATTCCAATATAAAAAGCTGAAACATATAGGCGTTAATTTAGTATTCCTTATGATGGACTTGACGATCAACGTTCTATTTGGACTTGCAACAGTAGGGATATTTATCTGGATTGGTACTAATAATTTTGGCTTACTGAACTTGGTAGAATTGCCAATTGTGGTAGAGATGATTATTGCCATTTTAATGTTGGATCTTTTCGCCCAATACTTGATTCACTATTTATTGCACAGAGTACCTTGGATGTGGCGATTTCATATGATACATCACAGCGATACGCATGTTGATGCTACTACGGCTACCAGACATCATCCAGGCGACTACATCACTCGTGAAATTTTTGCACTTGTTGCGATTTTTATTTTTGGAATTCCATTTGCCTTCTATGCGGTGTATAGAATTGCCACTGTATTCTTTGCTTATTTTACTCATGCAAATTGGAGTTTGCCTGCAGGAATTGATAAAGCATTAAGCTATATTATTGTCACTCCTAACATGCACAAATTTCACCATCATTTTGAGCGTCCTTGGACAGATACCAATTTTGGAAATATCTTCTCTTTTTGGGACCGAATGTTTGGCACAATGGTCTATGATGATCCAAAGCAAGTGGTGTATGGATTGGACATTCTACCATCAGAAAAAGACGAGAATATACTGTACCAATTATCAGTGCCATTTCGGAAGGATGTGAAAACTGATCCGGATAAGGGGTTTTGGTGGTAAATTTAGTGCGATGCTGTAGCCGTGTCATCTCAGCAAAAAGGATGAAACATTAAGGCATTAAGAAGAAAAGGATAACTTTAATAACATTAAGTTTGTCGCTGCCTGAGTCTCGCCTCAGCAAAAGGATGAAAACATTAGGAATATTAAGTGTGTAACTGCTCAACAAAAAGATAACATGAAGGACAATAAGCGTGTTGCTGCATACTTGCTTATTTCAACCTCAATCAAACCAACTCAAACTGCCTCTCCAAATGACTATTGACTTCATGTGAATACATGTATAATGCACCAGTAACAGCACCCAAGATCGGTGCAACGATGATTCCTACAATTGGAATCAGGAACAATATGTAAGCAATAAAGCCAATACCTACTGCAGCTCCAGCATGCCCTTTTATGACATTAAAGCTCTCTTTGATACTAAGGCCATATTGTTCGTTGTAGTTGTCTAAAAATAAATGGCCGATAAAGTAGAATTGAATAACCAGTAAGACGCCACCTTGCAAAAAAGAAAACCCAATTATAGAAAAGAATATTTTTACAAAAATCCCAACAATCAATTCAAGAATCCATGCCGTTAAACTCACTTTAATCATCCTCTTTTCTGCTTCAATAAAATCTTTGAACTTTGGTTTGCGATTATTGCCTGAAAGAATATTGATCGTATTAATGACACAATGAAAAATAATGACTTCTGCGAAAATAAGAATCATATATTTCAATCCTCCATTGAAATGTAATCCTTCACTAAAGAATTGCATGCTGGAAGATATGGACATGACACTTGACTGAGAAGCACTCTCAAATAATCCTGAAGACAACTCAACTACCCATTTAAAAAATGTAGAAATAAATAAAAAGGAAATTAAAAGCCCAAAACCAATTGATGACCAAAGCACCCATTTTAATTTGAATAAACCATTCCACAATTTGTTGTCTTTTATAAACTGATTCCCTTCAACATGTAGAGGGACGACCTCTAATAGTTGCCGAAAATAGACAGGTAATTGTAGCAAAAACTTGATCATCTTCGTTCGTTTTGTTAGGTAGTTTTGATGTACCTAGTTTTTTGGGTTTTTCTGCTCACTGTGTAAGCAATGTAAACACAATTATTTGCTTTATCAAGGCTTACAGAATGAATACGCACAGGAAAGATAAAATGTTTCCATAAGCGTTTTGAAGTTAGAATTAGCTCGTTGTTTTTCGACCAATGGCCTGACTCTTAAGATGAATGTTCTATCTCCATCTCGGATAACTAGCTCCAGAGATCATCTGGAAAGAAGATCACTTAATAATTACTGGCTAATTAAGTCCGCGTTATATGATCTTCATCAACAAGAGTGATTATACTATATCACAAAAGAGTCTTAGCTTAGCTACAACTGAAATACTAAAGTAATTTATGCCAGATATAGTGAAGCCTAGTAAACCAATGACACCAACAAGAAGATATGGTCAGCGACTTGCTGCTCTAAGCAAATCTGATTCTCAGCTTGCTGGTCTTTTTCCAGATAATGAAATAAGAGACAAAGCGCTAGAACCAGGTCTGACTCTAGACAGGGTTATTGGTATTGTCTTAGATGGTTATGCTAGCCGTCCTGCAATGGGCGAGAGACGTTATGAAGTTGTCGTCGACGCGGACTCAGACAAACAAGTTCGCAAATATTTGCCTTCATTCGAAACAATAACTTATGGTGAATTTCACTATCGGTTAAAATCAATTGCTATGGCATGGCGCACCGAAGAAGAGTGTAAAGTAACACCTGAGGACTTTGTCATGATCATCGGCTTTTCGGACATTGATTTTGCCACATTAGACATAGCTTGTGCCTACGCGAAAGCAACGACAGTCCCAGTGCAAAGTAGCACCTCAGGAGCGGACCTGAATGAAATGGTGGCTAATATTGAACCAGTTGCAATTGCAGCCACTTTACAAGATTTATCCTTGGCCGTTCAACTCAGTTTGACGCAAGATTCTGTCAAACACATTATCGTCTTCAATTATGATGATCGGATAGATGATGAAAAAAGGATTGTAGAAGAAGCCAAAAACACATTGTCTAAATCTGATCATTCAAAGCAGTTGTTTTCGATTACAGAATTAATTGAATTGGGAAATGATGAGCAGTGGTCTTATCTGCCTGCTGATAAAAACGATGGAGAGAAACGGGCAGCGATTTTGCATTCATCCGGAAGCACTGGAAAACCGAAAGGCGCAGTGATTTCCAGAAAAGCAATCATTGATACTTGGATAGGAAGGAAAGCATCACTCCCTAGAGTCACGGTACATTTGGCTCCACTTAACCACATCATGGGTCGAACGAATATGGCGAGCATCATGGGCATTGGAGGGACAGGTTACTTTACCTTAAACCCTGACTTGTCTTCTTTATTGGAAGATATTAGAATTGCAAGACCAACATTCTTATCTCTATTCCCTAGAATATTTGAAGTGGTCCATCAGCATTTTCAAAATGAAGTCACCAAACGATTGTCTCTTGGACTTGGTGATAAAAAAAGTATTGAAACTGCTGTCATGGAAGAAATGAGATCCTCTTATTTGGGAGATCGATTGCTCTGCATTGTTTTTGGTGCTGCTCCAACATCTCAGAAGGTGCAAAAATTCATGGAGGAATGTTTCGATGTGTTGATGATAGAAGGTTATGGCAACACAGAATCAGGTACTGGAAGCATCACCTTTCAAGATAAGATCAACAGAGATAATGTGCTTGATTATAGATTAAGAGATGTTCCAGAATTAGGCTACTATCTTTCTGATAAACCTTATCCTAGAGGAGAGCTATGTGTCAAGACGAAATTTGGAATTAAAGAATATTACAAGCAACCCACAGTAACGGCAAACTTATTTGATGAAGATGGCTATTCTTGCACTGGTGACATTGTAGAAGAAAGAGGACAAGACCACGTCGTCATCATTGACCGAAGAAAAGATGTACTTAAATTATCACAAGGTGAATATGTTGCCGTAGGCGCATTAGGCACAGTGTATGAAGCTGGAAGTGCTGTCATACACCAGATTTATGCCTATGGAAATTCGGAACGATCTTATCTCGTTGCCGTCGTAGTATTAGAAGAAGATGTCGTCAAAGAAATGCTGGGCGACAATGCGACAGAAGCTCAGATTAAAAATCTAATTCGTGATGAATTGAATAAAGTTGCAGCAAAGGAAGATTTAAAACCATTTGAAATTCCAAGAGATTTTATTTTAGAACGCGAAGCATTTACACAAGAAAATGGTCTCCTGTCAAGCGTTCGCAAACGACTAAGGCCAGCACTTAAGCGAAAGTATGGACCGCAACTAGAAGCTCTATATACATCTAAAGAAGATGCTGATGATGGGCGTATTGCGGCATTAAAAGATCCTAATTCTACTTTAAGCACAATTGAAAAATTAGTGGTGATTTTGGAAAGTCAGTTGGGAATAGAAGAACTCGATCATACGCAAGATAGAAGCTTTACAGAGATGGGTGGCGATTCATTGGGAGCATCTTTATTTTCTTTGTCGATCGAACAAGTTTTTGATGTAACCCTAGCTGCAGATGTCTTGTTATCCCCAACAGGAAATTTGAGACAATGGGTGGCTGACATTGAACGAGAACAATCAGATTCTGATTCAGGCAAACTTAACTTTGCGGACATTCATGGAAAGAATGCCAAAGTAGTTCACACAAAAGATATAGCGTTGGATCGCTTTATAGGTAAAAACATCCTAGATACAGCCAAGGATTTGCCAAAGGCTTTAGAAAAGCTAGATACTGTTTTACTGACAGGGGCCAATGGATTTCTAGGACATATTGTTTGTTTGGAATGGCTAGAGGTATTAGCGAAAACTGGTGGGAAATTAATTTGTCTGATAAGGGAAAAAGATGATGCGGCGGCTTATCAAAAATTGGTAAAGGAATATGAAGGATTAGATCCCGTTTTTAAGCAAAAGTTTACATCATTAGGAAAAGAACATTTGGAAGTTTGGGCTGGAGACATCACACAAGCTGACTTTGGCATTTCTCCTAAGTTGTATCAGCGTTTGGCTACAGAAGTGGATAGAATTTGTCACGTGGCGGCACTAGTCAATCACCGGTTGTCTTACAAACACCTATTTAGACCGAATGTAGTTGGAACAGCCGAAATCATAAAACTCTCTTTAACAGAAATAAGAAAACCAATTGATTTCATTTCTACTGTCGGTGTATTTGGGCTATTAGAAAATCCAAGAGACATTCATGAAAATGCACCCTTCAAAGAAGAGATTGAACTTTCTGATCAATATGCCTCTGGTTATGGCACTAGTAAATGGGCCGGTGAATTATTACTTCGACAAGCTAGTGATCGATTCGATATTCCGGTGAATGTGTTTCGATGTGACATGATTCTTCCTGATGAAAAATACCATGGACAAGTCAATACATCTGACATGCTTACGCGATTATTGTATAGCATTGTGACTGTTGGCTTAGCACCTCAATCCTTTTATGGTGACCGCAAAAGTGGGCGTCGAAAAGTACCACATTATAATGGTGTGCCGGTCAATCAATTGTCCAAAGCTATTGTAGGTGTGCATACAATAAAACAAGATGCCTTTAAAACCTATCATGCCTTAAATTATCTCGACGATGCGGTGTCTCTTGATCGATTTGTCGATTGGATAGAGAGCGCAGGATATCCTGTGCATCGGGTTGCTGATCATGAGGAATGGTACAATCGAATGGAAACAAAACTTAAAGCGTTACCAGAAGAGAAGCGACAATTAACTGCACTCGATGTACTAATGGCTTTTGGTCAACCTATATATGGCGGACCCAATTGGGTAGATTGCCAAGAATTTGAATCATTAGTCAAATCATTAGATACTATTGAAAACATAACACACCTTTCAGAAGCCTATATCCACAAATACTTAAACGATCTTTCCCTATTGGGAATGATAGAAAAACCAAAACACATGAGTTCTTCGAAATCGATTATAAACGAAAAAAATAAAACAGGGTTGACTGTAAATGCTTACGCAGCCATGCAAGCCAAAGCAAAGCTCGAACCATACAGTTTTGAATTGGGAGAGTTACCGCCAGAACATGTGGACATTAAGGTATCTTATTGTGGCATTTGTCATTCTGATTTAAGTATGATTGAAAATGAATGGCGTAGTTCCAAATATCCTTTAGTTCCAGGCCACGAAGTTGTTGGTGAAGTCATTGCAGCTGGCTCGATGGTGAAGAACATTAAAGTTGGTGATAAAGTTGGTGTGGGTTGGTTTGCCGGTTCTTGCATGAGTTGTTCAGAATGTATGCAAGGATCCCAACACTTGTGTATTGATAGGGAGACTACAATCAAACCAAATAATGGTGGTTTTGCTGATTATGTGAGATCACATTGGGCTTGGGCTGTGCCGCTACCTGATGGCATAGACATGAGCAAAGCAGGTCCATTAATGTGTGGAGGCATTACGGTATTTAACCCAATCGTAGCAGCAGGTGTGTTGCCTACGGATAAAGTAGGTGTCATTGGCATTGGTGGACTAGGACACCTTGCACTTAAATTTTTAAAGCACTGGGGCTGTGAAGTCGTTGCCTTTAGTTCTAGTGAAAGTAAGCGAGAACAGATTCTAAAAATGGGGGCTACTAAAGTAGTTAATTCAAGATCTAAAGATGAGCTCAAAGGCATACGAGGTCAATTGGATTTTATCATCAATACGACGAATGTTACCTTAGACTGGGCTTCCTATTTAAAGGCGCTTGGACCTAAAGGAAGATTCTATAACGTCGGGATGGTTCTTGAGCCGATGGCAATTCCAACCGGATTGTTAATTGCTGGAGAACGTGTGGTCAGTGGCAGTCCTGTTGGCAGTCCAGGGCTGGTCAGTAAAATGTTGGAATTTTCTGTAAGGCATAATATTTATCCAGAGGTGGAAGAATTTCCTATGTCAGAAGTTAATAAGGCTTTGGAACATTTGGAGGCTGGAAAGGCGCGGTTTCGAATTGTATTGAAGAATTGATTGGCGTCCACACCTCCTTGGATGGGAATTCGATCTGCTAGTTAGCAAAAGTATCTTTTGTTTTACGAGACATTAATGCGCAAGCTGTAAGGTTCTAATCAAACAACTCTTGCAACACGCTCAAACTATTTAACTTTCCAAAACTGTCAATATGAATGCGATAGAAATTTACCAATTCTTTTAACAATCGTTGTCGCATTACCTTCGGTATACTGAATAGCTTAGAAATCCCATATTCTTCAAATAAAAGGCTGTATAGATATTGGCTGGTTTCAGCATCTAGGCAATACTGACTTGTTTCGTTTTGATGGCCGAATGCACCTTCCATTAAATTGAAACTGTTATGTACTTCGGAATAATTGGACGCTGGGGCGAAGCCCATTCTTTGCGAGAATTTGATTAAAAATAAAATAGGAAATAGGGCTATTGAACCTTCTGCACGATCGAGGTACAAATAGCTGTCTTTGATAAAGGCATACAACTCTTTGTTTTGTTCATCTTGACTCAGGCTTCTTCTTGCTACTTCTGTGATAAACATCCCTACTGAGGATTTCAATACCTCAAATGGGAGTTCTTTGTAGTAGACTAAAGGTTTGATCTCTTTAATTCTTGACAATGAATTATTCTTTTTGTGGTAAGCGACTAATTCAACAATAGACATTAATTGTAAACCTCCAGCTCTAGATTTCTTTTTATTTCGCACACCACCAACGATATAACTTTTTAAGCCATATTCTTTCGTATAGATATCTTGGATAAGACTTGTCTCACCATATTTTATGCTCTTCAGTATGACACCTTCTGTTTTAGATAACATATTGTTGAGCTTTTTCTTTGATGCGACTAATCTCCAAACAACAGAAAAGAGTAAAAACGGTTACAAACACATATTCGTCCAAAGGCTTTTCTACCATGCCATACAAAAGTATCAACACAACCATAATTTGGAGTAAGATATTGGATCTGTCTAGTTGATACATTAGTAAATTCATCACACAAAATAGAAAGAACAACAGACCTAATATTCCATAGCTAGCTGCAACTAACACATATTGATTATGCGGTAAAATTTTTTTTATACTATCTGAAAATTGAATAGCATACCGTTTTTCACATTCATCTCTTATATCGCCAGCGCCTATTCCCAGGAATGGGTTTTCTTTCCAAATATCTAAGCCAATAGCAAGTGAACGCAATCTTTCTCCATCAGAATAATTAGCTGCATTACCCTCCTTTACTTTCTGCAAATCATACAAGGTATAGTGTACCTTCTGCTTGACAGAGGGCAATGTAAGGTAAGCTGCAATTGGAATAGTACCTATTAAAATAACAATACCCAAAGCTGCAACTATTCCTTTTGACGTATACATACGTAATAACAAAAGCATGCCTCCAATGACATATAAGATTAGCAAGCCAGACCGAACAGCAAGTATATGTAGGAATACGGATAAAAATAGACACGTTGCCAATAAAAAATATTTATTCCTTCCAGTTTGCCATAGTGAATAATAACCTGAAGCGATGGCAGCAAATGATGCTAAAACACTAAACTTCACATGTGTCAGTGGTGTCAGTATGGATTTGCCCACACCAATTTGATCGTGAGCTAACTCTGGAGATAAAAAGTAATAAACTAAGACGCCACCTGAGCTCAGCAAAACAGTGCTTATAAATGTGACATACAATAATTCAATTTGTCTGGCAGTAAACTTAGGATGATGGATGAATGCAAATGGCAATAATATGAATGGCGTTTTTAATAAAAGAACTTCCAACCATTCAAAAAGATTTGAAGAATTTACTGCAGATAAAAGAGTTATAAGAAAAAAGCCAGCCAGAAATAAAAACCTTCTATCAGTAGATTTATACCATACTAAATTAAAGACCTTTTTATTAAAAGAAATATTGAAGGGTTTAATAGATACGACACGGATGATACCTAACACAACCAATATCCAAAGACAAATTGACACAAGAGCTTTCGAAAAAAAGATTGCGATAAGCAGTACGTGAAGTGTGCCTAAAAATAAGTGCCTGTGTCTTAGGCTTTCGATCATTTGGTAAAAGTAGCTATTCTATGGTGTACGTTCATCTACTATCAAAAACTAAAAATAGTGAACCACACCTTAAGTCATTTTATAAACTGAGCAACTAAAGTCAAACACTCTTCTTCTTTGAGTCTCATAAGATCCGCTTCTTCTTCTGTTTTATCTTTATACCCTATAAAGTGAAGCATGCCGTGAGCAATCACCCGCAGCAGTTCATTTTCTGTTGACACGCCATACGTGACAGCATTTTCTTTAACTCGGTCTATGGAAATAAAAATATCTCCTTCAATCGGATTTTCTTCCAGTTGAAATGATAGGATGTCTGTAAAGTCATGATGATCTAAATATTCCTTGTTGAGCTCTAATAATGCTTCATCAGAAACAAAGACATAATTAACTTGAGAAATTTCTTTGTGCTCTTTTTCTAGAATTGTGTAGAGCCAGAGAGTGATTTCTTTTTCGTTTGTAAACGAATATGACTCCAATTCAGAATGGAAGGTGATTGATGTGTCAGCAGGCAATGACTAAAACTTAAAAAACATTTTGACGCAGGCCCCATTATCTGAAAATTCTACCGTATCTGCTAATTGTTTAATTAGAAAGACACCTCTTCCTCCAACGGTTTCGATATTTTCGGGCTTAGTAGGGTCTGGTAAAGTTTCATGGCAAAAACCACAACCTTCATCTGTCACCTCTAAGGACAGACCTTTCCCATTTACGACCGTTTCAATATTGACTTGTTTACTGGTATCGCTGCAATTACCGTGTAGGATTGCATTGTTTACAGCTTCAGTAAGACTGATAAGAATATTAGGAAATAGGTCTTGTTTTACATTGTGTTTGGTCGTGAGATTAGTCACAAATGGCTCCAACTCTGCAATGCTGGAAGGGCAAGATTTTAGTCTTAGCATTAGCTTAATCATTATTTATCAGTCAAACGTGTATTAATTCGCTTTCAATTCATTGTAATATTCCTCTACTAATTGCCTATAATATGGCCTTAGTGAAGGAGATATTGTTTTATACATTTCCACCTCTGCTTCTCTCTTCTTAATGTATTCTTCAATTGCAGGTGGTATCTTTCTCTCCATTTGTCTTGCTGTTTCGCCTTTACGCTTATTGTCAAATTCACGTTGTCGATCTGCTTTCTCTACCTCTAACAATCGAGTTTCAATATTTTGCTGTCTCATCAATGTCTCACTATCCAACCGCTTATTAACCAGATCAATCTCTGTTTCGTTCATTTGATCTATGATTTCTTGCATTTCTTGGGACATTCCCTTTCCTTCTTCGCCTCTTTGCTGTTGCAACTCTTCCAATGCTTTACGCATGGCAGCCTGTCTCGCAGCCGCTTGAGCCCATTCTTTCGCGCCCTTACCTTCACCATTCTTCAAATCTTGAGCCATCTTTTTCAAACCTTCATTTAATTGCTTCTGGCCTTCTGTAATTTTATCAGCTGGCGCTCTTCCTTGCTGGCCTTTTTGGCCCTTCTTTTTACCTTGCTTTCCATCACCAGGTTTGTTACACATTTGATCACCAGACATCATTTCTCCCATTTGCTGTTGCATTTGCTCCATAGATTCAGCCAGCATCAGCGCAAGGTCATTCATGTTTTTCATTGCAAATCGTTGATTTTGATTTGCGGTTGGCTTTTCTCTGTCCTCCAAATTTTTCAACGACGTCTTGAAATTGAATTTGATCTCAGATACTTTTTCTGTGACGAAAGTTTCAATTGCCATTTGACGTTTGCTCAATGCCTCCAAACTATCCTGCACCAATTGGAAATCATCTTTGATTTTAAATTGATCTTGAACCAAATCCCTATATCTAGGTGTCGTGACATTTGTTCGATTTAATTGACTTACTAGATCCTCTTGGTCAAAAGATAAGGTCACCAAATTCTCCAATAGCTGACGCATTGCTTTGATGTCTTCTTCTAACTGTTCTTCTTCGCCTGATTGCATCTGCTCCTCCATCTTCTTCGCCATCTTCTTCATTTTCTCAGAAGCACTCTTTTGTGATTTAGATGCACTTTTTTTGTCTTTTTGTTCTAACTGCTCTTGGCTTTCATCCAGGTCTTCTTGAATGTCTTCCATATCTTCTTCGTTCTCTTCGCCAAGCTCTTTTGGAAATTCCAACTCCTCATTTTTCTCTTCCAACTCCTCCATCTTTTCTTTGATTTCCTCAAACTCCTCGTTGATTTCCTCTTGCTCCTTCTCTAATTCTTCATCTGACTTTTCTTCATTCTTAGTTTCTTCGCTTAACTCTTCTTGCTTCTCAGCCAACTCCTCTAATTCTTCAATACGATCTTGCATTTCTTTCTCTACTTCCAATTGCTTAAACAACTCAAGCATTCGTTCCATCTCCATTTCCATTTGTTCGTCAGACATTTCCATCTGCTCCATCATTTCTATGGATTGGTCTTTGTTGAGTTCTTGCATCAATTCCTCTATCTTCTCCATAAGCTCTTGTTGCTCTTCACTCATTACCTCTTCAAACATTTCTTGGAGCTTTTCTTGTTTCTCTTGAAGCTGCTCTTCGCGCTCGTTGAACTCCTCTTGGTTTTCTAAATTCTCTTCAAATTTCTTTTTGGCTTCTTCTATTTTCTTTTCCAGCTCTTTTTGCTGTTCGAGCATTTGTTCCAGCTCTTTTCTGTCTTGCCAGTCCATTTCTTTTTCATTCAGCATTTTGTCTTTGAAGTCTTTCATTTGCTCACGCAACTTCTTCAACTCCTCGATAGATTCTTCAAGACTGCTTTTTATCTCCTCTTCGTTTTCATCTTCTAACTCTTCAAATTCTTCTATCGTAGGCAGGCGGTATGTCATAGTACCTGTCTTTGCAGATTTGTTACCATTCACACCATCATTATCAAATACTTCAAAATAGTATTCGACTTGGTCACCTGGCAATACCTCAAGTGCACTTATATCAAATAGGTAATCATAAGGCGTTTGTAATTTGCCTTTGATTTCTATCGGAAGTGCTTCCTTTTTCTTTTCTAAACCTTTTTCATCCGTTACACGATAATGAAATTTGAGCGTATTCAAACCATAGTCATCAGAAGCTTGACCTACGAAATAAACAACATCATTTTCTAAACTGTCTTGAAAATTCTGAACAGAAATCGTCGGGTGATTGTCAGGAATGACATTAATGGAATAACTGACTGAATCACCTTGAGGCATAAAGCTATTCGCAATAAATACTTTATAAATCTCATCTCTGTATTGGCGTTGCGTATGTCTGAATGTATTTTCTCCTATTTCTTCTGCTTCTACTTTTTTACTATTAAAACTAAGACCAAGATCATCTGTATGTTCCGTTTTGAAATCCCAACGGATGGATGTACCGACAGGAACAATAACATCACCAATATTGGCAATTGACTCATCTGTACGACCTGTGTATGCAGGATAATCCAAACGCAAATTAAAATCTACCAATGCCGGTTTTGGCATCACTTCCAATTCGTAAGACTTTGATTTTACATTTCCAGAATAAAAATTAAACTTGATCGGCTTTTGTACATTTTTAAAGGTATATCTGAATCTGTCCTTTTCTTCTTTAGTCATTCTGTATTGATAGCTCTCCACATCAATAAACACATCCTCAGGAAGAGCTTCGCCACCTGTATTGACATCAATGACAAAATCCTGATGTTGCAACACAGATAACTCGTCTTGCAAAAGCGTAAATGAAAATGGAGCAGCTCGCTCAAATTCCACATCATTATTTATAATCCTATACGTGCTGTCTTTTATCAAACTTGGAGCACCAAGTAAAATCGCCAATAATAATAAAAGCGGAGGTGCTGCATAACTCAAATACTTGCGATTCTTTCGTAAATCAATAGCCGTTTTAAACGGAACAATATTTATTTTTTCTGCCTTTTGATTAATACTTGCTTCTATGAGTTCAGCTTGACTTCCTAGCTGACTTTGCTGTTTGAGTTGAAGAATATTCAATAATTTGTCCTCCACATTACCAAAATGGTCTCCAATAATTGAAGCTGCTCTTTCATGGCTAATGACTTTACCCAACTTGAAATAGTTGAGAATTGGTAAAAATACCCAATACACCAAAGCGCCTAAAGACGTCAATAGAAAGCCAAAAAACATGACTTTTCTCGCGCTCTTTCCAAGATGAAACTGATATTCAATAAAATTAAATACCAGAAACAACACCAATACCAACGCAATAGTGAATAAAATGCCCTTAATTAACCTATTCGCATAGTACTTACGAATGAAGTTATCCAATTTGGCGATTAGCAGTTGATAATTATCTTTTTTACTACTCATTGACATTCTTTAATCATCCGATGATGAAAACACGATAATATTACTAAAAGATACGGGGTACAAAAACCCAATATCGGAGATTTCTTACTGTCTGTCAAGCTTTTATGTATCTCTTAACTTGACAAAAGTTGCTTGACAATGGTAGAAATAGCTTTCCCATCAGCTTTTCCCGCAAGTTCTTTTGAAGCAACGCCCATAATTTTGCCCATATCTGCCATAGAATTGGCTCCTAATTTGTCCACTATTTGCTTCAAATAGTCAGTCAATGCTGCTTCGTCCATCTGCGCTGGCAAGTATTTTTCTAGCACTTGAATTTCCTCTTTTTCTACAGCTGCTAAGTCCTCCCTTCCCTGCTTTTCATAGATATCCAGAGACTCTTTTCGTTGCTTTACGAGCTTTTGAATCAACTTGATCTCTTTTTCTTCCGTAATTTCTTGACCAGTGCCATCTGTCTTCATCAACAATATTGCTGCTTTGATGGCACGAATGCTTCTCAGTTTCGCCTGGTCTTTGGCTTTCATCGCTTCTTTGAGATCACTCGTGATCTTTTGTTCTAAACTCATTCTATTTGATTTTGAATATCTATAGTTAATTGTATAAAGTCCTCAACGCTTAATTGTTCAGGTCTTTTAGAAAATAATTCACTCTCTAATAACGACTTTTCTTTGACAAATGGTTTAAGCGTGTTGCGTAACATTTTTCGCCGTTGACCGAATGCCCCCTTCACAACAGTTCGGAAGGTCGATAATTGTACCCTTTCGGGCAATGATAACTGTCGTTTCAAATGGATGACGCTCGATTGAACTTTAGGTGGCGGATTGAAGGAGCCTGGCGAAACTTTAAAAATTGTTTTCCCAGAATAGAATACTTGATTTAACACACTAATAGCACCATAGACCTTTGAGCCATGGGGTGCAATAATTCGATCCGCCATTTCTTTTTGGAACATCCCAATGATGTCAGGGATCAAATCTTGATACTTCATCGCTTTAAAGACAATCTGGCTCGAGATGTTGTACGGAAAATTACCCAATAGAATAAATGGTCGTTTATCAAATACTTCTTCTAGCCGCACTTTAAGAAAATCCTCTGCAATAATTTGCCCTTCAGCCACATCAAAATTAGCGTAGAGGTAATCAATCATATCCCTGTCCGCTTCCACCGCTTTCCATTCTCTGGCAGACTCAATCAAATATTTCGTCAACACTCCTTTACCCGGTCCAACTTCCAAAATGGGAAGATCAGGATCTAAGTCCAAAGCGGATTGAACAATGGAACCCGCTAGAGATTCATTGATCAAAAAATGTTGTCCGTATGATTTTTTAGCTCTCATTAATTATTATGCTCCGATTAACGCAGCGCCAAAGACTCCAGCACTATCGCCAAGTTTCGGCTTTAAAAATGGCGTTCGTACTACTCGTTTGTTGAAAATATGCTTTTCTACTTCTTTGACACCGTGTGTATACAACTCGTCGATATTACCTAATCCTCCTCCAAGCACAATCGCATCTGGATCGAGTACATTAATAATCGCAGAAATTGCCTTTCCAAACATTTGAAATAAACGCTCCATTGTCTGTGTCGCAATTGGGTCAGACCCTTCTCGATAAGCGTTTACAATCGCTTTCATCACTTTCTCATTACCTGAATGTTTTGCGTAATATTTTTGCAATGCTGGACCAGAGATTATATTCTCTACACAGCCAACGCAACCACAGTAACAGTCACCACCACTCTCATCCAAAAAGTTGTGTCCCCATTCACCGCCTATGCCATGCAAACCTGTAATCACTTTGCCATTGACCACCACACCACCACCACAGCCACTGCCCATAATCACGCCAAACACAACTTGTGCATCTGGGACAACATCTGGGACAATTCCGATCTTCGTTTCTGCTACCGCAAAACAATTCGCATCATTCATTAACGTCACTGGTGTACCTAATGTCGTTTCGATATCCTGCTTCATCGGCTGACCATTCATTACCACAGTATTACAATTTTTCATCAAGCCCGTCGACGGCTCTGTTGTCCCTGGAGTAGAAAAACCAATATGCGCTGGAATAAGACCAGTTGCTTCTTTAGACTCTGATACCACTTTATTGATTTGAGAAATGATGTGAGGATACCCTTGATCTGCTTCCGTCGGCACTCGCCTCCTGTCAATAATCTCTACGTTGGTGCCGTCGAGGTGAAAAACAGATACTTCTATTTTTGTGCCTCCAAGATCAACGCCCCAAATTGGATCAGCCATAATTAATAAGATGTTTTAATTTTTAATTGATAGTATAAGCCTAAAAGTACGGAATGTACCCAATAACATTGAGTTAAAACCCAATGTTTGCAGAATGTCACCCCGTTGGGGTTTTGCTAACAAATACTAAACTACAATTCTGAACCCCAACGGGGTGACATTTACATAAAAATGGGTTTCAACCCATTTGCTTTCAACCCATTTGCT
>CAYVFU010000046.1:30491-37811 GCA_964450495.1 uncultured Saprospiraceae bacterium | reverse complement strand
GCAGTCAAAAAACAAATTTACAACCAAAAAATACTAAATCATCCAGTTATATCATAGGTAATTAAGTAGGTTTTATCCATCAATTCCCAACACAAAATTTCGGACTCGTGGCATGACAATAGGAAACATAAATCCCATATTAGCTATTTGCTTTCTTAGGATTTTAGAGAAAGTGGAGTTGCCGGCCATGCCCATAGTAATTGTATTAATTCTGTTTACTGTGCTTTCTAAATATGGCCTTCGAATTGAGTTGTATTCACTAAGCCTATTTTCATTTATTAGCTGACTACTTATAAAGGCATCTTCTATACCTAAGTTCATACCTCTTGCTCCGACTGGAGAATGTAAATGTGCCGCATCTCCGATTAAGACAATATTTTGTTTAACAAGTTTGATGGCCACCTTATGATTAATTCGAAAATTAGATTCCCAATGTAGGTTTCCAATGACCGAATGTTTAGGCAAATAGTTGAGTATAGATTTCATGTTTCCAGCAATTCGCCAAATGTTATCTTTGAGTCTTATCATGATCATTCCGCCTGCTCTGAATAATCTAATGTGTCCTTCATTGGGATTGACATTCATGTCTAACTCAACGTCTACTATTTCCCATTCTTCATCGTATCGAAAGCCTTTATACGATATTTCAGTTTGTTTTCTAATCTTACTATGTCCTCCATCAGCTCCAATTACATAGTCAAATGCGTTTGTAGGATCGTGTTTGCCATTAATAGTTATATAATACTTAGAATCAACTTTACTGTATTCTGTAAACTCAGAATTATATTCCAACTCAACACCCCTAGACAATACTTCTTCAAGTAGAATTTGTTCAGATTCTTTTTGAGGTTGTATCAACATGAACGGGAATTCAGATTTGGCAGTTGAAAAGTCATTTTTGTAAATATGAGTATCTTCTTTCCAGAGATTTACAGCCGTCATTGTTCTTCCATTATTTAGAAATTTTTCTGTGATCCCAAACGGTTTCATGATTTCTAAGGTTCTCGGATTGACCCCCAACGCCTTTGAATGTTTACTTATGCTATCTTTCTTATCATAAATTTTGGGTTGATAACCTAGCTCACTTAGAAAAAGTGCCATAGAAAGCCCAGCAGGTCCTGCTCCAATTATGGCAATGTTTTCTTCTTTATGCATTGGTTTTTCTATGTTTAATGACCATTATTCCTCAAGCTACTAAATCTTAATATTTTGATGTTCACAATTTTTTAAATATTTAGTTCTTTCCATTGTCATTCTATTCACTACAAATCGAAGTTATTTAATGAATCATTATATTTTAAAATACCAGCTACATAAGGACTACTTGAATAAAAGAGAACTTTTCCGACAAGAGCATTTTAATTTAGTGAAAGCGTATAAAGAATCTGGTGAATTGTTGATGGGTGGAGCGACTGAGGACCATACAGAAGCATTTATAATCTTCAAGTGTCGTTCAAAAACTAGGGTAGAAGAGTTTGTCGATAATGACCCTTACATCATTAGCGGAACTGTAACTGAATGGCAAATCAAAGCATGGAATATGGTGACAGCGGACATCTAAATTTTAGATGCGAATAAAGTAAACGTCTGTTTGATTCCGCTGAATTTCTAATGCAGTAAAACCATTCAATTGAGGAATAACTTCAATCAAATCAAAACTCGAACAGGATTTTGGAAGAGCCGTAAATATGAGTGTGAAGTGTGCGATCTTTCCAGCTGGCACCTCTTGCCATACTGGATGAAAGGTTATGTTTTCTGCCGTTACGAGTTCGCTTTTATGCGCAGAATGATTATCAAATAAATAAGTGCTCGGCCAAATACGAATGAGTGTTCCTGAAACTCGAGTAGAGTAAAGTAAACAGTGAACTATGACCTGACCTTCTGTCTGCGTATAGCTTTGTAATTCAGCAAGTAAAGATTCATCAATCTCCACCTTAGGTTTGGTGATGACATCAGGTTCTTCTAGGGTGTTATTTATATCTTTTATATAAAGCTTCAATGCGTTTTTTTAGGGTGTTTTTAAAAGAGACTGGTTTTAATATTTCAATAGTTTCTCCAAAAGATAAAATTTTGCTTTCTAATTCATAATTCGGAATCAACCGTATGGTAAAAATACTGAATGATTTATTAGTTTCAATTTCTTCTTGTGTATAATGTATAGGCAACGTACGTAAATAATTTACCTGTCCACCATACACTTTGAATGTGATCTCTTTTACGATTGCTTTAGGATTAAATGTGACTCCGATCAAATCATCAAAGAAAGCTTTTGGATCAAAGAATTCATTTGGTATAAAGCTTTGCAATGTGGGTTTAATGAGTTTGATTCTTTCTAAGCCATAGGTTCTCATTCCTTTTTTTTCATGGCTGTAAGCGTAGAGATACCATCGATTTTGATATTCCTTTAAGAGATAAGGGCTGATTATCGTTTGATAAGGTTCCTTACCAAATGCGGCGTATTCAATGTTTATGGATTTCTCAGTTTTAATGGCGTCATACAATGTATCCAGCCATTCTTGACCTGGCACCTGTGCTGGTTGATCCAAATGTACATACTGCTTAGACTTACCCATTGATTCATATACTAGCAATTCCATTTTCTGAAGAATATTTCCAATCCCATTTAAATATTTAAACCCTGTATACTGTCTGATGAGGCTAATCATCTGATCCAATTGGTCTCTGTCAGATTTATTGATGGGTGATTCTGTAATGGAGTATGTTCGATCCGAATAATAGTAGCTCTTTTCTTTTCGGTCATATTCTATAGGCGCAAAGTATCCCAAAGCCTTATCGTTACGCATGTGCTGTATATCACCTTTAATGGTTCTTTCTGATAAGGTGATCTTTTCATCCATCACACTGTCAATTTCTTGGGCACATACTTCCGCTAATGTTTTCCAATTCCATTGCTCGTCCACATTTCTGAGACAGCGATCAATAACTCTATATCTGATAAGAGCATGTTTATTAGTAGCCATGATTGAGTGTTTCAATGTAAATATACACTTTCAACCAATTACCGTGTAATTACAATGCACGATTCAATATATCATTGTATCAAAATTCCCAATTATGATTATCCCAGAAATTATTGAATTAGCAGTATATTTTACCAGTGTAATTTTCCTGGTGTGTGCCTTCCTTAGATTATATATTATGTACATGACTGCATACAAGAAAAGTGTTCAATTCCAAGAAGCACAGCAGGACGATATTTCCATAAGACGTTAACTCAATTCAATCGTCTTACCAGTCTTTGCAGATTCATCTGCAGCCAACACAATTTTAAGGCTGTTTATTGCATCATCCATATGCTGCGTCAAATCGATGTCTTCCTGGATTGCCTTCAAAAAGTAGGCTTGCTCTAAATAACATAGGCCATCGTGGTCAGGCTCATCAGAGGTATCTATTCTTTCGTCTTGCTTGACGAAGTTGCCTTCTTTATCTGTTTTGCTGTAATGGAGGACTAAGGTATTTGTCCCCGTGTGGCTGTCGACATTATCTGTAGAGACGCCATCTTTATCTGGGTTTTTATCCACAATGCTTACGCAGCCATTTGGCCCTATGACATCTTTCACAAAGTAAGCTGTCTCACTCATCATCGGTCCCCATCCAGCTTCATACCAGCCGACAGATCCATCGTCAAATCGCACTTGGAGTTGGCCGTAATTGTACATTTTACTATCAATTTCATCTGACAATCTAGCTCCGATGGCACTCACACTTATTGGCTTGGCTTTGGTCATCAAGCTCATAATATCGACATAGTGTACACCGCAATCAACGATAGGTGACATAGAGTTCATTAAGTTTTTATGGACGCCCCAAGTGTCTCCGTGGCTTTGTTGATTTAAATTCATCCTCATGACTAAAGGCTTGCCTAACGTGTGTGCATATTCAATAAACTGAGTCCAAGTTGGATGCACGCGAAGGATGTAGCCAATGACAATCTTCTTTTGTTTGCTGATGGCTTTCGCTTTGATTTGTTCACATTCTTCAACAGTATTCGCCAATGGCTTTTCTACGAAAACATGACAGTGGGCATCAAGTGCTTTCATCACATACTCAAAATGTGTATCAGGATACGTATTTACAGACACAGCATCAGGTTTTGATTCTGCTAATGCTGTATCATAATTATCAAAGGTAGGGTAGCCGCCCAATTCTTCTGACAGCGCATTCCTAGATTCAGGACCTCGACTGACTAGTCCTACA
The DNA here is from genome assembly GCA_964450495.1 of uncultured Saprospiraceae bacterium. Taxonomy (GTDB): domain Bacteria; phylum Bacteroidota; class Bacteroidia; order Chitinophagales; family Saprospiraceae; genus CALFUK01. The sequence goes on along the minus strand of CAYVFU010000046.1, from coordinate 33,593 downwards.
ATCTCAAATTCATCCATTTGATGATAGGCTCTGGCATGGGATTTTCCCATATTACCACAACCAGCAACAAGTACTTTAATTTTATTTTCCATAAGCTACATGCTGTAAAGCTTGTCCATTCGTTCTGATATTTCTAGCAACCTTTCTCTATTTCCACCACTGACTTCTGCAGATCCCCATCCAGAGTAGCCTATATCCTTTAGTGCTTTGTTGACGGCAGTCCAATCACTATCTCCATCACCAAGCTTGACTTTAAATCCTTCCCAGATTCCTTCGTCTACTTGTTTTTTTCTACTGTAATCTTTGATGTCTACTTTGAAGATACGTTCTCCGAGAATCCTTATCCATTGGTCTGGCCATCCATAACGGACGATATTTCCAATATCCATATACCATCCGATCATGTCGCTATCAAATTGATCAACATAGCTTTTAGCTTCTACGGGACTGATGAGAAAATTATTCCACACATTTTCAATAGCGATTTTCACTCCAGTCTTTTCTGCAGTTGGAAGTATCTTTTTTATTTCTTCTGTAGATCTATCCCAAGCTTGGTCATAACGCATCTCTTTATTGACAACACCAGGAACCAATAATACAGTATCGCCTCCATACAATTTTGTTTTGTGCAGTGCTTCAATAGTTGCATCAACACATTCTTTCCTTACTGTAGGATCTGGATTAGACAACTGTTTTTTCCAATGCACAGAGTTAACAGTCCCTGGAATGTGAATGCCTGTTTTATCTCTAGCTGCTAATATCTCTTTTTCACTTAATTCATTAGGCCAATTCAATTCAACACCATGAAACCCCAAGTCCTTGATTAATTTAAATTTGTCCATGACAGTCAAATCTTCATCAATCATCCCAAATTTTAGGCTTTTGTATTTGAGTGGTGTTTCAAGAGAAGACTCTAACATTTTTGCTGTCGAACAACTGCTTAATGCCAAACCACCAAGTGCACATGATGATTTCTGTAAAAATTCTCGACGCTCCATTATACGAATTGTGTTTTACCAGGCTGAGCAACTGGTTTAAGCGGCCAATTGAGTTTCCAATTGAATTCATCGATTTTTGGACCTAGTACTTCTTCAGAATTTAACGCCTCTTCCCAAGTCAATTCTTTTCCAGTATAAGCGACCATACGCCCCCAAATAGCAAGCATTGTACTGTTGGACATTCGTTCTCCATCATTGTATGGATTGCCATCTCGAATGGACTTGAACAATGTATTATGCTCATTTTGATACATGTTGGATTTATCTCCTTCCCAGTTCCACTCTCCTGACTTTCCTTTGACATAATGTTTTCTAAATACATCGATATGAGCTCGGCCGTGGCTACCCATTGCATCTACTGTATAAGCGCGGCTGCAATCTTCCTGTTGTCTGCAAATATGGAATCCTCTTCTCCCTTCTCCGTAATCGTATATAATTGAAAAATGATCAAACACATTCCCGTATTTTTCTTCTGTACGGCTTTGTCTTCCGCCAGTTCCGACTGCACTTATTGGCATAACATCACCCATCGCCCATGACATCAAATCAATACTATGGATAGCTTGCTCGACAATGTGGTCTCCAGATAGATAGTTGTAATACAACCAGTTTCTCATGGTAGCTTCTGTATCCGTCCAAATTTGTTTCTTAGGTTCTTTAAACCATAAAGCACCTGTATTATAAGTTGTATAAACAGTATGCATGTCGCCTATCTCACCACCCATCATGTGATTGTACGTATCTATTTTTGGCGTATCGTGCCTCCAGCAAAATCCTGACATTAGAGCCAATCCTTTTTCTTTGGCTTTTTTTGCAGTGGCAAGCACACTTCGAATTCCCGGTCCATCTACAGCAACTGGTTTTTCACAAAAAACATGTTTGCCAGCTTCTATTGCCGCGGCTAATTGAGCTGGTCTGAAGTTTGGCGGAGTTGCCAAAAGTACAACATCAACATCACTCGCTAACAACTTTTTGTATGCATCAAAGCCAACAAACTTATGGTCTTCTTCGACCATCATCTTCGATGGATTTTCAACGATAAGATTTTTTAAAGATGTTTCAATTTGATCTGGAAATATATCTGCCATTGCAGTCAACACAACATTATCTTCAGACATCGTGGCTTGCAAAGCTGCTCCTGTCCCACGACCTCCGCATCCAATTAAGCCAACTTTTAAAGTATCAGCATTTATAATATGTTTATAAGGACTAGCTTTAACAATATTGAAGCCTAGTGTGCCAGCCAAAAGTGTAGCTCCCGACTTTTTGACAAAATCTCTTCTTGTATTATTATTCATGTGATGTATTTTGGATTGCTACTAATTTAAGTATAATTCGACTATTTACGGCATCAAATGGTGATATGCACGATTTTGACATATTTTTAACTGATTAAAGTCATTATTGCATTTATCTTTCAGATATAAAAATTCAACATGAAAATCTTCTCTTTAGCGTTATGCATTATTTGTTGGGGATATAGCTCTGCTCAAAACTATATTCTTGAATCTGATCCAGCAGAGGTATTGTCCATTGTAGGAAGCTCCTCTTTACATGATTGGACAGTCAATGCTGGTGAAGTAAACAATTTACCTCTTGAAATGACGCTCAACGACAAGACTATTGATCTTAAGGCTGTTGAAATTTCAATTCCTATTGCTACACTTGATGGTGGTAGAGGTGCCACAATGAATGGGAAGATTCAAAAAGCCTTATTAGCCACCGAACATCCTAATGTGATTTTTAAATTGGATGGAGCACAAGTAGTCAACATTGCTGATACAACTTCGATTGCAGGTAAATTGATAATAGCTGGTCAAACGGTTTCTGTTGATTTGGATTTGGCAATTTCAAGTGATGGAGAGCAGATTACCCTTTCGGGGAATGAGCCTATGAAAATGACCGACTTTGGTATTGAACCACCAAGTGCATTGTTCGGACAGATCCAGACGAAAGATGATATTAGTGTAGCATTTGAGTTAAAGTATAAGTTAGAAGAGTAGAGCAGTTGTTTTCCTTAGGTGAATGAATCAAGAACCTGTTTAAAGGAATTATAAAATCTTCCTTCTAAACAAATTCCCTTATTCAAAAAAAAACCAGTGCA
>CAYVFU010000046.1:18728-30391 GCA_964450495.1 uncultured Saprospiraceae bacterium | reverse complement strand
AATTATAAAATCTTCCTTCTAAACAAATTCCCTTATTCAAAAAAAAACCAGTGCAACACCACGTAGCACTGATTTCTAAAAAATATAAACACGACCCATTTATTTTCGTGTCAGTAGTTATTCTCGCTAACTTTGGTCGCTTTAATTATTAGCAAGATTTTTTGGGACGATAGCCTCAATACTCAATTAAGACTTAGATGTTTAATTTGTACTCATTAAAAATGATCTTTTTTTACATATATTAGAATTCTATTAAAATTTCAATGATATGAGAGTTGTTTTATGTGCATACATCGCAGGTGTGATCATTTTTGCTGCTTGCAAATCTTCTTCAACACTCGTAGAAGAAGTAGCGAAAGAAGTTGCATATATCCCTAAACATCAAGTATTAACTATACCAGGTACAGAAGTGTCTTTTTCAATGACCTTACTACCTGAAGGCAAAGTGACAATGGGAAGTACGACAATAGAAAATGAAGGTCCAAGCTTTACCGCTGATGTTGCATCATTCTGGATTGGAACTCATGAATTGACTTTTGATGAATATAAAATTTTCAGAAAAAAGAATTTGGATCTTGCCCCAGAGTCCATGCCTGACTACGATGCTGATGCAATTTCTCGTCCAAGTCCTCCCTATGAAGATCCTACATTTGGAATGGGAGAAAATGACTTTCCTGCTGTAAGCATGACTCAGTTGGCAGCACTTCAGTATTGTAAATGGTTGAGCGATAAGACCGGTGAGTTTTACAGACTACCTACCGAGATTGAATGGGAATATGCATGTAAGGCTGATGGAAAAACAGACTATCAAACTGATTTGGATAGCTATGCGTGGCATTATGACAATAGTGGAGAGAAGTATCAAAAGGTTGGATCTAAATCAGCTAATGCTTGGGGACTTCATGACATGCTCGGCAATGTATCCGAATGGACATTGGATCAATATAAAGACAATGCTTATGCAGAGCTTGCTGCATCTACGGAAGTTAATCCATGGATAAAACCAACGAGCTTACATCCACGGACTGTCAGAGGAGGCTCTTGGGACGATGATAAATCAAAATGCAGATGCAGTTGTAGGATAGAATCTAGTCGCAAATGGAAAGAAAGAGACCCGCAAATTCCCAAAAGCTTTTGGTGGAATACGGATTCTCCTTTTGTTGGATTTAGAATGGTAAAGCCAGCTAATCCGCCAAGTCCCGAAGAACAAGTTGCGTTTTGGGAAATGGTATTAGGCGGATGAGATCAATAATCTTCTATCCGTTTATTTTTTTGAGTTTTGCAATGCATGCTCAAGACTTCAAGAAATTTCATTTTGAAGAAGTCCACATGGGCACACTCTTTCAATTAGTCATATACCATGATTCTGATTCATTGGTGCAGTTGGCTAGCCAAAAAGCATTCCAGAGAATAGCAGAACTAGATTCCATTTGTAGTGATTACAAATTAGATAGTGAATTGAATTCTATTTCAGAATTTGCTTACATATCTCCGATGACATTATCTGAGGACCTTAATTTTTTATTGGTTGAATCCACAAAATTATATCAGCAATCAGGAGGCTTGTTCTCAATCGCTTCTGGTCCTTTGACAAAATTATGGCGTAGAGGAATCAGAAGAAAAGAAGTACCACAAGCTGCTATTATCAATCAGTTACTTTTACACAGTCAAACCTCTGATGTTAAATTGGACAATGAAACCGTACAATTATTGACAGAGAACATGAGGCTTGATCTTGGTGGTATTGCAAAAGGCTATGCTGTAGATGAAGCATTTAAGGTGTTGAAGAGTTGCGGCATAATACATGCTATCGTAGATGGTGGAGGAGATATTTATGTTGGTAAATCGCTTACTGGAAAAAAATGGAAAATTGCTGTCGCTGATGAAATTGTAGAAGTTGGTGATAACAAAGCCATTGCCACTTCTGGATCTACCTTTAAGTATTTGACCAGTGGTGCAAAAATGTATTCTCATATTATTGATCCGCGCACTGGCTGGGCCATTTCCAATCCAAGTGAAGTGACCGTAGTCACTGATAAGTGCTACATTGCAGATGCTTTAGCGACCATATTCTCTGTTGACAAACAAAAGGATATGAGTCATGTTTATACTTACGAATTGATGATTCAACAAACAGAAAAAATTAAACAATGAAGGTTTTCAACTACATCATACTATTGTCGATTAGCTGTACTATGCTTTCTTGCATAAAATATAATCCACCCAAAAAACAAGATTTAGGAGGAGACTTACCATTAGACAGTCTTGTATTACCGCAGGGATTTAATATTGAAGTGTATGCAGAGAATGTAGTGAATGCCCGCTCAATGGCACTTTCTCCTTCAGGGACATTATTTGTAGGTACTAGAGATGAAGGTAGTGTGTATGCCTTGCAAGACTTGAATGGCAATATGCAAGCAGACACGATGTTTACGTTATTGACTGATGGTAACTTACCAAATGGTGTCGCATTTAAAGATGGTGATCTATATGTCGCAGAAGTCAATAGGATTTTAAAGTTTAGTGATGTAGAATCAAAACTTGGTCAAGATATTGAACCAGAAGTTATCTATGATGAATATCCAACAGAGAAGCATCATGGTTGGAAATATATCGCCTTTGGTCCTGACAATAAATTATATGTGCCTGTGGGTGCTCCGTGCAATATCTGCGAATCCGAGGATAAGATATTTAATACAATAACAAGGATTAATACAGATGGTAGCGGAATGGAAATTGTACAAGAAGGAGTACGTAATACCGTAGGCTTTACTTGGCATCCAGAGTCTGGGGAGCTGTGGTTTACAGACAATGGTAGAGATAGAATGGGGAATGATGTGCCTTTTTGCGAGCTGAATAGAGCCACCGCAGACTATCAACATTTTGGCTATCCATATTGCCATCAAGGAGATGTGGCCGACCCTGAGTTTGGTGAGAAACGTCCTTGCGATGACTTTGTAGCTCCTGCGCAAAATCTTGGTCCGCATGTCGCACCTTTAGGCTGTGAGTTTGTGAATAATCAAATGTTTCCATCATCATTCGGTAATAAGATGTTGATTGCAGAACATGGGAGCTGGAATCGTGATGATAAAATAGGGTATAGGTTGACAATGGTAGATGTGGATGCCAATTCTAATGCCTCAAATTATCAAGACTTTATTTCGGGTTGGTTAGATCAGGAAGAAGACGATGTATGGGGCAGACCTGTAGACATGGAATGGTTACCTGATGGTTCCTTACTCGTGTCTGATGATTTTGCTGATGTGATTTATCGGGTGACGTATGGGAGTTGAAAAAAAAATTCTTGAATTTTTATCCTGCAATGGGTAATGACCGGTCATGACCCATTGCACAAGTAGCAACATTTAATTCAAAATCAATATGTACTTATTCTTCTTCCCATTTTCAATCATACAATACTTTTCTTGCAACAAGTGTTGATTATCTACTGTAAAATTATGCGCTTGGATTTTTACTTTATTGATTGAAATCGCATTGTTTTTTATCGCTCTACGTACATCGCCCTTTGACTTTAAAATTTCAGTTTCTGTCAACAAGTCATCAAGCGCAATCCCTTCACTAAGTTTAGCTTTTGAAATAGATACAGATGGCAATTCTTCTGCAATAAGACTCAATTCAGTTTCTGACATAGTTGACAAACTTTCCGGACTCGCTTTATGATTGAATACAATTTCTGAAACCTTCATGGCTGACTCATAATCCTCTTGTGAATGAATACGCGTTGTTAATTCCTCAGCAAGAATTTTCTTTAGCGCGTTAGGGTTTGTCTCATACTCAGCTTCTAATCCTTCTATTTCTTCTTTTGATTTGAATGAAAAGTATCTGTAGTATTTGGCCAAATCAGCATCGGCGGCATTGATCCAAAATTGGTAAAATTTATAAGGACTTGTCATTGCAGGATCAAGCCAAATATTCCCCCCTTCTGACTTGCCAAATTTACTGCCGTCTGCTTTTGTGAGAAGTGGTGTGGTCAATGCATAAGCCTTACCATTCTCCACATTACGTCTGATAAACTCTGTGCCAGAGGTGATATTGCCCCACTGGTCCGAACCACCCATTTGAATGATGCAATTGTGCTCTCTGTACAATTCCAAGAAGTCATTGGCTTGCAATAACTGATAGCTGAATTCTGTAAAGGACAAACCACTATCCAATCTTTTCTTCACAGATTCCTTACCTAACATATAATTGACAGTCAGATTCTTGCCAACGTCTCTTAAGAAGTCAAGGACATTCACATTCTTATAAAAGTCAAAATTATTCAGAAATAACGCCGAGTTGTCACCACAATCGAAGTCTAAAAATTTTGAAGCTTGCTCTTGTTGAAAGGCTAGATTTTTATCAAGTTCGTCATAAGTCTTTAACTCTCTTTCCTTGTCCTTGCCCGATGGATCTCCGATTCTTCCAGTAGCTCCACCTAATAAAAAGATCGGTTTATGACCATGCAACTGAAATTGTCGCAACAGCATTATCTGAACATAGTTACCAATTGTCAGTGATGGAGCTGTGGGATCAAACCCAATATAGGCTGTACACATACCAGAAGCTAATTGCTCTTCCAAACCTGGAGTCACATCTTGCAACATTCCTCTCCATTTCAATTCTTCTATAAAGCTCATACTGAATGTAAATTTTGACCCAAATGTACATAGAAAATAGCGATTAGATAAGAGCAAAAACAATAGGATGATAAACAATTACGTATCTTGTGGTAGTGAATATTGAACGGTTTATAGCGAATAAAATCGCATTCTCACAAAACAATTCTTTTACACGGACAATCATGCGGATCGCAATTGCAAGTGTTGCTCTGTGTATTGCTGTGGTCATACTTACAACAGCGGTCATTACTGGTTTTAAAAATGAAATCACACAGAAGATATTTGGATTTTGGGGCCACATCGATATCACCAATCATGCCGTGCGACGCAATTATGAAGCAATCCCATTAGATAAGAATGCAGCGTATATAGATTCTATTAAGCGGATTAGACAAGTATCTATGGAGAAGATTGTCGAAAATACAAATGGTGAAAAACTGAAAACAATCAAATCTGAAGCCGGAGTAGATTATGTACAATCTGTGTGTCTCATCCCTGGTATCATAAAGACCTCTACAGAATTTGAAAGTATAATCATTAAAGGAATCGGTGAAGACTTCCAATGGGATCACATGAATGAATTTATTATTGAAGGTGATTCCCTCGATCTGAACCAAGATGAAATGTCCAATGGCATATTGATATCAGAGCACACCGCGAACACCTTGTCGTTAGAAGTAGGACAAGACATTGTGGTGACGTTTTTGCGTACCGCAGAGCAAAAGCAGATTCCTCGAAAATTCAAAATTCAAGGCTTATACAAAACTGGTTTGCAAGAATATGATGTCCGATTTGCTTTAGCCGATATTAGAAAAATACAGCAAGTTTTTGGTTGGGAAGAGAATCAAGTCATGGGTATGGAAGTCTTCATAGAAGATATCGACGATCTCAATATTTTGAATGATTTTATTTATTTGGATGTCTTACCTGGACAAATGTATTCGGAAACAGTTCGAGCAAAATTTCCTGCAATCTTTGGCTGGTTAGAATTGCAAAATATAAATGAGTATGTGATCCTTTCTCTCATGACAATAGTCGCAGTGATAAATATGATTACCGCCTTACTAATCTTAATGCTCGAACGAAGTCGTATGATCGGTGTACTAAAAGCACTCGGCAGTAATAATTGGAGTATCCGTAAAATATTTTTAATCAAAGCATTTCACATTATCAAATGGGGATTGATTATTGGAAATGCAGTCGGCTTATTAATTTGTTTTATCCAAAAGAAATTTCAAATCATTAAACTCAATGAAGAGAATTATTATCTGTCTTCAGCACCAATAGAATTGAATATCCCTTACATCATATTGTTGAATATTGGTGTTGTCGCTATAATCTTGCTTTTTCTTATCATTCCTACATATTTAATTACTAGAATGTCTCCTGTAAAAGTCCTTCGATTTAATTAATGTTTTTATTCCGATCGTCATTTTATGCGAAGAGCTTACCCAAAAGAGTCAGTAGACTAATAAGGCATATCTTGTTTAGTGATCTAGGAGTACAACAATCGTTCAAACTTAAGCTTGTCAAATATCTTCCAGGAATAGTGTTACTACTTATGGACCTTTTAGCAATTCCAGAATTATATGATTTACTAAGCAATGCTTGGAAAAGTTCATCAAGATATTTGACAGAAGAGGAAAAAAGTTGTGCTCGGCCAATTTTTGATCACGTGTTGCCATTAGACGAAGTGCGACTTGACTCTAGAGCACGAATAGGTCCACCCAAACTCAAGATAGTGTATGTTAGTTTTTTTACTATAAACAGCCATGGAGCATACAGTTTCTCTACATTTATTCACGAACTTGTACATATATGGCAGTATATGAATTTTGGTTCAATTTATATTCTACATGCGTTGATAGCACAGCATTCTAAGATGGGATATAATTATGGCGGTCTACGTGCATTGCAACAAGCAAAGAATGAAAACAAAGGATTATTATCTTTTAATTTCGAACAGCAAGCCGACATTATTGAAGACTACTTTTTATTGATCAATGGATATAAACCACAATGGGGTAATGCATCTGTAAATGAGATTGGCGTCTATGAGTATTTTCTGTCTGATCTTTATGACAGGTAAACAGTAAAACATTAAGTTGGTTAAGTGTAGAAGTGCTAATAAGAACATTAAGGGTTTTAAAAACCATCACAGAAATAAATCGTATCCAGTTTGGGTTAATTACTAAGGATTACTCTGGACTTATTACTGACTTTAAACTTTCATAGAGGACAGCAGCCGATTCGGGACCACAAGAATTAATTTCTCCATAATGACTGCTTTCTTTGCCATAGGTGTAAGGTGCATCTGCATCCCATTGAGAGGTAGGTATGACATAACCAATCATGTCATTAGAAAGGCCGCACACAAATTTATATGGTTTGCTCATCAAATCGATTAGCGGTGGAGTTTCTAATATGGTGTCATCAAGGTCAGCATTGGCTGGACTTTCTACACCACCAATAACAATTTCTGGGTATATCTCAGCTGGGTGAAATAAAAATTCAGCAGGGCCAAAAGAAAGATAAGCAACTTCTGATCTCATTTTCCACCAACCAGTTAATCCACGATCGAAAATATTGAGTGCTGCTGCTAATCGGTACAATTTATTGTCCAAAGGAATTTCAATACTTTTTGCTCTAACTGTCAATTCTGAGCTTTTAATCGATTCGCTTGAATTGGATATAGCATTATGGGCTAGCATTGCGAGACGTAGACCTTGTGCTTCAGCTTTTGCAAATGACGGGGCTTCCAGTAGTATCGAGTCAGAAAAGACAGATTGTATCGGGAAATCTGGAGAGGTAGTCATCAAGCCACCAATGGAACCATTCACAAATAAACAGGTGCCACCTAGTCCTTTGTAGATCACGTTGTCAACTGGTGACCTTATTCCTTTCTCAATTCCTTCTCTGAGGTAGTGAACAAAATCTGAAGTAATCAATAAATTTTCACTCCAAGTCGTTTCTGGATGGTTAGACCAATACACAATTGTACCTAGGGTAGTATTTCTAGATGCATTCTGAAACTGTACCATTTTTAATGAAGGATCGATGACAAATGGAGGACGAGAATCTTCTACCAAATAGGCTGCGCCATCTTTATCCTCGGAGAAAGAAACATAACTCGCTTCCTTTTTGTGGAAGGCTTTTTTGACACTTTCGACGACTTGATCATTAATGAAGTCAACATAGTCTTTATCGATGCCACTTGTGAAGTTTGATGGTCCCCACATGCCCAACACATCTGGACCTTCATGGGTATGGGTACTGGCTATTATGACGTAATCAATAGGCAATTCTTTTTTAATCTGTTTACGAATGGAAATGATTTGATCATTAGTATAACCAATTAAATCTAATACTGTCCAGGAAAAGGTAAAATCTCCTATTTGTACGACCACAGTCCTTGCCCATAAATCGTCATTCACACCCTGAGCAGGTCTGTTGTTATGGAATCCTGCAATCCATACAGGATCAAAAATTCCATTATTATTTTTATCCACCCATTCTTCATCTTCATCAAAACGGGCATTATTATTTTTGTCGATCCATTCGTCCGGGACAAGAGGTGTTATGACAGTTGCATCAAAGCCTGCATAAATTGACGATTCCTGAGATGATTGATACGCTAAGTCCAGATTATAATCAGGATGTCTGTCTTTTAATTGAATGAATAAATACAAGGCGATTAAGAAGCAGAATAGTAATAATACAATGATTAGCCTTTTAACCCAGATCATTTGATTTTTTTTCTAAAATACAAATTCCTGCAATGTGCTTTGCATTTGATCTTGCAACAACTAAATTTATAGTTGTATAAATACAATCCACATGTTCAATTTCAAAGACTTTACAATTCAAGTAACGCAACAGGCAACAAAGAAAACAGATCCTCAATTTGAGCCATTAGAGGAAACGATGATAAGATTAAATGCTTGGATTGAGGAGAATGATGTCACCGTACTCAATGTTGAAACTCTGCTTATGCCAAATATATTTGACAACATTAATTCTCGAACAAGTTCTAATGGTGCTTTTGAAATGGTAGAAAGTGGTTCTTTTAAAAGAAATTGGTGGTACCAAATATTTAGAGTTTGGTATCAGTAATGGCATAGATAGTATCAGTAAACGCACAGATATTCGTATATAAAAAAGAATGTCATTCTTGTTTTATTTGATCTCTATTTTATTTCTTATTTTATGGAAATAAACTAAAAAATTAATGATTGTACCTCACACATCGAGAGAAGAAATTTTATCAAAGTTAAAACGAAAACGCGAATCAAATAAACCTCTATTTATTGCCAGTGCGGGCAGTGGATTAGTTGCTCAATTGCTTGAGAAAGCTGGTGTAGACTGTATCAATACCTTTTCGGGGGCTCGATTACGAGCAAATGGAATGGGCACAATGGCAATGATGTGGCCAATTTTGGATTCCAATAAACAAACACTTGACTATACTAGAGAAGACATCATGCCTGCTATAAAAGGTGATTCTTTTGTTTGTGCTTGCTTGAATCCAAATGATCCACTAAAAGATATGAGAATGGTCTTGAACCAATGTAAAGAGATGGGGGTCTATTCTGCTTCTAATATTGGTCCTTCTATTAGTTATGTAGATGCTGATAGTGAAATATATCGCGTCTTGAATAAATCAGGAATTACCTTAGACCACGAAATTGAAATGTTGAAACTTGCTAAAGAACTGGATATGGTGTCCATTGGATTAGCATTTACCATTGAAGATGCAAGGCGTATTGTTGGAGAATCTCAGCCAGATCTATTTTGTTTCCATTGCGGGACAACACAAGGAGGCCTCAAAGGCTATAATAGCGGAGAAAAAATCGAACAAGCTGCAGAGCGCATAGAAGCAGCAAACCAAGAACTGAGAAAATTAGCTCCCGATTGTTACTTCATTGCTCACGGTTCAGCATTGGTTAACCCAGATGATTTCCAGTATTGCTTGAATCATACAAGCTGTGACGGCATCTGGACTGGATCCAGTACAGAACGCATTCCAATTGAAAAAGCGGTGTTAAGTACCGCACAAGAATTCGCTAATTTGACTTTCCCAAAAACATAACTTAAGACCATGTCAAAAACAATTGCCTTATTGGTGACGCTTGATACAAAAGATCAAGAAGCCGGATATCTAATCGAACAAATTGAAGCCAAAGGGCATAAAGCATTATTGCTGGATATTGGTGTTGTTGGTAATCCAGGTATAAAGGCAAGTTTCTCAAGAGAAAAAATTATCGAAATAGGCGGAGGCAACTTGGACACTTTATTGCAAAACCCAACTAGAGAAGAAGCAGGTCCATTTGTGATGAAAGGGTGCCTTGACATACTCCACCCTAAGATTGCCAATGATGAAGTTCATGCTGTCCTAGGATTAGGTGGTACGCAAGGGACATCTACCTGTTGCAATATAATGCAGAAGCTGCCATATGGTTTACCTAAGATAATGGTCTCTACAATGGCCTCTGGTGATACCTCTGGATTCGTCGGTATCAAAGACATCACGATGATGTTTTCTGTTAGTGATATACTTAAACTTAATCCATTTACGAGAACTATTCTGGCAAATGCAGCAGCTGCTGCTTGTGGGATGGCAGAAGTGAAAACTGCTTTTGTGGTTGAAAAAAGTGACAAGCCATTAATCGGTATGTCTAATCTTGGCGTCTTGACAAACGGTGCTATGAAAGCCATTGAATACATAGAGGAGAAAGGTTATGAAGTCATTGTATTCCATGCGGTTGGATCGGGTGGTCAGGCCATGGAGCAGATGATGAAAGAAGGTATAATTGGAGCTGTGTTTGATTATGCGATGGGTGAAATTGCTGATGATGTTTGGTCAGTATTACGAGCAGGAGGTCCTGAGCGTTTGACTGTGGCTGGTAAGTTGGGTATCCCGCAAGTGCTTTGTCCAGGTGGTGCTGAACACTTAGGTATTTTGGTGTCACCTAATGAAGTGCCAGAAGAATATTCTAATCATGATTATGTGTTTCATAGCCCAGTAGTCTTTGTCCCACGATTGAATAAAACAGAGATAGTACAAGTTGCTAAAAGTATTTGTAATCGACTATCGCATACAACAGGTAATGCAGTTTTCATGATCCCAAGAGGCGGGGTAGGGAGATATTCAAAAGAAAATGCTGTCTTGTATGACAAAGAATCGGATGATGCCTTTTTTGATTACATAAAGAACAATCTCAATCCTGCCATACAACTTATAGACTGTGAAGAGTACGCAGAAGATGAAAGTTTTGTAAAAAAAGCCGTGGATGAATTAATTGCCCTAATAGAAAAATAACTATCAATGGAATGTTTGAATAAAATCCTGCTATTGTCTGTGCTTGTGACATTCCTTGTGTCATGCAGCGAAGATCACGATCCTGTAATCCAATTGAATGCGGGAGATCGCATTGCGTTTATAGGCAGTAATCTCTGTTCTAGAATGATCAATTACAATCATTTTGAGACAGAAATATATTCGAGATTTCCAGACAGCATGCTGTATGTGAGAAATATGTGTGATGGAGGTAATCGGCCTGGCTTTCGACCACATTCCGGAAGAAATGATCCATGGGCGTTTCCAGGTGCGGAAAAATTCTATGATGAATTAGCACAAAAATCAAATAGTGTCGGACATTTAGAAACGGAGGATGAGTGGCTGGACAGACATGACATTAATATAGTTTTGGCATTTTTTGGTACCGCTGAGGCGTTGGATAAACAAGAAGCCAATGATTTACTCAAGGAAGAGTATGCTGCTTTTATAACACATAGTCTTGAACAGAAATATCATCCAGAGAGGCCAACCCAATTGGTTTTAATCAGTCCTACGAGTATAGAAGATGTCAATACTTCTACACCAGCATTGCCTGATGTCAATGATTTAAATTCTAGATTGAAGGCGATAAGCACACTTCAAGAATCTATCGCTGCTGAAATGAATGTCCCTTACATCAATTTATTTGATGTGTCAAAAAAGTGGTTCTCTGGAGGGAGTGACTTAACAACAGATGGACTCCA
>CAYVFU010000046.1:0-18628 GCA_964450495.1 uncultured Saprospiraceae bacterium | reverse complement strand
AAGAATTGGCATTGGCATATGGATTATAAAATGCCAAATGGTGTGCATGCTTTTGGAAGACGATACGATCCATTCGGTCCTGATAATTATCCAGATGAATTTAAAAAGCTAAGAGAATTAACTGCTAATCGAGATACCTTAGTATGGCAGGCTGCAAAAGGCTTAGCTTATGATTTAGAAAAGGCTGACAGAAAGACAACAGAGTTGAAAGAAGTTGAATCTAATTTTAAACCCGGTGCCTATGGTCGTGGAACAAGTGAGTATTTGTATGGAGAAGATGCTTTAAATTCACTGACTTTACCTGAAGGATATCAAGTCAACCTATTCGCTTCGGAAGAAGATTTTCCAGATTTGGCAAATCCTGTTCAATTATCTTTCGATAATAATGGTCGACTATGGGTAGCTTGTATGCCGACTTATCCTCATTGGAAACCTGGTGATCCTAGACCAGATGATAAGTTGATCATTCTTGAAGATACTGACAATGATGGTAAAGCTGACAGCCAAAAAGTTTGGGCTGATGGATTACATATTCCTGTTGGATTTGAGTTTGCTCCTGAAGGTGTATATGTTTCTCAAGGGACTAATTTGGTTTTGATGACGGATACTGATGGAGATGATAAGGCGGATAAGACAGAAGTAATCTACAGTGGTTTTGATGACCACGATACACATCATGTTATAAGTGCCTTTTGTGCTGATCCGTCAGGAGCATTGTATATGGGAGAAGGTGTTTTTCTTCACACCAATGTGGAGACGCCATATGGTATGGTCAGAGGAACAAATGGTGGGTTTTATCGATTCCAGCCTCAACGAAAGCATTTAGAACGAACAGCTCAATTGTCTATTCCTAACCCTTGGGGTATTGCTTTTGATGACTGGGGGCAGCCTATTTTTGCGGAGACTTCTGGCCCTGCTGTAAGATGGATGTTGCCAGGTACAGTCAAGTCCAGATATGGTGTAGCCACTCACAAGTCCAAAGATTTAATTCCAGAGGAAAATAAGGTAAGACCAACATCAGGATTGGAATTTGTATCTAGTCGTCATTTTCCTGATGAAGTGCAAGGCGATTTGATTTTGGCAAATTCAATTGGCTTTCTAGGTATGAGGCAACATAAGATTAATGATGAAGGTGCAGGATATTCTACGGATCTTAGACACGATATCATCAAAGGTGACGATCCTAATTTTCGACCAGTGGACATGGAATTCGCACCGGATGGTTCGCTTTATTTTGTTGATTGGCACAATGTATTGATTGGACATATGCAGCACAATGCTCGTGATCCCTATCGTGATCATGTTCATGGTCGCATTTATAGAATTACATATCCAGCTCGTCCGCTTGTCGATGCGCCAAAAGTAGCTGGAGCATCCATTGATGAATTATTAGAAAATCTCAAACTACCAGAATACAGAGCACGTTACAGAACCAGAAGGGAGCTACGGGGAAGAGAGTCTGGTAAAGTGATTTCTGCTTTAGAGACATGGGTGGATGATTTAGATACCGATTCTGAAAATTATGAGAGGTATTTGATGGAAGCCATGTGGGTCTATTGGGGATTAAATGAGAACAATGATTCTTTACTAGAAAAACTCATGAATGCAAAAGACTACCGGGCAAGAGCAGCAGCAGTACGATTTGTTAGGTACAATGGACATTTATTGGACGATCAGGTAACCTTGCTGAATGCTGCGGCAGAGGATGATCACGATAGAGTCAGATTGGAGGCCATTACAGCAGCCTCTTGGTTGGATAAAGAATCAGCTATGCAGATATTATCAACAGCTGGTAAATATCCTTTAGATGATTGGCTTGTTCATGCACATCAAACAGCTGTTGCCCATGTGAATGGCGTCAGTTTGGAACCCGTAAAAAAGGAAGATAAAATGGCTCCTACCGATTTGACAAAAGCTCAAATGGTTTTATATGAAAAAGGTGAAGAGATTTATTTACAAGATGGTTATTGTGGAACTTGCCACCAAGAAAATGGGAAAGGCCTTGCTGCGACTGGGTATCCACCGTTGGTTGGTGCAAAATGGGTATTGGGAAATCCTGAACGATTAGTCAAACTGACACTGAAGGGATTATACGGACCAATTAGAGTCAAGTCTGTGGACTATCCTGGCAATGTACCAATGACACCATATGAAGGCCTATTGGATGATGAAGAAATCGCTTCTGTGTTGACTTATGTACGTAATTCCTTTGGTAATAAAGCTAGTGCTATCAAGCCAGAATTTGTAGCAAAGGTGAGAAGAGATGTTAAGGATAAAAAAGGTTTTTATGATCCAAAAGATCTACTCGCTGAGCATCCGTTTGAGTAATGTTAAATTTTTGATGCTTAATGTTTAATGAGTTGTGGACAAGCAATTAAATATTCAAAACAAGCTTGTAGGATGGATTAAATTAAATATAACTTTTTGTAAGATGGATTTTTAATTTTTAAATAATTGAGAATGTAAAACTTTTCTTCCCCCATCTACCATCAATTCAACACTCAACATTACTAAATCTGCTTCAAAAACGTATTTCGAATATTAGATACCGTATTGGCATACATAGGTTTCACTTTCATTTCATTCCATTCTGGTGCTTTGATGAATTCTTTCCACGCTGCACCATGAGCATCCATGTCCGTGAAATTAAGCATGTATACAAGGCAAGGTCTGTAAGGTCCACTTATCATTTTCCCAAAGAAAACAGGGTTTAATCCAACTTTGTGGAATAACTCAATCTCTTCGTCATCAAACATTTTAATTTTTCGTCTGACAGCATCTTCACTGTAGCCTTCATAAATTCTTAGTTCGAAAACGGTAGCATTATTTACAGGGTCTAACATCTCTTTCATCCCGTCAAAAGCCACTAACAGACTTGAATTAAATCGGTTGTATAATGGTTTGTCTGGAGCAATGGAATTATAGGATTCTGCACTTTTATTATATGATTCATCTGCAGATAAATTCTGACAACTCATATAGGTATTCGCATCTGGGTAGCTGATCAATGCATATATTTTCTTTGGACTTCCAGGTGCAATTTCATCAAATACCATGACTTGCTTTGCTCCATGTCTAAGTAATGTTGGTTTCAATACATCCTTTAAATAGGTAGTCAATAGCTTCACATTTGATCCCCACTTAATGTCGTAAGTTCTCCATTCGTAAAGTTCATTCCCTTCGCCAGCAGGAGTATTATCCAAGTTGTTTTCTTTGTTTTTAGCACTTACAGTGCCCACTGTAGCTAAACCTAAACCAGCAGATAAAAATGAACGCCTTTCCATACTTTCTAAATGTTTGTCTCAAAATAGGGAATCTTGAGCTAAAGCTGTTCTATCTTGACTAAAAAAAGCACGAGACGCCTACAAGGACAGGAGAGCAAAAACGCTAAAAAGGACTCATCTCTAAAACTTTTCTTACTTTTAGAAAGCAACAACACAACTTTACACTATGGCTTATACAGTCTACAATAATTTATATTTTACGACCTTTTACAATCAACAACTTGAAGCGAATTTTCTGTACACAAGAACGCATAGACATCATTCTTGGTGCTTTCGAATTTTTGACAAAAGAAAAAAAATGTGTGATCTATTCTTTTGTTATCATGCCTGTTCATCTTCATGTCATTTACGAAGTCTTGTCACCCTACACCAATGCAAAACTCATACATAGTTTCCAATCATTTACAGCGAAGCAACTATTACAAACAATTCTGGAAGAAAAATTCTTTTCAGTTGTTATAAATAGAAGTGACCGCAAAAATCAGATATGGAAAAAGAGTCCCAAATTTGTCCATTTGTATAGTAAAAAATTCATCCGTCAGAAATTGAATTACATTCATAAGAATCCTTCTCGGGCCAATCTTGTTGAAGACGACTATGACTACAAGTATTGTAGTTACAAGTCGTACGTAGATGGAACGTCACACTTTAGCTTTTTGGATTTTTTAAGCATCTAGCTTCGTCCCTAAAGGCTTAAAAAGGACTAAAAGTGCGTCGCTGAAGACTTCTAGCCTCAGCAAAAAAACGAGACACTGGTCATCCTTTTCTTGAGGCGAGACGCCTATAAGGAAGAACTTCCAAAAATTTATCCAACCTCTCCAATGCAACTTCAAGTATCTCAAATCCCACATACGGATACACTATCCGAAAAAACCCAAACCCCTTATGCCCAAATCCATGCCCTGGTGTAAACAATACTCCGCTCTTCTTATACACCTCTTGCCAAAAATCGATTTCAGCATCTTCACTTTGCTCGGTCAAATATTTAGAGAAATCTGCCCAAACAAATAAACCTCCTGTCGACGGGACATAAGGAATGTCATGTTTTCGCATTAGCTCTATGACTTTGATGTAAGAGTTGGATAGTAGTTTTCTATTTTCCTTTATATAGTTTGTAATGAACAACTCATCTTCCAACAGCTTGATCAATAACCATTGGGTATGATTAGACACACTATGTGTGAGGTTGTAATTTTCATAGGCGTTCATCAATTTTTCATTATGGGAATGAAGTATACCGACACGAAAACCAGAGATACCAAAATCTTTGGAGAAAGAATACCAGTGATGAAAATAGTTGCTTTTTCTGATTGACATCAAAAAAGCAAATGAATCATAGGAATCTGTGTGAGGGTAGTCGTCTGCAATTGTTTCTCTTGTTTGGTCTATTAGTGAAAGGGCATAAATTTCATTCACTATCAAATGAATTTCCCTTGCTTCACACCATTCCATGATCTCTTCTAGGTGCTTTGAAGAATATCTTATGCCTGTTGGATTGTCAGGAGAAGTGAGTAATAAAATTTTTAACCGTCTGCCACTAGATTCAATCTCAGATTTGGCTTGCTCTAAATCCATTAAATCTAACAAAGGTCCATGTCGTAGTTCATCCAATGTTTCAAAAGTTTGAATGTCATGACGCTCAAGTCCAGCTATGTTGCCAAAGTCTTGACGGTAGACAGGATAACAAGGAGCAGGTACTGCAAAAACGTCGCCTTTATCTGCTAACAGTAAGCCAGTCATTTCTACTATTCCGGATGCGCCTGGTGAACAAGCTAAACTACTTGCCTCAATGTTACAATTAGTGATATGTCGTTGGTAAAAGTTAGCAACTGCCTGTCTAAATTGATCTGAGCCTGATGCTGAAGTATAGCCTAAAACCCAATCATCTATTTTATTCTCTGCAGCTATGTCTTGAAATTTTTTCTTTAATACATCCCACAGTAATCTATTTTCTGCAATGCTCAATGGGAAGACGCCGTCCGGATTTAGTACTGGATCGTAAAGATTGTCAGCTGCTTCCATGGAAACGTCAAGATCAATTCTCAATACAGTATTGGCGGCTTCGATACCTCTTTTGGACAAGCTGCTTTTCATATCTGGAGTTGTGATTGCGTTAATTCACTTTTTTCAAAAAATAAACTCATAATTTCTTCTAAATAGTTTTGGTCAATCTCATCAAAACTATTTGGTAAACTACTGTCTACATCAAAAACAGCTATTAACTTTTTATCTTTATTCAATACTGGTACGACTATTTCAGATTGAGAGTTTGGATCACAAGCGATGTGTTCATCTCCCTGACTTAAGGCATGGACTTGTTGGACAATTTTTGTTTTTTTAGAAGCGGCAACAGCGCCACAAACACCTTTTTTAAAGTCAATGTGCAAACAGCCAAGTGTTCCTTGATAAGGCCCTACAGTAAGTCTGCCATTATTCACACAATAAAAACCAACCCAGTAGTAATGTTTCAAGTTAGATTTTAATAAACAATTGATGCTGCACATTTTTAAGATGACATCAGTCTCACCGAGGAGTAGCGCTTGTAGTTCTTGAATAACTCGAATGTATGTAGCCTCCTTTTCTTCATCAGACATGTTTTCTGAAGGATTAAAATGGTAGGGCATAAGTTCAGATGCGTGTGCCATAAGTTTAATTGGTTATTGCTTTGAAGGTATCTGTTTTACTCCATTCAGCCAATGACACCTTCTAAAAATTCTTGTATTGTAGAATCAATTTTTCCATTAGATCCATCGATAGCTCTTATAAATGCACTTCCTATTATTGCACCATTTGCATAACTAAATGCTCGTTCTTTTGTCACTTTATCATGAATACCAAACCCTATCAATTTAGGTGTTTTTAAGTCCATTTTATTTATTCGCTCAAAGTAAGCTTCTTGTTCTTGGTTGATGTCTCCTGTTTTTCCCGTTATGCTTGATTGAGAAACAACATAAATAAATCCAGAGCTTAATTCATCAGCCTGTCTTATTCGGTCTTCTGAGGTCTGTGGCGTTATTAGGAAGGAATGCGAAATGTTATGCTGCTCAAATAATGCTTTATGATCTTTCTCGTAAATAGTCATAGGTAAGTCTGGGATAATCATACCGTCTATACCTACTTCTTCACACCGAGCTACAAAGCGTTCGATGCCATATTGTATGAGTTGATTGTAATAGCCCATGACGATCAAAGGAATCTGCACTGTTTTTCGAGCTTGTTCAACTTGTGCAAATAGTGTGTCTAAAGTCATCCCGTTCTTTAACGCGAGCGCACTGCTTTTTTGGATGGTTTCTCCATCGGCCATTGGATCAGAATATGGCATACCAAGTTCTATGATGTCAGCGCCATTACTTGCCAATGTTGTTATGATATTTACAGTACTTTCCAATGTAGGATGTCCAGCAGTGAAATAAATGTTTAATACATTATTCTGCTTGCGTTCAAATAAATCTGTTAGTCTGTTTTTCATATGCGTGTTACTCTTACTCTAGTGATGCTTTACTTCTTTTCCGTCTAAATAACTGATGTAAGTGGACAAGTCTTTGTCTCCTCTTCCTGACAAACATACAATCATAGTCTCATCTGGTTTAGCTCCGATTTGATCCAATATCGCAAAAGCATGCGCTGTTTCTAACGCTGGGATAATGCCTTCTTCTCTTGTCAAATGGAATGCAGCATCTATGGCTTGTGTATCCGTAGCACTAAAGACCATAGCTCTTTTTGAATTAATTAAATGGGCATGCAAGGGTCCAATACCTGGGTAATCCAGTCCGGCTGAGATAGAGTAGGGCTCTACGATTTGTCCGTCTTCTGTTTGCATCAATAATGTACGACTTCCATGAATGATTCCCATCGAACCAAGTACGCTGGTGGCTGCGCTCTCTCCTGAATCTATTCCCATTCCTGCCGCTTCGACTAAGACCAATTTGACATCATCGTCATCTAAGAAATGATAAAAGGCACCTGCCGCATTACTACCACCACCCACACAAGCGACAATGTAATCTGGATTTTCTTTTCCTGTATGTTCCTTTAGTTGCCACTTCATTTCTTCACTGATGATCGATTGAAATCTAGCTACCATATCAGGGTAGGGATGAGGACCAACAACTGATCCAATAATATAATGTGTGTTAACGGGATTATTTATCCAATCTCGTATTGCTTCGTTGGTTGCATCCTTCAATGTTTGACTACCACTCAAAGCTGGTTCGACCGTTGCCCCAAGCATGCGCATTCTTGCTACATTAGGAGCCTGTCTTGCAATATCAATTTTACCCATATAAACCACGCACTCCAGACCCATCAATGCGCATACAGTTGCTGTCGCAACTCCATGTTGACCAGCTCCAGTTTCTGCGATGATTCTTGTTTTACCCAATCTTTTTGCCAATAGGATTTGACCGATAGTGTTGTTTATTTTGTGTGCGCCGGTATGGTTAAGATCTTCTCTTTTTAGATAGACATTTGTATTTAGCTCTTTGGATAATTTTGAAGCATAATACAATGGAGAGGGTCGACCTACA
The DNA here is from genome assembly GCA_964450495.1 of uncultured Saprospiraceae bacterium. Lineage (GTDB taxonomy): Bacteria > Bacteroidota > Bacteroidia > Chitinophagales > Saprospiraceae > CALFUK01. The sequence goes on along the minus strand of CAYVFU010000046.1, from coordinate 10,818 downwards.
TAGTCCTTAAGTAAAGATCTAAACTCTTTTTGAAACGATGGTTCAGCCATTATTTCTAAATATTGGCGCTGGAGATTATCAATATTGGAATGCAACATCTCTGGGATAAATGAGCCTCCAAAATCACCATAAAAGCCTTGTTCTGTTACCTGATAGTTCACCTTAGATAGTATTTAATACGGTTAAAAATGTATCGACTAATTGCTTGCTTTTGACAGCAGGAGCTAATTCAAATTTACTGTTTATGTCTATGCCTGCAAATTGTGTATGTTGAAATTGATTAACAATCATGGCATCAGAAGGGCCTATGCCTCCACTTAATAAAAATGGCGTGGCTTCTTCATAATTGTCAAGATTGCCCCAGCTAAATTTTTTACCACTTCCACCAAATGCAGGTGTCTTTGTGTCAAACAAAAAATACTCCGAAATCTTTGTATAGTCAGAAACAATAGACCAATCGAAGGAATCATCAATTCGGAATACCTTGATGACACGACATGATTGACTTATTTCTTTGCAATATGCAATGTCTTCATCTCCATGCAATTGCACATAGTCTAATTGGTAAGTGCTAATCTTATCTTTGACAAATTGAATATCTCCATTAACAAAGACGCCCACTTTTTTAATGTAGTTTGGAATAGCAGAAATACTATTCTCGTCATAAGAAGCAATGAATCTGCTGGACAAGGGATAAAAGTTTAATCCTACCATCTGAATATCTGAAGCACATATGTCTTTAATGTTATCCTTATCTCTCAGTCCACATACTTTTACAATCATCCTTCTATAGTTAAAGAGTTCATAAATCTGAGACATGCTTGGCCAGGGTCAAGTGTATTCATGAACCGCTCACCAATTAAGAAACCTTCGTAACCGACTTTTCTTAATCTGAATATTATAGTTGGATCTGTGATACCACTTTCCGAAATTTTTACAGCATCTTCTGGCAGCTTATCAAAGAGCCTGGCACTATGTTCTGGATCTACAGTAAATTGAGTTAGATCTCTGTTGTTAACACCGACTATATCTATAGAAGGAATGTATTTTTCTAGTTGCTCTTCAGTATGTATTTCTAAAAGGACATCTAGTCCTAACGATTTGGCCAATTCTGTGAATGATTTGACTTCTTCTTTAGTGAGAATTTCAGTGATCAATAATATGGCGTCTGCTCCAATCGCTTTTGCTTCTATAATTTGGTACTCATCTATGATAAATTCTTTTCTAAGCAATGGCGTATTTACAATTCGACGTGCATCTATAATGTCTTGGGTGCTGCCGCCAAAAAAATGACTGTCAGTCAATACTGAAATACCACTTACACCTGCCTGTGTATAATGAGTTACTATTGGTCTTACTTTCGCTTCTAGATTAATGCTCGGCTTTGATGGCGATCTTCGTTTGAATTCAGCTATGATACCTGTATTAGAATTTGCTAAAGATGCAGCTAAAGAATTTGTTTCTTTTTCAAAAAGCAAACTGCCTTCTAAAGAAGCAACAGGTGTTTTGGTTTTCAAGGCTGCAACTTCTGTTTTTTTATGTGCGACTATTTTATCTAGTATGTGCATAGTTAACAGTTAAATAGAAAATTTGAGATCATTGTTTCGCCATCAGGTGTTAGTACAGATTCTGGATGAAATTGGATAGCATATACTTTATATGTTTTATGTTGAATACCCATGATTTCATCATATTCGTCTGTGCAGGTAATTTCTAAATCATCAGAAAGTGTCTCTTTATCAATGACCCATGAATGATATCGACCTGCTGGGAATGTTTTATTCAAACCCGTGAACAGTGATCCCGAGTTTTTAGTCAATGTCATCGTTGTTTCTACACCATGAAAAACATCATCCAAGTTTTTGAGTTTGCTGCCAAAGACTTCACCGATAGCTTGCTGGCCTAGACAAACGCCTAGTATCTTTTTTGTTGGTGCATATTCTTTAATAATTTCTTTCAGCCTTCCAGCTTCATCTGGTATTCCTGGACCTGGCGACAATACAATTGTATCGTATTTGTCAACCTCTTCAATTGTTATTTGGTCATTTCTGTAAACATCGATTGGCTTATCAGTCAGCTCTTTTATCAAGTGTACCAAATTGTATGTAAAGGAATCGTAATTGTCTATAACGAGTATTTTCTCCATAGGACTAAGTGTTCAAATAGTTTTGCTCTGCCACGATTAATGCTTTTTTGAGTGCAGCTAATTTATTATTCACTTCTTGTAATTCACTTTCTTCTTGTGATTTGATCACGAGGCCAGCACCTGCTTGTCGATGGAGGACATTGTCTTTACTTAAGAATGAGCGGATAATTATGGCGTGATTTAAATCTCCATTAAAATGTATCATACCTATACCGCCACCATAGAAGCTTCTGGAATGTGGTTCGTATTTGCTGATCAATTCCATGGCTTTATATTTTGGGGCACCCGATAAAGTGCCTGCTGGAAAGGTGTCTGCGAATATTTTAAAGTTGCTGACATTCTTGTTAATGTTGCCTTTGACAACTGAAGTTAAATGTATCACATGACTGAAATATTGGGCCTCTTTGAAGGATTCTACATGAACGCCATTTGTGGATATACTCAGGTCATTTCGAGCCAGGTCAACCAGCATCACATGTTCTGCGACTTCCTTAGGATCATTCTCTAGTTTGAGTGCAAGCGCTTCATCTTCTGTTTTATTTCCTGTCCTTCTATACGTTCCTGCAATGGGATGAATCTCTGCGACACCATTGGTGATTTTGATTTGTGCTTCTGGCGAAGAGCCGAATATTTTATAATCTCCGTAATCAAAATAATACAGATATGGGCTCGGGTTTATCGCACGTAATGCTCTGTAGACATTGAAGTCATCACCTTCAAATTGTTGTGAAAAGCGTCGTGCTAAAACCAATTGAAAAGTATCTCCACGTTTACAATGTGCTTTTGCCTTAGTCACCATCTCCTTGTATTGTTCATCTGTAAGTGAAGAATACTCCTCATCAATCATGCGAAAGTTACTAGATGGATAATCTCTTCCTTCAATCAATTTTATCGCGTCTTTTGATTTTGGAGCATCACCTTCAGGTATATTTTCAATTAAATGTAATTCGTGATGGTAATGATCAAATACCAATATAAATCGATAAAAGTCATAGCGCAAATGTGGAATTAGGTGCTGATCTTTTTCTGGATCAAATTGAATGTCTTCAAAATATTGGACGGCATCAAATGTGGAGAATCCAAAAATACAATTGAATTGCTCACTATATTCATCTTGCTTAATGTCGAATGATGACATGAAGTCTTTAATCTCTTCCGTAATGTCGAAATCAGACATACACAGCTCCTTAGAACATAGTATGCCATCTTTAATACTTAACTCGGCTAAAGAGTCAAAGCAAATAAAAGACAAATGATCTTGTCGACTTGCATAAGCTGCACTTTCTAATAAAATGGATTGTTTATAGTGCGTCCTGATGTTTAAGAAGAGGCCTACCGGTGTTACCAGATCTGCTTCTAGTCGTGTGGATGTTGATGTTATATTTTGTTTCATATTGGTGCAAATAAAAAAAGGCTTACCGGGAACGATAAGCCTATTATATTATTGAAATATAGATGGTGCTACAATCCCGAACGCAGGTCTTGTTTTTGCCACCACCACATATTTAAATTCGTAATCATTTCTACAAATCTAATCGATCGAGTTAACTGTTCCAACAAAAAGGCTATTTTTTTTAAAAACCGTTGATCTTCTTTTTGAGTTTAAAAGGATCTTTAATTTTTATCAGAATACTATCTATGCTTATTTCTGGTGTCCTGCCTAGTATTTCGGTTGCCTTATCTTTAATACTGATTACAGTTGAATCTGGTAATTTATTAGTAAGCAAGGTATCAACTTGAGCAAAGACAATTTCCTTAGCTCTTTGCTTTGTACTGTCAATGATTTCTTCAGCTTTTATTTGCAAAGTATCCTTGAGCTCTTCTGCCTTTGTTTGTACAGTATCTCTTATAGTGGTAACAGTCTCATTGATTTTAGTTGTTACCGTGTCTCTGATTTCTGCTTTTTTCTCATCTATTTTTTCCTTTACCTGATCTTTTACTTGTTCTGTTAAGGGTTTATCTGCAATACGAACATTAATTACTTCTATTTTCGGATTTCTTACATTGCCTGTTAGTCGAATGTCAGCATCAACATAGTTACTGCTTTTAATGTCAAGTCCTGTTTTGTTGACCTGGGCTAATATCTCATCAAATTCCTTTGAAGCAGCTTTTCCAAGTTCGGTAGCTTCAATATATTTTTTAGGAATGGATGCTTTGATTAGATAGTCCATATCTAGATTAAAGCGATGGGTACCGGATATTTTCATCGGTATATCTTTCACCGCGTAATCGAATTCTTTTACCTGTAATGCACCATCTTTTATTTCAAACCAATTTTTTGATCCTTTTAAAAACCATTCTTTTTGATCCGAAATGTTTAAATACGATTTTAATTCTTCAACTGGTTGATATCCTTTTAATTTTCCTTCCAACGTTTCTAAGAAGCCTGTTCCGGATAATGTATTGAAGTCAGGCATTAAATCTTGTTCTAACAAACCTTCTAAGACTAATGTAGAATTGAATGTACCTTCTATGAATTCCGCAATTGGTGCAAGTATCTTAAATGTTTTATTTGATTTAATGGCCTCAACAACTTCCATTCCAGCCATATTGTATCGCAAGCCAAACAGAGGTGATTCTGGATTTTCCGTATCGTAATATCCAGAGAGCCCAAGGTTTCCACCGAATGTTTTTCCTTTAAAATCTGTTATGTTTACTCTATTTGCAAGGACATCCAATGTTGCCACACTGTTTGAAATGGTTATTTTTTCATAATGAATTTGATCTGCCTTCACATTGATGGCAATATCCAAGTTCTTTGGTATTAAGGGGACTTCTTCTACAGTGCCATCGGCCGTGGTAGTTTCTTCTACAAAATCTTCATAAAAGATATTCCCTGCATTGATGTCTAATTTTCCATCCATGGATTCTTCAGCATACAGGTAATTATAGACATTGGACATATTTCCAGTAATTTCAAAATCTGATTTCCCATTGACACCAGTTGCTTTCCTTATTGAAATATCATCGTTAGAAAATGAGCCTTTCATCGTAACATTATTCAACTCATAAACATCATAGATGAGTGAATCAGCTTCATAATTTAACGTTATGTCTAAGTTGTCAAAACTATCTAGAAAGGGTACAGTAGCTTCTGCCACATCAGTAGGCACTTCTATATACTTATTTAGATTCATAAAAGCAGAGTTGATATCTAACTCACCACTAAGTTTACTAGAGTTAAAATAGTAATCCAGCACATTGGAAAATGTTCCAGTGCCGTTTAGATCATTTCCACCGGAAGAAAACCCAAATTCCTTCAAGTTAAGCACATCTTCTTTAAATGTGCCTTCCAAACGATTGACTAGGATCGGTTCACTTCCAGTTGTCTTAAATTCAAAATCACTCAATTCGATAACTCCCTCAGACTTTAGTTTATCCAGCTTTTGATTTGCTAAATCATCATTCGTACCAGAACTTATCATGTCCAAATTTAATCGCCCAGTCAAGGTCTCTACATTTTCAATAGGCCATGCTTTTGCTATTTTAGATATATCCATATCTGTTTTTAACATGACATCAAATGCTGACTCTCGTGATTGTATTTGATTGAAACTTGCATCGAATGGTTCGCCATCAATTTGAAAATGCAAAGGCGCGATTGTAATGTCCGTTTTGTCTATTTGACCAAGCGTATTGGTTGCCTTCAGTGAAAGGTTAATGTCTTCAATTGGAAGCGCCAAATCAGGATATTTGACCTTTGCATTGTCAATGTTAGCAGTTAGATCAAATGAAGGAATTCTACTGCCATCATTGGCATATAAGCCTTTAATATTGACTTGGTAATCAAATTTACCTGATGCATCCACTCCATCAAAGTCTTTCGTATAAGCGTAAGGGATCAATGATAAAAACTCGCGTATTGAATTGTTATTTGCTTTTGAAGTAAGATTGATGTCCATGCCTTTATCCAGTACAGTTATCATTCCATCGGCATTAAGTTTAAACTGATTCAGAAGGATCAGACCGTCGGTAAATTGATAACTATTATCTGTTAGATTTACTTGCAACGGAAGCTCACTCTTGATGTGTAAATCCTTAGCTAAACGTACATTATTGCTTTCTATGGAAATAGAAGTAATGTCTGTGTCAGTTTCAAGAGTAAATATATCGTTGCTAAAATCACCTTTGCCAGAATGATTAATTCCTGTTAATACTGCTGTTGTTTTACCTTGCAGATCAATATATTTTACAGAAGCTTCATTGATTTTATATGACTGAATATCAAGTGAATAGCTTCCTTTTGATGAATCATTACTAGAAGGAAGAATAGAAGTATTTGTTGTTCCATCTAAGGCTGTATAAACAAGAAATTCCGGTTTATTTAGACTTACGCTAATTATTTCAATGGGTTCATCTGTATGTAACACAGAAGCTAAGCCTATTTTGACATAGATCTCTTCAATTTTAGCAAGTTGTTGTACTTCATGAGGTGATGCTCCTGATACAGTAACATCTGAAACCGTTAAGCTTGGGTACGGAAAACCTTTAAAAAAGGACAAATTGATATCATCAAAATCTACAGTAGCATTCAGGTTTGAATTGATTTCTTGTTTGACACGATTGACAATCTTTCCCTCGAATAAGAATGGAGCAAGAAAAAGTGCAAGCAACAATGCCAAGACTAACAAACCGACCACTTTAAACACCTTTTTCATCTCGTATAGTTTAAATTCATTAATACTAACACCTATATGACGCAAAGAAACCTGAGTTACGTATTTTTTAACCTTAATTTATGAGAGTATTACAAAAGCTAAACAGTGCATATTTCGGCACAAAGTTACAATTATAAGGTAGTGAATACCTTAGGGTTTTACTGTATTGTAAGTAATCACTTTAAAGTGCTCTAATAGCTTTAATTTAGCATTATGTCTTTGCTGTTATCTGTTCGTGATTTGTCCTTAAAGATCAAAGATCTTCAACTTCTTTTTAGTGTTTCTATGGATGTGTTTGAGAATGAAACAGTGGCAATCTTCGGAAGATCAGGAAGCGGTAAAACAATGTTGTCACGAATTATTGCTGACTTATTGCGGATCAATCAAAGTGAAATCCGCGGAGAGGTTTTGGCATCATTGCCCGAGAAGGAAGACCCAATTGATCTTCTGACATCTAGCTCAAAAGAAAAGCAAGAATATCGTCGAACCTTTGTCAGCTACATATTCCAAAACCCTTCTGGGGCATTCAACCCTTCACAGCGATGTGGAAAGCAATTAGATGAGGCTGTTCGATTAGCTTTTAAAGGAATGTCGAAGACTCATCGAAAGTTAGTTATAGAGGAGATGCTGTCTAAATTAGACTTTGTAGATGTCAATAGAATTCAGCAATCTTATCCTCATGAATTGTCTGGTGGTCAATTGCAACGAGTTATGATAGCAATGGCATTATTAAAGAATCCATCTTTATTGATCCTTGATGAACCGATGTCTTCTCTTGATTCTCAAACATCTGAAATCATCATCAATCTCCTTAAGAAGTTGCAATTGGAGATGTCATTTTCCATGATTCTCATCAGTCATAATGTGGAATTGATTAAACGAATAGCAAACCGTATATATAATATGGATGATGGGAAGTTGACACCACTTTCTATTGAAACAATTCAAAAAAAGAATCTGGCAAATCAGATACAATCTGTATCAAGCGATGAAGCTATTGTGAGCTTTGAAAGTGTATCTCATTTTTACACAAAATCAAAGTCAATTTTCTCTAAGAAACACAGATTGCAAACCCTAGATCAAGTCAGCTTACAGATGTTTATCAATGAAAGACTTGGTTTGATGGGTGTTTCTGGTAGTGGTAAATCAACAATAGCAAAACTTCTGATTGGTTTTGAGCAGCCTGCGACAGGAGAGGTACGTTTTAAAAATCGCTTGATCTATGATTGGTTGTCACAAGACAATAAGTCATTCAGAAAATCTATACAGTTAATTTTCCAACATCCTCTTTCTTCCTTAAATCCGCGACAGACAGTTCGTGATTGTCTCAATGAAGTATTAGTTATACATGCACCAAGTGGAAATAGACAAGAGCAAATAGCTCAATTGTTGCAATCCGTTTTCTTGTCTCCAGAGTATCTCAACCGCTTCCCAGGTCAATTGAGTGGTGGTGAGCAACAGAGGTTGGCTATTGCCAGAGCATTGGCTGTACAGCCAGAGGTGTTAATCTGTGATGAATGCGTATCATCTTTGGATACAGATACGAAGTATGAAATCCTTGATTTACTTATTCAATTACAAGAAAAGAATCAATTGTCAATTTTATTCATCAGCCATGATAAACCAGTGATAGACTATTTTTGTCATCGTCATCTTACGATTCAAGAAGGGAAAGTGAGTAGCCATTCAGAAAGTCCTTAACTGGCATCCGTTTTTTTCCTTGTAGTTGCAACTGAAGAATGTCAAGATACCCATTGCTGCAACAGAGTCTGAGGTAACTTTTGTTGTCAGTCAAAAAAGATCCCGGATCACCTACTACTTCCTCAACTGGTTCAGCTTCAAAAATCTTAAGTTTTAACCCTTCAAGTGTTGTCCAAGCAGATGGAAATGGATTCAGGCCTCTGATAAAATGATACAATTGAGATACTGAAGTGTTGACATCAATTTGGCATGTGTCAGGAAATAGCTTTGGGGCATGTGACACTAACGATTGATCTTGTGGTGTAAATGAAGTTTCATTTTTTTCAATTCCTCTGACAGTCTTAAGAATAGTTTCGGCTGCTACGTACTGCATACGATCATGAACTTCTTTGACAGAATCAAAATAGAATACTGGGATTTTTGCATGTAATGCAGTATCTCCTGTATCAATTTCATGTTTAAGTTTGAAGCTCGTGACACCTGTGGTTTCTTCATTATTTATGACTGCCCAGTTTATTGGTGCTGCTCCTCGATAAGAAGGAAGTAGAGAACCATGTAAATTGAACGTCCCATATTCTGGCATGTTCCATACCATCTCAGGTAGCATCCGAAAAGCAACGACAATTTGAAGATTGGCATTTAAGGCTTTAAGTTCTTTATTGAATCGTTTGCCTTTTAGGTTTTTGGGTTGGAGAATATTCAAATTCTTCTCAAGAGCATATTTTTTAACTGCAGATTGAAGAAGTTTCTTGTTACCGCGACCACCATATTTATCTGTAGATGTAATAACACCAACAACATTGTACCCATGTTTTACAAGTATATCAAGACAAGGAACGGCAAAGTCTGGTGTTCCCATAAAGACAATTCTCAAATCGCGCATAGTTTCCAATTTCCACTAGTCAAAGGCTCAGCAATGACAAAAATGTCGTTTTAAAAAATGTTTAACACAGTAAAGAACGAACTAAATACCAAAATTTTCAATTATGGGTATGTATACTTATATCTTTGTTGCTGATTCTCACTAGATATAAATCTTTATTCTAACATAATTACTTGAATATCAAATTGTAAGGTATATGCACACCAGATCATACATTCTTAGCATCTGTTTATTTTTATTTGTTGGTTTGTCACAAATAGTAGCTCAACTCTATATCGAAGGCTACACATTCGAATCAGGAAACAGAGGATTTTTAAGCCAGGTAACTGTCAATGCAGAAAACCCGACAACTGGTGAATTTTTAGAACAAGTTGTCAGTGACAATGACGGCAAATTTGTATTCGATTTTGCTCCAGGCGTTAATGCGGTTAAACTAACTGCTATGAAGGACCTCTTTGAAAATTTTGAAATGATGGTTGGTCCTGATGTCATAACTGACGGCAAGGCTTACCTCAAAATACAAATGACTCGAAAGCCAGGCTATATATTTGAGATCACGCTTGCAGAAAAAGCTGACTCTTTAGGGATGCCAACAAATCACATAAGTGACGCATTGATAGAAGTGTATAATAATACGAAGGAAGAAGTTGTCATGGTCCTTGAAGACCATCCGCAACCAGATTTTAAAGTAAACATGTCACAAGGAAATCATTATACGGTGATGATTCGTAAAGAAGGTTATTTGACAAAACGAATGGAAGCCTTTGTCAATGTAGAAGGATGCATACTTTGTTTTGAAGGCATAGGAGAAATTAGACCAGGTGTAACTGACAATCTATCCGAAGAAAATAAGATGGGAACCTTGCTCGCAAATGTTGAGTTAGAACCCGTCTTTGAAGGGAAAAGCATCGAGTTACAAAACATCTATTACGACTATGGCAGACACAACATTAGAGAAGATGCTGCATTGGAATTGGATAAAGCGGCTACATTTCTTAGAGACAATCCTCAAATTACTGTGGAATTGGGATCTCATACTGACAGTAGAGGAAAAGCAGATAAGAATATGACTTTGTCAGGTAAGCGAGCTCAATCAGCCGTTGACTATTTAGTAGAGAAGGGTGATATTGAGCGATTCAGAATAACAGCTAGAGGTTATGGAGAATCTGATTTGGCTGTCAAATGCGGTTCTGAATGTACGGAAGATGAACACGCAAGAAACAGAAGATCCGAGATTAAAATACTGGGAGTTGCAAAAGACATACCATATAAATCATTAGAAAAAATCAAATACGAAGAGAATTTCGATAACATCATTGCTGCATTGCAAGAAGAAGGACAAGTCAAGATTCCAGAAGATGCAGAATTACCAGAAGATTTAGAAAAAGAAGGTTCAGCTGCTGCTGTTGCAGAATCAGTTGAAGCAGAAG
>CAYVFU010000045.1:0-38942 GCA_964450495.1 uncultured Saprospiraceae bacterium | reverse complement strand
CGGGCACTATTAAAATTGAATAACACCCTTTTATTTAGATTAACCTTTTTCAGAAAATAACAACAACCTAGCCCCTAGCAGCTAGCCCCCTAGCCCCTAGCAGCTAGCCTCCTAGCTCCTAGCCTCCTAGCTCCCCCTAGCTCCTCCTAGCTCCTCCTAGCTCCCCCATGCTCCTCCTAGCTTGCCTTCAGGCAGCCCTTTAGCTCTTAATAGCCCTCTCTAGCTCTTAATTCAAATTCCTCCAGCCTACATCCGTACAAAGCCTTAGCTTATTCGGACTAGAGGAACTATCGTAATACATCAATCCGTATTCTGAAGCTGTTGTACATGCTGATGGTACAGTGGTTCGTGGTTCAAGTTTAGCAGTTTCAGTTACATGTAGTGTACCATTGACCTTTAACAAATCGTTGTCAAATTCTCCGTAGATAAGAGGATTGTCTTGATTTCCAGATTCAATGACTAATCGATTACTTTGATCTGCGTTAATTCCATCTCCTGCTCGATAACCTATGTATATATTGTGGTCTCCATTAAAATAAATTCCAGAGGATTCAGGCCCTGCGCTGTTCCCTATGCATACATTACTCTTACCATGCTTGAGGCCTCCTCCACTAAATTGACCAATAAATACATTTGAGCTTCCAGACTCATTAGTTATACCGCTCGCGTGACCGACAAATGTATTGGCAAAGGCATTTCCACTAAAGGTATTCCTACCTGCTTCTGATCCTATTAATGTATTTTGATTTGTACTATTTCTCATTCCTGCATATGCTCCGATTATAGTATTAGATACATTTGTTACTGAAGACATTCCAGCATTAAGTCCGATGTAAACATTAGGTGCAAATGACCGATCATTCATTCCAGCATTGTCGCCAATGATGACTGAGCTTCCAACAGTAGAAAGATTTAATTTTCCTTTGATTTTGACATCGTACTCTTCCATTTCTATTCCAAAATTATACTGACCAATGCAAATAGAAACGAATAGTATCAGTATAGTTGGTGTTAATAAAATTTTCATTTACAGTGTGTTTAGTTTTATGGAAAGGTGTTCTAGGGTCTTTATTTAATTTTTAATTCATCTACCATTAATCATATAATCAAAAACGATTCCAGTATTACAAAGTGAATTGCAAAAAAAATAGAAGATCAACAGTTAAAGAAAGGATCTCCGCGTTTAACCCTTTTGATGTAAACTTGGGTATATGGATAAAAATCTGATTTCCTTAATTCAAAGCAACAACCAACCCAACACCACCTGATCTCGTAAACCCTAGGGTAACTCGTCTATCAATTCGATGTTGCTCTGGGATCAAATACCCTATCAATGCACCGACGCCATAACCAGCAATGACATCTGTTGGAAAATGTTTGCCAGCTTCAACTCGTAAGATTCCAACAATCGCAGGAATACCTAATCCAGCAACCCAAAGTGGTTTTTTCCATTTTGATTCAGGGAAAAGTCTGGAGAAGACTGAGGCGCTAAACATGCCTAACATGGTAGCATTCGAGGTGTGTCCAGAAATGAAAGACTCTGTTGCGGCTCGTGTCAGTTTATCTGTGATGACTGTGTTTGGATTGTAAATAAACGGTCTGGGTCTTTTGACAAGAAGCTTGGTCAGAAAAGTCGTGCTGACATTTAATGAAACAGCTTCAGCTAACATAACTCCGATTGTCGTGACAGAATCATGTTCTTTGCGAGATAGTAATACGCTAAAAGGTAGCGCGAATGTGGTAAAATGCATATAATCACTCAAATCATCAGCAAGTAAAGATCGTTTAAAAATAGTGCCACGGTCAAATCCGTTGACAGAGTCAGGATCTAATTGTAAAGCTTGTGTAGTGCTTAATGTTTGGTGACTATTGAATAGACCATAGTCTATCGCAGCTAAGGTTAATATGCCAATTCCAATTGAATAATCTGTCTTTTTTGAAAGCGTATATACTTGAGCATGGCAAGTTATGCTACAGAATAAAATAAAAAATGAAAAACAAATTAGTCTATACACTAGCTGACGCCAACTTCACACAACTCAGCTCGCAAGTCTGTATCTGGTACGTATTTATCGGAAGCTTTCGCACTTGAAATCGCTTGGATATTGGTAATAGAACTGACCTTTGGACACCAAGTAATTTCAATGAAGAAATTAGAATAGGCATATAGAGTGATGAACTTATTTTTATATCTCCACGATTCGACGTGGTGTCCAAAACTGAATACTTCTTCTGCTCTAACAAAAAAGTGAGAGGAATTGAAATCGCTGATTGTATAGTACTCCATAAGTCTTTGGTTGATTATGATTGATAATCTCAATCACTATTTTTATTGATAATATGAGATCGAATCGTAATGTATTACTCACTGAGAAAGAACTTGCTAAACATATATAATATTTTTTACATATTTATGTAATTATGGCAAAAAATATAGAAATAAAGGCTAAATCGGACAATCACGAGCTTATCCAGAAGATTTTACATGACCAAAAAGCAAATTTCATTGGTTTGGATCATCAAATTGATCATTATTATAATGTACCGGAAGGCAGGTTAAAGTTGCGTTTAGGGAATATCGAAAAATCGTTGATATTCTATAAAAGAGAAAATTCATTTAATGCTAAAGAATCTACATATCAGTTATTCAAAACTGTAAACTTAGAAGAGATACATCCATTGCTGATAAGTGCTCTAGATTTATTGGTTACAGTAGATAAGCATAGGGAGATATATTACATTCAGAATGCTAAGATCCATCTAGATGTTGTTGACAGAATTGGTCGTTTTTTAGAAGTTGAAATAGTCGATGATTTGCCACATGATCCAAGGTTTAAATCTCTTCATGAACAATGTCTGTACTACCAAAAGCTATTTATGGTTGAGGAATCGGATTTGATTGACAATTCCTATTCAGATATGATTTTAGAGTTAGATAACTAAGTAAAGGAGATTATCTATTTTCTGGCTGTCGGAGCATTTGATGGATATACAGTTTTGGACAAATTTGCCATTATTTCTCCTGCTATTTTCTCAGCAGAGTTATATTGTAAATCCTTGCTAATATCCATATTGTAAGCTAACATTATTAACAGATCATTTTCAAGCCTCCAATAGTATTTTCCAATATCATAGTTGTAAGAGCCATCTGTTCCAACGTTAGGAAAAATCTCAAAAAGGTGTGGTTCTGTTTCTCCCATCATTGTTTCACCAGACGTACGTTTATTAGCTACAGCATATGACATCCAATCTGGGTATTCTGTCTCATCCATTGTATTTGTTTGCAACTGAAGTAAAATTGCAGTATTAGGAAAATCAGGCTCGTCCCACTTAAAAAAGCACGCTCTATGTTCTTTTTTATTACCATCACTATTGCCATCTATTGCGCTGATATAACGTTGATCAACATTAAATAATTGACTGATTGTTTCTTTACTAACTAAGGCACATGGATCTGGCAGGTCGAATTTCGTATTAACCTTAAATGTAGTTGTAATCTTATCTTTAGAATTAACATCTGCAGATGAGTAACCAGAACCAGAAGTTGAAGCCTTATTTGATTCACATGATGTAAAAGCCAACCCAATTATGACTAGAATATATAGATAATTTAAGTGTTTCATTTTGATGTATTCTAAGTTTCTGTAATAATTTGGATCGCATTCACCAGTCGATCCATATCGTATTCTAACGTATAAACATTTGGTGTTATTCTTACACCGTTAATATTATGCCAATTTATAGCAACAGCATGAATTCCAAATTCTTTTAACAATCTATTAGCAACTTCTTTAGACGCTTTGTCTGCCAATTGCAATAATGCTATTCCGCAGGAATAATCATCTTTTAGAGATGTACCTATACTGACACCTTCGATTTGATTAGCTGATTCTGCCCATAAATTTTTCAAATAGCGCAACCGAGCTTCTTTGCGCTCAATACCAATTTTATTGTGAAAATAAATGGCACTTCCTATAGCTTTTTCTATCGGAATCGACCTGGTGCCTAAATGTTCAAATTTTGAAATCTCTGTAGATTTTGGCTTTGGTCCGGCAAATAAAGGGTATACTTTTTTGATTTTATTTTTCTTAATAAATAACATTCCTGTACCAAATGGTGCTCCAAGCCATTTGTGTAAACTCGTACCGAAATAGTCACAATCAAATTCTTCTAATGAAAAATCGAATTGTGCAAAACTGTGCGCGCCATCAACTAGGATTTCAGCGCCATTATCATGTGCCAGTTTAGATAATGCCTTCACAGGTAAAATTTGCCCCATCCAGTTTATCACATGCGTTACATGCAATAATTTTGTTTTGGACGTTATCGCATCCGAAAATCTATCAACGATTGTTTGCTTATCTTCAATTGGAAAATCAAAGTCTAACCACACCAATTTTATTTTATCCCTCATTTCTCGTTGCTTCCAAGCATTGATCATGTTAGGATAGTCTTGTCTAGTTAAGATTACTTCGTCGCCCTTTTTTAACGGAAGACCCAATATGACTGTTTCGATGGCTTCCGTTGCATTGCGCTGAATAGCTATTTCCTCAAACGAGCATCCAGCAAGTAATGCGAGTTCTTTTCGTAAAACATCTTTATTGCGATCTAAGGTTCTCCACATATCAAATGAAGGGACCGAGTTCGAAATTTTGTGGTAGTTGAATAAAGCATCTTCTACAATTAACGGATGTGGGCTTACACCGCCATTGTTTAGATTCATTACTTTGTCCGAAATACGATAAGCAGACCTGACAACTTCCCAAAATTTTTCATCTGACGCTGTAACTTCAGGATTTTTATCTGTTTCCGAAAGAGCTAATTGTAATCTTTGATCTAGTTCTTTAGTAAACAATTTACCGTAGGCCACGCCACCACTTCCCAAGTACCCAAGCTGCTTGAAAAATTGTCTGCGTCTAGTCATTGAATTTGATTATTTCCATATGCACTCCATTTGGATTAAGTATACCAAAAGTGAATAATGGAAATGCAGTTTTACTTCGCATTAAGAGCTATGCATTAAGCTTCTTCTTCGTAATATTTTTCTATCAATCCAAACTGATAAAAATGATATTTATAATGTTCGTAATGAAACAATTCATGATCGTCAAAATCAAATTCTCCCATCATCGGATTATATGATTTGTAATCTGGTTTTTGCTCAAATGTTTGATACAGGCGATCTACAGCATCTGGAATTTTCTCAATTGCTTCTTGAAGAGATTCATATTTTAGTTTAGGCAAATCCTCCTTTGCTTTATCCGACTCTCTGTGTTTGAAAATCGCACCTTTAGAAATAAACTTTCTAAAATACTTTTGTGAATCAGTTGGCTCTGCTTCAGGTTGTCCATTTCTCGCCAACGAACTTTTCGTTACCCAAGTCAAATGTTCGACCATATGCTGAGGAGTCATTATGCCAAATTTGGGCTGAGATGAAGCCGTTAATTTGGTTAATAATTCTGGAACTTGCATGGTCAGAAACTCTCTTTTATCTGTTGAAACTATCATAGCTTAAATGTATATGTTAATTGCTTACAAAGCAACTGAATTACCTGTTTTAGCGGCTTCGAAAATACCATTAATAATATGGATGTCTTTGAGGCCTTCAATGCCTGGACACATAAACGGTGTATTGTTTAAAATGGCGAGAGCATCATCGTCCATCTGACGTGCTTGCTGGCTGTCAATATAAGCATCTATTAATTTACCATCACTTCTTTCTCCTACAACACCATTATAGGATTGCATAGGGGATAAGCGATACCATCCATTCTCACAACTAACTTTTAATTGATTATTTGGTCGACCGACACTTGCCATTCCATTTGTCAATATGCCATTGGATAACTTCAACGTGAATTCAGTGGTCTCATCTACCTCTTTAAATAAATTTGGGCGATCAATGATATGCTTTGCGCTGACAACTTCTACAACGTCTAAACTAGAAGCATAGCGAATGCCATTAACCGCATACACTCCCATGTCATACATTGCCCCACCACCAAGATTCTTAATTGCTCTCCATGTTCTCGGTTCGCCACCACTATAACAAGATTCGGCTTGAATGTGTGTGATATTCCCAAATGGTTTGCTTTCACTGTAGGAAATTAATTCTTGTGTATTTGGTTCATGCCACATCCGATAACCGATCGCCAGTTTCACCTTATTTTTTTCACACGCATTAATGATTGAAGTACACTCATCGACATTCATAGCCATTGGTTTTTCACACCAGACATGCTTGCCTGCATTGGCAGCTTTTATAGCGTATTTAGCATGGAGTCCTGTTGGCAAAACGATATAGACTACATCAATGTCATCATTGTTGGCGATGTCATCCATGTTTTCATAGTTGTAGACATTGGTATCTTTGATCCCATATTTGTTTTTCCAAACTGGTATTTTTTCAGGACTGCCAGTAACGATACCAGCCAAGTGGCAATGTTTTGTTTTTTGCAAAGCAGGAGCGAGTTGTCCATTAGAGTAACTGCCAAGACCAACAAGTGCTACACCTAGACTCTTTGATTTTTGAGTATTGTCTAATGTGGAGGCAGGTAGATTTTTACAGGATATAATGCCGCCGAGTCCTATTGCTCCAGACTTGATTATAAATTGTCTTCGTTTCATATATGGATTTACAGTTATTGGTAATGTCTAATAGATACGTTTAAAAATAAGGAATGTTCTTTACATGGTTTTGTCTAATTATAGCTTCAGTTATTTTAGCTACTTTTCTGATGTACAAAAGAAGTGATTGCATTTTTAAGATCCTCACTAAAACTAATGATGTACCACTTTGTGGCTTTAGGCAAAGAGTAAAATGATGCAAGTTTTGCCGTAACGAGATAGTCAACAATAGCATAAATAAAGATCTGCATTAAAGCTAGAAATCCAAAAATAGGATTTAGAACAAATCCAAGAATGACATGGATAGCAATGATTAGAGGATACAGTTTTAACAACAGTGATTTCTCGTTTATGGAATTTGGTGACCATTGATTATTGCTGTATGCCACAAATTCTGGATTAGTCATTAGCCTATTTGTTTGAGCGTTAGCCTCATTTTGTATAGTAATCATTCTTGCGAAATGGATTTGTTTATCTTCTTGATGATGCATGAATATTTGTAGAAGATATTTTAGTGATCGCACTTGCTGTAATCTCTGTTTCCAATTATCCGCATGAGCATATAATATGGGTGTTTGAAATGAGTCGACATAAGGATACTGACTGTATGCATTTATTGTTTTCAACCAATCTTCGAGGATTTGCACATCTTCATCGACCATTATATCCAAAGTTGATTGTCCGATAGGTACTCCATCACTTAGGTTAACTCGGTCTTTTTTAAAGGAGTAGTTTATCAATTGATGACTGTAATTAGACTCTGCAGTGCTTTTTTTAAGTTGAGGATAAGATTGGTTCTCTGCAAGGACAAATTCAATAGCTTGTTCATCAGTTTTGGGAACTGAAGATTTCTTTGGAGGGTGACTTGATTCCCATCGAATCCATTTATTTAAAACCTTTAAGGCGTGAATGAAAGCAAGTACCAGCGATAAGGCGACATAGAGAATCAAATCATCTGTTTAGTTGAATAGATCGTCATATTCACTGTCATTACTTTCCTTGAGGATTTCTTTTTCTTTTAAAGGTTCAAGGTCATCGAGTACGAGAGGGTCGTCTTCTTCAATTTCTTCGTATTCAGTAAATTCCGCTTCTTCCTCTTTTCGTAAATTATCCTTTAAGGAATCCACCTTCTTCATTAATAAGGCTTTACCAAAAAGAAAGGCTGACACCAAAGGAAAAGCGACAAAAGAAAGTACAATAGCTGCGATTCCCATAAATGGATTTGTCTTAGTCAATTTCATCAGGGATCGTCCGTAATCAAAAACAACATGTCTATTTATCACAAGGGTAATGAGAAACAGAACTGGTGCTACAAAGGATAAGATCCAAAAGACACCTTTGGCTACGTAAAACAATAAGACCATTATGGCAATAAACGCCAACATGGCCATGAGTGGACTTACTTTTCTGGTACCGTTTTCTGAAAAGATATTCATCTTAATAGCTTTAACCTAAAATAACTAAAAATGGTTCTATTCAACGAGCTCTGTATCTTGAAATTGCATTTCGTACAATTCTCTAAATTTACCCTCTTCCATATTTAATAATTCTTCATGAGAACCCATTTCTACTCGTCTGCCTTGATCCATCACTAAGACGTTGTCTGCATGACGTATGGTAGACAACCGATGCGCAATAATAATTGATGTTCGTTTGGCGATCAATTTTTCTATTGCATATTGAATAATGGATTCTGTTTCTTTATCGATAGAAGAGGTTGCTTCATCAAGAATGAGTACTTTGGGATCATACACAAGCGCCCGTACAAAGCTGATCAACTGTCTTTGACCCATCGATAAATTGCCTCCTCTTTCACTGATTAAGTAATCATAATTTCCAGGCATATTTATTATAAAGTCATGTGCGCCTATCATTTTAGCTGCCTCCTCTACTTGCTGTCTTGAGATTTCTGGATTTCTAAGCGTGATGTTTTCATACACCGTGCCAGTGAATAAATAGACATCCTGTAAGACTATTGAAATATTTTTACGTAATTCTTCTAACTTGTATTTACGGATATTCTTACCGTCTAATCTTATCTCCCCAGATTGTATATCATAAAATCTATTGAGGATATTAATGATCGTTGTTTTCCCTGAGCCTGTGCTGCCTACAATGGCAAGTGTTTCTAAAGGTTTTAATTCGAAGCTGAGATCATTAATGACATAATTTTCTTCGTCGTAAGCAAAATTAACCTGATCAAATTCTATATTCCCCTTTGAATCTGCATCGGTAACAAAACCATTATTTGCAATGGTATCTGTATTATCCAGAATATCAAAGACACGGCTAGCTGCGACAAGCCCCATTTGTATCGTATTGAGTTTGTCAGCCAACATTCGTATGGGCCTGTATAGTCTATTGATGTAAATCGGAAAAGCGACTAAAACACCTATAGTCAGTGTATCTTGAGAAAACCACTTTGATCCCCACCAAATCATTATAGCCAGCGTACCGTATTGGATAATCTCAATGACAGGAAAATATACCGCATAGTATAGAATCGACTCCAAATTTGCTTGCGTATATTTTCTGTTAATGGTTTTGAAATTCTCTCTTTCTCTATCTTCGACATTAAAAATTTGAACAACTTGCATACCTGAAATTCTCTCTTGAAGAAAGACGTTCATCTCAGTGATTTGTGTCCTCACTTTTTGATAGGCATCTTTTACTTTTTCTTTGAAAATGTATGTTGATAATAACAATAATGGTAATGTCGTCAGACATACAAGTGTCAATTTCCAACTTGCATAAAGCATGAATCCAAGTATAGTGAAGATACCAAGGATATCAGCGATCATGGTTATCACTCCTTGTGTGAAAATGGTATTTATGCTCTCAATATCATTAATGGTCCTTGTGGTAGTTTTCCCAATTGGCGTCTGATCAAAATAACGCATTCGAAGACCAGTAATGTGGTTAAAGACTTTTACCCTCAAATCTTTTATAATATTCTGCCCAAGCAACGCAGTGAAGTATAAGAAACAATACCGAAATAGAACAGTTATGAAAACCGCAATTCCAAACACAATTGCCATCCGATAAAGACCGGGTAAGTCTTTAGCTTGGATGTAGTCATCTACCATGACATTGACCAACCACGGTGTGACTGCTGATAAAATAGCGAGTGAAATTGACAAAAAACCTGCTAATGCAAACAACCCTTTGTAAGGCTTTGCCAGCGATATGACTCGTGTCAATGTTTGAAAATCGAACTGCGCTTTCTCTTCTGCCATTTCTCTACTCTAGTAACGGACACAAAAGTACAATGTTTTGGCAGTTGTTTGGGATTTAAGTATTTATATGAAACAAGCTATATATGTGCGGTGTTTCAATCAGATTTGAGATACTAATTAGTTTTAGGCTTTTGATTGGCCACTACCCATCATCATGTGCGCTTTATTATAAGCAATTAAGCCAGCTTCAAGGCAGTCCATTGCCTGTGATAATTTTTCTTTCTCAAGGACATAGGCTATACGGACTTGTTTTTTACCTAAAGATTTGTGGATATAAAAACCGTCACAAGGAGCCATCATAACCGTCTTGCCATTGAGCTGAAATTCAGTAAGCATCCATTTACAGAAATTCTCAGCATCATCAATAGGCAATTCTACCACATTATAAAAGGCAGCTGGTGGTAAATATGTCTTAACACCTGTCATATTGGACAAACGCTCGTATAAGTATAGGCGTCGCTCGTTGTACTCTTTTTTGACATCTGGGAGATAGGCGTCACAGGCATCATAACACGCCTCAGCTAATAATTGACCAAAGTGAGGTGGACACAATCTCAATTGAGCATAGCGAAGCATTGAGTTTTGAAGCCCTTTATTTCTGGTAGCTACATAACCGATCCGTGCTCCACAAGAACTGAATACTTTTGAGATAGAATCAATAACAATGACATTGTCTCTTATAGAATCAATATTCAAAACAGAAAAGAAATCACCATCATAGCAGAATTCTCGATAGACTTCATCCACAATCAGAAATAGATTTTCGTCTTTGACTAATTTAGCAAGTCTCTCCAATGATTCTTTGCTGTATAACTTTCCTGTGGGGTTTCCAGGGTTGCAAAGAAAAATTCCTTTTGTTCGTTCTGTAATACAGTTGTAAAAGGCTTCTGTTGATGGCAACTCAAACTCTTCATCCAATGTTGATGTTACAGGGACAATCTGAATGCCGCTCATTTGAGTGTAACCAAGATAGTTGGCATAAAACGGCTCAGGAATAATGATTTGATCACCAGGATCAAAACAGCTAAACAAAGAAAACTGAATAGCTTCTGAAGCACCTGTTGTGACCATAATATCAGAGGTGTCTATAGCAATACCAAATTTTGAATAGTATTGACATACTCTACTTCGCAAAGACAACATTCCTTCAGAAGAGCCATAGGAAATAACTTCATCTTCCATTGACTTTACTTTATCTAAGGCGGCAATGGGAGTTGGTATATCCGGTTGACCAATATTTAGGTGAAGTATATCTATGCCATTCTCCTTTGCTTTGCGAGCAAATGGTATCAAACTCCTAATCGGAGATTGACTCAATTCCTGTCCTCTTGTCGAGCTTTTCATCTTTATCTAGTTCAAGAGCACAAAGATTTGATAATTAGTGGGTTCTGACAAATTTTGTAGGGCTATATTTGTAATATATCATGTTACTATAACTCGCTATATTAGGTTGCATAAATTACAGTGATGAAAAATATCTTTATATCAGCTTTGCTTTTCACCTTATTCTCCTGCGCAACAAAGCAGTTACCAGATATAGGCTTTACTTCTCTATTCAATGGAAAGGACTTGTCTGGGTGGATTGGCAACAAGCAATCTTATACTGTAAATAATGGCGTCATCACGGTAAATCCTCAAGCAGGTAGTGGAGGGAATTTATACACAGAAAAAGAATACAGTAATTTTGTGCTAAAGTTCGAATTCCAGTTGACTCCCGGTGCGAATAATGGTTTAGGTATCCACACTCCTTTAGAAGGTGATGCCGCATACTTTGGCAAAGAACTTCAAATTCTTGATAACACTGCTGAGAAATATGCCAATCTAAAAGAGTATCAGTATCATGGTTCTGTCTATGGGATAAGTCCCGCAAAAAGAGGTTTTCAAAGACCAGTAGGGGAGTGGAATGAACAAATCGTTACAGTGAATGGCCCAAATATTACCGTGGTGTTGAATGGAGAAACCATTCTAGAAGCCAATTTGGATACTGCTACTGCAAATGGAACACTCGATGGAAAAGACCATCCAGGATTGAATAGGTCCAAAGGTCATATAGCATTCTTGGGACATGGTGATGTCTTAAGTTTTAGACATATTCAAATTCGAGAAATCTGAAATTCCTCCCTAGCTCGCCGGATACTGCACATAATTCCTTGGGGTTTCATACAAGGTTATTTGTACGTCTTTATCTGGTCCAATTTCTTTATCCAAAATACTATGAATTAAATAGCAAAAGTTTTCTGTAGAAGGAATGACATCTTTAAAATATGGAATGTCGAGGTTTAGATTTTTGTGATCAAAAACATTCTCTACATGCTCTTTAATAATATCGCTTAATACTTTTAAATCCATTAAATAGCCTGACTCTTGGTCTACCTCTCCTGTAACACGGACGATGAGATCATAATTGTGTCCATGATAATGTTCATTATTACAAAGACCATAAACCTCAGCATTTTTTTCGTCTGACCAATTTGGATTATGAAGCCTGTGAGCAGCATTAAAATGAGCTCGTCTAAATATAGATATACGCATACTGATAGAACAATGAGAAGATTAAATAAGTTTAGGGAAAGTTGAATGTGTGGAATTAGTTTCTGTGGAGTCGAACTACTTTTGATAGCTTATCTTGTTCATCGAATAGACGTACAATGTAGATGCCTTTCTCAAGATTTTCTACGTTATACATATTTCCTTTGCGATGGTCAAAGCTTTGGATTTTCTTTCCTATCCAATTGTATACGATAACTTTCTTTACGTTTTCATCATGTTTGACACCAAAAAAGTCTGTTGTTGGATTGGGATAGATAGAAAGGTCTTTATGTAGCTCTTTGCTTACCTTCACATTACTGTTATCAATTGACGCAAAGTCCTGTCCATATAATGATACGGAGCAAATAAGTACAAGCAATGTGAAAAAAGTCTTTATCATATCCTTCGCATCAAAGATAGAAATATATATCCGAAAAAAGAGCATTCATATTGCTATTTTTAATAATATGTTCTCTACAATATGACCACATGTCGGTCAAAAGGCAAGATTTTATAAAATTTTATCGTTCCTAATGGTTTTTCAATTTGCTCTAGGTTATGCCAACATATTATAGTATGCCATAATATCTTCTGTCCAATAATTGAGTTGAGGACAGTAGTCTTTTGACTTCTAAATCAAAAGAATTTCTATTTAACTACAGAGGTCAACTTTTAATATAAAAGTCGCAAATACCAGTTTATTCTTTTTAGAATTCATAAATTATAGTTTAGTACTCTAATGACTATGCACAAATTTTACTTTATAATTATTGCATTGGTGTGTTCACAATGTAAAACTATAGATACTAATCAACCAACTAAAGAGACTCCAACTGTATCAGATTCAAATACATCGTTCGTTGATACACCTACCTCTTTCTCTCAATGGTCAAAGAATCCTCAAATCAAAAGGCAGTGGGCTGGGAATGATTTCTGGTTAAATCCCTTGCAATCTTGGAAACAAGAGGGTGGTAAAATTCAAAATATTGTATCTGGAGGTGATCGAAATGCTGTGATTCTTACCAAGGAATTATCAACTAGAGATAGAGAAGGGTTTCGAATAAGCGTGGATGTAGCATTCTTGCAAGACTTTACAAATCAAGATGTCAGTGTGAATGAAAATTTAAATGATGTGGGTTGGGTAGGTATACAGCTTGGGTTGCAAGGACAGTTTAATGACTACAGAGATGATGCAATAAAAGGTAAAGGGATATGCGCTGGAATAACAACCAAAGGCGAATTGTTTGTGGGAAATTTTTCTCAGACAGAAAGGCCTAACACACACGAAATGCGAGATGTGAAGACACTAGTTTTTGAAGGTTTTTATGATGATAATGTATATCTTCTTTCCGTATCATTAAAAAATGAAGGTCAAGAACTAGAGACTTTTAGCGTGCCAGTTCATGAAAGTTGGATAACTGGTTTAATGGCGTTGACCGTTTCTCAGAGTATACCAAAGGCCTTTGATTACAGATTAGATAGACCTGAATATGATGAATTACCATCTTTAAATAAAAGTGTGGGTGGAAATACCTTTGCTAGCTTTCAGAATTTATGGATAGAAGGAGACCGCATTAATAATTATCCTGACCGAGCTTTTGGACCTATTCTCTGGAGTCAGTATTCTGTATCAGATCAGCAAGTGAATATCAGCAGTCAATTTGTTCCTCTTGGAAATGGTGACAGACAAGCTGATTTATTCATTGATGGAAAATTCAGTCAAACAGCGAGCATTGACGAAACAGGACAAAATGCATTATTTCACTTGCCTAATCTTGATTTGAGTGAGGATCGAAAATACGAGGTGAGATACATGTCTTCGGAAGGAAATGAGTACAGACAAGCAGGCATCATTAGACATAATAATCCATCAAATAAACTAGTGCAAGCTGTATTGTCTTGTGTGGACGATCGAGGGTTTCCTCATCAAGATTTAGTTAATAATGTCATTTCTCATAATCCAGACTTTATCAGTTTTCATGGTGATCAATTATACGAACGAGTAGGGGAGTATGGTGTAGAGCGAAATAGTAAGCTTGATTATTTACGCAAATGGTACGTCTTTGGCTGGAGTTTTGGGGAGTTGCTGAGACGCACTCCGTCTGTAATTATTCCAGATGACCACGATGTCTTTCACGGTAATTTATGGGGCAATGGCGGCAAAGCAGCTGATGTGTCTGGGGGGTATGGATATGATGCTCAAGATAGTGGAGGATACAAAGAGCCACCAGATTTTGTAAACATGGTACATCGGACACAGACTGGTTATTTACCCAAATCATCCGATACTGATCCTATTGAGCAAGGCATCACTGTTTATCACACAAACATTAATTATCGTGGTGTATCGTTTGCTGTGCTCGCAGATCGAATGTGGAAATCTGCGCCAAAACAGTTTTTTCCAAATGCTGAGATAGAAAATGGATGGCCACAAAATACGAGTTGGGATCCCAAATCAGAAGCTTTCCATCCTTCTGCAGAATTATTAGGACAACGTCAAGAAAATTTTTTAAAAACTTGGGCTGCAAACTGGTCAGAGGGTGTCATTTTTAAAACGGTCATTTCTCAATCGCCATTTTGTAATATTGCCACATTACCAGCGGATATATGGCATGATAAATATGTGCCTGGCTTACCTCGATATCGCAAAGGTGAGTATCCTGAAGACGACAGACCTGTTGCGGATTTTGATTCAAATGCTTGGCCTCAGAATAAACGGGATGACGCACTTCGCATTATTCGCAAATCGTTTTCACTTCATCTGACTGGTGATCAACACTTAGGTTCTACAGGTCGTTACGGGATAGACGATTATGGTGATGCTGGATTTTGGCTAGCTACACCAGCAGTTGCTAATCTCTGGCCGAGAAGATGGTTTCCAGCCGAGAAGTCTACTTCTAATACGACTGACAAACGATATTCTGGCGATTATGAAGATGGTTTTGGGAATAAGATTACCGTGATGGGGATTGCCAACCCTTACGATATAGAAAGAGAACCAGCATTTGTTTACGATAAAGCTCCAGGTTACTCAATCATCACCTACGAAATGGAGACTAATGAAATAGAGCTTGCGGTATGGCCGCGATGGGAAGGTAAATTAGGTCAGCCATTTGAAGATTGGCCTGTGCGTATTCATAAACTAGATAACTATGGGAAAACGACTACAGGGTATGTAGGACAGTATGAACTTGAAAAAGAATCTGTAGTTCAAGTCATAAATGATGATACTGATGAAATTATATATACTGTGAGACCGAATACTAATTTTTTTATTCCGAAAGTATTTGACAACTCCATTAATTACAGAGTAAACATTGTAAATGGTGAAGGAGAAATGGAATCATTCAAAGTTTCTCAAGAACAGATCAAAAGCCAAAAAAGATAGGTTATCCCCATTTCTATCTATTTGATTATTTGCTTAGCTGTAAAAAGCTACAGCGAGACAACAATATGGTAATTATTCATCATTGTCCATACACATTGAATCGACTGTCATTATACCATGGAATTGCTATATTTCCAATATGAAGTATCCATGTCTAATTTTCATTTGTTTGTTTTCTTATCATTTAGGTATTGCTCAGCATAAAGCTGCTTACCAAATTGCAGCACTCGATAGTGTTTTTGTACATTATGATCAAGTATTGGAGCAAGCCAAAAAAGTAGATGTTATCCTCTTTGGTGAGATGCATGACAATCCGATTTGCCATTGGTTAGAGATGGAATTATTAGCAGACCTTGATTCTACTGAAAATCTGGTCTTAGGTTTAGAAATGGTAGAGCGAGATGATGATGAGCATTTACAAAAATATTTGGCTGGAGAATTGACGTATGAACAATTGGATAGCGCGGCAAGGTTGTGGAATAATTATGATACAGATTATAAGCCACTAGTTGATTTTTCAAAAGAGAATTCAATTGCGGTAGTCGGGACAAATGTACCTAGAAGATATGCTGGTGCTGTATATTCAGAAGGGTTTGAAGCTTTAGATGATCTTACGGATGAAGAAAAGGTTTGGTTTCCAGAATTACCAATTGCGTATGATGAAAACTTGCCAGGGTATAAGGATATATTTTCCATGTTTGACGACCCTTCTCATGTAAATGAAAATTTGCCTAAAGCGCAAGCGATAAAGGATGCGACAATGGCTTATTTTATTTCTACATCGATCGATTCTACCCAGAAAATGCTACACATAAATGGCAGTTATCATTCTGAAAATTATGAAGGAATTGTCTGGTATTTGAATCGATATGCACCACATTTATCCATCCTAACAATCGCTTGTAGAGAACAAGCCCAGATCAATGTCTTAGAAGAAGAAAATATAGGAATTGCTGATTTTACGATTCTGGTCAATCAGAAAATGTCTAAGTCTTATTAGATCTCGGAGAATTCAAATATTTCAGATTACGGTTTAAGGTATAAAAAAAACCACTATTCAAAAGAATGTGGTTTTTAGATCAGGGTTTTGTCAGTTTTTAGGACTAAAAATAGTTAAAGGCGTGATTCTTTAGTTGATCTTTTATTTTCTGTTAATTTGAATTCAGGCTGCGCGAACCGATAGAGCCTTGATAAAATTAAGGTTGTCAAAGAATCTGGTAATATAACAGACTATCCGAAAGTTTGAGAAAGAACAAAAAATGCTCCCATCGCGAAGATGCTACAAACTTGGATTGTGTTGATAATGTTTTCTGAATTAAGGTTTAATGACTTGATCATTTTATTAACTTTTTAAGTACGGTAATTTAGTTTTTAAAATGACGCTCGTGTCAGTTGAATTGACATTACAAATATACTACAGAATTATATTGCTAGTCAAGTAGGTTGACAGAATTGAGACAAAATATCTACAAGTTTCTACAAAAACACTACAAATTTGTTGGTGTATTCTTTTTGTAAATAATTGATATTCAGTACTATATGCTATTCAATTAACAGCCGTTAATAAATTGCATAAATTTAAAATGAATGCTTGTGTTGAGTTTAAGTTGCTACAAAAACACTACAAGTTTTATTTATTCTTCTACGATTGATGCCCCGACTGTCTTTAGGAATTTGCTGTCATCAAACTTTTTGGTGCTGAGAGTCACATCTCCAAACTGTACAGTATTTCTAAGTTCTGTTGGCTTGTTGTTATCCGTTTTGTACCATGACAAAGCATTAGGCAGCTTTAAGCCGTTTATTGTTTGCCAGTCGTTATATTGAATCCATTTTATCTTCTTTGATTTCTCCTTAGAAAAGTAGGTTACTGTGTAGCCTAGCCACACCATTTGACCTGTATCTGGATCGTAATGAATAAAATATTCGTCTTCAGGACTAACACCTACACTTGGTTCATAGGAGATTCTCATGCCTGGATATGATTTGCCATCAAATTCTAACGGTGAGACTTCATTATATATGATGCCTTGGTCTGCAACAACAAATGGCATCGCATAGAAATAAAACATGAGGTTTTTATAAAAGATTGGATTGCCTTTATATGTCGTATCTGATTCCATCCAAAAATTAGCGCCGTCATAACCCATTGTCACGTTTGGTGCTTCGATACGTTCTCTTCTGTCTTGAAGATCTATCCATTGGTTTTCATCTCCTGATTCTTTTTTTATCGCATAAGAGATTGCCTTTTGTTTTTTCCAAAGATCTAAACCTCCGTGGTGAGCAAATATTTTATCCATTGCTTCGGGATAATCAATTGCCATTGAGTTGTTGGTGACTGTTTCTTGTGAGGTGATCGATTTTTTTGACTGACAAGCAACAAATGTGAGGATAACAATATAAAGACTAAATCGTAAAATAGACGCCATTGATTTTGATTTTGAGATCAAATGTACAAACAGATTACGATACGAAACATTCTGTCACAACTATGACCTCAACTAAATGTGGTTTATTTTGGTACAGTCTTTTTTATTAGTTCAATTCTAATAAAGATTCGACCAACCCAACTAATCCTTTTGTACTAGGCAGATCAAGTTACGCAATCTAGATACTATGGCATAGTATATACTTCTAATAGATATTACGCATACCCGATCTCCTTCAGCGCCTTATCTAGCTTATTTTGATCTTTAACCATTTTTGGTATATGGTAATACGCATCAATCAATACTTTCAAAAAGATACCGCCAAATATAGCTGCAATAGCAATAGGTATTGAAGTGAGAAATTCTAAATACCAACCATCTAAGCGGTGGTACATAGATTTTGTAATCATAAGGACGAAGGTGAATAACCCAAGATTAGCTATAAATGGAAAAATCGCATATCGTCTAATCACTTGATTCGCATAGCTGTTTGTTGGTACTCTTCGACGACTTCTTATTCGTATTCTAGTTATAAGGAATAACACACCTGATACGAACGCAGCTGCCTCAATATCTGGGGCCCAGCGAAACCCCATATTCAGATACATAACAAAGATAATAGCTGCAAAGCTCATACAAATCATAAAAGATTCACCTTTAACAGAATTAACCATCATAGATAATAAATCTGTCCGCTTGTGCTGCTCAATGGTCCGCTTTGCGTGTTGAACAAGGTCCATAATCTCGTATCTTGAAGATTGCAATACTTCTTTATGATTCGTATAGCCATCTAACTCCATCTTATCTTCGACTAGACAAAGTAAGTGATCTTTAGTCTCTTCAGTGAGATCTCTATGGTCAATTTCGAGACTGGTGACAATGTGATTTATATCTCTGATTAATGTTTCTTGAGAATGCATAGGTTTAATTTTCTGGATTGACGATTAATGATAGACCGGTGAGAAATGATTTCATTTCTTTTATTTCTTCTTTTACAGCTTTTTTACCTTTAGGAGATAGTCTGTAATATTTACGTTGGCGATTATCGACTCGCTCATATTCTGTATCTAGATAACCTTTCCTTTCAAGCTTGTGCAATGCAGGATATAGTGAGCCTTCAGTGATGCTAAAGCGACCCTCTGAAATCAGCTTTACTTCTTTGGCTATTTGGTATCCATACATTTTGCCTTTGTCTCTCAATAGTTTGAGTACAATAGTATCGAGACTTCCTCTAAATAGTTTAGAATTCATACAAGCTAATATACATAATAATCTTAGGTATATGCTATTGATTTAGATAAACGATAGTTCCACTTAGACAAAAGGGCTAATGAATTTGACCGATGCTTCTTATAATGAAATTTAGAAATGCTTTTACTTTGCACCTTTTACTTTTATCTGCTCATCAATTGCAATAGTCTAGAAAGTATTTAACTGTCACTTCTCTTACAAATGTGTATTGTAAATCAAACTATATAATTCTATTGGATAGATTTGCATAAATAAAATATTAAAGATTTGCCTGTAACTAACTATTTCGATCCTGAAAACCTGAAGAAATTCGGTAATATCACAGAATTCCAAAAAGAAATGGGAGAAAAATTTTTCGACTATTATGGAACTGTTTTCAAAGAAGGAGCATTGACTGAACGTGAAAAGGCCTTGATTGCATTGGCTGTAGCACATACTGTCCAATGCCCATATTGCGTTGATGCATATTCACGTGGTTGTTTAGAGAAAGGTGCTGATGAGGAACAAATGATGGAAGCTGTACACGTGGCGGCAGCCATCAGATCTGGTGCAAGCTTGGTCAATAGCGTTCAAATGATGAATCACGTGAAAGATATGACAATGTAAATTATGGGAGTTAAACAAAAAGGTAAATCACTATCGGCTAGAGCTGACCAATTAGCTGATTCTTTTTTTCAATTGAATGTGCTGAATGGTAAAGAGATGACTGATAAGCAGTTTGACAGCTTTACTCAAAAAATAAAGGACTTAGGTCATGAGACATTAACACCTTCGCCTTTGCAAATTTTCCAAATTAATATTGGCAAGCTTTGCAATCAAACCTGTGCTCACTGTCATGTGGATGCGGGTCCTGATAAAAAGGAGGAGAATATGTCTAGAGAGAACCTGGAAAAGTGCTTAGACATTATTATAAAATATAAAATCCCAACTGTCGACATTACTGGTGGAGCACCTGAGATGAATGCTCATTTCAAATGGTTTGTGGAGCAATGTGCGCAAAACGGTGTGCAAGTAATCGACAGATGTAACCTGACAATTATCATGGCCAATAAAAAGTACCATGATTTACCTGACTTCTTTAAGAAGAACAATGTACAGGTGGTTTCTTCTTTGCCATATTTTACAAAAAGTAGAACAGACAACCAGCGTGGAGATGGCGTTTTTGAAGACTCTATTGCCGCGCTGAAAAAGCTGAATGATGTTGGTTATGGTAAAGAAGGCACAGGTCTTATTCTCGATTTAGTATACAATCCTTCTGGTGCCTTTTTACCAAGTTCGCAAGAGACATTAGAAGGTGAGTTTAAACGCCAATTAAAAAGCAGATACGATATTGATTTCAATAGTCTGTATGCGATTACGAATTTACCGATCAGTCGTTTTTTGGATTATTTATTACAATCTGGAAATTACGAAAGTTATATGCAATCTCTCGTTGATGCGTATAATCCGATGACTATAGATGGTCTTATGTGTCGCAATACATTGTCTATAAGTTGGGACGGCTATATATATGATTGTGATTTTAATCAAATGTTAGATCTTAAAGTCGCTTCACCTCATACCCATATAGATAATTTTGATTTCGATGCACTAGCTAAGAGATCAATTGTACTTAATCAGCATTGCTATGGATGTACAGCAGGAGCAGGGAGCAGTTGTGGTGGCGAGATTACTTAAGGTAATTTCATTTGTAAAGTGCAGTAAATTCTAACATCTTTAGGTATATGTTAGCTATTACTGAAAAAGAGATTTCTCAAAGAAGGAATGTACCTGTTTATTCTCCTATTTTATGTGCAGATCTTAATTACATTAATATAGATTCAACCGCATTTGTAAATCAATTTTCCAATTCATTTGAATCAATGGATTGGGACTATTATGATGTCAAACGAAAGCAATTAGAATTATTGCAAGAACATCAGGTAGATATTCCACTCAACTCCTTCAGCGAATATTATTCCAATAATAAGCAAGACCAAGAAAGTTATCTTTCTTCTTTAACAACAGATAAGCGATTATTAAAAAAATGTTTGGAAATAAAACCGTGGCGTCGTCGATCTGTTTGTTCTTTTGAATTAAGCCTCGGATCTGAAACATCACTTCACCGAATAGAACCAAAACCCTTTACACAAGCAGTTGAAAAAGAAGATTTG
Source organism: uncultured Saprospiraceae bacterium (assembly GCA_964450495.1). GTDB lineage: Bacteria > Bacteroidota > Bacteroidia > Chitinophagales > Saprospiraceae > CALFUK01. The sequence continues at coordinate 17,332 of CAYVFU010000045.1, read as the reverse complement.
AGATCGTTGCCAAGAATCTTTGCACAAACAAAAGACGACATTGTAAATAATGATCTATTTCGTTCTTTCATACTTAAAATAGCAGAGTACGCTCAGAAGGTGACTCCTCATGTTGACATTAAGCAAATGGAAATTACTGCTCACTTCATGAGTGTCAAAGCCAGACAACATATTCCAGGAAACAATTCACCTGAAGGTGCGCATGAAGATGGTGCAGACTTTATCGTATCAGCATGCGTCATCAATCGTAAAAACATTACTGGTGCCAAAAGTCAAGTGTTAGAAAAGTTGGCTGATGGCTCAATGGTGACTCTATTTGAAAGAGAATTACAACCCGGAGAATTTCTATTTCAAGCTGACACAGGAGAAGAAAAACATTACGGTAACGACTTATGGCATTATGTCACACCATTTTATGTGGATGATCCTCATAAGGAGGCGTGGCGAGACATCATTGGATTTGACATTGTAATTACTCAACCTAAAATTTAGCTTACTAGCAATCTAAACATCAACCCAAAACCTAGCCTCATCTAAACTTGTCCCATATCCAAAATCAACATGAAGAGTTACTGGGTGACCTTGATGGACGTTTACTTCTTTTTCAAGTTTGCAAACTGTAGGCGGCATCAAACTATCTGTCCCTGTAAAATTGCACCCTTCAGCTACTTGTACAAAAGAATGCATATAAAGAGAATTTACGGTTCCAGACATAATGGGAACAATTTGTATATTTTTTTGAATGCGCAATACCTCTTCACTATATAAGTCGATAGTATTTATTTCTTGTTGAAGAGACAATTGCTCAGGTAAATGTCTGGTAAAATTGATTGGATAATGTTTGTGTTGATCAAATTCTGCAAAGGCTAATTGACCTATATTTACGATCCGCTCTGGTAGTAATTTACCCCCAGGCTTTAGGAATTTTCTTAAGTGTTTGAAAATCTGTACTTGGTATTCATTGCCACAATAAATACTCATTAATTCACCAACGATGAAATCAACTTGTTCTGGCAATTCTAAAGTCATGGCATTATCAAAGAGTAAGACAACTTTATCTTGCCATCCATTTTCTTCAATTTTTTGTTCAATAAAATCTCTTAAGTCAGGATTGTTCTCAATGAGATATGCTTTTTTGACATCATCAAGAAAGTGCTGAGTAAGAGCTAGTGTTCCGACACCAGCTTCACATACGATCTTGTCTTTGAAGTTATATTGTTGAAAGGCTTTTTTGTATGCACCTACACGTACGTCGTCAGTCTCCATTATTTTGTAATAAATAGGTGGAAAACCAAAGTGTTCTTGACTAAAGGTTTGTGCATCTAGTAGACTGTACTTTAATTCAGTGTATTTATCTACTAATTCTGAGTGAAATTCGAAAGCCATAACTATTTGTTTAGGGTTTTAAGCGAATATAAACGAATACTTGTTAAATGAAATTCAATAAATAGGATAATTAGATTAATGGCATTTTATTAACGAAAGTAAATAGTAGATGTAACTCAATTATTTTAGAGACAATGTGGTTTGGTAGGGTTTGGTGCGTCTCATAATTGGACTAACAACAGTCTACTCATATTATTAAACACAAATAAGTTACAATGTCAATTAATTTAATGTCCTACGTTAAGGACCAAATCTCTGATGAAGCGATTTCAAGTATTGGATCTTTGATTGGAGAAAATTCTTCAGTAACAAAATCAGCAATTTCGTCAGCACTTCCGACAATCTTAAAAGGAATTATTAATCGCGGAGACACTACGCAAAATGCTTCTGCTTTGAGGAAATTTATTGGAGAGCAGAATATTGGTACAAATGCTATTTCTATGCTTCTTGGTGCAAACACTAAAGACAAGAAAGATTCATTTTTATCAACTGGTATACGGGTTGTCGACTTTTTATTTGGCTCTTCAAAAAGCAATCTGCTAGGTAATATTTCTAAAGCTGTTGGACTTGCAAACGGTAAAAGTAATATGTTGACCCAATCTTTAGCACCTTTAGCATTAAGTGCCGTATCAAAATTAACTGCCAAAGAAAATTATTCTGATGAACAGTTGGCTACATATTTAAATTCTCAAAAAGGAATTTTTAAGGATCATGTTGCTGCTAATAAAGTCGTAGAAAATAAATCAACTGTAGCGGAGACTAGACATGCCTCAACTAAAAGTGAATCAGGTGGTGGAATGGGTTGGTTGAAATTTCTATTGCCATTATTGTTACTGGCGGCTGCAGCTTGGTTTTTCTTAGGGAAAGGCAATAAAAAGGAAGGTCACAAAGGGCCTAAAGCAGATAAGAAAGAACGAATGGAAAAAATGCCTGAAAAGAAAATGGATAATGTTGCTAAACCAACAACAACAACAACAACAACAACTAGCACAGCAACTGCAACGGCAAAACCAATGGATAAAGTTGAAGATGATACAACATCCAATAACACTGGTCTTACAATAGATGCCAACGGGAACCTTGTTGATGCTAATGGTAAGATTATTGCGAAGGCTGGAGAATTTTCAGAAAAAGATGGTAGTTATGTTGATGCTAGTGGAAAGAAAATTGGTTTAGTTGGTAAAATTGGGAAAGCAATAGGTGGAGCTGCCACAAAAACAGCAGACGCATTTAAGGATGTATTTACCGGATTGTTTAAATCAAAAGAAAAAGTGGGGTCTACTTATTCATTATCGCGAATAGTATTCGATGATGAATCTCATAAGATTACTAATTTTTCTAAAAATGAAGTTGAAGGATTAGCGAATGCATTGAAGTCTTTGCCAGATGCAAAAATCCAAGTACAAGTACATTCGACTGATGGTGATAGTAATAAAAAAAATAAAGAATTTACAAAAATGAGAGCTGAGGTGGTAAGAGATATGTTGGTGACTTTAGGCGTAAATAAAAAGCAGATTTCTTTCAAAGGCATGGGTAAAGATGATGCAGCTAAAGCAAGTGGAGAAAAAGTAGAAATTATGGTTGAGCAAACTGTTAACTAGTCATCTAAGATAAATCAAGTCTTAACTGACTTTTTGTTTAGTAAGTGGGGTGATGTTTTAGGACATTGCCCCTTTTTACTTTGTGGGAGTTAGAGTTTCACACTACGGCCTTATATACACTTCAGTGGCACCACCTTCATTAATGACATGATAATGAGCAACTTCTTTTTTCCCTTTTAAAAGATGATGGACTTCCTCTTTTAATTGACCACTTCCTTTACCATGAATAATTTTCAATGTGTTCCTTCTTCTTTGAATTGCCGATTCTAAAAATAACTCAACTTGCTTCACTTGATATTGAAGGATATGCAATGGATTTGTTTCTGTCATATAAGGGTTCAGGACCTCCATGTGTAAATCTATTTCAGAATTGAACTCTTTGTATGGCTTTATTTTGGTCTCTTCTAATATTAATTCTGGTTCCACTTCTTTCTCTTCATGAATAGTGAGTTCATTTGGATTTATTAAATGCATTTTACCATCAATTTTGACAAAAGCAAGACCTTTTGCGCCTGTACCCTCAAAAGACCCAACTTTCTTTTTGCCGGACACAAATACTAAATCTCCAATCCATAAGTCTTTTACGTTTATCATTCTTAATTTGTATTAGGTGGATAACAAAGTTACGACCTTCAGACATATGCTAAAACACAATTTATTATTCTAGTATTTAAGTATATCGTTAGATGTAATTCGTGTATTAAAACAAATGTCTTGAAATAATTAGGATTAAAGTAGGTTTTCGTAATTTAAATTCTAATCTCTAGCTAACAAAACATCTCCTTTAATGTGGTTCAAAATATTGAGTTGACTGCTGGATTTACAGTAGAATCACAATCCATGTTCACGCATATATTGTGACTTCTAGTTATTGAACAGATTAGGTATTGTCCTTTATGGTTTGTATTACTTTTTTGCACAGCTTATGAAATTGTGCTTTTGAATTTACTATTTGATCTGGAATGTCGAAATAAGGCATTTTCAAATCTCTTCCTGGAAGTTCATGCCTAACAAATTCTATAGCTAGGAAATCTTGTTCAAGTGTTGGTATTTTTGCTCTCAAACAAAATTCATCATCCATTACTGCTGCAAATAATACGTCATCGCAATAAATGGCAAGAGCACCAAACATTTTCTTGGTTCGAATAGTCCCAAGTGTCTCCAATTTAGCCAATACTTCGGTTGCCCTTGTTTCTGAGTAAGCCATGTTGTAATTTGTAAGCAGAATATAGGAATTAATGCTCTATTTTTTACTTTTCTTCTTCTTGCAAAATAGTGTTGTTGCAGAACCAGCTGTAATTCCTGTAGAAAAGGATTCCTATACTGTTTATATTTTCATGTCTGAAGAATGTCCGATTTGCAGGTATTATGTTCATGACATTAATCGTTTGTCAAATGAATATGCTTCTGAGCAAATTAATTTTATTGGCGTATTTCCGAATTTTTCTTCAAAGAAAGAAAAGATAGAAGCATTCACAAAAGACTATAAATTGGACATTCCGACACAAACAGATTATTTCAAATCTTTAGCGAAAAAACTTGATGCTAAACTTACACCTGAAGTGTTTGTCGTCAATCAAGATGAAAAAGTCCTTTATCGTGGACGTATTGATAATGCTTATGTTTCTTTAGGTAATCGAAGACGAGTAGTGACGAATCACGATTTAGAAAAATTTCTCCTTAATTTGCAGAAAGGTGATATTAATTACACACAAACTGAATCAATAGGATGTTACATCCATTATTCGGATTTTAAATGATTTATATGATTAATTTAAGAATGGTTTTTATTTGTTCATTGAGTTTGTTTGTAGTTGGCTTGAGTGCGCAAACCTTTGAAGAAGTTTCTGAAATTATCTATAATAAATGCGGTGTCTGTCATCGCGATGGTGAAATTGGCCCAATGGCATTTACCAATTATGAAGAAGTCAACAGTTGGTCTGCCACAATCAAGCGAGTGACGGAAGAAAGATACATGCCACCTTGGCAACCAGACCCAAACTATTCAAGATTTCAAGGTGAATCATTTTTAACAGACGACGAAATAAAAATGATAGGCGACTGGGTAGACAATGGCTCACCCCAAGGTAGTCCAAATCGCGAAGCCGAATTTCCAGAATTTCCTGATGGCTCCGCGCTTGGAGAACCTGACTTAGTGTTATCAATGGCACAAGCGCATGTGCATAAAGGCAATAATCAAGATGAATACAGATGGTTTGTTTTACCAACAGGCCTCACAGAAGATAAAGTGGTTAAAGCAGTGGAGTTTAGAGCTGGCAATCGACAAATCGTACACCATGCCTTAATCTTTGAAGATGCGAAAGGCATAGCTCGAGCACAAGATGCCTTGACGCCTGAATACGGTTATGAAGGTTTTGGTAGTTTCGCTGGCGATGATTCAGACAACATAGAATTACTATCAGCAAAACAATTCCAAGGATACGCACCAGGAGCACAAGCAACGATTTATCCTGATGGTATCGGTCAAATATTACAAGCAGGTGCAGATATAGCTGTGCAGCTCCACTATGCACCTTGGGCCAAAGATGAATCTGATTTGTCCACTGTCAATATATTCTTCGCAGACGAAACAGAAGAAATTGAGCGGAGTTTGGAGTCGCACATTATGGTCCCATTACCTGGAGTTTTAGTGAACCGTCAATTTTTCATTCTACCAGAAGAAGAATTTGAATTTCATGGCATCTGGGAAGTCCCCAGAGATTTGAGTTTGATTGCCATTGCACCACACATGCATTTACTTGGTAAAAACTGGACAGTGTATTTGGAAAAACCAGATGGTACTATCGAAAATTTAATTCGTATTCCAGAATGGGATTTCAATTGGCAAGGATCTTATTTCTTTGATGAATACAAAGTGGCACCAGCAGGTTCTAAAGTACACGCTTTTGCAACCTATGACAACACATCAGATAATCCTAACAATCCAAATAACCCGCCCCAATTTATGAGCTGGGGAGAGCGAACAGAAGATGAAATGTATTATTTACCAATTCTGTTTACAGACTATAAAGAAGGTGATGAATTTGTTTCATTCGGGAATAGTACGACTGCTGTAGCAGAATTAGATTCTGAGTCCAAAGGTCAATTGTTTCCAGTCTCACCTAATCCTGTAAATGATAAGCTATTTCTCGAATTTCAATTGGAGAAGGGTTTGCCTGTCAGTATTCAAATCATAGATCAACAGGGTCGGCTGGTAAGAGTGGTGCGTGACAATGTGTTCCATCAAAAGGGACTCCATGCAATAAATGTCCAAACCAATACTTTAGGTGACGGGGCTTATTATATTCGGTTGATTGGGAATGGAGTGTTTCATACGACCAGCTTTGTGAAGGTGGAGTGACATTACAAGTTGGATGACTCTTGAAAATTCTCCGCCATTGGAGGAGTGGTCCCTCTGTATAGTGGGAACGAGGTGGTCCATCCATTTAAAATGCCTTTCTCCTATAAGCCCTATAACCGAACAACAAGACTAAACCCACTCCGATAACCGCCAACCAAGGTCTTATTGCCTTCCCAATTCTCGCCACCATTTTATTCTGAATCTCATTTAATGGTTCATAGTTGATGCCCATTTCCAACACACCATACGCTTTAGTATAGTCATCATAATCCCGAATCATTTCAGCAAATTTATTTGGCTCTGTTTTGGAAAGGTCTGTTGTCTCGCCTGGATCCACACTTAGATTATGCAGTCGCCATTCGCCATCTCCGTATGGTCGGCCATTTCTAACTATTTTATAATCGCCTTTATAAAGAGCTCCATGTCCAGCAGCTTCTATGCCTATAGGTTCGTCATCCTCATAGACTTGTTCCTGGGTATTTTGTAATAAAGGATATAGACTTTTTCCAGTCATAGGTCCAGCAGGAGCCAACTTAGGACTGCTTATTCCTGCTAAAGACAATATCGTTGGTGCTATATCGGTCACTCTGCAAAAGGCATTTTCCGACTCGCCATGAGGAAGCCCATTACCTGATATGATCAGTGGAACTCTCAGGCCGCCTTCACCAGCATAAAACTTAAAAAATGAACTTGGTCCTGCACAAGCACTTGCAAATTCTGGTCCGATGAAATTATAAGATCCTTCTTCACCAAGACTGTCATAATCCCTATTGTATCCAGCATACTTAAGCCAAAGTTGCATCGATCTGACATCTCCTGTAGCGCTCGCTTCTGGTCCATTATCTGAGGTGATCATGAATACGGTATTGTCGTATTTGCCTTCTTGTTTTAAGTAATTAATATACCTTCCGATGTGCTCATCCATAGCTTCGAGCATACCTGCATTCACGGCCATTGCCTTTGCCATGAATCGTTGCTGGTCAAGCTCTAAGTCATCCCAATTTTCTAATCCACGCGGCATAGTACCCATTGCAGCCTGTTCTGGAATAAGACCCAGTTGCTTCGCTTTTTCAAATCGTTGTTTTTTAATGACGTCCCAACCTTGCTCATAAGTTTCAATATACCTTTCCGTATATTCCTTTGGTGCTTGAACAGGGATGTGGATGGCTTGAAAAGAAATAAAGGAGAAAAAGGGATCTTCTTTTTGGTCTTCTTCATCCATAAATTGAATCATCTCATCAACCAGATTTTTAGAAGAATAAAAATCGTCAGGTAGATCTACTAGTTCGCCATCCTTGTACCATGGTGGTTTGGAAGACTGAGTTGGGAGATACGGTCTGTGCTGGTAATTGTCTGCTCCAGAAGCATCCAATATATATGTGCGATCAAAACCTCTGCGACTAGGTAACGTAGCATCCGTATGTCCCAAATGCCATTTGCCAGTGATGTATGTTCGATAACCCTGGCGTTTCAACCTTGTGGCTATGGTTTCTACCTTATCATTAAGAATGCCTTCATAACCAGGTCTGGATGCATATTCTGGTGGGGTAAATATAGGCAAGTTAGGTACTCCGGTAAGGTGACTATCATAACCCGTCATCAACATGGCTCTTGAAGGAGCACACATCAGTGAGGCACGATATTGAGTAAACAAAGTGCCTTGATGGGCCAATGCGTCGATGTGAGGAGTAGCTGCCTCTCCGCCATAGATGCCAAAGTCTTGTAAGGCTGCATCATCGACAAGGATGAGTACGATGTTTGGCGACCTTTCATGAGAATTGTCATCTTTACTTAATTGAGATAAAACCATGGATTGATATGTCAAGCATAGTATTCCAAAAAATAGAAAGCGAAGCATCAAGGCAATTTTAGTCAGCACTAATTTAAACATTTATTCTGGCCAATAATCCGGTCTTGGCAATCCAGGAAATGTAATTCTGAATGTTTCTGCACCAGCAAAATTTGGAGCCAATAATCTTTCTCTATAAAATACACCCGAAGCGCCTGCATACTTCCCTGTCCCTCCTAAGATAATTCCTGGAAATCGCTGTCCTTTTACACCCCATTCGAAAAACATGATGCCATGGATAGAGTCTGTGATCGGTTCATGCCACTCCTTTGGATTTTTATTAGACCGAAATGCAAAAGTGGCCGTTTGTTCTAAAATAATTTTACGATCTAGTTTGTCACATTCTATCACACTTTTTAAATATGCCTCAACGCGTTGTTTATTATTTTTTTGTGGAATGACTTTTCGGTCAATGGTCGCTCCTAAAAAATCTCTTGATATGTTCGTCAAAAAACGGTTGGCGGCCGTAAAATTTCCAATGATCTTATCAGGATACGCCGGTTCAAATTCGTCATCAGAAATCATATTCAGACCACCAGATGTTTTGGCTATAAAGTCAGGATCTTCCAGATCCAATTCTAAGGGATGTATGCAACACTTATCGGCTTCTATCGTACCGCCCGGATGAATTGGTCCACCTCCATGAGCGAATAAACCGTTGACGGGTAATTTTTTACCGACATAGGTTAAATAGCTTTGAGGCACTAAAGACGAAATGATTGGAAGGCGTGCAAGTATAGCCTTTCGTTTAATTCCAGAAACGGCCATCTGAAATTTCCAATTATTGGTCTGACCAAATTTATTTGCATCAGAAATAGTGTCTATGATTAAGTCTTTACCTTCCATGTGTCATTGGTTTAATCCAGGATAGCTCGCGCCGATTTCTTTTCTATAATGGCCAGCATTTTCTGGGCAGTCTCGTGTCCGGAGTTTTGGTTTTGACCAGTGACGAATCGTTCCTCTTCATCAACAACTGTAATGGTTTGGAAAATATCTTGATTGCCTGAATTAAATTTATAATCTGCGCCTCTTTTTCTCAATTCGGTTTCAGGGTGTAGAGGTGTGACAGTAATACCAAGCTCCTCCAATTGTTTATCCGTCACGCCTGTCATGCTGCGTCCGGTTATCAGAAAATTACCTAGGGTATCTTTGGCTTGTATCAGTCCTAATGCCCCGTGACACACGCTTCCTATAGTAGGAGATTGGGCATAATAGGCATTGGATATTTTCTCCCCTAATATTTCTGACTGACCCAAATCATAGGCTGCTCCCCAACCGCCTGCCAACCAAATCGCATCATAACTTGTAAAATCAACATCATCAATTTTTAAAGAATTTTTTACTTTTTCCTGAAAGTCATCATCCTTTAGATATCGCTTATCCGCATTTGATTTAATCATAAATAGAAAGGACTGTGGATCTACTGGAATCTCACCTCCTTTGATACTTGCCACATCCACTTGCATGCCAGCCTCTTGAAATTCATAATACGGCACTGTCATTTCTGAAGCGAATACACCTGTTGGTTTTCCAGTTGTTTTACCTGGAGCATTTAATACGCCGTGACTAGTTGTGATGACCAAAGCCTTTTTACCAGACAAATTAAATTCTTGAGAAAATTTGTAATCTGGATGTAGTCCTGCTTGTTGGAGAATGGTTGGCAATAAGAATAGTAGGGTCCCAAACGTTCCAAACACAATAGCCATACCTGTACCTATTTTTTTAAACTTGGAGAAGTGGCCAAAGCGATCTTTTATAAAAAAGTAAGCAGTAAATAATCCCAAGATTAAATGAAGTACAGCACCACCAGGATTAGCAAATACCCCAGCTAAAAAACTTGAAAACAGACCGATGAATGCTGTTAAATTAAATATTAAAAATGCAAACAAAAAGGCCCGAACTAGTGGCCTGTTATCAAAATTGCGCCACACCTGAATGGCAAAGACTCCTAGACCCAATGCTGCTGCACCATACATTCTAGCCATAGCCAAATGACTACTCGTTCCTTCTGCTAAATCAGGTACGACTTGAGGGGCAAAAAATAAGAGTGTACCTGCTACTAATTCAACAAGGGCAGAAATAAAAATAAATCGCTTCATGACTGTTAATTTTAGGTATTATGTGATTTAGTCGAAAGAAAGAACATGATGATAAATAATAGTGGTAAAACATAATTAGCTACTCCACCAGGCGCTTGTCCTGTTGTTTCTATTGATTTAAAAAGTGAAATGCCAAACCGCGCGACATATTCAAAAAGCAGAAATAAATATATCAAGGGAATCAGACCTTTATATTTCAACGCTACAATGCCTTGCAACAGACCAAACATCAATTGACTCAAACCCCAATACGCAAAAATAAAAATGACAGCGTCAGCCCCACCATTTGTGTAGGTATCCAATGGTATTGTAGCAATGCTCTGAGCGCCACCGTCATCTTTAAAAATATGTATGCAACTCCTGACGATGGTCACAATGCTAATAAGGTAAAAAAACCATAGTGCTATTTTATTCCCCTTAAATGTATTGTCGATTATTTCTGGAAGTACTTTATTCATATTAATAAAATTATACAAATATGATATGACAAATGGCTGCCGCCAATGATAAAATAAGTCCTACAGTCAACGGAAAGCCTCCCAACTGAAACCAAGGATCAACAGGATAGGCGATACTCTTACTCAATGCAGCAAATTTAAATTCATGCTTTTCGTGAAATGTGGGATGGATCAATATCTCCATAAAATCCCTGCGACTTCTGAATCGATTGATGCCCGATATTTGCCATTCTTCTGCATTCTCAATTCCAATGACATCAAAAGAACGCCCAGCCACCCGACCTTGAAATATGCCTACTCCTCCTTTTTTCAACATCATCTTCATGAATGATTTATGATAATTTATTAAAGTCTTTAAAGAGCTATCTCCTTCCTTAACACCATCTACCATGTCGGGCTTCTCTTTTAAAGAAATACTATTGACCATTGCAAAACTCTTACCAGTATCATTTTCTAAGAATCTCCGCAAGCCAGACAAATCTTGATCCAGATATTGTGGGTATGTCTTTAGCTTATTTAAAAACTGATCTACTTCCTCTTGTGATAACCGATTTCGAAATCCGACATACCACAACCAGAAGATAGCGTAGAGAATGAAAGCAATGGTCCAGATAATAATTGATAGTGACATTGTTTAAGTTCTAGTGTAACGTATCAAGCCTGCATTTGATCATCAAATAGGATTCTTCAAAATAAACTGGTCCACGCGCTCCGCCATCACTTCACCAAGATCTTCCTGAATAAAATGATTTGCATTATCAAACTGATCGTGATCTTGCCCTTTCGCTCCTGGAACAGAATTAATCCACTTCTCCTGAATTCTTGGCTTACCTAATAAAGTATCCTTTAATCCTATAAATGAAATAAAAGGCTTTTCGAATGTTTTAAGGCTTTCCCATGCTGGCAATTGTTGACCAATGATGCCGACATTCATAGAGGGCAAAGTCCGTGGTCCTGCCATGTATATAAAGGAAGGAAAGGGCGCATTATAAGCCGCCATCTCTTCTTTCGATAAAGTAATAACTGTTGATTGTTGCATGATGTCTCCAATAAAATTTTTAGAGTTTTGCAGGCAAAATAAAATCCATGCCTGAAACATGTCAGGTAATCCTTTAAGCCAATGTTTTGCAATATCCTGAAACCCACTAATCTTTGGATTGACAACCACAGGATTTGGGATGTATAAGGGATTTGTCTCCTCTGTCATTAAGGGTAAATCTCCATTTGCTAAAACGACTCTTGAAAATAAATCTGGATTTTCTCCGACAAGTCTTGTTCCAATTAAGCTTCCCCAGTCTTGCACAAAGGCAGTTATATTTTCCAATTCTAATTGATGAATAAAATTAAGGATCATCTCACAGTGTTTATCATAAGAATGAAACTGTTCTTTTATTGGCTTGTCTGATTTTCCCATCCCAATCATGTCAGGTGCAATACATCGATAGCCTTTGGGGACTAGTTCTTTAATCATTTTGCGATATAGATATGACCAAACTGGTTGACCATGGAGCATCAAAATGATCTGTCCATCTTTCGGTCCTTCATCCAGATAATGCATACGCAATCCATCTATGTCAATATAATTTGCCACAAAATCATAGCCGGGCAAATTTTCAAATCGTTCTTCTGGTGTTCTGACAAATTCAACGTCTTGCTCAGTTTTATGAATGGTCACCTCACTATCCCAGAAGACCTCTGGCGGATATGGAGCGACTTCTTGAATTGTTCTAACGCCACCTTTTTCGAAGTCAAGCTGAATTGGAGAAGGGACAATATTAGATACAATTTTCTTTAGGAGTTTTGACATATAGTATTAATTAGATTTAATCAGGTACACTATTTAGGTTTTGCTAATTTAGGATTTAAAACCTAAATATTGAAATGTATTTGGTTCTTTTATTTTGTAGATTTGATTAAAGATTTACACACAAATGAAGAAGACGCCTCAAAAGATATTGGAAAGTGCGCGAGTGCTATTTAATACAACGGGTGTAAATAATGTCAGGCTTCAAGATATCGCGAAACATACGGGCATTAGTCCTGGAAACCTTTCCTATCACTATAGCACCAAGAAAGATTTAATGCGCGCTGTATTGGTGATGCTTCAAGAATCGACAAAAGATATGCGCTCGACCAACATGCACTTTCTCGAAACAGAAGATTACTTGGGTGTGATCAAGAATTACTTGCGGTTTCAAATCGGACATCGGTTTTTTTATAGAGACATACTGGATGTCATAAACCTTGTACCTGAAGGAAAGGAAGTCTATGAACTATTAATGAATCAAGTCATGAGTTTTACCAAAAACGGCATGTACTTAGCCGTAGGTAAAGGATTATTGAAACCTGAGACTCACGATGACAGTTTTCATTTCTTTGCAAAAAATGTTTGGGGCATTTTAAACTCTTGGTTAATCGAACGCGAAGTTCGTGGAACAAAAAAAGTTGGGATGGATGAGATTATGTTAGCCATATGGGAATATCATTATCCTTATTTGACTGAGAAAGGCGTTGATTTGTATTACGATGTGAAGAAACAAATACCGAAATTGGTTAAGGTGGAAATGGCGATTGATAATTGAGTATCTGTGAACGTCTTCCATCTTACGACTTTTATTGTTTGATTATTTTTTAAACCTTCAGAGATCCAGTACAATTTTATCATGTTTTGCTCTAGAGACACAAAGACATATTTTATTATTTATCAATTTTTCCTTTTCGCTTAATATGGCATCTCTATGGTCAATATCCCCTTCGATTACATTCGTAATACAAGTGACGCATGTTCCCTGAAGACAGGTATAATCTACTTTGACATTATTCAGCAGCAATGCATCAATAATTGAAGCGTCTTTGTCAACCGTAATTGTTTTATTGCTTTTGTTCAATACGACTTCAAAAGGCTTTGTTTCATTTAAACCAGGATTGCCAATCGAAAACAACTCTTCTTTAATTTGGTCAGGATTCCAGCCAAGATTAAGGCCTACATTCTTTATCCATTTATTAAAGGACAAGATTGTTTGGAATGTTGAGTTTGTCAGATTGTTTAAATGTCCAGTTATAAGCTTCAATAGTGCTTATGTTTAAATATTTTTTGTCACCTATAATTTAAGTTATTTGATTGCCTAACGGATTGATCGTAAAATTGTCTACAGTTGGAGATTAAGATATTTGAATCATCCCAACCATCGAACAATCCTAAAACCTAACAACCTGCCTGCCGGCAGGCAGGTCTAACAATCACCCCCTAATTCACCCAATAAGCATACTCATCCCCTTCCGCCTTCTCTTCATTCAAATGTTTATCTATATGGATAGGTGATGACAGAGCCCCTTCCCAAATCGGATCAACTTGTTCAGCTAAAAAGGCAGTCAATACTTTTGATAATTCATTTAATTTATCTGGAGCACTATTCGCCAAATTATTTTGCTCCGTTGGATCATTTTGTAAATTAAAGAGCCATTTCTTTTTTTGTTCTTGATCCCATAGTAGTTTCCAATCGTCTTTAATGACTTGAGAGAAGGTTCCATTTTTCGTAAATAAGGGACGTTCCGGATTACCTGTTTTTTCACCAGTTAGATAAGGCAACATATTCGTGCCATCCAACTTTCGATCATTAGGTAATGCAGCACCAGCCAAGTTAGCTGCTGTAGCGAAAATATCTATATTGGAAATCCGACCATCATATACTTGTCCAGCTGGAATACTATCAGGATAATTGACAATAAAGGGGACATGAATCCCTCCCTCAAATAGCGACAATTTCCAGCCTCTATATGGTTTATTGACATTAGGCAAACCTACATAATTTGGCGCACCATTATCACAAGTGAAAATGATAATCGTATTGTCGTCGATGCCATTATCTTTTAGTGCTTGACGGATCTTTCCTACTCCTCTATCCACCGATTTCACCATGGCTGCTTGTACTCGTTCGGTATGGTCTTCGATATAAGACAGTGCATCATAATCCGATTTCAAGGCCTGGAGCGGCGTATGTACTGCCCAATAAGCGAGATATAAAAAGAAGGGCTGATTTTTATTTTTTTCAATCACCTTAACCGCCTCGTTTGTAAAGTAATCTGTCAAATGTCCATCTGGCTCAAACCGTCCACTATCATTAAACTCGACAGCGTATGGAAGATTTCCCCAGAGAAATTTATCGATCGGATCAAAAGGTAGTTTTGCATTGACCACATTGGGATCATCTTCTGGCAAGAAAAATCCGCCTGATTCCAACCACAAACTTTCATCGAAGCCTTGATTATGAGGTTGGAATTTATCTGCGCCGCCGAGGTGCCATTTCCCTATATGTAAAGAGTGATACCCTTGCGGTTTTAATATTTCTGGTAATATAATTTCAGATGGAGGCAAACCCATTGTAGATACTTCTGGTAATTGCTCATCCACATCAGCATAGTATATAGGAGCAGGATCCTGATCTTCAGTCATCCCAGCTATCAATTTCCCAAACCCTTTTGATGTTGGTGTATACTCAAATCCAAAGCGAGTAGAATTTCTACCTGTCAATAAAGAAGCCCTCGACGCAGCACATACTGCGGTGGTCGCATATCCATTCCTACACAATACGCCATCAGCAGCGAGTTGGTCAATATTTGGTGTTTTGAATTGACCATTGCCCATGCCACCACCATAACTGCTCACTTCATTGAAACCCATGTCGTCAACGAGAATAACAATTACATTAGGCTTATCAGACGTGCGATTGATTGGTCCATCTTTCCAGACTACCTCTTGATTAGGTCCCGTTGGATTTTTAATGCTTGCGATGATGCCAGGCATTTTGTACCAGTTGTATTTAAACCAGATGCCACCGACAACTACAAGAAGTACTAAAATGCTGAGGGTTATTAGAAGCGTTTTTTTCATCGTTGGTTAGTTGCATAACAATGTAGCATTTTGAAATTGAAAAATATAATTATTTAGGTTTTAAAACCTAAATAATTATATTTTATAGTTTAATTTTTAAATAGTAAGTAGATTTCATAATTCAGTCTTTTATTTAGCAGTTGGTAAAGGGCTATGGAAACCTGAGAACCATGAAGGAAGTTTCCATTACTTTGCTAAAAACATATGGGCCATTCTCAACTCCTGGTTAATAGAACGAGAAGTCTTTGGAGAAGAGCGAGTGAGCATGGAAGAAATCATGCATGAAATATGGGAATGTCACCACCCTCAAATTACCTTTATTCATTATGAACAGAAAAACTAAAATGATAGGAATCGTAGCCACATTAAAAATCCAAGAAGGAAAGAATTCTGAATTTGAATCAATAGCCAATCAATTGGTAGAAAAGGTCAATGCCAATGAAGAAGGAGTTGTATACTATGATTTATATAAGCAGGATGATACGACTTATGTGTTCTTAGAACGGTATAAAGATCAAGCTGCCTTTGATCTTCATCAAAAAACTGAATACTATAAAGCACTTGGAGCAAAATTAGGATCTGTTTTAGCAGGTGCCCCTAATCTTAAGATTTTGAAATCAGTTTGAGTTGTTTGTATAACGAAACCGTCTGGCCGCTAAATGCAATCTTAAAATGCCAATGACAACAGATTATAATAGAGCTTCGGTAATATTCCATAGACGCTCCGCTGATTCATCATCACATGCGTGGGCATTTACTCCCATATACCTGGCCATAGGGCTTTCGATGTTTGTTGGCGACGCTATATTGCAATCCTCACAATAGACACCTGGCTTATTCTCAAGTAATGGAGACGTAGCAGCCCATAGGGTTGTAGAACAACCTTGTTCTGGAGTTTTAAAACCTTGCTTCGCTAATTCAGAAGGACCCCCATCTTTATCTAACCAACCCAATGCGATCATTTCTTCTTTAGGTAAATGTCGTTGAAGTGGCGTAAAGATTCCACCAGGATGGGCGGAGAAAGCAAGTCCTCCAGATTTCTGTAAGCGGCGAGACAAAGCATTAGCGAATAAAGCATTGGCCGTTTTAGACTGACCGTAAGCATTCCATTTATGATATGGATTAGCTTCGAAATTGATATCGTCCCATTGGATGTCAGTTAATTTGTGAGCGGTGGACGACAAACAAATGACTCTTGCTTGTGGTGTTTTTTCTATAAGCGGCATCAGAGCTTTGGTCAAGGCAAAGTGTCCAATATGATTGACACCAAATTGAGATTCCCAATTAGACCCAACTCTTGTTTCTGGGCATGCCATGATTCCTGCATTGTTGATTAACAGATCAACTTGATCAATCTCTGACAACATTTTATTTGCAAATGATTCAACAGATTTCAGATCACTGAGATCCATAGACGCGAATTCTACGGATCCTTCCATATTTGTAAGATTTTCGGTTGCTCTTTGCATGGAGCGTCCTGCCACTATAACTTTTGCTCCTTTCTCTGCAAGTGCCCGAGTGGTTTCGAGGCCAATACCACTATAACCACCTGTGACGATCGCCACTTTGCCCGAAAGATCAATATCTGCAAGGACCTCTTTTCCTGTACTCTTTCGATTAAAATTTGATGCAACTGGTTTTTGATCTGCTACTGCCATGTTAGATTTAATTTTAAGAATTAAAGTAA
>CAYVFU010000044.1:0-39024 GCA_964450495.1 uncultured Saprospiraceae bacterium | reverse complement strand
CATCAATACAAAAAGTAAATGGGCCGCCTGTTAGGGTACCGCCTGATACATTACAGTCGTTAGCTCCTTCTGCTTGTCTCACAACTGTAATAAAATCTTGAGAAATAGCTTCACAGAAATCATCATTCAATGTTGTAATAGGATCTCCTACGATTGGATCATCCAAGCCTCTGTAGTTCCATCCCCAGATTCTGCAGGTTCCCGGAGGAGCTGCACTTAAATCCAAGGTGTTTGTATTTGCAGAATTTGCAAAGCCCAAAATATTGTCCTGATCATCTGTTATGATGTACCAGTAGGAAATATTTGGTGCTGTCGTCGTGTGCTGTACTTGCACAACGATATCCCCTGCAGTACCGACATATTCTGTTTCGCCATTTATTAATGTCACAGAACCACCATCTGGCACTTCTCTAAACACTGTGATGAAGTTGTCAGATATTGTTTCACATGGATCATCTGTCAATTGTGATAATGGTCCGCCTATGACTGGATCATTCAAGCCTCTGTAACTCCAGCCCCATACTCTGCATGTGCCCGGAGGAGCAGCGCTTAAATCCAAACTATTAGTCTCTGCAGAATTTGCAAAACCTAGGATATTGTTTTGATCATCTGTAATGATGTACCAGTAGGATAAATTAGGTGCTGTGGTCGTGTGCTCTACATCAAACATAATCTGACCAGCACAAAAAGCAAACGTATCTCCACCTCCTGCTATCTGAACAGTTCCGCCATCCGGAGTTTGTCTGTAAACAGTAACAGAATTGGACAATGAAAAACAACCTGCTAAATCACTCGCATTCGAACCTACTTCTAGTCCTGTCACACTTCCCTCGTAACTCAAATACCAGATCAAACATGTGCCTTCTCCTGCACCTTCAAAATCAACTGCTTCAAATGATGGTGGTAATCCTAGTATGTTGCCTTGATCATCTGTGACCACCACTTGTGTATTTGCTCCACTATTTCCAGTAACTGTAATTGCGCCTGCTGCAATATTATCGCCACCTACGCCATCAATACAAAAAGTAAATGGGCCGCCTGTTAGGGTACCGCCTGATACATTACATGTCATGGCTTGTTCGTCATTTTCTTCACAAACAGTAGGATCTTGTATGACAAAATCTCCTGAACCGCTGAGACTTAACGATGCTCCTGCTGTAATTGCTGGTTCGAACTGACCAGTAGACCATATACCTGCTGAAACAGCAACATTAGATCTTCCATGTCCAGAAAAACCCCACTCTACATAGTCTAAAATTGAAGAGGAACTTCCAAAAGAGTTGTTTAGATACAACCCCATTTCACCGTCAGCTGCGTCAATAGTAACACGCTCGGTCTCTACAGCTAAAATAGACCCTGCTTCCATATTTAAATCTCCACAAAGCAAATTTAAATTTCTTAACTGATCATATTGCGGAAAATCACAAAGCCAGTAACTTCCTACATCAACAGTAGTGTTTCCAATATTCTTAAGCTCAACGGTTCCATTAGGGAATACTTCATTAACAACGACTTGAGAATAGCCCCCTATGCTAACAAATAAGCTTAAAATTATAAATAGTAATTTTTGAAAATTCATGAATACTAAAGATTAAATGGTTATTTAAATTAAAAACACAAATCTCCTTTAATAAACCCTTGCCAGCTACCTCTATGAGTGGGATTCATAAAAATTCCTCATTTATGAGGATATTGTTAGAAGTGTCAAATAGCCGCTACTTTTCTGTGAACAATACCAAGTTAAACTTGTAAGACTTGAACCACTTTAAATACGATAGTAAAGTCAAATCGACATAAGGTAGTTCCTTTTCAAGCGATGTATCAGACTGTAAAATTTATAGAAAGAGAAATAAGACTAATCAAGTAGCTGATACTCGAAAGCTGCTTTTACGAGACCTGCAGTATTTTTAGCATTTAGTTTTCTTAATAAACTCTTCCTATGTGAAATTACTGTGGTAGGACTGATGAATAAGTTGGTAGCTATCTCATCGGTTGTAAGTTCTTCGACTATTAGACTTAAAATTTCTTTTTCTCGTCTTGAAAGCTTTTGGATTAAGCTGTTGTTTACAGATTTGGGAGTTTGCGTAAATAAATTCTTTTGCACCTCTGCACTAAAGTATTTATTGCCTTTCATCACATTTTCGATAGCAAGTAATAGTTCTTGTTTCCCTGTGTTCTTCAAGAGATAACCATCAACGCCCGATTTAATCATCTTTGAAATATATCCTGTCTCGCCAAACATTGTTAATGCCATTACCTTACATTCCATTTTAGAAGATTTAATCTTTTTACAGATATTAAAGCCATTAATGTCAGGTAAATTGATATCTAGTAAAACAAGATCGACTTCATTACTTTCAAGAAAATTTAATCCATCTTCTCCTGTATTACAAGAACCGACGACGTGTAAATGGTTTGTATCTTCTATCAGCACTTGTATACCATCAATAATTATCTGATGATCATCAATAATCAAAATTTTTATCTTTTCCATTAAACAGGTATATCTATGGTGAATGTACTACCCAAATTTTTCGCAGTATGGATATCTACGTGTCCCTCTAAATATTTTACACGAGACAAGATGTTATCAAGGCCAATACCGTTTTTAAAACCTACTCTATCCAAGTTAAAACCGACCCCATTATCTTCTACAATAAGATGAATATTATTTTGTTCATAAGCGATATGCAAGATAGCTTCAGTAGCTTGAGAGTGTCCCGCAATATTTCTAAATAATTCTTGTACAATTCTGTATAATGTAATCTTAATTTCTTTTGACAGTTTTGTTGGTAAATTATACGATTGATAATCTATAGGAATATTAAAACTTAGACTAAACCCATTAGAAAGGTCTTCTAATAGCTTGTCCAAAGGCTGTTCGTCAAGAGAACTTGGCATCATATTGTGTGACAACTCTCTGACTGATTTACATGCATTGTCAATTAAATTTTCTGTCTTATTGAATTTTGCTAGTTGAGTAATTTTAGGAATATCGTTTTGCAATGCACTTACATGCACTTTTATCCCTGCTAACTGGGCTCCAAGATCATCATGCAACTCTCTTGCAATTCGCTTGCGTTCATTTTCTTCTCCTTCCATCACAGCTTTCATCCTTTCCATTTCCTTTTGTCTATTACTTGCTTCCAGTTTCTGCATATTCAATTGCTTATTCTTAAAAAAAAGCCTCAATAACAGACCAGAAACTAATAGGAAAAATATGGACAATATGGAAAGCGTAATGACTTGAAAATTGCGATCATCAATTTCATGTTGTTGTTGTATGAGTTGCTGTTCTTTGCGTAGCAATTCTTTATCCAAGACATATTTACCTTCAATTTCGTTTATCACTTTTGTACGTTCTATAGATAACACAGAATCTTGTAGCTGTTGATATTTTCTTTGATTTTGCAGAGCTCTTTCATACAAGCCCGCACCTTCATAAGCTTCAGCTAATAACCTGTGTGAGTTTGTCAGAAAATTAAGGTTATTCATTTTATCGGATTCTGCTGCACAAAATTGCAACTTAGTTATTGCGCTTGTATAATTTTTTAAGCCGATTTCCACTTCAGAAAGTAAGAGTTTTGTTTGAAGTACACCAATAGGGTCTCTTGAAGGATTCCTTAATTTAATTGCCTCTTCGAGATACATTTTTGCATACATAAACTTTTCTTCATCCTTTAAAATAGATGCTATGGTTAGTTGTATTGAAGCAATATTAATTGGTTGATTAAGTTGCTTGAAAATAATAAGTGCCCTATTGTATTTATCGATTGAAACGCTAGCAGAATCTAGTTTTGAATACGCTAGCCCTTGTGCACGAAGATTATTCGCTTTTACAAAAGGTATTGACTTTTTTTCTGCTATTTCAATCGCCAAAGAGCTGTATTGAATGACTTTATCCCATTGACTTTGTTTCTCATACAACTTTGAAACATCTGTACTAAGACTCATAATGAAAAAACTATCTTTTTCTAACTCAGACATTTCAAGAGCATCAATAAAATAATTTTGAGATGTCAGATAATTCCCCTTTTGATTGTACAAATTACCAACAGTAGAATACAATGAGATTAATTCAGTCGCTGACAATAAAGGCTTATGAAGTAATATTTTATTATAATAATATAATGCAGAATCTAGCTTGCCGACTGAATTATAATTTTCCGCAAGCAGCAATACTAAACTCAAATACTTATCCATATGTGCTTCAGATGGATTTTCGCTTATTGCCATTTTCAGCAACTTCTCTGCCTTTGCATATTCTCCTACCTTACTTAAAACAATCTCATAATTTTCAATGACATCATAATAGAAAGGTTCAGCATCATTTTTACTTAAAAGCTCAAGACATTGATCGTAATAAGATATGGATTCTTCAAATTTGTTTATGGATGAAAAAGCATTTCCCAACGCAAACAAAACATGACTAAAAGCATTAGATTCTTGAGCATCAACTAAACAAGCTTCAACTTCATGTAAAAATGGTAAAGCCAATTCAGAGTTGTTGTTATACATGTGACTTAAGCCCAGATAGTATTGAATTTGTAAAAGCGAATTATCGCATGGTTTTTTACTAGAGAGCAGACTTTCATATTTATCTTGAAGGTCATCAGTATTTTGAATTTCTTGTGCATACTTAGAAACGTACAAGCGAGTACCTTCTATATCGAATTCTGCTTTAAGCGTTTGAACACTTGACAAGACAAAAAAGAACAAGATTATTGATCTACAACCCATATGACAATACTGTTCTAAAGGTGTTTTGTTTCCCATCCCAATCTCTATTAGCTACCGACTGAGTAGAGAAACTGCATCTTATAGACAACTGTTCAAACAGCTTGTATCCAACACCAAATGCGTGCCGTATAACATTATTGTCCCAAGTCCTATCAATCGAAACCGTTGGATCTTTTCCAAAAAATAGCGTATCAATTCGATAAGCAAAAAAAGCACCAGAGAGCCAGCTTGGTTCGTATTTTACAGTTGAATAATACGATACATTTGTAAGAGAGGCAATTACCAAACCGTCAGTTGCCTCACTAAACTCTCCTGCATCAAGGTCATAAACAGGGCTTCGATAGTTAGATAAAAACAATTCAGATTCGATATTAAAAAAGCCCTTATCAAAAACAACATTAATGGAATACATCGATTGTCTGTATCTACTTAAATTGGGCAGTTTAACTTTCAAATAAGTACCATGAAGTGCAGAAAACCCAACTCTCCATGAATAATTTATAGGATATGACACTTTTGCAACTAGATTCCATAAATATGGGTCAGTTGATGTTTTCTTTGAGCCTGCATTTCCATTGTAGGCAGAAAATGTAAATTGGAGTTTATTTTCATTGCCAATAAAAGTTGCAAATCCGTTTCTATATCCTCTGTTATACAAGCTGCTGAAACCGAATTCGCTTTGACCATCTACCAACAATTCATTCTCTTCCCCAAGATTATGTACGTACCCAAATTTTGGAGAAATATTGGTGAAGTAACTGTACATTAATGGTGCACTCAAAATAGATCGATCTCTATAAGATTGATGCTTGTACCAATAACCAAACGTATTTTGAATTCTTCCAGCATACAAAGTAAAGTTTCTATCATCTGTCCGATATGTCAAATGAAGCTGGCCTACCTTGACGATATAATTATTCAAATTTCTAAACAGTCCCGTTTTTAATGCTTGCTGTCGCTGAACTAAGAAGTGGGAATTTATGGAGAAATTGCGATTGAAAATTATATTAAATTGGCCTTGGAGTCTAGCTACATCTAATCTCCAATCAGTGGACTCTTCATGAATTTCATTATAAAAATAATGAGATAACGAACCAGCCTTACTTAATTCAAGGTCTACATTCGCTGCCCATTCAAGACTTACTTGTGCAGAAGAATAAACGGAAAGCAAACAAAATGGAATAATATACCTTATCATATTTGATCTCCTATTTCAAGTCTAATTCCATTTCAATTTTCTGTCCCCTCTCTATTGTAATCTCTTTAGTGTATTTATCTAATTCTGGATGATACACTTCGAGTCGATAATTTCCGGGTGGCAACTCATCTATTTTAAACGATCTATCACTCCTTACTCTTGTAAAAAATGGTGTATCTAAACTCAAAATAATAGCGCTCATATGAGGATGGATATCACAAGCCAGCTTTATCGGACCATTCTTTTTTATTTTAATAGGATAAGGGTTACCTGGTGATTTACGACCAATATTGAATCGAGAACCGGGTGTTAATGAGTAAATATTATGAAAAAATTCGTCCTCATTCAACAAATAGACTGTAGTGCCTTTTGTAACAGGTAAAACGTGTGGTATAAATGTCTGTTGTCTTTGTGTGATGATTGCTTCTGGAATATCTGTCAATTTCGGGTTTCCCGAGAGATTATGCAGGCTAACGATAATGTTATTTTCCATTTTTGCCATTGGATCATCTGAATGCATCACATGACTCCCGTCTACATTGTAGAATTTTGTTTTACTTATAATTTTATTTCTATCTGGAAAAGTTATGAATCCTGAAACTTCAGCAAGTGACTGTGCATTTACAGAAAAAATGAGCACAAGAACATATACGGCCGCTAAAATCAATCTCATATTAACAGGGTAAATAAAGAAGAATAGTTAAGTTGAGGGATATTCAAAGTTATCAATTTGTCTATTCATAAGTCTTCAAAAATGGCTAATTGTTAATTAGAATACATATATGTCAAAAGGATTTATAAAAAATCCTCTTTTTTGAGGATGTCTTATGAGGTATTAAAAATGTTAGTAGCCTAAGGTGAAAAGAAGAGTTTATTGACTCTTTGGTGTTACTTGACTTTTGCTTCTGTGATTTGGTTGGTCTCTTTGTAGTGCGCAAGTATGTCCTTGATATTCCTAAATATTTTAGGTTTGTTTGCCATAAACTCATCTAGATCTTTCCAAACTGCACGTTTTATTCCTTCTTCTTTCTGAGGCACTAAATCCTGTTTTTTGGCATACATCAGATACCAAAACGTTTTTTTAAGCACTCGCTTTTTGTGAATGTTTCGGTATGTGTGGTATGTGGTAATTAGTTTTTTATCAATGGTCAAATCTTTTACACCAGTTTCTTCCATGACTTCACGAAGAGCTGATTGGCGTTTCTTTTCGTTCAACTCCATTTTACCTTTGGGCAAATCCCAAAACCCTCTTCTATGGATCAATAAAGCTTTTGACTTATCATTAATGACGAGGCCTCCAGCAGCCTTTACTATTTTAAATAAACTCTGAAAATCTTTTCGTAGTTTCTTTAAGTTAGGAGAGTATATTGTGATTGTCTTGTAGACGGAGGTCTTCTCTGCTAAATCAATATAATTTAATAGAAATTTTGGTTTGCCGGCGTACCGTGCAATTATATCTGACTCATCATTTTTCTCTGGCACACGCACTTCTGCTTGTGCGGCCAAAATGAGGAGAGTTTCATTAATGTAGATTTTGTACATTTGCCTCGCTTCGATAAAATCGAGTGCAAATATATGAATATTGAACACAGCTTAGCAACTAAGTTGCTATCTATTAAAGCAATTAAATTATCTCCACTAGATCCATTCACATGGGCTTCTGGTTTGAGATCACCTATTTACTGTGATAATCGCATTTCATTAGCCTTCCCTGAAGTCAGAAATGAGATTATAAAAGGCTTCTCTGATATAATTGAAAACATGTCAGATTCGTGCAACAGTATCGTTGGTGTAGCCACAGCTGGTATTCCACACGGAGCAATTTTAGCACATGAATTAAAATTGCCTTTTGCTTATGTCAGATCAAAAGCAAAAGCTCATGGTCGGCAAAATCAAATTGAAGGATTACTGAGTGAAGGCGACAAAGTCATAGTCATTGAAGATTTAATTTCAACTGGAGGGAGTAGCCTTCAAGCAGTAGAAGTTTTAGAAGACAATGGCGTGCAAGTTTTAGATGTATTGTCTATCTTTAGCTATAATCTCGCAAAAGCGGAAAAGAATTTTAAACAAGCAAACAGTTCTTATTCTAGCCTGACAAATTATCCTTCCTTACTATATACTGCGAAGAAAGACGGATATATTTCCGATTCAGAATACGCTACTTTAGAACAGTGGTATATTGATCCGAAAGCATGGTCTGATAATTTTTTAAACTCAAACGATTAACAATATTAGAATGTCCATTTTTACAAAGAAATCAATCGACTTCCTCCATAAATATTTAAACAGTTCGTCACCTACAGGATTTGAATCTGAAGGTCAAAAAGTATGGCTGAAATACATAAAACCGTATGTGGATGAATGGCATACTGATAATTATGGTACACTGTATGGCATCATAAATCCGAAGAAAAAATATACAGTAGTCATTGAAGGTCATGCAGATGAGATTTCGTGGTTTGTCAATTATATTTCTGAAGACGGGTATATAAGTGTCATCCGAAATGGTGGATCAGATCACATTATAGCTCCTTCAAAACGCGTAAACATATTTACAAAAAAAGGAATTGTTAGAGGCGTTTTTGGCTGGCCAGCCATTCACGTAAGAAGAGGCAAAGACGCTAAATTATCTCCTGAGTTAGAGAATATTTTTGTTGACGTAGGCGCAAAGGATAAAGAGGAAGTTTTAAAGATGGGTGTGCATGTTGGATGTGTGCTTACATTTGACGATGAATTAGAGAAACTAAATGACAACTACTACATCGGTCGAGCATTGGACAACCGCATGGGAGGATTTTGCATTGCTGAGGTTGCTAGGTTATTAAAGAAAAATAAAAAGAAGTTGCCTTATAGGCTGTGCATCGTAAATGCTGTACAGGAAGAAATAGGATTGAGAGGTGCACAAATGATTGCGGATACGATTAACCCTGACGTGGCTATCATCACAGATGTTTGTCATGATACGAATTCTCCTATGTACAAGAAAAAAATCCAAGGAGATACAAAAGCTGGTCTTGGCCCATCATTAACGGTAGCCCCAGCTGTCCACAATAAATTACTGGATCTTATCATAAACACTGCAGAAAAGAAAAAGATACCATTTCAACGGTCTGCTTCTTCAAGAAGTACCGGCACAGATACAGATGCATTCGCTTACTCTAATGGAGGTGTACCATCAGCGCTTATTTCTCTTCCATTGAAGTACATGCACACAACAGTCGAAATGGCTCATCAAGATGATATTGAAAATGTGACAAAGTTGATCTACGAGACTCTACTAAATATTAAAAACAACCATAATTTCAAGTACTTTTAGAAATCGTTTGACCTAAAATTGGATTGAATCAAAAAGGTATTTTTAAAAGCTTTTAATTTTTATTTATACAGTTCCCTACACATCTCTATTGGTGCTGTTTGCCTTGTACTACTTATTGGGCTATTATTTGAAACTACAATTCCATCAAATTATCTTTGGTTCATATTTTGTTCTACCCTATTCATTTATGGATTGCATCGAATTATAGGTATCCAAAAAACATATGATTTAGAAAAAAAAGGGCGATACCACATCGTGTATCAATACAAACATCATATTCGCATCTACACACTTGCTGGTTTTATTGGGAGTCTATATTTCTTTTTCCAACTTCCTTACAAAATGTACCCCTATCTATTTTTAACAGCACTTGTAAGTTTACTTTACACAATGCCAATCTTAGGAAAAAATAGACGTTTACGAGATTTTAATTACATAAAATTATTTTTGATTGCCTTAGTCTGGTCAATAACCACTGCTTTTATACCCTCCTTATTATTGGACTTATCTCCGCTATCGATTGCACTCATCTCTTTAGAGAGATTTTTCTTTTTCATTGCCATTACTATTCCGTTTGACTTACGCGATGCTGTTATTGATGAACAAATTCAGGTAAAAACACTTGCACACGTTTTTGACAAAACCAACAATTTAAGACTTGCCATATTGAGCCTATTTGTGAGTGTAATCTTACTCATTGGTTTGTACTCTAATGGAATAATAGCTTTTAGTTCGATGCTATTATTAGTTATTTCTTATTCAATATTTGCACTGGTTATCTATCAAAGCAAAAACATTGATACTGATTACTATTATACAGGCCTTCTAGACGGGACTATGATTATAAGCTATTTGAGTGTATTAGTGGGTAATTCATTTTAGAACCTTTCGCATCTATGTAAATATATGTGTCACCAGAGTTTGCTCACTGTACACTTCAAAAGCTTGCACTTAAACACTCCTCAATGAGCTTGCTAGCTCAAAAAATGTCAATAGATTGACAAAGATGAGCATAATTAGAGGATTCCTTAAACCATCAGGAGAACAGCTCATTTCTTTGCTCTTGAATATCTATGTTATTGAAAAATACATTCACTTATATAATTGCTTTTTTTTTAATTACGACTATCTCGTTTTCTCAGACCTGTTGCTCTGGTGGTGTACCTGTTTCTAGCAACATAGGATTTAGTAATAAAGAATCAAAGACGTTGCAATTCAGTGTGAGTGCAAATTTTAATACACTTAAAACACTTTATTCAGAATCTACGGCTTTAGATGACGATCACCGAAAACGAGCAACACAATCATTTTTAGCACGAGCACATTATAGCTTTACTGATCGATTTTCAATGGAAACATTTATTCCTTTTGTCAGACAGACTCGAACAATCTACAGTAGCTCTACTGCTGGAAGTGTTGACTTTGAATCTACATTTGGTATAGGTGATCCATTATTATTGGCTTCATATAAAATAATTAATTCTGATTTCAAATTAACACTTGGAGCTGGTCCCCAAATACCTCTTGGAGCCTTTGATAGAAGAAACAGTAATAATTTAATCTTAGTGGAAGATTTGCAACCAGGCAGCGGTGCATGGGATTTGATTCTATTAGGAATTGCAGACTATGCTCTCCCGTCAAGACAAAGCACTAGCCTATTTACGAGAGTTATTTACAGCCATACGGGAGAAAATCCTAACGCCAGAAATGGCTTACAGACATATGAATTTGGCAACGATATTCAAATTATTGCAGGTCTTGCAGATCAGTTTTTAATTGGCACCAAAGTTATTGCTCCTTCTTTAGCATTGAGATACAGAGCAGCTAATAATGACACAGTAGATTCTAATGATATAAGTGGTACTGGCGGTGAGTGGTTATTTGCAAAAGCAACACTTGGCGTTGAATTTCTTTGGCAATCAAGCCTTAGTTTTGATATCGAATTGCCATTGTACACATTTGTAAACGAAACGCAGTTGTCCCCTAACTCGATTATTACACTTTCTTGGTCAAAGTCCTTTTCTTTTTCAAAAAATGAAGTTGATTTAAATTTTTAACATGAAACAATTAGTATCATTCCTAAGCTTATCCATATTGATTTTTCTGGCTTCTTGTTCTTCAGAACCAGACAACCCCGCGACAGGTGGAATACCTCCAACTCAAGAATTCGAAAATGGCTGGGCAATTCCTGTTGATGAAGTCTTGGATGGTGGTGTAGGCAAAGATGGTATACCTTCGATTGACAATCCCAAATTTGCCACGATAGATGACGGACAGACCCGCCCTTCTTATCTTGATGCACTAGTTGTTGGCGTTGTCAACAATGGGAAGGCAAGAGCATATCCGCATCCAATTCTTGACTGGCACGAAATAGTAAATGATGACTTAGACAATATGTCATTGGCTTTGACGTATTGCCCATTGACAGGTACTGCAATTGGTTGGAATAGAATTGTCAATAATGGCAAAACTGAATTTGGGGTATCGGGTTTATTGTACAATACCAATTTAATGCCCTACGACAGAGTGACTGGAAGCACATGGTCACAGCAACGTTTGGATTGTGTAAACGGCACACATATTGGCAGAAAAATAGATCTCATTCCAGTTGTAGAAACAACCTTAACGACTTGGTTAGAAGCATACCCAGACTCAGAAATATTAACTGAGGATACAGGATTTAGTAGGGACTACACTAGATATCCTTATGGCGATTATCGGACAAATAATTCAAATATCTTTTTCCCGATCAGCAATAGGGACACTAGACTTCCAGAAAAGCAAAGAGTTTTGGGTGTATTCGCTAATGAAGGCGTAAAAGCATATCCATTTAGTCAAGATTCTGGCACTAACTTAATTCAAGAAAATGTCAACGGAGTTGATCTTGTGATCGCTAGAAATACAGAGAAAAATTTTATCGTCGCTTTCGAGAACCCAGGCAATTTAACCTTCACAGCATCACAAAATTTTCCAGCAATGATGGAAGACGAAAATGGTGTCAGCTATAACTTAACAGGTGAAGTCTTAAGTGGAGACGGATCTGATTTAACTATTGCAAATTCATTTATCGGATACTGGTTTTCATTCGGGACATTTTATCCTGACATAGAATTGCACGAAGACTAATCTTCAAGTAGATCAGGGCGTCTTTCTTTGGTCCGTGCAATAGCTTGTTCATGTCTCCATTCTTCAATCTTGGCGTCATGTCCTGAGAGCAATACATCAGGTACTTTGTGTCCTTTGTACTCCGCAGGACGCGTATAGACAGGTGGTGCTAAAAGATTGTCTTGGAAGGAATCTGTCAATGCGGATGTCTCATCATTTAATACACCAGGAATTAATCTACCTATAGTATCTACTAAAATAATAGCAGCAGATTCTCCACCAGAAAGCACATAATCACCAACAGAGATTTCCCTTGTGACATATAAGTCGCGTATGCGCTGGTCAATGCCTTTATAGTGTCCAGCAATTAGCATCAGATTCTTTTGTAAAGAAAGACCATTTGCTATTGGTTGATTCAATGTCTCACCATCAGGAGTCAAATAAATAATCTCATCGTATTCTCGATTGTCTGTAAGTTCATCAATCATTTGACCTAAAGGTTCAGGCTTGAGGACCATGCCAGCACCTCCTCCGTATTGGTAGTCATCTATTTGTCTATAATTTCCAATACCGTATTTGCGCAAATCATGTGTAACAACTTCTAATAGTGCTTTGTCTTGTGCTCGCTTTATAATGGAATGGCCGAAAAAGGAAGTCATTAAATCAGGGACACAAGAAATGATATCGATTCGCATTATTGAAAGTATTGAATACTATTGAAATTAATTTAATAAAAGCAAATTGACCTTTACAAAACGAATTCTGTAAAGGCCAATGTATAGTTATTTTAGAACACCTTTATTTAAAAAGATAGGTCTATTTATTCTATTGCTAGCAATTCAATCTCGAAGATCAATGCACTGTAAGGAAGTATCACTGGACCAGCACCTCTGTCCCCATAAGCTAAATTGTATGGAGCATAAATTCGGTGCTTAGATCCAACTTTCATTAGAGGAACTGCCTCTTGCCACGCTTGGATGACTTGACTCAAACCAAAACTAATAGGCTCATCTCGCTCAACAGAACTATCGAAAACTTTGCCATCGATAAGTGTTCCGTGGTAATGCACTTTCACCTTATCATTTACAGTTGGGCTTGGTCCATCTCCTTCAGTTAACACCTCATACTGGAGACCTGAATCTGTAGTAATAACACCTTCTTTGGTCTTATTGGCTGCCAAAAACTCTTCACCTGCTTGTTTATTCATTTCTTTTACAATTGATTTTATTCGCAATATTTCTTCTTTGAAATTGATATCCGCTTCTTCAAAAGGAATGACCAATTCTTCATCTTGAAGCACATCAGAAATTGCCTTTGAGACAATGTGATGATTGATATTTGACATACCTTGATTTCTCAAATTTTGGGCGACGACGACTCCGACACTATAGGATAAGCTATCCTGGGCAGTCATTTGATATTCGTCTACTTCTATAATTTCTACGCCTTCAAATTGTTCTAAGACCTGATCAATAGGATTGTCCTGAGCGATTAGGCTTGTTCCAGCAAATAGGAGGCATAAAAAAGACAACAACTTTGTCATGATGTTTTTAATTTGTTATAGTAAAAATAAAAGTAAGGTATGGTTTCAATGCCTTTGAAATAGTTAAACAAACCATAATGTTCGTTTGGAGAATGGATATCATCAGAATCCAGACCAAATCCCATTAAGACAGATTTCACCCCTAATACATTTTCAAACATGGCAACAATAGGAATCGTTCCACCAGAACGCTGCGGAATAGGAACTTTACCATAAGTTTTTTCCATGGCTTTCTGCGCCGCTTTATATTCTATTGTATCGGTTGGTGTCACAGCTGGAAATCCACCATGATGTGGGCGTACTTCTACCTTAACTCCAGGAGGAGCTAAACTTTCAAAATGTTTGACAAAGAGTTCTGTTATTTTATCTGGATGTTGATTAGGCACCAAACGCATACTTATTTTAGCAAAGGCCTTTGAAGGCAAAACCGTCTTCGCCCCTTCTCCTATGTACCCGCCCCACATACCATTGACATCCAGCGTTGGTCTTATGGATGTTCGTTCCAGAGTTGTGTAGCCTTCCTCTCCCATAACATCTTCTATCTCAAGATCAGACTTGTAAGTATCTAAATTAAAAGGCGCCTCATTCATTGCTTTTCTGTCTGACAAGGACACGATCTCCACATCATCATAAAAGCCAGGAATAGCAATCTCATTTTTTTCATTTTTCATGGAAGCTACCATATCACACAACACATTAATTGGGTTGGCAACTGCTCCTCCATACACACCTGAGTGTAAATCTCGGTTGGGACCAGTGACTTCAACTTCCACATAACTCAGTCCTCTTAAGCCGACAGTGATTGACGGGACATCATTGGCAATTACAGAGGTATCTGACAGCAAAACTAAATCACACTTAAGCAAATCGGTATGTGCCTTACAAAACACTTCTAGGTTATCTGAACCTATTTCTTCTTCCCCTTCAATCAGAAATTTAATGTTGCATAACAAATTGTCTTTGGCGACCATTGCTTCGAATGCTTTGACATGCATAAACATTTGACCTTTATCGTCACAGGAGCCTCTGGCGAAAATAGCTCCTTCCGGATGTATAGCTGTTTTCTTTATCACTGGCTCAAACGGTGGCGAATCCCACAAGTCCAATGGATCTGGTGGTTGCACATCATAATGGCCATACACCAATACTGTTGGGTATGATGAGTCTAATATTTTCTCTCCAAAAACAATTGGGTGACCAGCTGTTTCATGTATATCTACTGTATCTGCTCCTGCCTTTAACAGGCTGTCTTTGACAAACTCAGCTGTCCTTCTAACGTCCTGAGCATAGGCTGGATCAGCACTCACAGATGGTATTCTGAGCAAGTCTAGTAACTCGTCTAAAAAGCGTTCTTTGTTTTCGGTAATGTACTGCTGAACTGATTCCATAATATTTAATTCAATGCTAAATGAGATTTCAATAAACCGGTTAAATCTTTTGATGCAATATCTGTGTATAATTTTCCTTTGTGTGCATAAGACATCTTTCCTGTCTCTTCTGACACAATGTAAGCAACAGCATTTGAAGCTTCAGTTATGCCTAATGCCGCGCGATGTCGAAGACCAAGATTTTTATTGATTGAAGAATTATTCGATACTGGTAAAATCACACTCGCTGAGTGAATCCTATCACCATAGATAATCATTGCTCCATCGTGTAAGGGAGCGTTTTTCGCAAATATATTTTCGACCAACATCTGGCTCAGTTTTGCATCAACTATCACACCTGATCCGCTAAAGGACTCTACAATCGATTCTTGGACGATGACAATGAGTGCTCCCGTCTTTGTACGACTTAGTACTTTCATTGCACTGGAAATTTGTTCTGCAGTCTGACTAATTTTTTCATCTACTGCTGATATTTCCTTACCAAAAAATTTATCCAAAAATTCTCCTCTTCGTTGGAGTGTATTTTCTCCAAACATTGTCAGAAATCGCCTTACCTCTGGTTGGAAAACAATTACCAAAATCACAGCACCTATTTGAAAAAAGCTTCCCAGCAAAGTGGACAACAAATTCATTTTAAAATAACGAACCGTAGCGTATAACGCCGACAACAACAAAATGCCAATGAAAATATTGAAGCCTACTGAACCTTTTAATCGTTTGTATATAAAGTAGACCAGATACCCTACAATGAGAGCATCCAAGATCGTGGTGATCCATTCAAATGTTGTATAATCTTTATAATTAAAAATAATTTTAAGCTTTAGTTTCGAAATTCAATACTCATTCCAAAGTATAAAACATCAATGATAATACTTCTACTCACCATTATATCATTTTAGACGTTGGTTTTCTTATTCTGTAACCCGCATAGACAGCACTTCGTGCTACTTCAATTGAACGAAATTTAGTCAATAAAATCATATCTCAGCGCTAAATAAAACACTCGCTATCTACTTGTTTTCAAAACTATAAAGTAATCAGTGAAATCGTCGTCAAAAATAACTTAATAGATTTCATCTTACTAAGACTTAATTTGTAAATATAACTTTCAAATAATTATACCCTTAATGGCGTTTTCATTATCCTAAAACACTTCACTATTGTCTATGTATAAACTATTTCAAATTACATTCATATTTATTCTTAGTTCAACATTCCTTGCCAATATTGGTTTTAACCAATCAGAAGAAACGGTTCTGAATTCGATTGATGCAGAAAAACAGGCCAAAGAACTCAAAAAATTCATCAATGCTCAAGATGACGAAACAAGCGATCGAATTTTATCTCTCCAAGTTGCGACATTAGAATCAATCTCTATGCTCAGCAATTATGAAACTCAAGATGAAACTTCTGACCTAATGCAAGGAGAACTGACTAAAATAAAAACAGCTATTGACAACTTAAATTCTAGCAGTGATCTTAATTACGAGCTAAGTTATTTAGAAGAAAATTTGAAGTTGATACAATCTGAATTGACTTCTGCTCCAGCTAAACCAATAGATCTTTTTTCAATTGACTGTGGTGAGGTGACTCGTTCTATAGTAACAAACAACGAATTGACCCTATTTCATGACCCTTTAGCTAAATCGGGTAACATAAAAGCAGTTGTCGCTATAAAGCCTTCCATTGATAATACTCAAATTGAAATGAATATTCAAGTATTTAATAAACACGCAAGAGACGTTTTAGGTGGTTTAGAGCAAAATACATTACTAATTTTTGAATCTGCAAACGGAAATCTAATCAAATGCATCAATACAAAAAGATCTTACGGAATTTGGAAGGATGATTCGATGTCCTTAGAATATACTACAACATTTACTTTGCCCGCAAATTGCCAATTCTATGACCCTATTAGTAAGGTGAAATTGATCTGGGCAAATGGCCTTCAAGAGTACAATATCGCTGATAAAAAAGCCATCAATAACTTTTTAGCTTGCCAATGCAAAAACTCATAAGTACTTCATATTCAATTGGTTTAGTATTTTAAATTAAAACATATTTACATTATATATATATGTATTATTTACATATTCAATAATTTTTATATTATAAATACCAGTAATACATTATTTAAATTCCCTACCCTACATATATAGGAAAGATCATGTTACTTTGGTTGATTGGTAGTGTTTTGTCGTCTCTTAATGTCACTCAAAGTGAGTGTATTTTTGGCAGAAACTGCAACTATAAATCGAATTAAATTAACTAAGTAATAATCACCCAATGGCATACCTGAGATTTGCTACTTTTCTTTTGCTAGTGCAACTTTTTACGACTGAATCTGCAGCAACAGAATTTTTCCCTTTTACATCAATCATCATGTCTCCACAAGATGGAGATACAGATAATGATGGTGTTCCTGACTTTGAAGATCAAGATAGTGACAATGATGGCATTCTTGATATGGATGAAGGCGTCGTATGCACAACTGTTGATCTTGGACCTTTCAATGGCGACACAGATGCATTAAATACATTCAATGACGCAGGTATAACTGTTGGGGGCATTAACGGAGCTCTTATTCAAATTGAAGATCCCATAACGTTTAACGGTTCTTCTACAAGTGATGAATTCATCATATCTAATGAGCATGTTCTTGATACGGGTAATGACTCTACAAGTTTGTTACTAGGTGTGACTCATGTAAATGGCGAAACAGGACCTGATAATTCATTAGGCACCTTCTACACTTTCTCAATGCCAGTATGTGGATTTAATTTTGCACTATTCGATATAGATAGAACGGACGAAGTATCAATAGCAGGATCGCTGAATGGTGTACCAGTTCCATACACGATAGTTTCACTAGGCCCTTGTGTAACAGATAATGACATGGTTCCTTTAAATGGAGTTCCTCAACCTCCTAACACAATCAGAAGTATATGTGACGTACAAGCCAATCCAGGAAATGGAAATGTAGCAGAGCATAGAACGTTTATAGTTTTTGATGATTGTATAGACAGATTAGAATTTGAATTATATGATTTCTTTGACGGGAATGGAGGTTCATTCACATTTCTTCCAGCACCAGAACCAGTGTGCGTAGCTTTCGATACTGATGGTGATGGTATACCTGATGCATTTGATTTGGATTCAGATAATGATGGTATTCCAGATGCTATTGAGGCATGTGGTGATCTATCGTTAGTTTTAGAAGATTGTACACTTGACAGCAATGGTGATGGTGTATACAGTGCAGTACCTGGAGTTTTAGAAGGCATTTGCACAACAGCTCCTGAAGATGTTGACGGTGATGGGATTCCAAACTTTTTAGATCTGGATAGTGATGGTGATGGTTGTTCAGATGCTATTGAAGGTGGTACTGATGGAAATATGAATGTGAATAACACAGATGTTTCTGACGGATATGCTATGCCTGCTGCAGCGATAGACGATTGTGGATTAGTACTAGATGGCGGAGCCTCAGAATGTCCAATCCCAGCTAATCTTGATTTTCTAGATGATACCATTGATGTTGGTTGTGCCACAGACGTAGCCATGATTACTTTGACGAAAGCGGGGACATTAGATGTTGGAGCAGATGGACTGGCAACTGTTGGTGACATTATTACTTATACGTTTGAAGTGTGTAATACTGGAACTATTGATGTAACTGACATTTCAATAACGGATCCTCTAGTAACTGTGATGGGAGGACCATTGGCAACTCTTGCACCTGGTGCATGTGATAACACCACTTTCTCTGGTTCTTATGCTATCACAGCTGTTGATATCGAAAATTTAGAAATTAATAATACAGCAACAGCAACTGGTTCAGACCCTGATGGCAATCCAGTAGAAGGAATGGATGATGAAACTGTTCAAGTACCTACATCTGCGGGTCTAATATTTGAAAAAGTAGGCACATTCAACGATGAAAACGGAAATGGAGTTACAGAAGAAGGTGAAACAATAAGCTATGCATTCACACTTACAAATACTGGAAATGTTGCTATTTCTAATATTACAATAACAGACCCTATTGTAACCGTTACCGGTGGACCAATCACATTGGCTGCTGGAGCAACTGACGATACAAGCTTTACTGGATCTTATACAATTACTGCAACGGATATCACAAATGGTATGGTTGCAAATGTTGCGACTGCAATGGGTCAAGACCCAGATGGTAATCCAGTAACAGAAGATGATGATGAGGACATACCAGTAGAAGCTGGAGTTGCAGAATTAGATTTGATAAAAACAAGCACACTCAATGACGAGAATGGAGATGGTATAAGTCAACCAGGAGAAACTATCTCTTATACTTTTACTGTATCCAATATAGGATCCCTTGACATAACTAATATAAGTGTATCAGATCCAGTCATCACAGTCACAGGAGGACCAATAGCTTTGTTAACAGCTGGCTCCGTAGATATGACAACATTTGCTGGGACGTATACCTTGACCCAAGCAGATGTTGATAATGGTTCATTTATGAACAGTGCTTCCGTGTCAGGTACTGATCCCTCAGGGAATCCTGTAAATGATGATGCCGATGAAGATACGCCGATACCAGCAAATCCTGATATTTCATTACTTAAAACGGGTATGCTGATTGATGCGAATGGCGATGGTTTTACACAAGTGGGAGAAATAATTGAATATGCATTTACAGTGACAAATACTGGTAATGTGACATTGACTGATGTGTCAGTCAATGATCCTTTAGTCACAGTCTCAGGAGGTCCTATACCTGTATTGGCTCCTGGCGATACTGATAACACGACATTCACTGGTGTATTTACTGTAACTCAAGTAGAAATTGATGCTGGTGGTTTTGAAAATATAGCTGTGGCTTCTGGTACTGATCCAGATGGAAATACGGTAATGGATGATTCTGATGATCCACAAAATCCAACTGATGCTGATCCTGATATGGATGGTGACCCTGATGATCCTACATTTACTCCGGTCCCACAATTGCCTGATATTTCTTTAACTAAGGAAGGTACTTTCCAAGATGAAAATGGAGATGGATTTACTCAAGCAGGAGAAACAATTACCTATGTTTTTGTTGTTACCAATACTGGTAATGTAACCTTGACAAATGTCTCTATTAATGATCCCCTTGTTACGGTATCAGGAGGTCCTATTCCTGTATTAAGTCCTGGTGATGTCGATGGCACTACGTTTACAGGTGTCTATGTTGTGGCCCAAGCAGATATAGATGCCGGAGGTTTTGAGAATTTAGCAGTAGCTACTGGTACAGACCCTCAAGGCAATCCTATTATGGATGATTCAGATGACCCTCAGAATCCTGCAGATGTTGATCCTGATATGGATGGTGACCCTGATGATCCGACATTCACGACTACTCCACAAAATCCCGAGATCTCTATTCTGAAAATTGGATCATTCAACGATGAAAATGGTGATGGTTTTGCTCAACCTGGAGAAACATTTACTTATATGTTCACAGTTGAGAATACTGGTAATGTTACATTAACTGATGTTACTATTTCAGATAATCTTGTGACAATTGTTGGAATGCCAATTCCAGTTTTATCACCAGGTGATATTAATACGACAAACTTCAGTGCGACTTATACAATAACTCAAGCCGATATTAATGCTGGTGGTATTTTAAATACCGCAACAGCAGAAGGTACTGATCCTAACGGTAATCCAGTAAGAGATGTGTCGGATGATCCTCAAAATCCAGAAGATGTTGATCCTGATATGGATGGAAATCCAGATGACCCTACGTTTACTTTTGCTCCGCAAAATCCGGATATTTTTGTATTAAAAGTAGGTTCGTTTAATGATGAGAATGGAGATGGTTTTGCTCAACCTGGTGAAACATTTACCTATATGTTTACGATTGAAAATACAGGTAATGTTACGTTGACCGATGTCACGATTACGGATAATTTAGTAACGGTTGTCGGTACTCCAATTCCTGTTTTTGAACCTGGAGAAATTAACACTACAAATTACAGTGCAACGTATACACTTACACAAGCTGATATTGATGCAGGTGGAATTCTAAATACAGCAACTGCTGAAGGAACAGATCCAAATGGTAATATGGTTACTGATTTATCTGATGACCCACAAAACCCAACAGATGTCGATCCTGATATGGACGGAAATCCTGATGATCCAACATTTACTTTTGCGCCGCAGAATCCAGAAATTTCAATAGAAAAAATTGGTACGTTTAATGATGAAAATGGAGATGGTTTTGGACAACCTGGCGAAACAGTCAGTTACTCATTCATTGTCGAAAATACAGGTAATGTTACTTTAACAAACATCACTGTCAACGATCCATTATTTCCAATCTCTGGAGGCCCTGTTGCTGTTCTATCTCCCGGTGAAATAGATGCAACAACATTTTCAGGTCAGTATGTCATTACCCAAGCAGACATAGATAATGGTGTCATAGAAAATAGTGCAACAGCAGAAGGAACAGATCCAAATGGAAATACTGTCACTGATGATTCTGATGATCCTCAAAACCCAGAAGATGTTGATCCAGACATGGATGGCGATCCTGATGATCCTACCTTAGTTCCAATTGGCCAAAACCCACTTGTAGAATTAATAAAAACGGGGACATTGAACGATGAAAATGGAGACGGTTTTGCTGATGCTGGCGAGACGATTACTTACCAATTCGTCATCACGAATACAGGGAATGTAACGCTTACTAACGTCATGGTAGAAGATGCTTTAGTCACTATATCAGGTATGGTTATGCCTACATTAGCTCCTGGAGAATCTGTATCGACAGTTATAGGTATATATGTATTAACACCAGATGACATTGTCAATCTATTTGAAATTGTAAATACTGCAACGACAACAGGTACAGACCCTAACGGTAACCCTGTTACTGATATTTCAGATGATCCAACTAACCAGACAAATGTTGATCCTGAAGGCGACGGTGAACCAGATGATCCGACTGTAGTCCCGATTTGTGGTATAGAATTAGATCGTACTACAGCTCCTCCTTTCCAGTGTCTTGATGGGACTCCAATCAATGCTAGCTCGTTAGGAACAGCTATTCTACCTAGTGGATATGAAAATTTGTATGTGTTAACATCACAGCCAGGTTCAATCATAGTTCAAGTAAGTACTTCACCAGATAATTTCGTAGTAAACGAAGCTGGTATCTATACTATACATTCATTTATAGCTGAAGTCGATGATCCTCAAAGTCCAAATTTTGTGGATTTATCAACGATAACATTTGGATTGACTCCAGCACAAGTCGTTTTTGATTTAATCAGATCTGAAGGTATCTGCGCTGACTTAGATTTAGTTGGTACTACTGTTGATTTAAGACCTTGTAATATCAACCTGACTAAAGAACAAGTAGATGTTGAATTATTCGAAGATGAAGATGTTAGCCTCACTTTTGATTTGATTGTTACCAATAATGCTGGCTTCGATTTGATCAATTTTGATTTAACAGATGATATAGTCTTTTTACCAGCAGCAGATCCTGCCACACCTATAAATGCAAATAATATTGACATTTCAATTACCAATGTTGATGCGACTACATTGCCAGTACTTAACCCTGGTTTTAATGGAAGCACTGATTTTGACATTCTAGATGGTATGTCTGGATTTCTTCAACCAGGAGAATCATTTATCATTACTTTCTCTACTGAGACAAGTGTGCCAAGATTTAGAAGGGCTTTTGATACTTTCCAGACAAACCAAGCATTCGTAGTAGGTACGCACATCGGACCAGATGGAAATGTAATAACGGATGTCACAGATATATCTGATGATCCAACGATTTTCAATGATATCGATGTTGATGGTGATGGTGACCCAGATGATCCAACACCAATTAATATTCCAGTTTGTGATGAGTTAGTTTGTAACAACGACTTGGTAATTAGTTTACCAGCTGATTGTTCGCTGGAAGTTACGCCAGACATTTTATTAGAAAGTCCAACACCCCTTGGCAATTTTGAAATCGAATTTTTTGATGAGCAAGGAAACAATCTTGGCAATGTACTAACGGGTGATGTAATCTTTGTACAATTATTGTTTACTGTAGAATGCGGTGAAGGATCTTGTTGGGGGCATGCAATAATTGAGTCAAATAATATTCCTCAATTCGATGCGCCATGTGAAATGAATATGGATGGAACAATCCCAGATGACTGTATCATCTGGTGTGAATCAGATATACTACCAGAATTTATCATCACTGAAGATGACATTAGAGATGCATTTGGTGATTGTGGTCCTGAACTTATATCTCTTCAAACAAGAGAAGAAAGATTTGGAGATCTTTGTTCACCAGGTGGTGAAGTGGTAAAAGTTTACCATACAGGAAAAGTAGAAAGACATGGAAGAATAGAAGAAGTAGACATTCTTGTACAGCAATATGCTATCACTCCACTAAGTATTGATATTGATGACAATGGTATTAATACTGTATTTGGTTTCCCAGACAATGTACTTATCGACTGTGATGAGGAACCAACTGTTGAGCTAGATGACGATGTTGAGATTTATTCCCCAGAATATTTGGCAGCTGTTATTGATGGTTTTGATGCATTCCCATTCTATTATGATATTCACAGAACGGTTTCTGATACAATCATTACTGCAGACACGATTCAAGTTGTCGATGAGTCAATGCAGACTGTAAGAGATACAATGGTCAAACAGGATCTTAATAACGATGGTATTGATGAATGGGTTGTTATACGTGTTGTGGACAAAGCTATTGTTGATTCAATCGTATTTGATACTTTGATAAATAATTTTGCACACCCTAAGATTCCAATTTTCAATGTGAATTGTAATGCCGCTTCAAGTTATTCGGATATAGAATTCGAATCATGTGGCGGAGGTAAAAAGATTATCCGTTCATGGCTAATACTTGACTGGTGTAATTCAGATATTTTTATTGAAGGGACTCAGTCAATTGAGATTAAAGACAATACCCCTCCTACTGTTGTAGAAGAAGTAGATGGTGAGCTAGTTCCGATAACGATGCTTGATGATGTACAAATATCAATCGATCCTTTTAGTTGTACTGGATCATATGTTTTACCAGAATTAACAGTCACAGACAATTGTGAAGGTGACATCACAGTGGATTTCTTACCTGATGAAGGTGTTGTCAGAGATGGAATAATTTATGACTTATGGTTGGGAGATGACCCAATTCCAGTTATAGCAACTGTAACAGATGATTGTGGAAATGCTACAGAAGTAAGCTTTAATATTATCGTAATTGATGATTCACCACCAGTTGCAATCTGCGAATCTAGTCTCCAAGTTGCCTTAAACGGTGCTGAAGGGATTGCTACGGTATATGCAGAAGATTTGGATGAAGGTAGCCATGATTCAGGTTGTGGTAAAGTCATATTAAGTGTTGTCAGAGTAGATGATTATAGTGATATCGTGAGAGATTGTCAAGGTGATGTCTTAGGCTTCTTGCCTACTTCATGTAAACCTTCGACAGAAGAAGTAGACTTTGGTAGAGCAGTTAAAGATGATTGTATTCAAACAGGAGATGATTTAGGACAAATTACTGTTAAAGGTGAATTTGTTAGTTTCTGTTGTGAAGATGTAGGAAAAATAATTCCTGTAATTCTTTTCATTGAAGATGCCAGAGGCAATGTCAACCAATGTCAAATTGATGTTGAAGTTATTGACAATTCTCAACCTTCTATTTTCTGTCAAGACGTGGTGGTAGATTGTGACAATGTTGCATTAGACACACCACCAATGATTGGTGCACAATGTGTTGTAGAAAACGCTCATGAAGTGGAACTATTAAGTGAATCTAGGAGCAATGGTGTTTGTGATGGTGGAGATGTTGTTCGCGAATGGTATATAGATTTAGACAGAAGTGGTGATTTTACAGCGGGTGATGCATTCTGTTCACAGATTGTGTCAGTAAGTACATCCTCATTGTTTGATCCAAACAGTATCAAATGGCCAAAGCATCATGATGGTAGCGAAATCGCTGGTGTCAATCTAGAATGTAATGATGACAATGAATTAACTGAAGTACCAGCAACAATCAGTATGGGTGAGGCATTCACTTGTGTACCAGATGAAACTCTAGATGAACCAGTCTGGTGTGATACAGATTGTGGTTTGGTAGGTTACACTATGGAATCTGATACCATATTCGCTTCAGATGCATGTTTGAAAATCGTCAGAAGATGGACTATTGTAGACTGGTGTTTATTTTCACCGAATGGTGTTGCTACTGATGACGAAAACGATACTGACTCTGATTCTTTTGAAGCAGTCGAAGATTGGGCTCAAGGTGTATGTGTAACTTGTGAGAATGGTGATGTTGCTACAGCAGACCCTGTCTATTTTAGATATACAAATGTAGACCCAGATGGCTACTATACTTTTGATCAGGTAATAGCAATCATTGATGATTCTACTCCAGAGATATCCGCACCTGATGTATTTGCAGTAAATGCAGTATCCGATGACCCTACAAAAGAAGAAAATGCGCTTTGTGAAGGAGCAGATGTTGTGGAGGCAAGTGCGTCAGACTTATGTGGTGGTAATATGATAAGCAGTAATCTTTTAACATGGAACATCACTGTATCTAACGGATCTGAAGTTATTGCAACAAAATCTTCAACTGGTGCTGATGCAACAATGATGACTCCTGTAGGATCCCCTGGTGATACTTACCAAATCAGATGGGTAGTAAGTGATGGTTGTGGAAATGAGTCTGCTAGTGTCACAAATGTGATATATGCAGATGATCAAGCTCCAACTCCATTCTGCGTAACAGCATTAACGACATCATTCACAGGAACTGATGGTTCAGTTGTGGTGTGGGCAGAGGAGTTCGAATTTGGAAGCTTTGATAATTGCACAGCGACAGAAGATTTAATTTATAGTGTAGTGAGAGTAGGAGAAGACGCTGCAAGACCAGGAGAAGATGGTTTTGAAGATCAGCGAAGTATTGTTATAGATTGCAGCTCTCCAAGTAATTTTAACGAATTAGATGTTTGGGTATGGGATGAGTCAGGCAATGGCGAGACTTGTGAAGTTTCCATTATTGTTGATGGAGATTGTGATAGAGAAGGTGGAGATGATCCTGTAGACGAAGGTAATAATGATGAAGAAGTGGGCTCCTCTATATTTGTTACAGGCACAGTAAATACAATGGATAATCAAGCCTTTCCTGAAGTATTGATGACTATCGAATCAAATTTAGCGGAATTTCCAAAACAAGAATTGACAGACAACAATGGTGAATATGTCTTTAACAATCTTATCACAGATGAGTCTTATGCAGTTTCTGCTGAACGTCCTGACACCTACATCAATGGTGTAAGTACGCTAGATCTAATTCTTATCCAGCAACACATTCTTGGCGAGCAGTTATTCGATAGCCCGTACAACATTATTGCGGCTGACGCGAACAAAGATCAAGGACTTTCTGCAGCAGACATCATACAATTAAGAACACTTGTTCTTGGTATTACAGATGTACTTGAAGAAGTAGATCCGTGGATTTTTGTTGATGCAACTGATAACTTTTTTGACCCAACAAATCCATGGCCTTTTTCACAAGACATTAGTTTACGGAATTTAGGATCAAATGTGCTTAACGGAGACTTTGTTGGGATTAAAATTGGTGATGTAAATATGTCTGCAGAATTACCAGGTCTTCAATCATCTGAAATAAGAAGTTCTAGACTTGTAGAATTCACAGCAGATAATGAATCAGTACGCAAAGGTGAAGCAGTAACGATCGAAATGTCTTCTTCAATAAATGATTTAAGAGGTTTACAGTTTACTTTAGAGCATGAAGGGTTATCACTTCAACGTACTTCAGTAAATGG
The DNA here is from genome assembly GCA_964450495.1 of uncultured Saprospiraceae bacterium. GTDB lineage: Bacteria > Bacteroidota > Bacteroidia > Chitinophagales > Saprospiraceae > CALFUK01. The sequence goes on along the minus strand of CAYVFU010000044.1, from coordinate 11,855 downwards.
TACAGAATTAGATGAGACAGAGATTGGAGTTTTTGAAAACCAAACAACGATAAGTTGGATTAATAGTGATCAAATAAATGATACTAATATTAAATTGACTTTCCTCGCTACTAAAGATCTTGAATTGGCAAATACTGCCTTTATTACGTCTTCAATAACTAGAGCAGAAGCATATCTTACGGATGAGCTTTCGATCTCGGATATTAGTTTGACATTTAATGATAACAATACTGATCAATTCACACTTCATCAAAATGTACCAAACCCGTTCAATGAAGAGACATTGATTCATTTCTCTACAACCATGAGTGGGCAAGCTAATATCTACATCATGAATGTCAATGGTCAGAAAGTATATGATGCGCAATTGCAAGTAGAAGCAGGTAATCACCAGATAGAGATAAATAGAGAGATTCTTCAATCAGAAGGGATCTATTACTATCAAGTCGAATTGAATGGTATCAATCAAACTAAAAAACTTATAGTACTAGCTAGATAATTGGATAGTATTCTAAAAACAAAACTCGGACTGAATTTACCCACTGATCCTCGGTGGGTAAATTTAGCTGAGATGGATTTGCAAGAAATCCTTAGTGATCACGCCTATTGCGAGCAAAAAGCAACAACGTCTTGTATCACACTCATTCAACAAAATCCAGAACGAAAAGAATTAGTAGAAGAGCTTACTCCAGTTGCAGCTGAAGAATGGGGCCATTTTTCACTTGTACTAAAAGAATTAAATAAAAGAGGCCTTCAACTAGGACGTCAGCGTAAGGATGAATACGTGAATAAGTTGTTGAAATTTCAAAGAGGTGGTGGTTCGAGGCAAGATCACCTAGTTGAGAAACTTTTGACGATGGCACTAATTGAAGCAAGAAGTTGCGAACGGTTTAGGCTATTGTCACTTCATATATCTGAAGAAGAGCTAAAAGAATTTTATCGAGGTTTCATGATATCGGAAGCAGGCCACTACAAGCTTTTTATACGTCTCGCTAAATTGTATGGCGATGAAGTAGAAGTCGAAAAGCGATGGAAAGAATACCTTGCCTTTGAGGCTGACATGCTTAAAACCTTAGAGGTCAGAGGAGATCGAATGCATTGACTTTTCCTAAGTTACTAGGGTTAAGATTTAATGTCCTAGCTTTAAATCTCTAGATCTCCTAGAGCTTAACTACTTTAGCCACTAGAGACATCCAAATCCTAGTCCTTCTCTCTCTCTCTTAGCAAACTAATAAGAAACCTTTTCTAACATACCATTATTATCCAATACGACATCAGCATTAGAAAATCCTCTATCGACAGCAATGTTTTTTACGCGGATAGCTTCTTCCAAACTATTGAAAGCACTAAGTACAAAAATAGTCCACTTACCTTTTGTCCACTGTTCGATCTTACCTAAATCATCAACAGATTCACTAGAGAATAAGACAGAATTATCATATGACTCCAAACGGATTTTATAACTCGCCTTGGAGCTAGAGATTGTAGTACCAGGCGTATTATCAACAACACTTCCTTGTATATAATGTGAACCAGTAAATGCCAATTCCATGTCAGGAGAATTAATTTTATTCTGAGTAATAAAAGCATCTCTGTAACCCATAGACTTAATTTGCCTTAGTATATCCGAAGCTTCATTTCTGTCTTGAAAATATCCAAGCTTAATTTTAACTGCATCTCCGCTGAACTGCTTATAAATATTACCAAAAACACCTAAGCTTTTGAATTCACTAGCGTTCCCATTCGAATTAAAGATAGCTGCAAGCTGAATAAAATACATACTTGTCTTATTTGCGGACAATGTGCCTGTGTACACATTTTTCGCACGTACCCTTTTACTCAAGTCTACCCTACTTGTCTTTTTGGTATTGACAGTAGCTTCTGTAGCGTTTACCCGAACAACTAATGGACTATCTCCAGACACATCATCTAATTGTACTGCTGGTGGGATCTGATCTTCTGGTATTACTGGAAGTTCGTTTTGTGCATCTAAGCATAAACAACTAAATACCATAACTAAACTTAAAAAAATACGATTCATATCTAAATCTTTATAATTCAGGGATAAATATATTAAGAAAATTCATAATATGAAATTTATGGTTTACTTTTTGCGTTGGCTGTGCTCAAAATGACATTCTACAAATACTCTGACCACCCTAGCTGATAATACGAGTAACTCAATGAATAGAGGGGAATATCACCTGCAGATTCAAAAATTTTCTCTTATATGTCAGGATTCAATTCTTCCCCTAGGAGGAGTGGTTCAACTGTACATCGGGAGTGTGAAGGTTAGAACTAAACAAGTTATATGGCAACAATACCATTTAAATAAAGCATGTCCTTATATCTAATTTAGACAAGGATGTAAAAGCTATAATAAAAAGATGCTCTTTTAATCACCCTACCTGCTAGTTTGAGCACCCTCCGATTGTAGAGTAATTTCACCTACTAATTGAGAGACATTAATATCCTATCTCGAGACTTATTTTCGAATGAGTGGACAAGGATACAATAGGAATAACAAAATGTTTCTATCCAACAACCACTTATCAACACTCGTGGAATAATTTCATCATTAAAAAGGAGCCTTACTAGGTTACCAATAAACCATTCTAACATAGACAAGTGAAGAACGATTCTAATTGATCATTCATCGTGCATAATGGATAATCAATGATAAGCCTGAAGCGGGAGTGTACAGCCTGCATGGTCGAATCCAACATTTTTTATTCACATATTAAATCAACGCTATGTTAGAGTACATTTTGCGCTTGCTCGGCCTATCTCATATTATAGGTGAGGACGACGGAGGCATATAATTTAAAAATCAGACTCATTACCGTAATGCTGGAGAAATGATTATTTCTCTAGCATTTTTTCTTTCAACCAATGTCTGTCTTTAATTGGAATATCACTATTTAAATAGTCAGGCAACTTTTTTAAATCGTAGAGTAAATACTTATATCCTATTAAAAAATTCGAGTAAAATGTCAATAATCCTGGGTGCAATTTAGACTTATTCCGCTTTAAGAATGTAGTGACATTTCTCATGCGATCAGAGATTTCTTCTATTTCATAATTCAACTCATAGACACATTTTAGCATAATGTTGTAGCCTATCATTTTTATTGATGTCTTTTTAATTGCCGTTGTATTGTATCTAAATAATGCTTGATCTAAGTCACCTGAACTAAAGTCTATCATCATTAAAGACAGTTCCTTGACTTGGTTACGCATATTTTTTTCAATGTACATATGGTAGGCTTCTACATATCTTACGGCATCCTCTGTCGCTTCAAGGTAACACAGAATATTTATATCAGTCAAAAACGTATTCGGTGAAATAGAATTCGAACCTCCCCTATTTTTCGCGGACCAATGAATGATCTTAGCTAATTCATTATTGTATTTTCTATTCCCTTTTCTGGCTTCAGACAAATAAAAAACACGTAATAATATATATAACACTGTGGATAAGGTTGTAGAAAGTATATGACTTTCGTTCATTAGCGTTTCAAATAAAAATTGCGGATCAACATGTTGCTTTGGATCTACAAGTTTTAATAGATCGTCCAATATTCGATGTACTTTGAGTTCATTCTCTTGCGAACCAATCAAACCAATCACAGCAGCTAATTGTGTTTTGTATTCTATCTCATTCAATCGTGACAGATTAACCAATTCGACTTGTAAAAATTTAGCTAAGGTAGAGGTAGAGAGTTGTATGCTGTAGATGAGATCATCTATAAATTCAATGCGATCAGGCTTACTGATGTTATTCGGATGATTACTAATCAAGCGCAAATACCTCAATCTAAAATCGTAATAGCCTTTCCACAGATCGATCTTACTGTCATCATGCAAATGCTGTTTAGATGCCTCTGCTAATTTATCTGCAAAAGAAAAGAGTCTTCGTCGTTGTAATACCTCAAACTGAGTCAGTCTTTTTAAATCTTCGTTTTGATGAAATTCTTTTTCTGCAAGTGCAGAAAGTAACAAGGCATATAATTTAGACATGACATTTTGCAGATACTTCCTGGGTTTAGACGGATAAAGTAACTGCAGTGTGTTGTCCAAACTCAAATCTTCATGATCTAGTTTTTTTCTGTATGCATGCAGGTGCCCGTAAAGCGTACTGATCTCTGTGTTGGACTCATGTCGTTGTTTTACATGATCAGACGTATAAGTCCAATCCGAATTATCGAAGGTATCCACCAAAGAAAACAGCTTACTTTTTTTCATTTGCTAGAGGAAAAAGACTAGAAATAAAATTACAATCAATTGATTTACAGCACCTTAGAAGCAAAGTTGTAAAAAATTCTATAGGAAAATACGAAATTTTGTGTTTGGATTTATATCCGAAGCTGTTTTATTTTTAGAATAACGTCTATTCAATAACAATGTAAATTCTGAATTAAATGTAACCCATAAACAAATTAAACTTCCTATAAATAACATCCACTATGAATCAGACTGCACCCCTTCCTAACTTACAAATGGCTACCACACATAGAGAAAGTGACTGGATGTCCAAACTCAAATCCAATGAAAATAAAACCCTAAAAGAAATTTATACTAAGTATAGGGGCTCGTTCACTCAACAGATCAAAATGAAGTATTGCCTGCAAGATGATGAGGCAAAAGAAATATTTCAGCTTTGTATGATTGTTTTTTATGATAATGTCATGACAGGAAAATTGACCTCATTAGATGTCAATCTGAAATCCTATCTGATGGGCATTGCTCGGAATAAAATTCATGAATTGTACAGAGCTGAACAAAAGAGTAAAAAATCAAAATTTGCATACTCTTCCATGCTAAATGCAATCATAAATCCGGTTAGTGAATATACCGATTCTGACAAGCCTAAGATAAAAGCGATTATTGATGCCATTCAACGTATAGGTGACCCTTGTCGTTCAATTCTGCATATGTTTTACTACCAAAATAAGAGCATAAGAGAAATCACAACACACTTTCATTATAAAAATGAAAATACAACTAAGACTTTAAAGTATAAATGTATTCAACGAATTAAAAAACAAATCCTACTATGAATAACTCTGTACAATTCCAACTCATTGATAGATTCCTAAGACACTCACTTTCAAAGAATGAATCAAAGCAACTTCGATTACTGAGAAAAGACCCCGATTTTGAAGAACCTTTTTTATTAATGTTGGAATTAAGATCAGCATTGCGCCAAATCAAATTAAGTGAAAAATTGGCATACTTAAAACACTTAGAATTATCATTACATATTAAACCAGACGAAAAACCATCAGTCTCTCTACCCTTAAAAGCGTTGATTAACCAAATCAATAATAAGCTACAATTACTTTTTATTGGTGCAGGTTTGAAATTGATTCAATATTAAAGATTTTAAATTCTTCTTCGGAAATAAAACCTTATCCAATTGGAAAGAACCCAATCTAGTACATAAAATTCCAAGATTCAATTGGTAATTCAAAGAAAGTAACTCAATCCAAGAAGAGATTTTAGAGCGACAATGTTTAAACCAAAAAAAGGCCATCGAAATAAATCGATGGCCAGCGTTTCAGTATACTTAATTATATTTTCTAATCCATTAGGATCATCTTTCTTGTTGCTGAAAATGAACCGCTATCTAATCTGTAGTAATATATACCAGAGCTGCTTAACTCAGATTTGTCAACAGATATTTCATTGTAACCTTTTGAGAAGTCACCTTCAACTTGCTTCAACACTTTTCCATTCAAATCGTAAACAGTTAAATTGACAACTCCACTATTTGGAATATTAAACCCAATGTTAGTTGATTCTTCAAAAGGGTTTGGATTATTCTGAAACAGTTTAAATTGGTCAGGAGACAATCTATTATCGTTAAATGCTAATTCTATATCATAAGGATCAAAGCTGGCTCCTCTATATGCTTCAGTTTTTGTGATAGAAGAATTCAACACTAATGCATCGCTTAATTCGACACTTTGTTTTGCAGTGAACACTAAAGTAAACAAAGTCTTGTCTTCACTTATTGGATTACCATTAAACCAAGTCATTGTTAATTGATCTTCAAAAATTCCAAGACTATTCGCATCAACATCTAGATGTCCTGCTTCAATAGCTTTAAACTCTAAACTTTTGTGAGCTAATGTAAATTGAAATCCAAAATAGCTATTGAAGTTATCAGAGGTGATATCAATCCGCACTTCTTCTCCTCTGTCCAGTACTGCCTCATTCACCTTCAATGTCAACATTCCTGTAGTTCGCGTCTCAGCACTTGAAAAAGCATTTGCTTGCGCATCACCAGTAACATCTCCTACTTTAACTGCTATGAAATCCTCATTCATCATGTTTTGTGTTAAATCAAAAATCATCTGCTGCTCTGTGAACGGCCACGGATTTTGAACATCAAAGAATTGGAAATCCTTATCTACAAATCTCCAACTTGAATTATTAGGAAAATCATCAGTAATCCCTAAAATTATAGATTTCATAACCACTAAATCAATGGTACTGACGCCTTGATTGTCATTGACATCAGCAGCAATAAGTTTATAAGGACTATCTAAAGCACTCAAACCAAGTATATGCCTAGTTATCATAACCATATCAAGAGTGCTTACACCATTCGCATCATCTCCATCTCTTTCAGCGATAACACTATAATCATAGTTTAATACATTATTTGCGAAAGCATAAGAACCGTCATCATCACTATTTATAGATGATTTAGGATATTCTGCAAGAATACTGTTTATGGTTAGTACTGTCTGGTCTACCATTTCGCCAGTTTCAGTAGTGATTTGTCCAGCAATCATTGCCAAGGCACCTGAATTTGCTTCTTCCATATCATCATCACCTGAGCCACTACCATCAGAATCCATCTCATCTTCTTCCGTTGCCATCTCATCCTCTTCAGATTCCATGTCTTCTCCTTCAGATTCCATATCATCTTCCTGATCAGTTTCAGTTTCAGGACAGACATTTCCATTGTCATCGACTAGAATACCTACAGTACAGAATTCTCCATTTCCTGAAAGATCCCAAACCCAAATATCTAACTCAATAAAATTTGACATATCGTTACAACATAATGTCATAGATGATTGCTCTTCAAAACCAGGCTGGCCTGGAGCTATTGGAGCAGATCCACTTTCAACTATTGAAAAATCCAATTGATCTACATCCGTACAATTATCAAAGCTTCCAAAATCAAACTCTTGAGCCCAAATATCAACACAGCCATTTGCTTGCATATATGTTGTTGTCAAACCAGCAACACAGAATGGTACTGGACTAGTTTGATCACCAAAGGTTACAGTTGTCGTTGTTGAAGCAGTATTCCCACAACCATCAGTTACTCTCCATCGGATACTGTGCGTATCGCCAGGACTACCTTCTTGTGAATTCATAGTTGCAGAAGCACCAGATGTCGTCTTTGAAGCTAAAACTTCTCCATCTCTAGTGACGATGATTACCCATGACAATTTAGAACTTCCAGATAGATTACCCCCGCAGAAATCTTGAGCTGAAACAGTAATGACATCCGAACCAGTACATTCTGTAAGATCTTCTTTAGTAATCGCGCCTCCTGATGTATTCACAACGTAGTTTGCTGGTGCATCGATCTCAGGGGCAGAATCATCAACAACTTTAATGATTTGATCAAACGTATAGTAACCGTCAGCATCAAACTCAGAATATCTGAAGTAAACCGGGTCAGCATGCACTGGACCATCACCAGAATCACAATCTACACATTCGCCTTGTGCCCAATCTTCAACTGCTTCAAACTGATCGCGCCCGCTATCATTGTCATCGTCTATGCCCGGTCCATTAGGATTATAGGTGCACCAATCGACAACTGTCCATCTTTTGATAATCTTCAAGCAAGCGTCAGAGGCAAATATTGTATCTGTTTCTGAGCTAATGCCTACTAATCCACAATCTGCATCACACCATGTAGGTTGTTCACCTGTTTCATCATCAGGCACACAAGTAGCTACTGCGCCCATATTAACACTGTAATCACTAATCTCTTCGACTTCTCCATCACTATTGCATTCAAGATTCACACCTTGGATAACAGAGCCATCGTGATGTCTAGGCCATTTGATAGTATAAGGATTCAAAGAACCTGAACCTTCTTTTATAGTAATTGTCTGTTGGCAGAATGGATCTCCAGAATTTACAACTCCATTTCCATCTCTGTCAACGTAATACTCTCTAATCATTGTTCCTGCGCCACAGGCAGTACCCGAGGTATGCTCCTCACTCAAAATCTCAAATTGATATTCGCCTTCACAAGCCCCACCAATCATTCGAGGCCCTTCCACTGATTCTAGATCACCTGCGCAATCAATAACTACATCTTCACAAACCATTATTGGGTTGGTACCATCAACGACCAATACATCAACTACACAGTGATTTGAATTTCCATTTTTATCGGTACCTATAACGATAACTTTTACAATTTGGCCAGCATCAGAACAACAGAACTTGACATATTCACCTGGTGCTGTAACTTCACCCAGGTTTGTTCCATCAAATGAACAATCATTCTTAAACTCGGTGACTCCTAAATCAACTGTCTTAGTTTGTGCAGTACAAGAGTGTGGTGTATACCCCACTAAATTACCGGCACAATCAAAAAGCGGATCAGCCCAATCTTCCATTCTTACGACCTGAAGTGTAACTTCTCCACAGCCAGAATCATTTGAACCATTATCAAAAGCAGCTACATCTACCTTCGCTACCCCAGCATTCAAATTATCACCATTTGCTGGATATGTAAGTGCAACTTGCAAACTTGCAGTACACGCCATGACGGGTGGTACTTTATCTTCTACAAATACAGGCATAACTACTCGCGCTGTATTTCCGCATTCATCGATGACATTAGCTGTTACATGAATTGTATCTCCGGAAGGCCATAAGTCAATTGCATAGCCATCAGCTATATCTCCCTCTGAACTTGTCCAGACTATTTCAAATTCTGATGAACAATTATCTTCTATCTCTAACTCTGGGAGCTGAACTGCAGCAGAGCAAGTCCATGGATCAGTACTCGCCATAACAGCATCAGGTGTACCTACAATTGGAGCTGTTTGATCAGATATTTCAATATTTTGATAACCTGTCTGACTCACATTAGAATCGCACCAGTCAATGACGGTCCATTCTCTAACTATCTTCTCTCCTCCTGCACAAGAGCTAAATGTCAAGTCATCAAACGTGACTAACAAATTGCAAATTCTATCTCTTATTGGTACAAGAGGTTGACTAAATGTTCCAGGTATTATCGTATCAGGAACAATTGAATCAACAATTATTTTATCGAGTACTTTAATCAACACCCACTCAAGGCTTGTATTTCCATCTGAATCAGTAATCTCCTGTTGGGTCATAACCTCTACAGTATCTAACACTAACTCTACATGAATAATTTTATCCGTAAAAATTGTATCAGGTACAGGTGTCGCATGTTTGTCTAAGAAACTTGGGAACGCAGCAGCACCGCTACCTGTTAAGGCTTCAATGTACTCAGGACTTCCGAAAACCAACATTGAATCTATCTCTACCTCATTATCGCAATCAACATTAATGTCTCTTGGAAATAAAATTTGTGTATTCCCATCGCCAGTAGTAATATCTAATTTCTCTTCAGCATATGCTTGACTTGCCAAAACAACGGTAGAAATGACACCATGCATCTCAATTTTTGCAGTGTACGTAACTACTCTGATTGAACCATCAGGATCACAGATATCACCTGTTACAGATTCATCAACATTAATGTCTCCTACTACTTTAGCTGCGCAGCCATTATTGACTAAATCTTCTGCTTCTTGTAATGTGATGAAGCCATCAGGCAATCCACCACCACACCACACTTGGCAAGATTCGCTTACTTCACAACTTGGAACACTCACAGAAAATTTAAAATCTCCTGATGCCTGCGAAACAATTGAAGTAAATTGAACGGTATAGCAGCCATTTGGTAATGTACTAATGTCTTCTACATCACTATCACCCTCTGGACCAAGATCTCCAGTGAGGATAGACACACCAGCAGCATTAAACACTTCCCAATCGATTCCTGATAATTCCCATAATTCATTACCTGGAGTATATTTTAGATTGGTCAAACTCTCAATGATCAATGATTGTTGACAATCATCTGTTTTACATATTTCTATCAGTGTCGTATTAGAACTAGAATTAAATATACCTTCTTTCATAGCCATGTCACCTGGGATGTATGGACAGGCTGAAAAGATCTGTGGTAGTATATTCGCTTCAAAAGTAATTTCACCCCAACAGCTGTTGCCGTCACATGGACTAATCACCTTATAGACCAATGTTTGTCCTGTATGATCTCCTGTGATAGTATCACCTATAAAGACCCCATTTTCATCAGACACTTCTATTTCATAATCAATAAATTCAGTTGGTGCCTCTAACAATATATCTGGAGTAAGAGCGACATAACATTCTAGACCAATGCTTATTTGAAGATTATCATTGCAAACTAATGCTGGGCACCCCCCTATTTCTAACACTGCTGGATCTTCATCATCTCCACCATCTGTTTCACCTGTTGAATTATCATCTGCAAAGTCATCTGGTTGTGAGTTATCTCCAGTTGTACTGTCAATATCATCACCATCATCAGCTGAAATTTCTGCATTATTAACAAGTGACTTACCAGCGTAGTCTGGATCAATCGTTAAAACAACTTGAATACTAGCTGAAGTTCCAGGAGCTAATGGCCCAGGAATCACATTTGTCAATGTATTATTACTTAGTTCGACCCAACCATTTGCATCATTTGTGCTTAAGGTCAATCCTGAAGGTAAATTGTCAGTCACTTCAATGTTCGAAGCATTAATAGTCCCTTGATTAAATACGATAATGGTAAACACTACATCTTGCCCTGGAGTATAAGGGCCAGGGGTACTTATCTGTTTTATTAATGCCAAATCATAGAACTCTGTAAAAATTTCTTCTGGATCTTGATCATCTCCTCCAGTGGTATCTGCTGTGTCGTCATTATTTGCTGTGTCATCTGGCGTACCATCATCTCCAGGAACGCTATCGATATCATCACCATCATCAGCTGTAATTTCAGCATCATTTATCAAGCTTGCACCTGTAAACGTTGGATCTATTTGTAATGTTATACTCACGCACACCGTAGCTCCTACGGGTATGCTTACTATAGTTGCAACTGCATTTGATCCCGATACTACAAAATCTGGACTGCTTACAAATGTCATTCCTGCTGGAATATAATCAGTCACTTCTATGTTAGTTGCATTTAATGTGCCTTGATTTTCTACGCATATGTCGTAAGTGACATTTTCTCCTGGTGCAAATGGTCCTACTCCACTTGTAGAAACTTTAGTCAAGGCTAAATCATAAATTTGGTTTATCGTTATCTGTTCTGGATCTTGATCATCGCCACCTGTTGTATCTGAAGTGTCGTCATTATTACCAGTATCATCTGGAGAACCATCATCTCCTGGTGTACTATCTACGTCATCTCCATCATCAGCTGTGATCTCTGCATCGTTTGTCAGACTTGTTCCCATAAACGCCGGATCTATCTGCAAAGTGATACTTAAGCAGACCATTCCACCTACTGGTATAGTTGCTATTGTCGCAACAGCATTTGATCCCGACACTACAAAATCTGGACTGCTTACAAATGTCATTCCTGTTGGAATATAATCTGTCACTTCTATGTTAGTTGCATCTAATGTACCTTGATTTTCTACACAGATATCATAGGTCACATTATCACCTGCATCAAATGGACCAGGTGTAGCTGAGTTTAAGACTTTTACTAAGGCCAAATCATAGAC
>CAYVFU010000043.1:3236-40213 GCA_964450495.1 uncultured Saprospiraceae bacterium | reverse complement strand
CATTGGCGTGTTGTGGTTTTGTGAGATCGGCAATTATGGTATGTATCATTCTATGATTTTAAAAGTTAATGGCTCCATTCTATTCATTTTAATATAGTGAGGCAATTGTCACTATTTCTTCCCAACTATAAACACTGCAGGATTCTTAGCAAATGTCATATTACTTCTCTTCCATTGCCCAATTGTTTTTGTCTCAGAATATTCTTGCTCCCCCGTCATAGCAATGGAAATGTTTAATAAAGTGTCGTTCTGTAACAACTTACAAAAAGAAGCAAATAGTTTTTGATTTCTATAGGGCGTTTCTATCACCAATTGCGCATAGTTTTCTTTTAACGCAGATGTCTCGATTTTTCGGATGGCTTGTTTTTTCTTTCCTTCATCAATGGGAAGGTAACCATGAAAGGTAAATTGCTGTCCATTTAATCCTGAAGCCATTAAAGCCAGTAGAAGCGATGATGGTCCGACTAGTGGAACAATCTTATATCCATTGTCTCTAAATAGGCGGACAACATGAAATCCTGGATCTGCGATGCAAGGGCACCCTGCCTCAGAAAGTAAACCTACTGGGATTTTGTTCTTAATCCAGCCATGGATATGCTCTGGTATTTTGTATTCCTCATGCTTATCCATCTCTTCTACCTCAGTTTCTTGAATGGTATAAGGTGGTTGTGTGAGTTTAATAAATCGTCTGGCCGTTTTTGCTCGCTCCACTACAAAGTGCTTAAGCGAGTGAATGACTTGAATAGTCGAAGATGGAATAGAATTAATCTTTTCCTCAGCAATCGGACACGGAACAATATACAGTTGACTCATTAATTCTATTTATACAAGAAGTGGATACTTAAGACAAAAGTACTCAGATTATATTCTTTATCCGTAATCAAATAATATAATGAATCACTGTTCAAAGACGTTAATGCAATGGAATGAGGAATATCAATAATATATCATATTGGCTAGTCGCTTCTTTGCTTTTGTTAGGCATCTATTCCTGCAAGGAAAATGAGATGATAATCCCAGATACTGATATAGATCTGACGATAAACAGAACAGAGGACTTAGCATTTGGAGACAGCTTTGATTTATTAAAATCGACTTATCCTGCTTTTGCAGAGTTGTTTTATTCGCAGATTGTTCCATTAAGGCAAGATGATCCACAAGTGACCAATGAGGAATGGCAATCATTTAAAAATGATCCTTTTATACAAGAGCTGAAAACAACATCAGATTCTGTATTTACAGATTTAATTGAAGTAGAGAAAACATTAAAGTATGGATTGAATAATGCAAAAGAATTAGGTCTTATAGATCAAATTCCAAGAATTTACACGTTCGTTTCAGGACTATCCTACCAATGTTTTTTGTTTGATGATGAAGATGGTGAAGGCGTTGGTGTTGGTCTAGATATGTTTTTAGGGGATGCTTTTCCTTATGAACAACTAGCACCACAGAATCCATCTTTTTCTCAATACGTTAGTCGCACATTTAACAAAAAACATTTAGCAAAAAAAGTCTTAGAGACAATTGTTGCAGATCGCCTAGGAGATCTTAAAGGCAATACGATGCTGGATCATATGATTCATAATGGCAAGACCTTGTACGTGCTAGATCAATTGTTACCGGCACTACCTGATAGCATTATTCATGAATACACAGGAGACCAACTGGAATGGTGCGAATCGAATCAACAACCAATCTGGTCCCATTTTATCAGAGATGACTTATTTTATGATACAGATTTACGCAAATTTAATAAGCTGGTAAATCCAAGCCCGAGCTCCCCAGGCATGCCGGATGAAGCACCAGGAAGAACAGCAAATTTTATAGGGGCTAAAATTGTAACTGCTTTCATGAGCAAAAATCCAGACTTAAGTTTGAATGATCTTCTTGCTTTTAAAGACAGTCAAGGCATGCTTGATAAATCAAAGTATAAACCTAGATAAAGTAGACTTAATTTAACCAATCAGGCCGATTAGTGGTTGCGCCGTCAAGAACTAGGCACTCACAACATTCAGCAGGCCACCTATTTCGCATAAATTGAGAACAAGGGACGATGCCATTTATTTCACTTTTAAATTCAGATGATAAGACGCTTGCCCTTATTGTGTCTACATCAGCAACTTCAAAATAACCAAGCACCAATTCATCAGGGTTGTCAACATTGAACATATTTCCAGTCAAGGCAGCTGGTGGCAAATCAAAGACAGTTCCAGATTGGTTAGCCAAGGTTTTTAAATTGGACCAATAAGTAAAACTCTCTTTTGTAATTGAAAATTGATAGGTGCTCAATATATACAACGCTTTGAATTCATTAATTTCAAAAGAATTCTTTGTCGCTATTCGTTGATTTATTAATCTATCACCCTGAATATTTTCAGAACTTTGGATAACTAAATCTTGACCATTTGGTGGCACATCAATATAACAGGATTTAGGTTGGTGCAAACCACCACAAGATTCTTCAGGGAAGACGTATAGCCCTTCGGTTAACCAACGGAAATAAAGATCACCTTCATTGTCGTTATTCGGCAGATCTGTATCGAGATATACATTCATCACCTTTGAGATTCGTTCTGCGCCAGTAGGTGTTGTTCGTATCCCATTTTCAAAGCGTACAAACGTGCTATCGGGTTGTATGCCTCTAGGCATAATCGTTGGTAAAGATTTGTAATGAGTCCCATCGCTCAACCGAATGTCAATAAAATAAGATTCGCCTACATTGATATCTACATTCTTTAATTCGTATTTGCCGTCACCAATTTCAGTATACGGATAGGTATCGTTTAGTACGATAGACGCACCTAATACCGGGTCGATGAATTTATTTTTAAAACTCACGGTCCTAGCAAGAGTAAAGAATTGAGATCCTGTGGATGGTGTCAGTAGTCCATCAACAACTAAGAGTTGTTCTGTTTGAGTGTCATCAATTGGAAATTCAAACGGTTCCAAGCAACTACCACACAAAACCAAAATAAAAACCAATAGAGAACCCCAACGGGATGACATTCCACTAAAAATGGGTTTCAACCCATTCTTATTGAACTCATTGCTTTTACTCTTATTGCTATTATCCTTGAACTTCATCTTGTATTCCTTCATCACCATTTGAAATTATAACTGATTGATGGAACGGCAGTACCCACCACTGATAATTTGAGCGCATTAATTTGAGAACCTATTTCTTGCTGGTAAAAAATGGAGAATGGATTTTTCCTACCATAAACATTATACAACGAAATATTAAATTCACTTTGCCAGCGAGCGCTTTTAAGTCTATTGAGCGTAAAGGTGTAGCTGAGATCAAGTCTGTGATAATCTGGCAGCCGAAAATTATTTCTACTTGAAAAATTAGGTACGACAATGCCTTGTAACAAATAGTTTGATGTCACTGCGGTAATTGGCCGACCTGTGTTGTAGACAAAATTTAAGCTAAAGCGGTCTCTTTTTGTGGCTTGCCAATCCAGAGAAAATTTAAAATTATGTGGTTGATCAAAATTGGATGGAAACCAGTTTCCACCATTGACTTGTACAGTCCCTTCAGTCGTACGGTGTTCAGATCTGGCGTAGCTATATGATGTTCTGGCGGTAAGAGGACCAGTATTCTTATTCAAACTTAATTCGAATCCATAGTTGCGGCCTATGCCTCTAATGACTGCTGTCTCAAGGTGTGGATTTAATAATAAGGTTGAAAAATCTTCATAATCCAAGGTGTTTTCTAAATCCTTATAATAAGCCTCTGCCGAGATATCATACCCCGATTCTGTACTGAAAAATAAGCCGGCTGAAACAGCTTTCACATTCAATGGCTGGATATAAGTATTACTCATTTGCCAAATATCCACTGGAGTTGGTGTCGCTGTATTAGACACCAAGTGGATGTATTGTCTTGTCCGATTTAAACTTAGTTTAGCTGATGTGTTTTCAGAAAAAGAATATCGCATTGACAAACGTGGTTCGATACCAGAATAATTAATAATGTTGCCTGAAGAGATAATTTCTTGACTAAGTATTTCATCTAATTGTGGGTTTGTCAAATCTTCATATTGATTTATGGTAGCAGGACCTGTTTGTTGGTAGAAGCTGAATCTTAGTCCGGCATTTATGGAAAATTTATCTGAGATGCGAAATTCGTCGTTTGCAAAAATGGCCATTTCACGACCATTGTCTTTAGATACTGATCTTTCATTTATGATGGATTCTTCTCGGCCTTCTAATTCTTCGTCTATGACATCATATTGAATACCCTCCAAACCATAAGTTAACAAGTGGGCATTAAGATCTTGTAAAAATTGAATTTTCGTATTTACATATTGGATGCCTGAAAACAAAGAAAATGAAAGGTTACCTTCTGGCTCAAATTGCTCATTATTCAATTTCCCATAGGTAGCATTAGCGGTTAAGGAAAACTTGTCATTAAATAAATGATTGTATTGCAAGGAACCAATAAGGTTTTGCCAAGAGTATCCAAATTCATTTGAAAATTGGAAGAGGTCATCGCTAGTGAAAAAGGAAGCATTAAGTTTTGATGCCCCATTAAATTTGTGCGTCAGTTTCAGATTAAAATCTCCAAATCTCGCTTTACTTCTCTTGATGTCGAGGTCTTCAATGTCTTTAATCAACCATTTTGCGTAAGAAGTTCTCCCAGCAACCAGAAGAGATGTTTGATCTTCAATTAATGGAATTTCTGCTGTGAGTTTACTTGATATCAAACCAACAGACCCAGATAAACTTAACTGATCCATGCGCGCTTCTTTGATACTGACATCTAAAACCGATGATGCACGACCTCCATAATTCGCAGGGATATGACCTTTGTGTAATGAACTGTAAGAAATAATGTCAGGATTAAAAGCTGAGAAAAATCCTAATACATGTGAGGGATTAAATACAATAGCATTGTCGTATAATATTAGGTTTTGATCTATTGCACCACCTCTAACATTAAAACCAGATGATCCTTCTCCAATAGTGCTAACGCCAGATAAGCTGAGCAAACTTTTAATGATGTCTGCTTCGCCCATAAATGTCGGCAGTTTTTTAATGTCCTTTTTACTTAAAATTTCAAGTCCCGATATTGTTTCTCTTACATTATGCTCTGCGCCTTTACCAGAGATAACCACCTCCTCGATTAAGTGTGCTTTCTGTGGAGCTGCAATCTCCCAAAAATCATTTTGATAAATTTCTACTTGTTGAATCATCGATTCATGAGACAAAGAACTAATGTTGAATTCATACAGCCCTGGTTCTAGTTCAATCTTGAAATACCCATCCGCATCACTAATGGTAAAATCTCCATTCGTTTTATTGATGATCAAAGCATCCGTCACTGGCACATAGGTCTCCTTGTCTCGAATTTGGCCATCAAGAGTTACACGAGTAAAATTGCCTGCAGCAGGATTTCCAAATAAGATCTTATCTGCTTGTTCAATGACCTCTTGCTCATCCGCAAGTTTTTTATTTTTCAAACCTTTCTCCTCACTAATCAGACTGGAAGGAGCAATGACTATTTCTTGTTCTTTATTTAAAACATAATCAAAGGCAACATCTTTTAGAATGATATTTAGAACATCACGGATTCGTCTGTCTTTAAAACTGAAAGTCAATCGTTCGTCAGGTAATAAATCAGCGTTGTACTTTATTTCAAGAAAATAACGCAGGTTCAAATCCCTCAAGATAAATTCAATAGTCTCTTCCTCATAACCACCTTTGACTCGTTGATCAAGGATCGAAGCATCTTGACCAACAAGCAAAGCCAATGCTTGCATTGTAAAAAATACGATAAGGATTTGTTTTTTCATCTACTCTAACAAAGTAACACTTGTCACTAACTTCATATGTGTTTGAAGAATAATAATTACAAATATGATTTTTTGAATTGTTATAGGGTTGATGATTTTAATTTTATTACGGCCTTATATTGAAACAGTTTAGGTTCCAAAATAAGTTAGATAATTCCTATTTTTAGAAAATCATGATTTTCATTTCTGAATAAAAGCAGTCACATGGCGCAAAAAATTATTGGATGTCTTTTTATTCTCCTACTTATCTCGTGCCAGGAAGATTTAACTAATGCTGAACCTGAGAAAGAAGTCAAAAGAGTTGACTTTCTTCCTTTGGTTGACTTGACACCTTCGACGATGCCAGATAATTGGCAAACAGTAGGCAAAGTAGTTTCAAATCCATTTACAGATGATCAGTTTGCCACAGAAGCAGGTAAGGGTATTATCGTATGTACGAATAATGGCGATCACCTAAATCTAGGGATTGAGCACGGAGACTTGGAATTGGAAGTTGACTTTATGGTACCCAAAGGATCAAATTCTGGTATTTACTTTCAGGGTAGATATGAAGTTCAAATTTTGGACAGCTGGAATAAACAAGAGATTACATCTCAGGACTGTGGATCTATTTACGAATCTTATAACGAACAAAAAAAGGAAGTAATTCATCCTGGTTCTGTACCAACTGTGAATGCCAGTCGTGCACCAGGCCTTTGGCAAACGTATCGGATTCTATTCAGAGCACCTACATTTGATGAGTCTGGTAAGAAGCTGAGTAATGCGAGGTTTGATCATGTCTACCTTAATGGTCAACTGATACAAGAAAACGTAGAGGTAAGCTTACCAACTCGTGCCCA
Source organism: uncultured Saprospiraceae bacterium (assembly GCA_964450495.1). Classification (GTDB taxonomy): domain Bacteria; phylum Bacteroidota; class Bacteroidia; order Chitinophagales; family Saprospiraceae; genus CALFUK01. The sequence goes on along the minus strand of CAYVFU010000043.1, from coordinate 33,576 downwards.
TATGTTAGAAGGCGAAGCTGCATTGGGACCACTTATGATACAAGGCGATCATGGACAAGTAGCCTTCAGAAACATTAAGTATAAAAAAATAGGGACGGATTCTGTTGGCATCTCAAACCTAAACTATTCGATGTATGATACTAAAGTAGATTACATTCCGGACTTTGATACGATGACTGTCTTCAAATCTGGACCCGTTGAGTCTTTCGATGGTTTAGAGGATCTTGCTGGGCAGAAAGATGGCTTTTGTTTGGTCTTTGATGCCACAATTTCGATTCCCAGGGATGGAGACTATTTATTCACTACGGTAATAGACGATGGTGGGGATTTGTATATCGATGATCAATTGGTAGTCCATAATTTAGGTGAGCCTGGTATTGGGACAGAAACTGGACTAATCCATTTGACCGCTGGTCAACACACCCTAAAATTGACCTATTTTGAAGAAGTCTGGTCAGCTATAGCTAATGTCTTTATCGAAGGTCCTGAAATACCGAAACACACTTTGGCCTGCACTGATGTAATGACATTATGGCGGTCAGGTTCTAAAAGAAAAGAACTCCATGTTGATGCCACAGGAGGAGTGGAATTAGTCCGTGGGTATGTTCCGCACATTAACGACACACAGACACATGCTGTATCAATTGGCGACCCCTTGGGTACACATTACAGTTATGATTTGGTCGATGGCACAATTTTACGAGCATGGAAAGGATCATTTGCTGACGTGACAAATATGTGGCAAAACAGAGGTCAGTCCCAATTATTACTTACCCGTAACGCCCCAATATTATTTGAAGATGGTGTCATGATAAGCTCTTCAGCGAATTTTAACCAGCGTCCAAAAGATTATAAAAATTTAGGTTATGAAATCAGACAAGATGGGCGACCAGTATTTAAAAGTTCCCTTGGCGATATTCAGATTTCTGATTCTGTCATTCCAACACAAGAAGGAAGTCTGAAAAGAACGATTCAACTCAGTGATGGTGATAATGTAAATTTGAAAGCAGCAAGTGCAAAAGCCATTACAAAAATAGAAGGAGGTTTATTGAATATCGGCTCACAGTATTATTTGAAAATACCAGAGTCAGTTGATTATACTATACGTACTCGAAGAGAAAAACAAGATTTAATTATTCCAATAAGCAATACCGTCAATTATGAAATTATTTGGTAACTCAGTGTATCGATTGTTTGGCAAACGTATAGCATTAAATATCTGCTTACTCTTTGTTTGCTCAATTGGGATAAGTCAAGAAGAAAGCGACTATTATCAGATCAGCACGTTAGCTATTCCTGAAGACATCATACTGGAAGTTGGTGGACTTGCTTTTAATGAGAAAGGCGACTTATATGCTAGTACAAGAAGAGGTGAAGTCTGGCGAATTGAAAATCCAGATGGTTCAAATCCAGTATTCAATAGGTTTGCTAGAGGCTTACACGAACCGTTAGGCTTAGCGTATCACGATGGTGCATATTATCTGGCACAGAGAGGCGAATTGACAAAACTCTCAGATGCCAATAATGATGGTAAAGCTGATAAATATGAAACGATTTTTAATTGGCCTTTAGCGGCGAATTACCACGAATATGCTTACGGACCTGTAGTCGCTCCAAATGGTGACATGTACATCAATCTCAACTTAAGTTGGGTAGGTCGTGGAGCTAGTTTAGCGAAATGGCAAGGATGGACATTAAAGATTAGCCCTGATGGAGAGATGACGCCTTTTGCAACAGGACTTCGCTCGCCAGCGGGACTTGGCTTCAATAAACATGGAGATCTCTTTTACACCGAGAATCAAGGTGACTGGGTTGGCTCTGGTAGAATGACACATTTAATAAGTGGCGATTTTGCTGGCCATCCAGAAGGCTTAAAATGGAGTGGCGAAGATGGATCACCTGTTTCGTTGACAATGGCAGATATAACTGACACAGAATTTTCAACCTTGTTCGATTATTCAAATAAGATGGAAGGAATCAAGGCGCCATCAGTTTGGTTTCCGCATACTCTAATGGGAATTTCAACATCTGATATTGTGGTTGTGCCTAAAGGTTTTGGTCCATTTGAAGGGCAACTATTGATCGGTGATCAAGGACACAGTAAGATAATGCGAGTATATCAAGAGAAAGTAAATGGTGAATATCAAGGCGCTTGCTTTGGTTTTGTAGAAGGATTTTCGTCTGGTGTGTTGCGTATGGAGTGGGGTCCAGAGGAGACACTTTACATTGGCATGACCAATAGAGGTTGGGCGTCGACTGGAAAACAACCGTTTGGATTACAACGATTAAACTGGAATGGTAAAACTCCTTTCGAGATGCAAAAAATAGAAATTGAGCAGGATGGATTCACCATACATTTTACCCAACCTGTAAATAAACGATCAGCGGCCAATCCAGACTCCTATTCGATTACAGATTTTAATTATATCTATCATCATCTATATGGATCAGAGGCTATGCTGATTGAAGACAGGACAATATATAAAGTGAGTCTAGCCCAAGATGGCATGAGTGCTAGACTATATGTAGAAGGTATGAGACCTGGATTTGTATATGAAATAAAGCCTGAAGGTGTTAAGAATGAAGCAGGCCAACAATTACTACATGGAGTTGCATTCTATACGATCAATAATATTCCCGGTAACGGTGGCCAACAAGCAGCAAGTACTTCTGCTACTGACCTTAGCAAAACAGTTGCATTAGCTAGTGCAAAACGACCTGATAAAATGCCAGCTGGGTGGAATGACAACTATGATCAGGAGGTAGTTGTGACAGCCATAGCAGGCATGAAATACGATAAAACTGAGATCACTATTAAGGCAGGATCTAAAGTAAAACTTGTGATGGACAACCCTGATGACATGATGCACAATTTGCTGATCGTCAAACCAGGTACAGCTGATGCAGTTGGCATAGAGGCATTAAAGCTTGGCCTAAAAGGTCAAAGTTTGGGCTACGTTCCTGACAGTGATGATGTGTTGTATCATACAAATCTTCTTGCCCCTTTGAGTAATGATGTTATTTATTTTGAAGCACCAACGACTGTGGGTGATTATGAATATGTCTGTACGTTTCCGGCACACGCTAAGACGATGAGAGGAATTTTGAAGGTGGTTAAATAGGAGCTTGTTTTTAAAAAGTAAAGACAAAAAAGTCATAAATCTTAAATCAGGAATAGTAAATTATAAATCTGTCACACATTGAACATCACATAAAAGATTGATCCTTAGATAGCAGTTAATTTCCATCTATATAGGATTTTAAATGATATTCCACACATGTTTGACAAAAGACCAAATGACCTTATCTTGCATCACGATAGCAAAGAAGCACAAAACAAATAAACTACAAACGTAGCTAACACATGCAAGCCACAACAAGAACCATCCCAGTCGTCGACCTTTCTCAATTTTCAGAAGGCACTACAGAGCAGCGGAATGATTTTGTCCAAGAACTAGGCCAAGCCTTTCATGAAGTCGGGTTTGTCGGTGTCAACAATCACGGCATTTCTAAAGAGTTGGTAGAGCGTTTTTACGCTAGTGCAAAAGATTTTTTCTCTTTACCAATAGATACTAAAAGAGGCTATGAGCTTGCTGGCGGAGGAGGACAATTAGGATATACTTCTTTTGGGAAAGAACATGCAAAACATTCCAATGTACCAGATTTAAAAGAGTTTTTTCAAATTGGGCAGTTTCTAGATAAAGACAAGCTTACTGAATCCAATACAAATATAGCTGTCAAAGAGATACCAGCCTTTTTCGAAGTTGGTAAAGAATTGTATCAGGCTTTCGAACAGTCAGGTGCCCGTTTGCTAGAAGCAATTGCACTTTACTTAAACCTGGATGTCAATTATTTTAATGATTGGTTGAGTCAAGGAGACAGCATTCTAAGAGCAATCCACTATCCGCCAATCACACAAGAGCCTGCATCTGCAATTCGTGCAGAGCAACACGAAGACATCAATCTGATCACTTTGCTTGTTGGCGCATCAGCTGGAGGTCTTCAATTGTTGAATGCACAGAATGAATGGTTAGACATTACACCTGAAGAGGATGAGATTGTAATAAATGTGGGTGACATGCTGCAGCGGTTGACAAACAATTATTTGAAATCAACCACCCATCGAGTAGTTAATCCACCAAAAGAAAGTTGGCATGTACCAAGAATGTCTATTCCTTTTTTCTTGCATCCCAGAGGAGAGATGTCTTTAGATTGTTTAGAAAATTGTGTGAGTGAAAATAGACCAATTGCCTATGAGGCAATAACCGCTGGCGACTACCTTAATGAACGTTTACGTGAAATCGGGATGAAAAAATAGTAACTTTAGTTATTATCAAGTACCTTTGACATTCTTAAAAACTGTAACAATGGAATTACTAGTTCTATTAAACTTCCTTGGACCTGAGATGATTATCATCTTCTTTGCAATCCTTTTATTGTTCGGAGGGAAGAAAATCCCTGAATTGATGCGAGGTATGGGTAAGGGCATTAAAGAATTCAACGATGCACGTGCATCCATAGAATCTGAGCTCAAAGAGGGAATGAAAGAAGAAAAGACTGAAGGTCCAATCACACGTTCTTAAAAAAGAACGAGAAGTTCACATGAAACCAAATATCCTTTTGCTTCAAAGTGTTTATCTTTGCACATTAAGAATATTATTTCATGGAATTTCCAACATCAACGACTAATTCTGCTAATAAGACAGAATTTTACCCAGGTAGCATCAATAAGATAACCTTCAATGAGGGTGTATTTACGTTTGAATGCCAAAATCAAGTCACCATCAAAATTACTGTCCTTACCGATGACATTATTCGAGTAAGATATGGTATTGAGAATGTCTTCGAAGATGATTTCTCTTATGCGATTTGTGAAAAATTCGTAAAAAAGATCGTCAATCTGGACACCTCTGAAACCGATGACGCCTACTTCATACACACATCTACCTTAGATATTGAGCTGCGTAAAGCAAATGCGGCAGTGACCATGCTCAGTAAACAAGGAAAGATTATCTGTCAGGATGAAAAAGGATTCCACTGGGAAGACAACTATACTTTCGGAGGTCATATCGTCGAAATGAGTAAAAATATCCAGGAAGGCGAATGTTTTTATGGCTTAGGTGATAAACCAACGAAGTCAAATCTACGAGGAAGTCGGTTTGAGAACTGGGGTTCTGATGTCTATGGCTACCAAAAAGATCAAGATCCATTGTATAAGAATATTCCATTCTATATGGGTTGCCACAGTGGTTTAGCTTATGGGATTTTCTTTGACAATAGTTTCAGGTCATACTTTGATTTTGGACATGAGAGAGGACAGACATCTTCATTTTGGGCGCATGGTGGTGAGATGAATTACTATTTCTTCAATGGTCCTAATTTGATGGATGTGTCTGCTCGATACAGTAAGTTGACAGGTGTCCCTGAATTACCACCAATGTGGGCATTGGGCTATCACCAATGTAAATGGAGTTATTATCCAGAAGAGCAAGTGAAAGGGATAGCCTCTAAAATGCGAGAACTCGCGATCCCCTGTGATGCGATCTATTTAGATATAGATTATATGGATGGATTTCGTTGCTTCACTTGGGATTTGGAGAAATTTCCTGAGCCAAAACGCATGATTCAAGAGTTAAAAGCTGATGGCTTTAAGACAGTAGTAATTATAGATCCAGGCATAAAAGTCGATAAGGATTATTGGGTTTTCAAAGAAGGCCTTGAAAAAGATGTGTTCTGTAGACGAGCCGATGGTCCGTTTATGAAGGGAAAGGTTTGGCCTGGCGATTGCTATTTCCCAGATTATACGAATCCAGATGTGAGAGAATGGTGGACTACATTGTTTAAAGAATTGATTGCCGATTGTCAAGTGGCAGGTGTTTGGAATGACATGAACGAGCCTGCCGTAATGGAAGTCGAGTCAAAAACATTTCCAAATGATGTGAGACACGATTATGACGGGCATCCTTGTAGTCACAGAAAAGCACATAATGTGTATGGCATGCAAATGTCTCGCGCCACATATGATGGTGTCAAAAAGTTTGCAGAAAATAAACGGCCATTTATCATTACAAGGTCATGCTATTCAGGTGTACAACGATATACATCTGCATGGACAGGAGACAATATTGCAACATGGGAGCACTTATGGTTGTCCAACATGCAGTGTCAGCGATTAAGTATTTCTGGACTGTCTTTTATAGGTTCAGATATCGGTGGATTTATCGATCAACCTACACCAGAGCTTTTTGCAAGATGGATCCAGTTAGCTGTGTTTCACCCCTTGTGTAGAACGCATTCATCAGGCAATCATGGTGACCAAGAACCATGGTCATTTGGTGAGCAAACGACTGACATTGTACGTAAGTATGTGGAGTTAAGATATAAGTTACTTCCTTATTTATATACGAGTTTTTATCAGTACACAAAAGATGGCTATCCAATACTAAGGCCTTTAGCTTTTGTCGATCAAGCAGACCCAAATTTATTACACAGAAGTGATGAGTTCATGTTTGGTCCAAATGTCTTGATCAGTCCAATTCTAAAAGAAAATTCTAAAGGAAAATATGTGTATCTACCAAGGAACAATTGGTACAATTACTGGACTGGAGAGATGATTACAGGAGGACAAGAACAGTGGGTAGACGCGCCCCTAGAAGTGATGCCTATTTTTATAAAAGCAGGGACGATAATTCCATATTATCCGATACAGCAATTTGTAGGGGAGAAAACGATTGATCAGTTGACATTGAATGTCTACTACAATGAAGGGTCAATGGAGAGTGAGTTATATGAAGATGATGGTGAAGGATATGAGTACGAAAAAGGCATCTATACGCTGAAAACATTTGAGCAAAAGAGTAATAAGTCATCGATTAAAATCTCACAGTCAATTTCTGGTCACTACAAAGCAAGCTATGGCACATATAAATTAGTATTCATAGGCGTGCCCTTTAAAGTGAAGGATGTAAAGGCGATTGGTGAGATTCAAAAGCATGGTTATACTGATGATGGTCATTTTGAAGTGGAGGTCGCATCCAGCTTCACTGAGCTTGATTTATCTATATAGACCATGCTCTGACCAAAATTTTGTGTCTGTTTAGTAAGGTACAATTCGAGTCCTATTATATACCAAATCGAATTTATTCATCGTTTGAGATTCAAACCGATGTATTATAAATTCCAATGAGACTAGTTTTCATAGCTTTTTCATTTTGTGTGTTATCAATTACGTGTTTCAGCCAAAAGGGTGCTGAAATAGGAGGTTGGTTAGGTACAAGCCTGTATTTTGGTGACCTTAATACAAGTTTCCAACTTACTGAGCCTGGTTATGCAGGTGGAATAGTAGGGCGGTATAATTTTGATGAACGCATTTCTTTAAAAGGAGCGTTGAGCTATGCACGAATACATGCAGACGATAGTGATTCTGCTAACTTTTTCGAAAGAGAACGTGGCTTAAACTTTACAAGTCAACTTATTGATGCAACAGCTCATGTAGAATTCAATTTCTTTCCGTATGTGCATGGACACAAAGAATTTTTCTTTACACCATATCTTGCCGCTGGAGTTTCTGTGACAAGATTTAACCCTAAAACAAGCCGTTTAGATCCAGACCTAGCAGAAACAATTTCGATTACCCTTCAACCATTGGGTACAGAAGGTCAGTTGCCTGGTGAGGAGTACAGTAGAGTCTCTCCGGGATTTAGCATTGGTGGGGGCTTTAAATTCGATTTGTCCAAACTTTGGAGTATCAACATAGAGGTAGCAACAAGACGATTGATTTCAGATTATTTGGATGATGTGAGTGGCGTATATGCTGACCCAGACACTATAGATGGTAACAGAGGGATTGTTTTTGGCAGTGGTATTTTCCCATCTGATATCGCTGATCCAACAGGTAACTTTGAGGAGGGTAAGCAAAGAGGGAATTCTCGAGATAATGATAGTTATGTCTTTATAGGCATAAGTGTGATGCGTTATTTTGGAACCTTACAATGTCCAAAACCTTCTGCAATTTTTTAAACGCCAAACTCCTCAGTTTTGAGTGAACGAAGAGCTAGTATCTCTTGTTTACTTTATTACAACGAATAAAAAGCCTAGATTTGAATCTAATTGAGTTAGATAGCTTATGATGAACCGATTAACAGATGTGGTCAAGCATTTACTTATCATTAATGTGATAGTATTTATTTGCTTTCATGTCGTCTTTAGTCAGTACAGAGGGTATACTTTTTTATGGCCTCCAGGAACAGAAAATTTCAGGCCATATCAGATCGTTTCTCATATGTTTATGCACGGTAGTGGATCACATATTTTATTTAATATGATGTCACTATTTTTCTTAGGTCCAACAGTAGAACAAAATCTGGGATCCAAACGATTTTTAACTTTTTATTTGGTATGCGGCTTTGCAGCAATGATCCTTCATCTAGTCTTGGCACAAATTGGTTTTATAGATGCTAGTCCAGTGGTAGGTGCTTCAGGAGCCATCATGGGAGTTTTCATAGCATTTGGATTGATGTATCCCGACGTCAAATTGATGTTGATTTTCCCACCAATTCCAGTAAAAGCAAAGTACTTAATGGGAATTTTGGTTTTGTTTGATTTATTTAGTGGTGTAAGCGGGTTCAACACAGGGATTGCGCACTTTGCTCACTTAGGTGGTGTGATAGCTGGTTTAATTTTAATAACCATGTGGGGTAAAAATCATTTATTCAGAAGATAAGATGTATCAGTCCATACTTGATGATATAAAGCGCACTTTTCGATCAGGCAACATGGTCAGCAAGTTGATTATCATCAACGTCGCGGTATTTATGCTTGTTCTTTTCTTAAAAATCATATTGAATGGAGCCAATCCAGGTTCTGAAGGATATGTCATGTTGATTAAAAATTTGGCTATTTCTTCGGAAGGTTTAGATGCTTTATTTAAGCCATGGACTTTGATCACACACATGTTTTTACATGAAGGCTTTTGGCACCTCATATGGAATATGCTCTTGCTTTTTTGGTTTGGAAGAATTGTTGGTGATTTTGTAGGGGACAATAGGATCTTACCGCTTTACATTATGGGCGGCTTATTTGGTATTGTATTTTTTCTTCTTTTTGCAAAGATTGGACTTCTTCATTCAGGATTGGCATTAGGGGCATCAGCAGCTGTAATGGCAATCATTGCTAGTTCGGCATTTATTTCACCGGATTACAATATGCGTCTATTGATCATAGGCAATGTACCATTAAAGTATGTTGTGCTATTTTTAATTGTTTGGGATTTTGTTGGCATTGGAGCAATGGATAATACAGGAGGCCATATTGCACATTTGGGTGGAGTTATTTATGGAGGTATATACGTCTATTTATTGCGACAAGGCAACGATTTGGCTGATGGCTTTAATAACATGATCGATGGGTTTAAAAACGTATTTAGTCGAGAACAAAAACCAGCAGCTAAAAAAAGCCCACTGACAGTTACCCATAAAGCGAAAACAACTCTTGGTAAAGCAAAAGGAAATAAAGCAACAGATCAGTCTATGCCTTATCAAGAACAGTTGGATAAAATATTAGAAAAAATAAAAGAACAGGGCTACGATAACCTTTCTGAAGAAGAAAAAGAATTTTTATTCCAGGCTAGCAAACGATAACTTGAAACTTTATCAGAAACTCATTTTATTTTTAAATGTAGCGGTCATTATTGCTACTATTTTGTCTTATTTATCTCCTCAGATTTCACCAACTAAAACGGCTTTTTTTGCAATATTCGGATTAGCATTTCCATGGTTAATTTTTGCTAACGTATTATTTATTCTTGTATGGGCAATTAATAAGCCTCCTTATATGCTATTGTCGATTATATGTTTGGCTATAGGCTTCAACAATATTGATAAGTTTTTTGGCACACACGGCATACAAGATGATAGGCCTAATAAAAAAGAATTAACTGTTGCAACGTTTAATATGCAACTGTCGTCTACCGTCGTTTACATTAAGGACACGAAAGAGAAAGAAAAAGAAACAAAAAAGTACCTTAAATTTCTAGAATCATTTCGCGATGTTGATGTCTTTTGTGGACAAGAGATGGGAGTGTATTCTCACAAATGGCTAAAAGGGACTAATATATTTAAACACATTCATCGCATTGAAGATAAGTCTACCGCTATATATTCTAAATACCCAATAGTAGCATCTGGTGAGATTGATTTTGGAACCAATGTAAATTCATGTGTTTGGGCAGATATTCAATTTAATGATGAAGTCGTAAGAGTGTATAGTGCACACTTACAATCCAATCGCATAAGCGGAAAAGAATCTCAAATTATTGAAGCAGGAAAATGGGAAAAGGAAACCTTTACTGGTTTGAAAGATATGTTTAGTAAGTATCAACAGCACTCTGCAACAAGAGCAAGTCAGGCACAAATGATTAGAAAACATTCAGATAAAAGTGGGAAGCCATTTATTATTTGTGGTGACTTTAATGATCCTCCACAATCTTATGTTTATAAAACAATAGCAAGAGATTTAAACGATAGTTTTCGATGTGCAGGAAGTGGTATCGGTACATCGTTTAATGGAGTGATTCCTGCATTAAGAATTGATTATATTTTAAGTGACGAAGCATTTGATATTTATACGCACAAAATTATAAGAACAGGAGAATCCGATCACTATCCACTTATTAGTTTGTTGGCCTTGCCCTGATTTAATTCTGCTTATCAATTTCTCTTTTTAATTCTTGAAGTTTTCTTTCCCATTCTTTTATGGCCTTTTCATATTCTTTAATTCGCTGACGTTTTTCGCTGAGTTGTCGTTGTCGCAATGAGCGATCTCTTGAATTCTTCTTCTTACCGAAAATTAAATCAAATATATTTTTTGGTGCATCAAAAGGATCATCATAGTATTTAGATCTTCGTTGCATGTATGCATACTCTCTTTCGGATAATGTATCTGGACATGAAGTGATTTGTTTAAAATCTCGGTGGTGGGTTATTTTACCTGTTTCATGGGCATATTCAAATAAGGCGCCAACCATGGGAAGTGCTGTCCTGCCACCAGAACCAGTGGACAGATTTCGAAAATGAATTCTTCTATCTTGTGCACCTACCCAAGAACCAATAACTAAATCTGAGGTGTATCCGATAAACCAGCCATCTGACTGATTTTGAGTTGTGCCTGTTTTACCTCCAACTTCAAATGGAATATCAAACCAGTCATATAAACGAGCAGCTGTTCCTTTTTGTGTCACATTTTTAAGCATCTCGTCTAACTGAAAGATGACATCTTCATTTATAATTTGTATTCGATCAGTGGTTTCATTTTCTTTTTCAAATATTACGTCACCTTTAAGATCTTCTATTTTTATTATTGAATGTAAAGGAACCTGATAACCACCAGAAGCAAATGTTCCATATGCTCGTACCATTTCTAATAATGAGATATCTGATGTACCAAGTACTATAGATGGTACTGCGCTTAATTGACTTTCTATCCCTAGCTCCTTAGCTCGGTTTACAACCTGATCAATACCAGCTTCAAATAATAATTGGACAGAAACAGTATTAATGGAGTTTGTCAAACCTCCTTTCACACTCGTATATCCACCGTAAATACCATTAGAATTTTTTGGTGTCCAATCATCGTAATCTGAATAACTTCGCAATTCATTTTCATAGTAATCACAAGGTTTTATTCCTTTTTCTAAAGCTGTCAAATACACAATTGGTTTGAAGGTAGAACCTACTTGTCTTGGCGCAGTAATGTTGTCCCATTGAAATTCTGAATAATCATTGCCACCAACCCAAATTTTAATTTGACCATCATTCGGATTAGTGGCTAAAATACCTGTGTGTAATAAACCCAAGTAATGTTTTATAGAATCAATCCGCGTCCTGCTTTTTTCGTTGTAACCATCCCACGACCAAAATTCTCTCATTTTATGTGTTGCCATTTTATCGATGGCTTCTTTATTGGATAAGCCCTTTTTACGAAGAGATTTATATTCGAAATCAGCAAAAATACCATCGTCAATTATTTTAGAATTGGGCCCAAATATTTTTCCACCTTCCCAGCTTTTCAAAAATCGCTCTTGCAGTGAGGACATATTCGATTGCATTATTTTCTCTGCAGCAATCTGTAAGTCATAATCCAAAGAAGAATAAATTTTTAACCCATCTTTTTCAATATCGTATTTAGAGCCATCTGATTTACTGACAGACAAGCTCCATTCGTTAAATTCTTTTCTGACATATTCTTTAAAATATCTGGCGAGTTCAATTCTTTCTGTCTTAGATTGGTAATTAAGATTTAAGGGAAGACTTTTTAAATTGATAGCTACATCCTCGGTGATGTATTCATTTTTTAGCATCAAGTCAAGTACTAAATTTCGTCTTTGTTTTGCACGCTCAGGATAATTACGAGGACTATAGTAGCTGGTTGCTTTTAATATGCCAACAAGCGTAGCTGCCTCTTCAATTAATAGTTCTTTAGGTTGTTTATTAAAAAAACGGTTTGCCGCAGTTGTTAGTCCAAAAGCTTGTTCACCAAAAGAAACAGTATTCGCATATAAAGCGATAATGTCATCTTTCGTATATAAGGATTCGAGATCTCTGGCGATTGCCATTTCTCGATACTTATTCATAAGAGTACTTAGAAGCTTATATCGTTTTCTTGGATACAGATTTTTGACGAGCTGCTGAGTAATGGTACTACCACCACCACTTGATTCTCGTTGAAATAAAATTGTTTTGAAAAATACGCGAAATAAACTTCTTGTGTCCACACCACTATGTTCGTAAAATCGCCTATCTTCTGTTGCGATTAAGGCATGCTTGAAATGATCATTAATATCATCAGATTCCAGATGAGATCTGTTTTGAACAAAGTACTTACCTATTAATTCTCCCTCAGCAGCATATAATTCGGAGGCAATCGGATTTTGAATTTTGGAAAGCTCTTGTTTGGAAGGTAAATCACTTGGCCACTCCATGAAGGTGATAAAGCGAAGTGTTTGGTGTAATAGAATAATAGTGATAAAAAAAATCAACATTGAGCCTAATGCTAGTTGCCAGATTGGTCTAGCACGCAACTTGCTTAGGAAGGCACTAATTTTCTGCTTAAAGTCTTCGCCGTTCATCTATTAAATAACGCTAAATAGTCGTTAGAGTATATCATAAGCAAGTGTTAAAAAATTCTTAGTAAAATTTCTGTATCTTTGAATAGCAACTTTAAATCACCTTTAAATTATAACCTTTTCAGACTAGTAAAAGTAATACTTGATTGTTTTTTACGAATATGCTGGGAAAGCTATATGTAAATAAGATATAGTATTAAGACAGATATTAATGTTTTACTATTTCATAGTAATCGCATTGGATTTTACTTTAACTACGCCTTTACTGCTGTTTGGGAATTACACCCAATTTAATAATTAAGATCTGACCAATATTTATCTCTATGTATTCAAAATCCTTTTTCTATATAAACACTTCTGCCTGTTTTAGAAATACAATATTTTTCATTTTTACATACGTTGTCTTGCTTCTTTTCTCTAACCAGATTAGTGGACAGGCTAAATTAGAATTCTCACACGAAAGAGGGTTTAGCGATGTTCCTTTTAATCTTACCATTACTCCTGAAGACTCTAGTGCGATAATTAGATATACGCTGGATGGAGAGGAACCGTCAACAACTTCAGGACAAGTCTATAGTGGAAGTATTCCGATACAGACAACGAGTGTCTTAAGAGCCATTGGTTATATTAATGGAGTGGATACCTCAAAGGTTTATACACACACATATTTATTCATAAATGATGTCATTAATCAAACAGAAAATATACAAGGCTGGCCCAACAATAGTTATGATATAGGGAGCGGTAACGGTACTGCAGTGCATGATTATGAGATGGATCCTACTATTGTTAACTCCTCTTTGTATAACGCTGATTTGATTCAGGGATTAAAAGATATTCCAAGTATGTCTGTTGTCATGCCTAGGAATGATTTTTGGGATGTCAATGATGGTGATGTCGAGCGAAAAACATCAATAGAGTTACTCTATCACTACGATCCTTCTGAAAACGAACAAGAAGATGGTGGCATAGAGCCGCATAGTCACGTTAAAGAGATCTTTTAGGCTGTCGTTTAAAAATATATATGGTGCTGCTGATTGGGATTCAGATATATTTCAAAATGCTGTTGTGGGTTCAGAATCAGCTAAAGATGAATTTGATAGAATTGTACTTAGAGCTGGAAACAACCGCGCTTGGTCAAGAAACTGGAATCCAGATAGAACTGCTTTTACAAGAGATGAATGGGCAAGACAATCACAGATTGCATCCTCTGGAATAGGATCTCATGGTACGTTTGTACACCTTTACATTAATGGATTATACTGGGGATTATACAATCCTGTAGAAAGACCAGACGAAGCATTTACCTCAACGTATTTAGGCGGAGTTAAGGAGGATTGGTTTGCAGTAAGCCATGGTGGTGATCAAGGTGGAAATGATGATAGGTACGATTTTATGAATAGCAATGTGTTGAATACAAACTTAACCGATAGCGCTAATTACGAGGAATTAAAATCCTATTTGGATATCCAAAAGTTTAGTGATTATATTTTGATTTCTTGGATGACTGGTGTACAGGATTGGCCAGGTAATAATTGGTGGGGTGGAAATAGAAATAGCCCATCTGGACCGTTTATGTTTTTTTGCTGGGATAATGAATGGTCTTGGGACGTCACAAAAAGTGCAAATAATGGCGCATGGGTACACCCAGATTTTAGGAGTAATGATACAGGAGGACAGAACTCTGCTTTTGTATTTAACAAAGCTAAAGCTAATGATGATTTTATGATGTCATTTGCAGACCGCGTATATAAGTTGTGCTTCAATGATGGTGCAATGACTGACGATAATTCAAGACAGAGGTGGAGTACACTTACAAATAATATTAAAAATGCAGTTGTCGCAGAGTCAGCTCGTTGGGGCGACGGAATAAATGATGGTGTTACGCGGACTCGAGATGTCCACTGGCAAAATGAGGTAGATCGATTGGATGGATTAATGAATGGGAATGTGCAAAGATTGATGACGGCACTGTTAAGTGAAGGGTATTATCCAACGATAGATCCTCCACTTTTTGAAGACAATGGAAATACAATAGAAGTACAAGAGCTCTCAGTGGCAGCCAATACTAATATTGACTTAGTTAACCCTAATGGCAATGGAGAGATTTATTATACGACTAATGGAGTTGATCCTCGTATGTCAGGTGGTAATATTGCCTCAACTGCTAATCTCTATTCTAATGAAGATATCATTATCGCTAATTCAACGAATTTACAAGCGAGAGTCAAAAATGGAAATGAATGGAGTGCCTTGCATTGTTTGAATTTGGTCGTGGAGCAAGATTTAAGTTGGATTAAGCTTACAGAGATCATGTATAATCCATCAGATGTAGGATTAGTAAGTGGTACAGAGTTGGAGTTTTTAGAAATAAAAAATACAAGTCAATCATTGACATTGGATATAGGGCAATTGCAGATAGCCAATGGAGTAGATTTTACTTTTCCTGTTGGGACGTTAATGCCACCACAAAGCTTTTTAGTTGTGGCGAGTAATGCAGTAGAGCTTGCTAACAAATGTCCGAGCATCAATATCTTTGGAGAGTATGATGGCCAATTGAGCAATGGTGGTGAAAAGATAGAGTTTGTTACTTTCCAAGCTGATACAATAATCACAGTCGACTATAATGATGCATTTCCTTGGCCTTTAGGAGCTGATGGGAATGGACATTCTCTTGTATCAAGTACGCCAAACCCTCTAGGTTCTCAAGATGATTTTTCATTCTGGAAGTTATCTGCTGATAATGTTTGTGGTTCTCCTTCAGAAGACGACCCATGTACAGGATCCGATTCTGACAATGATGGAATTTGCGATGATCAAGATGTGTGTCCCAATCTAAATGATAACCTTATAGGAACATCTTGTAATGATGGTGATGAATGTACTGTAGGAGATATATTTACTGCGAATTGTCTTTGTGAAGGCTCATTTGCTGATGCAGATAATGATGGTATCTGTGATGCGGAAGATGATTGTGATGCCAATCTGGAAGGTCAAGCTTGTGATGATAATGATAGTTGTACAACTGGTGATCAATATGATACAAACTGTAATTGTATAGGTATATTTCAAGATGCAGACAATAATGGCATCTGTGATGCGGAAGATTGTGTTGATGGTTTTACGATTGAAGACGAAAGCTTTACCAACACCTTAGGATCGTTTACTTTGGTCTCTGGAGCATTTAGTACGTCTAATTCTGTCTATGAATCTTTTTTGCAACAGAACGGATCCATACTTTTGGGAGTAGGCGGTGTAGATAATACCACACAGACAAACATGTCTCTTGGCGTAAGTATTTCTTTTTCTGTATCTACTGATGAAGATATTACCCTAGAAATAAATTATGTACTCAATGCTGATTCTGGTTACGATGCCGGTGAATGGACTCAGGCTTTAGCATATCTTAATGGGCAGCCTTTGATGTATAATGGCAACAACTACCTATCTGAGCTGGTGGCTGGATCACCGAATACAACGGGTAATCAAGTTGCTACATTAACAATCTCTTCTCCCTCCTCAGGGACATATACCCTTTTGGTTGGATTGCTTAACAATACAAAGACCTTCAATACAGAGTCTAGTTCGATGATGATCAATACTATTTCAATTGTACAAGATTGTCCTGATTGTAATCCAGTATTTGTTGGCCAGTCTTGCGACGATGGTGATGCTTGTACCACTGGCGAAACATATGATTCTGAATGTATTTGTACAGGGGGTATATTTCAAGACAGTGATGGTGACGGTATCTGTGATGCCAACGACACGTGTCCTGAATTTGCAATCATCACTCAAAACTATGCTCCGATGACAATTGCAAAAGAAGAAGTTAATGATTCTATAGTTGCCACAAATATTGTAGAATCGACAGCAGATATCACCTATGATGCAGGAGTAATGATTCTTTTACAAAGTGGATTTGAAGTTGAGCAATCGGCTATTTTTCATGCATATATTGATGGGTGTGGTAATCAATAATTACCGTCCCACATGAACCAATAAAATAGAAATATCAGATGGAGACACTCCTGAAATTCGACTAGCTTGACCAATGGTCCTCGGTTTAATTTCAGTCAATTTTTCTCTGGCTTCTGCTGATAAAGCGGTCAAAGCATGAAAATCAAAATCATCATTTAATTTAACCGCTTCAAGACGATTCATTTTATCAACCATCTCTTGTTCTTTCTTTATGTAGCCTGCATATTTAGCCGTGACTTCTGCAAGACCCACACTTTCTTTATCGAATTTTTGAAGGTCTGCATCAAGTGTTGGTAACACCTCTCTCAGTTCGTTAATCTCCATTTTAGGCCTAAGTAATATACTTAGGAATTTTACGCCTTGCTTTATTGGGGCAGAATTTTTTGACTCTAAAAACCCATTGATTTGATCCGGTGTGACACTTAATTTTTCAAATATTCTTTTTACTTGCTTTGCTTCCTCTTCTTTAAATGAGACTCTTTCTATGCGCTTATCCAGATGATGCATACCTAGTTCTTTAGCCAATGGCGTTAAGCGCAAATCGGCATTATCTTGGCGAAGAATGATTCTATATTCTGCTCTAGAAGTAAACATCCTGTATGGCTCTTTAGTGCCTTTATTGATGAGATCATCTATCAACACTCCGATATATGCTTCTGACCTTTTCAATATAAAAGGTTCTTTTTCATTTATTTTTAAATGTGCATTTAAGCCAGCCATTAAGCCTTGAGATGCCGCTTCCTCATAGCCAGTTGTTCCATTTATTTGACCTGCAAAAAAGAGATTTTTAACAAGTTTAGTTTCCAAATTGGCTTTTAATTGGGTAGGCGGGAAGAAGTCATATTCGATTGCATATCCTGGTCGGAACATTTTCATGTTTTCAAAACCTGGCACAAGTTTCAGTGCTTTATACTGCACCTCTTCTGGCAAGCTAGAGGAGAACCCATTGACATATATTTCGCAGGTATCTCTGCCTTCTGGCTCGACAAAAAGTTGATGACGATCTCTGTCTGCAAATCGATTAATCTTGTCTTCAATGGAGGGGCAATAACGAGGACCTAAACCTCTGATGCGACCATTGAACATTGGAGATCGATCAAAGCCTTCTTTTAACATCTCATGGACTTCTGGACTCGTGTAGCTTATGTGACAAGGTACTTGATCGGTGATGTCAGGTGTGTTGGTATAAGAAAACTTGCTCGGATTCTCATCTCCTGGCTGTGTTTCCATCACCTCCCAGTTCAGACTTCTGCCATCAATTCTTGGTGGTGTACCCGTTTTCATACGACCTGACTCGAATCCCAGATCAAGCAGTTGTTCGGTGATTCCAGTTGCTGCTCGTTCGCCAGCTCTTCCTCCACCAAATTGTTTTTCACCGATATGTATGAGGCCATTTAGGAATGTGCCATTAGTCAAGACAACAGACTTCGCTTCTATCTCCAAACCAATCCCTGTTCGCACCCCTTTGCACACTCCATCTTTGACAATAAGTCCAGTTACCATTTCTTGCCAGAAGTCTATCTTCTCATTTTCTTCCAACATATTTCGCCACAAGCGAGCAAACAACATTCTGTCACTCTGTGCTCTGGGACTCCACATAGCAGGACCTTTCGATTTATTAAGCATTCGAAATTGTATTGCTGTGTGGTCTGTGACGATACCAGAGTATCCGCCTAGTGCATCTATCTCTCGTACTATCTGACCTTTAGCGACGCCACCCATCGCTGGATTACAGGACATCTGTGCAATCGTCTGCATATTCATGGTAGCCAACATAACAGATGAGCCCATGTTAGCCGCAGCGACTGCAGCTTCACAGCCGGCATGTCCGGCACCCACAACGATGACATCGTATTTTGGAAACATGGCGCAAAGATATGGATAATTCGATGTTGGATCTTTGACTTTGTAAAAATATATACAAGGGGTCGTAATTATATCCAATGGGTCGTAAATATATCCAATGGGTCATGACCCAATGTGGCTAATTCTATGCTACTAAATTAGCATTTGATCTGATGATAACCCTCCTTGCTAGCAAGCAGCTTAAATTCCCATTCAAGGAAGAGTGGACGCCATGACCCATTGGAATCAAGTGATTTTATGCCATTAAATAAGCCTTAAACTCCCCATACTCCTTCGACATACCCACAGCATGTTTCTCCTTCTCCCTCAATACCGTCAACTTTTCAGGAATATCAAAATCACCAATCAATGGATTCATGACAGGTAAAAATTTTGCTGGATGGGCAGTTTCTAAGAAGATGGCTTTATATCCTGGATTATCTTTCAAGTATTGATGAGCCGCTAAAAAGCCAATTGCCCCATGAGGGTCCGCAATATAATCGTGAGTTTTATGAATGTACTTGACCCCAAAGCGAGTATCTTCATCATCATAAAAATAACCTTCGACGTCGGTTTTAATTTTCTCCCAGAGGTCTCCGTATAAATCCATCATTCTGGTAAAGTTTGATGGCTTGCCTACGTCCATCGCGTTGGAGATGGTTTGGACAGAAGGTCTTGGTTCGTATGATGTTGTGGCTAAATAATGTGGTACAATATTATTGCTGTTTGTGGCGGCAAGAAATCGATGAACAGGAAGCCCTATTTGCTTGGCAATAAGACCTGCAGTTAAATTTCCAAAATTACCAGAAGGCACACTAAACACTACACCTTTACCTTTGTCCTCCAATTGCTTGAAAGCTTCAAAATAGTAAAAGCTTTGTGGGATGAGACGCGCAATATTTATGGAATTCGCAGAACTCAGATTTCTTTTTTTATTGACCTCATCATCTAGAAAAGCTTGTTTGACAAGTGCCTGGCAATCATCAAAAGTCCCATCTATTTCTAATGCCTTAATGTTTCCTCCCCAAGTTGTCAGTTGCAGTTCTTGTAAAGGACTTACTTTTCCTTTTGGGAATAATATCGTGACATTTATATTGGGCACACCAGCAAATCCTGCAGCAACAGCACCACCAGTATCTCCGCTTGTTGCAACTAGAATATCTAATTCAGTTGTCTCATCCTTCACGAAAAATGACATCAACTCTGCCATGAACCGAGCACCAAAATCTTTGAATGCTAGAGAAGGACCATGGAACAATTCAAGAGTAGCAATATCTTCTGTCAAAGCAACAACAGGTGCTTTGAAATTAATGGCTTTCTCTATAATGTCAGCCAAGGTCTGTTCTTCTAAGTCGTCTTGTAGAATAGTGTGCGCTACTCTAAAGGAGATGTCTTGAAAACTTCTATTCGATAAGTCCTTGATGAAATCACTGCTTAGCGGCTTAAGGGATTCAGGCATGTAGAGACCATTATCTGGCGGCAAGCTTTTCAACACTGCCGTTTTCAGATCTACTTTGAAGTTACTATTGTTTGTGCTGTAATATTCCATTCCAAAAAAGCTGCAAGATATGACAGGAATGTAACAATAGCTAAGTTGTATTAAAGTTTCTACTTTGACAGATAAGCCTCCATTATCTGCTTTATTCAAACCTCCAAGACTGTAAGGATTGATTATTCATATCAATGGTAGATACAAGGGAAAGCCAAAAAGTAAAACCTTTTTTTCCTTAATAAGAATTCATCATAAACGATAATAGGAAGGTATTGGTCGAATCTAAATAAGCTCAAATGTGTCTAGCACTTAATCTTATTTCTTTTCTACTCCAGGATCTCGATTTAAAAACTCATCATACAATAATGTCTGTCTGCTTTCCAAAGGCACTTTATACCCACCAATAAATAAATGTAGAATATCTGTGCTCGTTTCAAAAGGATCGCCATCAGACACAAACACGTTGGCAAGTTTGCCAATATCCAAACTTCCCAATTGATCTGAAAGGCCAAAAATTTCTGCTGTATTTAGTGTGATTGCTTTTAATGCTTCTTCTGTACCCATCCCATAAGTGGCTGCAAAACCAGCTTCGTAAGGTAAGTTTCTGACATTTTCATAAGAGTCAGTACGAAGTGCGACTTTGACTCCCGCTTTTGCCATTATACCAGGATTAGCATAGGCGATGTCGTATTTGTCAGATTGTCTTGAAGGAATTGACAGCACAGGACCAACGATTACAGGTATGCCTGCTTCTGCAAGTTCTTCTGCAACTCTGTATCCTTCTTTTACTCCTGTTAACACTGCATTCAATTCATTTTCTTTTACCCATTCGATGGCAGCTTCTATATCTGCTTTTTTATTTACTTCGATCATGATTTGTTGATCGCCGTTAACGACATCTATCATTGCATCCATTGAAGGATTGTACCCAGATTTTTCTTGATTACTGGATTTTGAAGCAGCATCTATTTTGGAATAGAGTTGTACTTTTTTCCAAGATTCATTTAAATCCTTTCTTGCCTTTTCAGAATCTTTTTTGATGTCTTCTTCTGACCTTCTATCTCTACGGCCACGTTTACCCGAACTGGGATAATTCATTACTACAGCCTTATAGCCTGCATACATTTGCTGAGGTGTGTAGCCATGTAGATTTATTAAGGCAGCAGTTCCTGGGAATCTACCTCCAGTTGGTTTGACAATTGCACTAGTAATACCATTGACTCTCGTTACTGGTATAGCAACACCATTAGGATTGACTGCAGTTAAGGCTTCCATATGAGGAATAAAATCTCCAATTTCATTGTGATCTGAAGTCAGACTAACGGCACCAATTTCTTGTAAGCCTAGTTGTGTACCACCGTCGATAAAACCAGGATATACAAATTTATCTGAGCAGTCTACAACTGTGACACCATCACCTGCAGAAAGGCTTTCACCAATTTCTGCGATCTTACCATCTTTCAATAAGAGATCAGATTTGAATGTGCCATTCGATACTGTAACCAAGGTGCCATTCTTTAATAAGAATGTCCCTTTTTCAGATTTGGCAACTTGCTGGCTGTTTAGTATTGAGAAACTAAAAACAAAAACCAGCGTATATAATATTGATTGAATTCTCATTAGAATCGAAAATTAATGTTGGTGAAATAAAAACTCATAAACGCCTTCCATACATCTGTGCTCATCGTGTGCGTCTAACTCATGGAATGCGGGGAAAGACTCATCTGGATTTATATCCAAACGCATATCCGCAGGATCTTCGCTAATGTCAAATCGGACAATGCCATCGACAATCGTGTATTGAGGAACCGTATAAATTGACAACGGATGTTTATTGAATACCGCCACATCGCCATCTTTACCTACTTCTAAAGAACCAACTCTATCGTCTATCCCTAATTGAATTGCTGGGTTTATTGTGATTAAGCGCAAAGCTTCATTATCCGTAAGGTCACCATACTTTTGTGTCTTACCCGCTTCGTGATATAAGTGTCTTATGAGTTCGCCTGAATCAGAATTGATAGATGTTACAACTCCGTTTTTAGTCAATATCGCGGCATTATAAGCCGTAGAATAATATACTTCAAACTTGTATGCCCACCAATCTGCAAACACAGATGCAGTAGCACCAAACTCTGCTAATTCTGGCGCGACTTTAAATCCTTCATTCACATGCTGAAAGCAAATTTGGTCCACACCATAAT
This sequence comes from uncultured Saprospiraceae bacterium, assembly GCA_964450495.1. Taxonomy (GTDB): domain Bacteria; phylum Bacteroidota; class Bacteroidia; order Chitinophagales; family Saprospiraceae; genus CALFUK01. The sequence continues at coordinate 10,934 of CAYVFU010000043.1, read as the reverse complement.
CTTTAAGGACATTCATCAACATTAATATTTCATCTGCACGATAGGAGTGACAATGAATGATGATGTCTCCATTTATGATGTCTGCGAGTGTTTGTTTTCTTAAATTGTATTCAGGCGCAATTTGAGTTTTACCGCTGTTGTATTTTTTCCAAGCTTCTTGATATTCATTCCCTTCTGCAAATGCTTTTCTGAATACCTGTTCGATACCCATTCGAGTTTTGGGTTGTATGCCATTCCCTTCTCCATGGACACGCATTGGATTTTCTCCCAGTGCAAATTTAATTGTCCTAGGAGCGTCTTTCATCTGATAAGTTGTCGGGTCTTCTTCTCCATAGTGGTGCTTCATTGTTTCGCATTGTCCACCTATTGCATTAGCAGATCCGTGCATTGCATGTGAGACTGTAACACCTCCAGCAAGCGCTCGATAGATTGATACAGAATATGGATTAATAGCATCGCCTACAAACACCTCAGCTGTCACTGGAGCAGTTGCTTCATTGACGACATCAATGCCTGCATGTGAGTGTGCATCTATAATACCAGGCATCACGTACATACCGTCAGCATCTATGACTCTGACATCATCTCCTACACTAAGGCCTTCTCCGATTTGTCTGATCTTGCCATTACGGATCAGCACATCCGTTTCTTCTTTGACGCCATCCGTAATTGTAATAACTGTACCATTCTTTATGAGCACATCACCAGTCTGAGCAGATGAGTATATACCCATCAAAACAATGCAGAATGTTGTAATATAATTTTTCATTTTTTTCATGTTTAGTTAGGGTCTTTTGATCCAGTTACATCTGCTGTCATCATGCCGTTTGCAATGTTGACAGAACCTTCAAATTCATCTTCTTCAACAACAACATCAACAACAATAGGTGCTTGACTACCATTCATTTCTGCTGTCATTTTTATGGTAACATTATTACCATCTACTTCTACAGAATCGAATTCTGTTTTGTCACTCATGTCTGTGGTCATCGAACCGGTATACTCATCTCCCGATTTTTCCATTTCAATAGTGCCATCGATATCCATTCCGTCAGCACTAACGACAATACTCCAAGTTCCAGCGAGGTCAACTACAGCATCAGAATCTCCTTCCTTTTTCTTCTTTTTCTCTTTTACTTCCATCTCGTACTTTTTACCGTCTACAAACACATAGCGGATATTGGCATCTTCTTTAAAATAGGTAGTATCTGTAACGATCAAGTTGGCAAATTTCCCTCGTTCGACAGTTCCAGCAACTTGATCAAGTCCAAGTACTTTAGCAGGATTTGTTGTCAAAGCTGCTAAAGCTGCATCTTCTGATAGTCCGGATTTGATCATTCTCATGATGTTTTTCTTTACATCTCCGGCTTTGGTATCTGTTACAGAGAAGGAAAATGGAATGCCGCTTTTCTCTAATTCAGCAGCTTGAGATTCATATTCTTTTTTAGATTTATTGGCTCTTTCTTTTAGAGCTTCTGTCTCTGTATCAACCTTCTTTTTCTTGTCTTCTTTTTTCTTGTCAGACATGTCTTTGTCTCCTTTCTTTTTCTCATCATCTGATTTCTCATCTTTCTTCTTTTTGTCTTTAGATTCTTTAGGTAAGTTTAGTGAGATGACGACTGGAATGTTTTTCTGTTTGAGACGATTTGTTAATTTATATGCTTGCTTAGCATTTGCAGCCACCATATTAAAACCCAATTCTTGTTGTAAATTCATAGCTCTGCTAAGATCCAGTGTTTTAGGTGTGTGGAAAAAAACAGGAATCGACTTAGACGTAACATCATACAAAGATTTAATCGACTTATCGAATGTTGGTCGCTTTGTACCTGCGGGGTTAGCCATAAACTTTTTCTCGTGTTGGGAAGCCAGTTCTGCTTGCTTATACATCTCTCTCCATTTACTCATCACACCGATGGTAGTAGACGGATATACTCTGCCTTGTGAAGCAAGTAGGGAACCGTAAAGAGACATGTCTTGTAGTAATAACATTTCTTCTGGTGAATCTCCGCCGAGGAAGACCAAAGATCCTTTACCAGCCATCATCCGTCCTTTTGGTACGACATGCGCAAGCGTGAACCCTTCTTTTCGATACCCCTCGATAGATTTTTGCTTTGAGTCCAACTGTTCAGCTACAGTTACATCTGGCGTGATGCCTGCAGCTGCTGGAGGTGGGTCATATCGTTTCACTTTTTCATTATTATCACTTTTGTTTTCTTCTTCCTTCATTAGCCCAATGTGAGACAACCCAGCTATAAATCCGGCATATACAAACATGCTGTCGGCTGCTATGACTTCAGCATCAAAAGGAATAGATAGATTTGATCCCACTTGCTGTATGTAGCCATCTTTAATAATTACAGTAGCATTCTCTATTAGCGTTCCCGGTTTTACAACAACATTTGCATTTGTCAATGCAAAAGTCGAAGTGACGTCAGGAACATCAGTTTGGCAAAAGATTGAACTGCTAATTGCAACAAGAAGGCAATAAATAAGATATACGCGCTTCATATTTTTGATTTTCAGAAAGGTATGAAAAAAACATCTATTGATAGGCAAAGGAATAGGCATAAACAATTTATTTGCAAGTGGCTTTTGTTGTGGTGAAATGAGATTGTCTGACAGAGAAAGCCTGAAAATTTAGGTATATTAATAATGTATTTAATCAAAAACTACTCTATATGTTTGCAACGGTTGTTTCTTTTTTATTGATGTCTGTTTTCTTATTCATTTCGTTCTTACATCTGTATTGGGTACTTGGAGGTAAATGGGCAACAGATCGAGTGTATCCAGAGCAACTGGGGCATCTGTATCAAGATGGTAAAATGAGTATGTTCATGACATTTGCAACATTGGTTGTGGCAATTGCATTTATGATTTTTGCATACTTAGTGGCTGCATACAACGGTAGGGTTGTTTCATTTTTACCTCTACGAATAATCAAATTGTTATTAATGGGTTTAACAGTGATTTTTACCATAAGAGCGATTGGTGAATTTAAATATGTTGGGTTTTTTAAAACCGTAAAGGAGGGTCTTTTTGCGTATTGGGATTCAAGGTTTTATTCACCGCTCTGTTTGGGTATTGCAATTAGTCTTGTAGTGTTATTGTTTTTTAGTAATTAATAGGCTGACAGGTCCGTATCTCTTGCCATTTTTGTTCAGAATACATTGAGAGGTACCTTCGATTCAGTCATCGAATCTATTGGCCTTTTGGGGAGAATTGATACAAAGTTTTAAGCCAAATGCTTACAAGTCTGTACCTTTTGCCTTATCAAACAGAGGAAAGCCAAATAAAAAATCTACTTCCTTTTAGATGCATAAGGCACTTCATCATCAAGACTGTAAGCAGATGAAAATAATAAATGTAACAGTTCTTCGTCAATATCATTAATAGAGGTAAGCGTCAAACCCGCTACTTGTTTCCGTTTTTTAAAGTCTAGGTAAGGCTGAATTTCAGGAATTTCATTTGCCCTAAGAAATGCCAATTCTATGCCTTCAGGCTTTATTGGATTAACATAAGTGATCCATGATTTTCTAAAATAAAACGGCACTTTAAATCTCATCTTTCTTTCGACTTCAGGGTAAGTGAGTAGAAAGTCATTTAAGTATTCAAGTATTGTTAGTTGAGTTTCTGATTGATTTGCTAAAAATAAATCATAGTTCATAGACAAATATTAGCTGCTAAATAAATCTAAAATATCAGTTGTTCAACTATTTGTCTGGTGTATAGCGACTTTATTAGCGAATTAAATGCTGAGGTATTTCATAAACGAATCGTAGCGTTCTTTTAAATTATCAAATTCTTCTGTTTCTGTATAAGAAGAGTGAACGGTATAGTCAAATCGATGAAATGATCCTTTAACTGGAACTAAGTCGTTGGTATTTAACTTCAAAGAAACAAGGAGCTCATTGGAGTCAGAACTATTGGTTATGAAGCTATTGATGACTAAGGCATTGCTCGATTCTACAATACGAGCAATTTCAGCCATTGAATAATTATTCCTATGCACTTTGATGACAATAATTCCTCCACTCTCATTAAATGAAAAACTATTGGCATAAAATTTAATAACATCTTCCAAGGTGATCAATCCAATATAATTCTCTTCATCGTCAATGACTGGGATAGTTGTCAGACCTCCTTGTGCAATTTTTTTCATGACATCAAACACGTGGTCCGATTCGAATACAAATGGATTAATTAATGAAAGCCTGTATGATCCGATTGGTTCATTCATGTCATTATCTAGAATGTCATCTTCAGAGATAATACCTAGGAAAGATTCATTATTGACAATTGGTAAATGTTTTACCTGATATACATTCATGATGGTCAATGCCTCTTCTCCTGTATCAGAAGTTCTCAAAGGTGATATTATCTGCGAAATGATTTTGGATGCGATCATTGTCTTAGTAGCTTCTCTTTTTCTAGTATAAATTCATCATTAGACAATAAGCCTTTTTTTCTCATTTCTGCTAATTTATTCAGTTGAGATAAAAGCACGTCGTCAGTCACCTCTTCTTCTTTCACTGGGATGGTTCGTTTCTGTTGATCAAACTTGTACCCATTCTCTTTGAACTCGTCAAATTCAGGTTGGATACGCAAAAAAGCTAAGTCGTCATGTGTGTTGATTCGTTCAAAATCTTTAAAGCCAAGTTTTACAGCTTCAGATAAATGATGGAAAGCTTTTTCTTTTTGTTCGGTCAAAGAGTAAGCTGCGGCAATATTAAAATGCAGCGCAACATCTTTAGAATCTATGGCTAAGCCTTGTTCAAAATCTGCTATGGCACCATCCATATCAAAATCCTTATACTTTTGTATGCCTGTCTTTTTAAATGGATTTGACTTCGCCCTGTATTGTCTTCTAGGTATTGGTTCTGGTTTTCTTTGACGCTGTTGATAATCTTGACGCTGATTGGTTGGTCGTTGTTGCGGTCTTCGTTGTTGTTGCTGTCTTCGTTGGTTGTTGTTTCGTTTGCTATTTGCCTGATTGGTCATGATGTACCGAACAAAAAAGAACATGGCAAAAATAAAAAACAGCGGTGTCTTGGAAAACATCCCCAAAAGAAAAAAGACCACAGCTGGTACAATCGATGGATTACTATTTCTACGTCTACTAGCCATTTACTCAATTATATATTTTACATGTAATAACTGCAATATCATCTGAATATTCTTGCTCACCTTTAAAGTTATTAATTTCTGTTAATAGTGACTCATTAAATTCATCTGCAGACTTTGGTGAATTCTTAGTAATGAAGTCTTTAATTCTATCTGACTCGAAAAACACGCCATCTTTATCTCTCAACTCTGCAAGGCCGTCTGTAAAGGCAAGAATCATACATTCATCTGTGATAGGAATGCTTTCTTCTTGTATGTCAGGCAATTGATCAAAGGCTCCAATAACAGTACAACCTTTATCAAGTTCTTTCAGTTCATTTCCCATTTTCAAAACTGGTGGATAATGACCAGCATTAATGTATTTTAATGTTTTCGCATCAAGATCAACTTCTGCAATGAAAAATGTAATAAACTTATCACTTTTGGTAATTCGTACGACAGACTGATTAAGCGCAAAGACGAACGTTTCTAAATCTCGATATTGGTAAATAAGACTTTGGATAATGGCTTGAAAATTTGCCATCAACAAGGCCGCGGCTACACCTTTCCCAGAGATGTCAGCTATGCAGAAGGCAAATCGTTTGTCACTGAATTTTATATAGTCAAAATAGTCTCCACCAACATTGGAGTGCGGGCGATAAATACTGCTTAATTCGTATTGATCATTTACAGGTAGCGAGTCCGGAATCAACATCTTCTGGACATTGCTTGCGACTTCCATTTCTTTACGCAAAGCTTCTTGCTCTATCTGTTGTTTGAATAAACGTTTGTTTTCAATGGCAACAGCGATGATGTTAGTGATCGTTGTGATGAACTGAATCTTATTGTATAAATCTTCTCGGTCCTTTATACCACCAATAACAGAAAACGCAATTGGCTCTTTTTTGTGAAATACAGGAATGATAATGTCGAACTCTTTGAGTGCTAGACTTTCATCATCTTTAATGGTATGCAATCGCTTATAATCTGAAAGTAATGGTATTATTTCAGCTGCATGAGCAGGGTCTAAATTAATTTCAGCAGCACATTCCCAAGCCCCTTCTTCAGGTATAAATAAGCCCATCTTATTGATGCCCATTTCCCAACTGAGAAATGACTTGTACATGTTGTACAATCCTTCCGCTTTCACATTCTCATTGATGGCTTGTGTTATTGTCAACAGGCTCTTTATCTGAAGCTCTTTCAGATTAAGTTCCTTTTCCAATTTTTCCAGCAATTCTAACTCTCGATTCATAACACCGCAAAGATAATTATGTAAACGAGGAATTTTGGATAAACTTATGTGACAGTTTGCTTTTTATTCCTAATGAGTCTTTTATTTGAAAGCGCCCTCATCACTCAATTGTGGGCCATTTGACTGACATATTAAATGTGCTTATATATGTGATCACCCCAGCAGCATGAAATCACGCAATATTTCTAGTTCTGTATCGTCGGCAAATCTTCTAACCAAAAATTTGCAGATCCTTGTAAATATTACAAGTGTCACAATTACATAAAATTGCTAAAGAGTACGCTTTTTGATAAGCGTTTTCCAAATGGTAATAATTAGCTTGTTTCTTGAACTAGAAAAAAGCCATCTTCTCCTTGTTTTTGATACAAAGGCATTAAGATTAACGCATCTTCTTTTGCATGAATTGGTCCATGCTTGTCATCTGCTAAATGTTCTCCTTTATGTACTTTTTGAAAATTGACATAACCATCTTTCATAACAAATTGATCATCAGATTCAATGCTGTGGCATTCGATGAGGTGTACAACTTTTGGAAGATCGTTGGAGTAATCAATGAGGATTTTATCGTGGATGTTTTCTACATGTTTTTCTTCAACCATGCCTATGACTTTCAAGCAATTGACAATACCAGCAATGGCTCTGTTGATGGATAATTTCTCCTCATGTTGACCAGATTCAAATGTCAAAGCAACGGTTGGCAGATGTAATGTGTCTTCTGAAAAATAATGCAAGGTTGTGCCTTTCAATATTTCCATAAACCCAGTGATAACAGGAGCGTGAAATGCCTTGGCAATGTTGATGCTCTGTTGATCATTTGTAACAATAGAAAAAATGCCTCCAAAGGAAGAGGTGGTATGTAAGTCAAGCATGATGACTTCTGTAGGTTGATACTCTTCTATCAGGTTATGTATACATGCCAGGTTTTCTCTTAATTCGTGCTGCTCGTAAAAGTTGTTGTCTGTTGATTCGATCAATTCAGGTATCCAGCAGCGATTCAGGTCTCTATCAATGTAGCGTTGATTTTGTTGGTAGGCTTTTAGATTTCCAATGAGGCCTACGAGTCTTCCTTTGAAATGAAATTCAGGATTGGTAATTGGTTCGACATCAAGCATTTTCTGGACCATTTTTAATGCCTTTACACCAGCAGGTTCATTCCCATGCATGGCACCAAAAACGATTAATAGTGGTCCCTCTTCTCCTTTGTAATCGCAGATGATTCTATTCATGATGTGCTAAGATAAGAATTCGCTGAGAGTGAATTGGTTAGTTATCTTTGTTAGATAAAATACATAAACAGTATGATAGAATTGATGTTTGCGAAATAAATATGTTCAAAAAATGAG
>CAYVFU010000043.1:0-3136 GCA_964450495.1 uncultured Saprospiraceae bacterium | reverse complement strand
CATAAACAGTATGATAGAATTGATGTTTGCGAAATAAATATGTTCAAAAAATGAGAAAATTAAGCCACACAATAATTAAGAATGACAAACAATACAATGATTATTGTGATCAACTCGAAAGATTGACGGAGAAATATACAATTGAAAATGAAGATGAAATAGAGTTACTATCATTCTTGATTCATAAATATAACGATGAGCAAACTGAAAAACACCTAGTCAACTTAAACCCTGTTGAATTACTATTGGATTTATTATCTGAAAATAACATCAGCCAGAAAGAATTGGCTTTAAGGATTGGAATATCTCCTCAATTAGTTAATGACATAATTAAATATAGAAGAGAAATCACGAAACATATTGCTTTAAAATTAGGAGCTGAATTCAAACTCAACTTTTATGCTTTCTTAAAACCGTATAAGCTTAAAAGAGCAAGTTGAAAAACTAAGATTCTCACTAAGCTAGGTATTATTTCAGAATATCAATTATTTTGGAATAAAAAACAAGTAGTCCCTCTTGCGGCGGAGAGAGACTACTGTATGCTGCGAATAGAATTGTTTAATTTCTCGATGTTCAAATTATATGGTCAATTTCAAACGTTAGTGTGCGGCAGCCCCTACAGGTTGACGATTTTTAACCCAAAAAAACAATATTGTAAATAATACAATCAATGCAATCGGAAATAACAACATTGTTGATAAAGTGGCTTGACCGGTAGCAAGTTCAAGTTCGGCACCTGTCAGTCCGCTAGCCTCTAAAGAAGCTTTATTAGAATCAATAGTCGAACCAAAAAAAGGCTGCATAAATACATTAGCAAACATACCCATGGCACCAACTAAAGAAAGACCTATAGCGCCACTCTCTGGAATATAATCTGCTATAAAACCAATCATATTAGGCCAAAAATAGGCAACACCTAATCCGAAGAAAATAGCAGCTACATAAGCCATAGGTCCTGTTTGTGTACTAAATAAATAGATGCCAATAGTGGCAAGTACAGCTGAGCCTAACAATACACCAGTTGTACTAAACTTACCTACCATATCTCCACCGAAGAATCTTGCTACAGCCATTAGTCCAGCCACAAGAGCAAGTATTAACATAGGCTTGGCACCACTTTCTTTAAGCACAAGTTCTACCCACTGCGTAGTCCCAAATTCGGTAGAAGCCGTAATCGCCATGACTAAAAACATGAAAATAAATAGCGGATTCATCATGCCCTTTATACTTCCAGCGATAGAGGCAGCTTCTTCTGATTTTGCTGGAGGCCATTTTTTACCAAAAAATAGGAAGGCATATATGACAGTTGGGATCATGATTATCCAAATCTGCGTTTGCCATGACCACGCAAGACCATCCATACCTATAGACAACAAACTGCCTAAAACGATACCTCCTGGAAACCACATATGAAATCGATTCATCATTCTACTCATCATGTTGCCTTCATAAGCATCAGCGATCATAGGATTACAAGCGGCTTCTGTGCAGCCATTACCTAGACCTATGAGTAGTGATGCTCCCATCAGAGCAGCATAGCTGCCAGCGTAGACAGTCCCAATAATGCCAATAGCGTGAGCTAAAAATGCAAAGGCCATTATCTTTCCACCACCTACTTTGTGATAGATTAATCCTCCAATAATCATAGATATCGGAAAACCTAAAAACCACATTGAATTGATTTTTCCGAGTTGTGCTCCTGATAATCCAATTTCCTGTTGTATCTCTGGCATTATACCCGCACGAAGACTAAATGACAAGGCTGTTGTAATAAGTGCAAAGCAACTCCCATAAAAGAGTGCCTTTTTGTTGATAGAATTTTCCATGTGACAATTGATTTAAAAAACCCAAGAAGGGTTAGTTTTTGGTTTTATTTCGAAAGTTAATTTACACAATTAAAAAAGGAATGCAACACTTTTTCTAGTAAATGTAACAGATACACTATGTGTTCTGATTCGAATGCGCCCACAAGTATTTGCATGCGATAGTTCTGTATGGTTTCCACGATTCTACGGCAGCTTCGATAGCGGGATACAATTTTTTGCCTTCTGCTTTGATGGTGTAAAGCCGTATCACTTGCTTTCTGATTTCTAAATCGCCTACGGGAAATACATCTGGTCGATCCAATTGAAACATCAACATCATCTGAACAGTCCAGACGCCAACGCCTTTGATTTCTGTCAATAGAGAAATGATAGCTTCATCTGGAAGTGAAACCAACTGTTTATCTGTCAATTTTCTTTCTGTAAAGAAATGGGCAACATTTTTAATATAATTGGCTTTGGAGTTAGATAAGCCTACTGATCTCAAGGCCTCATGGGACAAACGCAAGATGGCTGGTTTGGTAATAGGCTTTTTCGTCAAGCTTAGCAATCGACCATAAATACTAGCTGCAGCCTTGACCGATAATTGCTGTGAAACAATCGATTTGACAAGTGCTTCATAGCAAGAGCTTGATTTTGCAGAGGACTTTAATGTGGTAGCTTCTATAAGCCTTTTCAACTTTATATCTTTTTTAAGATGATTTATGGCTTTGGTATTTGAATTCATAGACCTAATGGCATAATTTTAGTAACTGTAAGTTGTATTAGACTATGAGACAAGTATACTGGACTTTTGGAGCAATTTTGTGTTTTTTTCTTTTTTCATCTCACACCGTTGATAATTCTAAGGCCTTATCTGAGCAGTACATCGAACAGTACCGCGACTTAGCTGTTATCGAAATGCACAGAAGTGGGATACCAGCAAGTATAATACTCGCACAAGCGTTGGTAGAGTCCAGATACGGAACTAGTAAGTTGGCGACTCAAGCCAATAATCATTTTGGTATAAAATGTAAATCCTATTGGAAGGGCATGACTTACTACCATAAAGATGATGATTATAATAAAGCAGGTAAACTCATTGATTCCTGCTTTAGATCTTACCATACTGCTGTAGATTCTTATGTCGATCACTCTTATTTTTTGATGAATACGCCTTGGTATAAGGAGTTGTTCTCTTATGATAAAACGGATTATATCAATTGGGCACATGGCCTAAAAAAGTGCGGATATGCAACGAATCCAAAATATGCCGATTTACTAATCAATAAGATTAAGCAGTTTGATTTGGATCAGTATGATCATTATTTATA
>CAYVFU010000042.1:0-41830 GCA_964450495.1 uncultured Saprospiraceae bacterium | reverse complement strand
TCATTAATGCTATAGAAGACATCTCCATTGTAGAAACCGCCTCCAATGGCTTGGAAGCAATCGAACATTTGCGCAAGCATCCCGACATTGATATTGCATTGCTCGACATCAATATGCCAGAAATGAATGGTGTCGAAGCTTGCAAGGTGATTAGTAAAAGTAATCCTTCAGTCAAGGTGATAGCACTCAGCATGTACAACAAACACAGCTACATCAACAATTTAAATTAACAGAAAAAAGCACTACGATAATAAATCGCATCATTCAAGAGAATGCCAACAATGCCATAAAATACTCTAACGCAAAAAAATGATGATCCAACTTATGTAAGAAGATAACTATTTACTAATAACGGTAGAAGACGATGGCGTCGGTTTTGATTTAAATGATATTGAACATATTTCAGAATGGGAATTAAGAATATCCAATCAAGAACCAAATACTTAGGAGGCGAATTGGATATTACTACTTCTAGAAGGCGAAGGCTGTAGTTATTCAATTAAAATTAAAAATGACACCTAACTTACTTTTTCTATATTATCATACGAATGTACTCTTAAACAATAGTGATTAATTCATATTTCTTTGAATTAATTATTAAGGAATACCAATGTCTAAAACTGTATTTGGAAAAGCTATTTAAAATATACTACGAGCACATGCAGTAGTGATAGTACCACAAGGCGAGTTGACTTCACCTAATCCTCCACCTCCTTGCATTGTGACTCCTACATCACAAGTTACTATTAAAGAACTGCAATCAGTATTTGGAAAATCAAATTCTCCATGAGGCAGAATGCCGTTTACACTTGGATTTCCTGAGCTTAAATTACCACCAGGCACAGTAATATCTATAGTATTGTTATCAGCACCAACACATCCAACAACTAAATTGATAAAGAAAACTGGTCCAAACTGAGAAGGTATATTTTCAGTGAGTGTGATGAGATAGTCTACATCAACTGTAACACCACATGATGTTCCGTTTTGGACTATTACCACATCATCAATTGCAAGTTCAAAGTCAACAGTGTAGTCAAAATTACTTCCTTCCATAGCTGAAAAAGAGCACATGGCTTGACCAAACGATGAACGAACAGAAATTAAAAAAATAAATCCAATTAAGTATATAATTGTGTTTTTCATAATTCTAGTTTAATGAGTAAAGATTATTAGCTACATACCATTGCGACTGGCGCACATGTATTTCCATTAGCTGATCTGATCATAGCTCCATTACAAGAAGCTGTTGCTGGAAATGGCGTGCATCCATCGTTAACCGTAAGCAGACCCGTACCAGAGGTATAAAAGGCAACAGATGTTCCACCAACAGCCTCATAGCCTAGGCAAACAACACCAGATTTGATTGTGTGGGAAGTGTTCATACTGATTAATGTGGGACTAACCCAATGCTTCTTGTCCTTTACATAAAGATACATAGACTAGCAACCGCTAAAATCCCTTTAAATATGTAATTATTGAAAATAAAAAATAATATTAAACTTTTGACACTATGTCACTTGACAGCTGTTTGAGCAAAATGGATTAGACTCAGAATTATGACAGTAAATTAGTATCTAATTGTGATTGCTTTGCCATTTTCATAGGTATTCCTATGCATTTTTTCTCCATATAATTCATCATATCATGAATTAATGATTTTGTATCATCATCTAGAGTTTCAAGTTGTTTTGAATACACTTGTTCGAGCGCTCTTTTCTTGACAGCGTTTATTTCTTTTGGAAGACTTGATAGAGATTTTTCTATTTGTCTTTGACGATGTATGTCTACAAATGTATCCACATGAGTAGACACAATTCGGTCCGCTTCACCTACTTCTGTTTTTCTAAATTTTAAATTCTCTTCCGCTAGTTCACGCAGATTTTCAATATCTATAATTTCAACATTTTGTTTGTCTGCAATGGAGCGATCTACATTATTCGGCACTGCTAGATCTATGACTAACTTTTGATCTTCATCTGAGCGCAATAATGCATCATATATTGTAGGAGTAACGATAGCTTGAGTAGCACCAGTACATGCTATGATACAGTCAAAGCCACCAGAATATGTTTCTAGTTCACTCAAATGGAAAGCATCAGCACCTAGCTGGTTAGACAATTTTTCTGCATTATCTATACTTCGATTAAAAATTGAAATATTAGAAAAAGCATGTTTTGTTAAAAATTTACTTACCAACTCTATGGTCTCACCAGCGCCTATCAACAACAATCTGTCCGATGGCTTTATGAATGACTTCAATAATTTTTGAATAGCTAACGAAACGATGGATACAGGTTTTTCACCAATACGGGTATTAGAATACACATCTTTAGCAGCCATTATCATATACTCATTCACCAAACGTAAATTATCACCAGTCAACCCTAGCTCAGAATTAGCCTTATACGAATCCTTACATTGTCTGAGAATTTCTCGTTCGCCTATCACCAAAGAATCCAAAGAACTTGATACCGCAAAAAAGTGTTGGATTGCCTTTTGACCCTCAAACACACGAACAAACTTCTTAAGACTACTAAGTTTATCGTTTTTAAAATCTGGATTTATCGCCTGTAAAAAAGAAGCTAAGAAATCGTCCGAGATATCTTGAGATGTGTAAAAGAAATACATAACTCTATTACAAGTACTTAAATATTGTATTTCTTCTAATCCAACTGACTCTTTGATCTCCTTTAATCTTGAAAGATTCCCATCATCGTCTTTCTTCACAACAAAACGCTCTAACTCATTGACATTCAAGTCATGATGAGTAATTGTGATTATTTTGTACTGATCTATCATTTGTTAAAAAGCAAGCTCTACAACAAAGATAATCCAGCCCAATACTTCAATTGTCATCGTATTGTCAAGGCTAATGGCTATTTAGCATAAAAAGGAACCCTTTTTGCATTACTTTTGCAGTCTTTTAGTTTAAAATAAATCATTCATTACTATGTATAGATCACATAATTGCGGAGAACTTAGAATAGCAGATGTTGGCAGTGAGGTCACTTTATCAGGCTGGGTCCAAGTGAGTAGAGATTTTGGCGGCTTAACATTCGTCGATTTGAGAGACAGATATGGAATCACTCAGCTCGTATTTAATATGGATGATAATGAAGATTTATGTTCTAAAGCAAGAACACTAGGTCGAGAATATGTGATTAAAACAGTCGGTAAAGTTAGAGAAAGATCAAATAAAAATCCAAACAGAGATACTGGTGATGTGGAAATAGAGGTCAATGAGATGGAGATTCTGAATGCATCCAAAGTCCCTCCATTTACAATTGAAGAAGATTCTGATGGTGGTGACGAATTGCGTATGCAATACAGATATTTAGATTTAAGAAGGGGACCGCTACAGCGGAATATCAGATTCAGAAGTAAGTTGGCCATTGAGACTCGTAAATACATGGATAGTCAAGACTTTATCGAAGTCGAAACACCTTTCCTGATAAAAAGTACTCCTGAGGGTGCAAGAGATTTTGTCGTACCAAGTCGACTCAATGAAGGACAATTTTATGCATTACCTCAGTCACCTCAAACCTTCAAACAAATCTTGATGGTTGCTGGCTTAGACAAGTATTTCCAAATAGTAAAATGCTTTAGAGATGAAGATTTAAGAGCAGACAGACAACCTGAATTTACACAGATAGACTGCGAGATGTCTTATGTGACTAGGGATCAAATCTTAGAAACTTTTGAAGGATTGACTGTCCACTTATTCAAAGAATTGAAAGGGATTGATCTAGGAAAATTCCCACACATGAGCTATGATGAAGCTTTAGAAAGATATGGCTCTGATAAACCAGATCTGCGATTTGATATGGAGTTCATCTATTTGAATGATGATATGAAAGGTCACGGGTTTAATGTTTTTGATAGCGCAGAGACCGTTGTTGGAATTATCGCAGAAGGAATCGCAGACGAGTATTCTAACAAACAAATGAAAGAGTTGACGGAATGGGTGCAACGCCCACAAATTGGCGCTAAAGGATTGGTTTATGTTAAGTACCAAAGTGATGGTAGCATTAAATCAACTGTCGGTAAATTCTATAGTGATGATGTGCTTAAAGCACTTGGTGATAAAATTGGAGCAAAAGCAGGAGATGTTTTATTTGTTCTTTGTGGGGAAGAAGAAAAAACAAGAAAACAACTAAACGAGTTAAGACTGGAAATGGGGCGTCGTTTAGGACTTATGAAAGAAGGTGTTTTCAAACCACTGTGGGTAATCGATTTTCCATTACTAGAATGGGACGAAGAGTCAGAGCGTTTTCATGCAATGCATCATCCATTTACTTCTCCTAAAAAAGAAGAAGTAGATAACATGCTGACTGGAGATCATGATACAATGAAACGTCTTAAAGCTGATGCCTATGATCTTGTCATTAATGGCTCAGAAATCGGTGGTGGATCGATTAGGATTCATGACAGAGAATTGCAGCAAAAGAACTTCGATTTACTAGGCTTCACGAAGGAAGAGGCACAAGCCCAGTTTGGATTCCTGATGGATGCTTTTGAATATGGAGCACCTCCCCATGGTGGTATTGCTTTTGGATTTGATCGACTAGCAGCTGTGATGAATGGTCAATCTTCAATAAGAGATTTTATTGCATTCCCTAAGAATAATCAAGGTCGCGACATGATGATTGATGCACCCTCACCTGTAGATGGCGAGCAATTAAAAGAGTTGCGTATTTCTCTGGATCTAGATTAAAAAACAGCTGTACAACTTAAGCTAAGTAGTCTGTAGATAAAGACCCCTATGATTTATTAAGCAGACTTAAATATAGTTTAAGTACATACTGGACTATAAAGATTCAAGCAAACTACCGCCTTAATTATAAGATTTAAACCCAAGCATTTCAAATGGTCTTGATTAAATTCTGATTTAGACATTTCATTTAGGAATAGTTTATAATTGCTTTGATCTATATTTTTTTCTCACTCATTTAAGTGACCGCAACCATAACCATCAAACGATATTCTTTTGAGGTACACTTCATTATTTTCATTTAAATTAATGTCTATAAAAATGCTTCCATTAAGACAACCTAAATAGTAATCTGCAATTCTTACATTAAATATTGAGTCTTGAAGACTCCAAATTTGATCATTTTGGAATTTCTTTTTTTGACACATGACTACAAGATAATCCAACTTCTTATGACAACCTTATCTCTACATACCACTACAATATAACGACGCTTCTGCAAAATGACTAAAACCCAACTATATAAACACTTGTTTATAAATTAAATACACATTACTTCAAAGTACTATTTATTTACTAGCTATTTTTACCTATTAATTATTATTTAATAGTCCTTTAAGTTTGTTGTTAATTGCACGTTAACATAACACGCCTTACCTATACCTGTAAACAACCTACACTGCACAAATACACTTTTAATGTCTTGATGGAATAAAGGGGGAATATTTCCATTACTCACACATCTGATATCAGTCCGATAATTCAAGATGACTAGAGTTCAACCCTTTCTACATCAAAGTTTATCCTATGGGTTTTCAGTGACCCACACTTCTTGATAATTGCATCAAGGAGAACAGGATTGTCATGTTCGAATTAAACAAATCAATCATAATGAAGACTTTTTATTGTCCCTTGAATTTTAAAAACTATTGTCAGACTTTGACCTGGATGGTAGCGTTTTTTGCGTTTACCATAACTGTGTCCGCACAATGTCCAGATGTCGACATCATCGATTTGAGAAATACCCCTGGCTTTGCTCAATTTGATGACCTAACGGCTTGTGGAGATGCAGATACACTTTCACTAATTATCTTTTCAGGAGACCCTGGCAGGATTTCAGGCTTTGAATTAGAAGTTAGTCTGCCTGACGGCATTGAATATGCTGGTTTTGAGACGACTCAATTTTCAGGCACGTCAATCGGTAATACCGATCCCAGTCCAAGCTGTCCTACATTTATTGTGGATGGTTTTGATGCTGATAGTATTCTCGTGGTCAATATCGGTTTACAAGCAACATGCGATATTGATCTTGAGGAGCTCTTATTCATTGATTTCGAATATGACTTTATTTATATTGATACATTCAACACAGTACATCAGTGCGATGGATTTTTTACCCCGGAGATAGAATACAATTCTTCTATAAACAGACCAGTTGTTAATTTACTTTCACCGCTTGATCCAGCAGAATTGACGATAGCAAGTATAGGTGATGAGTATTGCCAAACATTGAATATATCTCAGGATGGTATTAATGCATATCTCGACAGCTTCAGGTTAGAGATTCTTGGTCTAGAATTCGGATCAGGCCTTATTCTCACATCTGTAACAGCAAATCCTGGTGCAGGAGATTACAATGTCCCATTTGTTCACGACCCTACAACTGCAGAAACTTCAATGCTGATTGACGGTTTTATGTTTGTGGGTAATCAACTACCAAACCCAGATGACGAACGTTTTCAAACAAATGAAATTATAACCTTGGAGGTCTGTTATAGTCTGGACTCTTGTCCGGAAAATGCAGATTTACCTTTTGTTTATAATGCATCTTTTGGTTGTTATGGAGAGACATGCCAGTTGTCCTCTCAGACAAGCTTTATAAGAGTAAGACCAGTAGGTTCTCAACCACCTATGGCTACTTCTTCATTAGTTAGTCCACCAGCAGTGTGCGGTGCGGATGGTGAAGTAATGGTGACAATCATAAATCCAAATACAGATACTGATCAAAATAAGTATACAGATATAAGCGCGGGATTTGAAACTTGCGAACAAGGCAATTTGGATATCACTGCAGTTGTAGTGAATGGCAATGTTCTACCAGTAAGTACATTTGGCTGGATAGGCGATGACCTAAATATTGATTTTTCTGCCTTACCTCCTGGAACGGACCTTGATGGTGCAGGAGGACTAGATGATTTAGACGGAGACGGTATCTTTGATGACCTTGCTGGCGGAAGCTCAGTCACTGTGTCATTATTCTTAGGAGTAGAATGTGGTGCTGAACAACCAGATCCAGCTTCTGATGTATGTCCATCTACAGATTGTGGGTTTTCTCAGTTTTATGTAGAAGGAAAAACAAATTGTGGTAATACATTTAGAGAATTTCCAGATGGTATTACGCCATTTGATATAAAAAATGGTGGAACAGCTTCCAATCCAAATGAATATCCTATTCCAATTGCAAATCCTGCATTGAGTGGATATGACTTTGGTACATTTGGAGCATCCGGTGCGAGCACACAACAAGTAGAGTTTTGCTATGATTTCGCAAATGAAAATTTCAGTTCTTGTACGGATAATGAGATTTTCCTTCAGATCACATTTGCTGGTGCAAACGGCTATATATATGATGTTGACATACTAGATGCAGAATTATCTGTAGATGGAGGTGCATATGCAGCTGTACCCTTAGACACTAGTTGGACTGCAATTGATGATGAAACTAGACAATTTATATTGAATGCAGGAGACCCTGCAACCAACGTATGTTACAGATACACTATGGAGATGGATTCTACATGGTGTCCTCCACCAGCATTTTGGTTTGGTTCCCAACAAGTCATCGAACGTTGTAATGATGCATCATGTGGACCTGACGGATGTGATCTTGTGAGAGCTTGTCGTACGGCAACCTTTTATGGTGACTCAAATGATTCTGATTGTCCATGTGTTTTAGAAGGTGGACCTCGAGATATTTATAGAGCAAACTACGGTTATACAGATGCAACAAAAACAACGAAGTTGACACGTGACCAAGTGCCATTTGATGATCAGACTAGATTTATGCCTTGTGACACAGTCGTCTTAGATTATTTTTGGATTATAACTGACGACTTTATAGTGGAAAATGTAGAATTAGCAAGACTCATATTGGAACTTAATTTTAGAGGAACTAGTGTTGCAGCAGCTACAGTACTAGGAGCTCCTTTATCGCCAAACCCCGATTCTGATGAGCTACTCGAATTTGCAGTTCAAAAAGTAGGCACTACATATGCAAATAGACAAATAGTTGATCTTTCTGCACTTCCTGGTTGTGCTCTTGATGGTTTTGAAAATGGATTCAATAAATATCCAGCTGGATGGACAGATAACTTTGATCGAGCCTGTTCCAACTCAAGTAATGATATCTTAGATGGCTCATGGACTCGAATTATTTTGAATAATGCAGCTAGACAACAAGAATGCGGCGCGACAAGTAGAGAAGGTGGCAACTGCCTTGATGAGTTTTTCGATTTAGTTAATTATGAAGCTGGAGATACAATTCGAATAAAGTATCAGGTCGAACTAATGAAGAATCCTATAAGAGTAGCATATGAATCTCAAGGACTCGATCCCGGGCCTATGTCAGAAAATATAACGATTAATGCATTTGGAAATATTGACCAAATAGATCCAAATGGCGGAGGAGTATGCAATACGAGTTTAGGCGGCGATTGTGCCATAAATCCAGTTATCAGAGGTACTTGTCCAGGTGAGATAACTTCTGTTTCTCAAATAACATTAGAGGAATGCGGCGGACGAGTAGAACATACGTTTTTTCTAAATCCATTGATTCCTGACGGATGGTTTTCAGCAGAATTTAGACCTGTCTATAATATCACTAGAATTGCGGATCCACTTTTTACCCCTATGGCTTATTGCGGCAATGCCGAAGTATTGAACTTTGCTAATGGAGTGCCAATGTCAACTCCAATCATGCCTGATTCAATAAACAACCTTACTTGTGCTACAGTATCTGGAATTACAGGTGATGTCTGTGGTGTAAACGGTGGAAATTCTGGTGAATTATTTTGGGGTCCCGCTGGAGCAGGAGGAATGGCTTTAGGACTAGGAAACGTTGATATGGATTCAATGAAAGTAGTCTATGACTTTTGTTTACTCTGTCCAGAAGAAATCTCTGTTTTAGAATATCAGAATGTGTTTGATTATGCAGATCTATGCCAAACACCTTTAGAAGAGAATTGTCATTATGACTGTCATAGTACATCTTCTACTTGTGATTTATTTGGTCTAGGAAATACCGATCGTTGGATTGATTTGATTATTGACAGTATTGGTGTGTTTCCTAATAATTTAGGCCCTAATGTGACAATAACAGATAATAGAACACCTGTAATAGGCGTAACAACCACCGCAGGAAGTCCATTTGGTAGTTTAATAGCATCCGAATCACCAGGTGTAAGTGAAGAATTACAAGCGATAGAAATCTGTAATCCAGATCCTAATACAGATGCTACTGGAGTTGGGGCTTCTGTTACTGTACCTAGCAGTGTGTCTTTAGTCAATGTCTTCTCAGACCCTGGTGGCACAATGCCATTAAATCCAACAGTAGTATCAAGCACTTTAACAACGACAACATACATGGTAACACTACCTTCAGATATGTTAGCTGCAGGTAACACATGTGTCAATATATATGTAGCAACAACATTACTCTTCTGTCCAGCGGCAGGAGAGTTACCACCAGAGGTATGTGTAAGTGCGATAAGTGGATGCTCTCCTCCTGAAGTAAGCGCCGCTCTTGGTGGCTCAGCCGGTTGTGGCGATAACATGATCTGCTATGCTTATGTCTCTGGTGAAGTAGGCTTACAAACGGAATGGTTTGACTTTCCCGAAGATCCTAAGTTATGTGAAGAAATGACGCTTAGTGTGAGAGTGGTCAATGTAAAACAACTAGTACTATTAGATTTACTACCTGAATTTAATCTTCCACCAGGAGTTACGGTTGTCCCTAATTCTTGGGAAGTAGCCTATCCTGGTGGTCCGACTACCTCTGGTCCTTGGACTGGTATTCCAGACCCTGACCTAATAAGTGGAAATACGTATGGGTATTCCGATGATGCTTTGTGGAGTTCTGTTATTGATTCTGATGGACTGGAAGGAGTGAGTTTCGCAAATGCTACTGAAGATGAAAATAAGGTGTCATTTAGATTTAGAGTAACTACGAATTGCGATGAATTTTTATCTGGTTCACAATTCCAGACAGAAACAATAGCCTCTGATCCGTGTGCTGATGGTAATACGAGTTCTGGTAAAGTTGATAGCCCTCCTCTTATAATTGATGGCGCTGACCCAGCAGAAAACGCTCAGTTACTCGTTATCGCAGATCCTGAAGAATTAAATTGTATGGCGTCAGTCAATACATTTGGTATTACGGCTATCAATGTCAGTGATTTTGCAACATCAGATAGCGTACAGACTTGTGTAACATTCCCTATGGAACTGCAATATGTACCAAATTCTATAAGTGTAGTTCAACCTGCAGGATATAACATTGCTGCTGAAATTGTAACACCAATTGGCGCATCAACAGAAGTGTGTTTTGTGTCACCGTCAATCGGACAATCACAATCCATGAAATTGACATTTGATGCGATGGTTGATGAAATGGCTGAATGCGGAGACGTCAATTTAAAAGTAGATATCAAGAGCGTAGTGGAAGCCGTAGAGTGTGAACCTGGACCGCCTGATGCATGTGACGTATTCGTCCAAAATAGTCTCAATCCGAATATTAGCGTTGAAATTAAACCACCGTTTATTGCAGATGATTTAGCCGTCTTTACCGATTGCTCTACTGATCCTTCTATTACAGACTTATATTATGAATGGACTATAAACCATAATGGACCAAATGCGACGAATCAACCATACACCGTCAATTTCTACCAAGACATCGATGGAGATATGTCAGTCAATAGCAACATAGACAACTTATTAGGATCTGACTCAGGTACTTTCTCCGTTCAGGATGGCAGTTCAATCCAGGTTTCAGGCAATATAGTTGTCGATGCCGATAGGTCTTGTCCTGTTTTGTTTGAAGTGGTCTATGATACTGATTGTACTTGTGATCGAGAAGAAATGTGGTTTGACATGATTCAAACAAGAGCCCTAAGGGATTACACTGAGCCAATTGCCATGTGTCCTGGAGACTGTTTGGATATAGAGGTTTGTGATTTTGTTTCGGTAACCGCCGATTCAATCACAGGTGCTTCTGGTGTAGAATACATGTTCAGCCTTGATTGGGCATCTGCTAATTGTTATACACTGCCTAGAGATACTGTTGATGGTACAATAGTATTTGGACCTCCGTCTGTCTTTGGCAGCTATGAAGAGTTAACAAACAATTCTACTGGTGATATTAATAGTTCAAATAACGCATCTGGAATGGATGGCTTATTATTTGCAGAAGCTAATGCCTGTTCAGGATCTGCTAGTCCTGCTTACATCGTCGCCTCTTATGATGCACCTGTATCCGTAGATAGTGTTTATGTAGGTGCTGGAGATGTAAATGGTTGGGGAAATACTCTTTCTGTTTATAGTTCTACAAGTTTGTCATTGGAGTATTCAAATGACAATCTAAATTGGACAACTGCCTTATCAGGATTTACAGTCCCTAATGACCATACATCTATTGTAGGTTATGCTTTACCAGCACCTATAAATGCTCAATACTGGAGAATTGGCAGTACTGTTGACCCTGCTAACTGGGGTACATCTGAGTTTAGATTGGAAGGAGCAGGAATCCCATTCGAAGGCGCAGCACCTGTTGTTCACGACGGAAATACAGTGACAATTTGTATTCCAGAAGATCAAGGTATCGATACGCCATGGCCTGTTGTATTTACGACAGGTACCGGTCAGTGCATGGTAGAAGAAACTTTAGAAATTTGGAATATTGGTGATCTAGAAGTTGATGCAGGAGAAGATATTATTTACTGTGAAGGTGATTTTTGTCCGACAGTGGAAGCAACACTTCCAAACAATATTGATGACACAGCAGTCTCAGTAGTCTGGACGAGTTCTGCTGCGACTACCGTCTTCTCAGACCCTAACTCTATTGAAACTGATGCGTGTATTACAGAAGATGTGACGCTCACTGTAGAGGTGACATTCCCTGGAGGTTGTGTGAAGACAGATGTCATAAATATTGACTTTAGAGAATCTCTGCCAACACCTCCGGCTGAGCTAATAGAAGTTTGTTTCCATCCAGATCCAGATACTCTCATGGCAACAGCAGGCTTTGCTAACTACGAGTGGTTTGAAGAATTAGGAGGTAGTCTCGTTCCTGTCGCTGCAGGCCCTGATAATTCTTATGTGACTAGCAATGAAGGAATCTTCACTGTAAAAGCATTTGATGGAACAAATCCGTGTCCAGTAAACATCGAGGTATTTGAGCTCGTATACAAAGAATGTCTTGACCTTGAATTGACGAAAAACATCGTCAACATACCTGATCCATTAACAATCGGAAGTCAAGTCACATACGAAATAGAAGTGTGTAATATCAATGATCCTGACGAAGGCTTGATATTCGATGCTACAGGTGTTGAAGTATCAGACGAACTGCCAGGTGCAGTCACTTATGTACAACATACTCAGACTACAGGCAATTACAGTCCAAATAATAACTCTTGGACAATTACAACAATAGAAAATGGAACCTGTGACACGCTATGGGTAGATGTTATCCTAGATGACTACGGTCCTATTGAAAATACAGCGCAAGTATCTGGTGCAGATCAAGAAGATATTGACTCCGAACCAAATAATGACGACGGAGATCAAAGTGAAGATGAAGAAGATGCTGCAGTGATCATGATCGATACTTTTGATCTTGCGTTGACTAAAATGTTATCACCAGGTCTAGTGACGCCAGTATTTGTTGGCGATGATGTGACTTACGATATTGAAGTTTGTAATCAAGGAACCATTGATGCATATAATGTAGAAGTAGCAGATTACTTGCCAGCAGAATTGGCCTTAAATGACACTGACTGGACGACATCTGTCACTGGGGAAATATTCATTATTATTCCGGGACCAGTTGCAGTTGACATGTGCGAAACTGTTCAAATTACGACAACGGTTGTCTCACTACCTGCCAATGGCATCATTGAGAACTTTGCAGAAATTTCAGATGCAGAAGATATCAACGGCACTAATCCACCTGATATTGATTCTGATCCAGACAATGACCCTAATAATGATGGACCCGTTACAGATGATGACACTGATAATACGAATGGTGATGAAGATGATCATGATCCAGCCCAATTGCCTGTTTCCGTCTTTGATCTTGCATTAGAGAAAGATATCGCGGATTCACAAGTATTACCAATCGCTCCAGGTGATATGATCACGTTTACATTAACGGTGACGAATCAAGGTACTATAGATGCATACAACATTGGCTTATCAGACAACATTCCACCCGGCACTTCATTGGCCGATGCGGATTGGACAGACAATGGTACTGTGGCGGATTTGACTGCATTGATTCCAGGCCCACTGGCTCCTGGAGCAAGTACAACAGTGGATATCACGTTTATGATAGACGCTAACTTCATGGGCACAAGCATCATGAATTCTGCTCAGATATCAGAAGCTGATAACGATACTGACCCTGATAATGATCCACCTGTTGATACAGATTCAGAACCAGATAATGACGATGGTGATCAAAGTGAGGATGATGAGGATCCAGAAATAGTGCCTATTGGTCAAGTATTCGATCTTGCATTAATAAAAACGTTTAATGCAGCATTAAGTGATAGCCCAATCGTCCCAGGAAGTACTGTTGTATTTGATATCACAGTATTCAACCAAGGGACTTTAGATGCCTTCAATGTAAATGTTCAAGATTTCACACCAGCTGGATTGATACTCTCTGATCCTAATTGGACAGAAACAGCCGGAGTAGCGGACTTGAACACACCAATTGCTAGTATCCCAGCTGGATCAGATGAGACAGTGATGATCACATTCACGGTTGATGCTTCTTTCATGGGTACAAGCATAACAAACAATGCAGAAATATCTAGTGCTGAGGATGCTGATGGTAATATGCCTGATGATGTGGACAGTACACCAAATGATGAAGACGGTTCTTCTTCAGATCCGAATAATGATGATACGGCAGATACAAATGGTAATGACGATTACGATCCAGAAACGATCATGATCGGACAGACATTTGACCTTGCGTTGACTAAGACATTTAATACAAGCGCAAGCGATAGCCCACTCACTCCAGGAAGTACAGTTGTGTTTGATATTGAAGTATTTAACCAAGGAACTGTAGACGCATATAATATCCAAGTTGTAGATTACATTCCTGCAGGTTTGACACTTACAGGTTTGGGTTGGCAAGAACTTGTGGCTGGAGAAGCGACATTATTGAATGAAATTCCATTGATTAGTGCCGGTCAAAGTGAAATTGTAAGTATAGAATTTACTATAGATGCGGATTTCATGGGTACTTCCATCACAAATGATTCCGAAATACAGAGTGCAGAAGATGTTGATGGCAACATGCCAATGGATGTTGACAGTACGCCAGGTGATGACGGTACGCCAGATGACACTGCTAACAATGATGACACTGCAGATGAAGATGGTGGCGACGATCAGGATCCTGAAACCATAGAAATCGAACAAATTTTCGATTTGGCATTAACTAAGGAGATCAATAGTGCAGCAACTCCTCCTCCGTATGGACCAGGTAGCACTGTTCAGTTTACCATAACGATAGAAAATCAAGGAACCCTTGATGCATATGATATTGATGTGGCAGATTACACACCGACTGGACTTAGTATTCCAACTTTGGTTGCTGGTCAAACTGGTGTTATTGAAAATGCGCCAGGAGACTTCACATTAGATTTCGTGGCTGCTGGCATGAGTGCAAGCTTTGAAGTAGAAGCTATTATCGACGCTAACTTCATGGGCTCAAGCCTTATCAATGATGCAGAGATAACAGGTGGAAGCGATACAGATGGTGGCCCAGATACTCCAGATGTAGATAGTATGCCTGGTGATAATGGAACGCCAACGGATACAGATAACGATAACGACACTGCTGATGAAGATGGCGGTGATGATCAAGATCCAGCTGAAATTCCAATTGGTCAAATCTTTGATCTTGCACTTGTCAAAACTTTCAATGCTGCCTTAAGTGATAGTCCGATTGTACCAGGTTCTACTGTTGTCTTTGATATAGAAGTGTTTAATCAAGGAACACTAGATGCCTTTAATGTCAACGTACAAGATTTTACACCAGATGGATTAATCCTGGCTGACGGTACGTGGACAGAAACAGCAGGTGTTGCTGATTTGAATACACCTATTGCAAGTATTCCTGTTGGCATGAGTGAGGTAGTCACCATCACATTTACTGTTGATGCTGGCTTTATGGGTACAAGCATTACAAATAATGCAGAGATTTCTAGTGCAGAAGATGCTGATGGAAATATGCCTGAAGATGTGGATAGTACACCTAATGATGAAGACGGTTCAACGCCAGATCCAAATAATGATGATACATCTGCAACTAACGGAAGTGATGATTATGATCCTGAGACGATTATGATTGAGCAAACATTTGATCTTGCATTGACTAAAACATTAAATGCGAGCGCAAGTGATAGTCCGATTGTTCCTGGAAGTACAGTAGTCTTTGATATTGAAGTCTTTAATCAAGGAACAGTTGATGCCTACAATGTACAAGTCGTTGATTATACGCCAATGGGTCTGACTCTTAGTGGACTTGGTTGGACAGAAATGACACCAGGCATAGCGACGTTGCTAAATGAAATACCTTTCGTTGGAGTCGGTCAAAGTCAAGTAATAAGCATAGAATATACCGTAAACACAGATTTCATGGGTACTAGTATCATTAATGATTCAGAAATTGCAAGTGCAGAAGATGAAGATGGTAATATGCCAATGGATGTTGACAGTACACCAGGTGATGACGGTACACCAGATGACTTAGCTAATAATGACGATACTGCTGATGATGCAGGTGGTGATGATCAAGATCCTGAAGAAATCATGATTGGGCAGACTTTTGATTTGGCACTCACAAAAGAATTAAATACAACTGCAACTCCACCACCTTATGGTCCTGGAAGTACAGTGCAGTTTACTATTACAATCTATAATCAAGGGACACTTGATGCATTTGATATTGATGTGGCAGATTATACTCCAACTGGCCTTAGTGTGCCAACATTGGTCGCGGGTCAAACTGGCGTTGCGGAGAATGCGCCTGGTGATTTTACCCTCGACTTTGTAGCAGCAGGTATGTCTGTAAGTTTTGAAGTTGAAGCAGTAATCGATGCGGATTTCATGGGTTCAAGCCTGGTTAATGATGCGGAGATAACAGGTGGAAGCGATACAGATGGTGGCCCAGATACTCCAGATGTAGATAGTATGCCTGGTGATAATGGAACGCCAACGGATACAGATAACGATAACGACACTGCGGATGAAGATGGTGGTGATGATCAAGATCCAGCTGAGATCCCTGTTGGTCAGGTATTCGATTTAGCTTTAACTAAAATGTTAGATCCAGCACAAGACTTACCAGTTACGATTGGTGATGTAGTCACATTTATAATCGTAGTAGAAAACCAAGGAACAGTTGATGCCTATAATGTAGAAGTCGTTGACTATATTCCTGCAGGTTTAAGTTTGGCTGATCCTTCATGGTCAATAGGTGCTTCTCCTAATGAAGCATTCCAAACAATTCCTGGTCCAATAGCTCCAGGTGGTATGGAACAGTTGACAATCATGTTAGAGGTCGAACCAACTGCAGCAGGTGGAAGTACACA
Source organism: uncultured Saprospiraceae bacterium (assembly GCA_964450495.1). Classification (GTDB taxonomy): domain Bacteria; phylum Bacteroidota; class Bacteroidia; order Chitinophagales; family Saprospiraceae; genus CALFUK01. The sequence continues at coordinate 25,222 of CAYVFU010000042.1, read as the reverse complement.
AAACTTCGCTGAAATTTCTGAAGCGGATGATGATACTGATCCTACGAATACACCACCTAATGACTTAGATAGTGATCCAGATAGCGATCCGTCAAATGATGGTGATTTTACTGATGACGATACAGACAATACTAATGGTGACGAAGATGATCATGATCCAGCTGATGTATTTATCGAGTTATTTGATTTATCCTTGATCAAGACGTTATCAGTTGCACAGGCTCTACCTATTGCAGCAGGCGATGATGTCACGTTTACATTAACTGTGACGAATCAAGGAAATGTAGATGCATTTGCTATTGACTTGGTGGATTACATTCCAGCAGGATTGATATTGAATGATACAGATTGGACAGAGGGACCTGTTGGTGAAGCTCATCTAAACACACCAGTAGCTGGACCAATTGCTCCTGGAGCGACGGCATCAGTGGATATTACATTTACTGTTGATCCATCTTTCATGGGCGATAGCATTACAAACTTCTCTGAAATAAGTGGAGCGGATAATGACGAGGACCCATCTAATGATCCACCGACAGATGTTGATAGCACACCAGATGCAGATGCCAATAATGATGGACCCGTGGAAGATAATGTTGATGATAATACGAATGGTGATGAAGATGATCACGATCCAGAAACTATTCCGATTGGTCAAGTATTTGACTTGGCATTGACGAAGATTCTCGATCCAGCACAAGCATTACCTGTAGAAATTGGTGACATAGTTACCTATATCATAGAAGTGACAAACCAAGGTACGTTGGATGCTTACAATGTTGAGGTTGTGGATTATATCCCAGCTGGTTTCACATTGGTTGATCCTGCGTGGTCACCAGGTTCGCTTCCAAATGAAGCGTATCAGACAATTGCTGGTCCTTTAGCAGCTGGTGCATCTGAGCAATTGACAATTATGCTCCAAGTAGAGCCTACAATTGCAGGTGGAACCACTCAAAATTTTGCGGAGATTGCAAACGCAGATGACGATACAGATCCGAATAATGATCCACCAACAGATATTGATTCTGATCCAGATAATGATCCGGGTAATGATGGAGACTTTACGGATAACGATACAAACAATACAGATGGTGATGAAGATGATCATGATCCAGCAGATGTATTTGTACAGATATTTGATTTAGCTTTAGATAAAGCTATTGCGCCAACACAGCCACTACCTGTCAATCCAGGCGACCTCATTACATTCACATTGACTGTTACAAATGAAGGAAATGTAGATGCTTATTCTATTGGATTGTCTGATGTTATTCCTACAGGGACAACATTAGCAGATGTCGATTGGACTGACAATAGTGGTGTTGCTGAATTGAATACACCAATTCCAGGTCCACTGGCACCGGGTGCATCAACAACAGTGAACATTACATTCATGATTGACTCTGATTTCATGGGTGATAGTATCATGAACGCGGCACAGATTTCTGACGCAGATGATGACACAGATCCGAACAATGATCCGCCGACAGATACAGATTCTGACCCGAATAATGATGATGGTGATCAAAGTGAAGATGACGAAGACCCAGAAACAGTACCTATTGGCCAGGCATTTGATTTAGCATTGACTAAAATCTTAGATCCGTCTACACCTATGCCTGTTTATCCTGGAGGTGACGTGACATTTACAATATCAGTCATCAATCAAGGTACACTAGATGCATACAACATTGAAGTGGTAGATTACATTCCTGCTGGAATGACACTAAATGATCCATCTTGGAGTACAGGTGCGAATCCAAGTGAAGCCTTCCAAACGATTCCAGGTCCATTGGCTGCTGGTAGTACGACTACCGTGTCAATTGTGCTTAAGATAGATGAAGATTTTGCAGGTGGAGATCTGGTTAATTTCTCAGAGATTGCAGCAGCAGATGATGATACAGATCCGAATAATGAACCGCCTACAGATGTGGATTCCGATCCTGATAGTGATAGTGACAATGATGGCGATTTTACAGATGATGATACAGATAATACAGATGGGGATGAAGATGATCATGATCCAGCAGGTGTCTTTGTAGAAATATTCGATTTAGCTCTTGCTAAAGACATTTCTGATGCACAGACATTACCAATTGCTCCTGGCGATCAGATTACATTTACATTGACTGTTACTAATGAAGGTAATGTTGATGCATACAGTATTGCATTAGCTGATAATATCCCTGCAGGTACTACATTAGATGATTCTGATTGGACGGACAATGGTGGCACAGCAGATCTGAACATACCTATTGCTGGTCCTTTAGCACCAGGTGCTTCGACTACAGTAGATATCACTTTCTTAATTGACAGTGATTTTATGGGAACATCTATCATGAATTCAGCAGAAATAACTGCTGCTGATGACGATGATGATCCATTCAATGAACCTCCGACAGATACAGATTCAGATCCTGACAATGATGACGGTGATCAAAGTGAAGACGATGAAGATCCTGAAACAGTACCAGTTGGTCAGACATTCGATTTAGCATTGGTGAAAATGATTGATGCAAGTCAACCAACACCAATTTACCCAGGCGATGATGTGACATATAATATTACAGTCACCAATCAAGGAACCCTGGACGCTTATAATATTGAAGTTGTCGATTACATTCCTTCTGGTATGTTATTGAATGATGCGACTTGGTCTCCAGGTGCTGCACCTAATACAGCATATCAAACTGTTACAGGCCCTCTTGTACCAGGTGCTTCAGAAGTGTTGACGATTGTTCTCCAAGTTGATCCTAATTACGCTGGAGGAGATCTGCAAAACTTTGCTGAAATAAGTGAAGCAGATGATGACACTGATCCTAATAATGAACCACCAACTGATGTGGATAGCACACCAGATGATGATGATTCTAATGATGGAAATTTCACGGATAATGATACTGAGAATACTGATGGAGATGAAGATGATCATGATCCAGAGGAAATATCCGTTGATGTATTTGACTTGGCATTAGAAAAAGATATTGCAGCTAGTCAAGTTTTACCAATAGCTCCAGGTGACCTGATCACTTTCACACTGACTGTGACTAACCAAGGAACTATAGATGCATATACAATTGGTCTTGCAGACGTTATTCCAGCTGGAACTACGCTTGCAGATGCCAACTGGACAGACAATGGAGGAGTCGCTGATTTGAATACACCAATCGCAGGACCATTAGCTCCTGGCGCTTCAACGACTGTTGACATCACGTTTATGATTGATGCAGATTTCATGGGTAATCAAATCATGAATACAGCGGAAATCACAGAAGCAGATGACGATACTGATCCTGATAATGAAGCTCCAGAGGATATTGATTCTGATCCAGACAATGATGACGGTGATCAATCAGAGGATGATGAGGATCCTGAAACAGTTCCGATCGGACAAGTATTTGATCTGGCATTAGTTAAAATGTTAGCTCCTGATCAAGCAGTTCCTGTAGCTCCAGGTGACCTAGTAGATTACATCATCACTGTATCTAATCAAGGTACACTTGATGCATACAATGTTGAAGTTGTCGATTATATACCTTCTGGTATGATATTATCCGACGCAGCTTGGACACCAGGTAGTGGCAATGCAGCTTTTCAACAAGTGGCTGGTCCAATTATGCCAGGAGAGTCTGTTGATTTGACATTGACTTTACAAGTTGATCCAAATTTTGCAGGAGGAAATCTTCAAAACTTTGCAGAAATAAGTGAAGCAGATGATGATACAGATCCTACAAATGAAGCTCCAACTGATGTTGACAGTACACCAGATGATGACGATAGTAATGATGGGCCATTTACAGATGATGTTACAGATGGTACAGCTGGTGATGAAGATGATCATGACCCAGCTGATATTCTAGTTGAAATATTTGATCTAGCCCTTGACAAAACATTGAGTGCTTCACAACCATTACCTATAACACCAGGTGACGATATCACATTTGATATTGAAATTTGTAACCAAGGTACAGTTGACGGATACAATGTTGGTTTGACTGATGTCTATCCAACAAGTACCACACTTAGTGCAAATGATGCTAATGGTTGGGTGGATAATGCAAACGGTTCAGCAAGTCTGACGTATGCGGGTCCAGTCGCAGTTGGTATGTGTCAAACAATTCAAATCGTATTGACACTTGATGCAAATGCTGCTCCAGGTTCATTCGAGAATGTTGTTGAAATTGACGGTGCTACTGATATAGATGGCAATCCACAAGATGATATTGATAGTGATGGTGGAAATGATGACGGAGATCAAAGTGAAGATGATGAAGACAATGCGCCATTTGAAGTAGAAGTGTTTGATTTAGCATTAGTGAAAATGCTCGATCCAAATCAATCAGTGCCAGTTTACCCTGGAGATGACGTAACCTATAATATTACAGTATTTAATCAAGGTACAATCGATGCGTATAACATTGATGTGATTGATTATATACCAGCAGGTTTTACATTGAATGATCCGGCATGGGTGAATGCGCCTGGCAACACGGCAATCACTACCCTAGCTGGACCGATTTCAGCTGGTGAAGATCTCACCATCAGTATTACATTGACAGTGACACCAGATGCAGCTACTGGCAACAATTCCAATACTGCTGAGATAACAGATGCAGAAGATGAAGATGGTAACCATCCTGAAGATCTAGACTCTAATCCTGATAATGATCCAGATAATGAAACTGGCGAAGAAGATGATGTGACTGATGGTACCAATGGTGATGAAGACGATTCTGATCCAGCAGTTGTACCAGTTGCTCAGTTTGACTTGGCTCTTGAAAAATCATTAGCTCCTGGACAGGCAGCAGTGGTAGGAGTTGGTGATATTGTCACTTTCCAAATTCAAGTCTTCAATCAAGGATCGGTGGATGCTTACAATGTTGATGTTGTAGATTATATACCAACAGGTATGTCTTTAGCTGATGCTAATTGGACTGCTGGTGCTGGTAATGCAGCTTACATTGAAATTGCTGGACCAATACCTGCGGGATCAAGTGAGATTGTTACTATTGATATTATGGTAGATGTTCTACCAAGTTCTGGAGTATTTGAAAATTTCTCTGAGATTACAGATGCTGAAGATGAAGATGGTAACCATCCAGAAGATTCAGATTCAACTCCGGATGATGATAATACAAATGATGGCCCAGTCACTGATGGTGATACCTCAGGTGGCGGAGCCGATGAAGGTGAAGATGAAGATGATCACGATCCAGCTTATGTTGGTGTTGCGACATTCGATCTTGCCTTAGATAAAGAAATTAGTGCTACACAAACAATGCCGATTAGACCTGGAGATGACATCACATTTGATATCGAAATTTGTAACCAAGGTACGATTGACGGGTATAACATCGCATTGACTGATGTCTATCCAGCTAGCACTAGCTTAAGTACTAACGATGCGAATGGTTGGGTCGATAATGCAGATGGTTCCGCAAGTATGACATACGATGGACCTGTCTTAGTGAACGAATGTCAAACGGTTCAAATCGTGTTGACACTTGATCCAGATGCTGGACCAGGTGACTATCAAAACGTGGTAGAAATAGATGGTGCTACTGATGAAAATGGAAATCCTCAGGATGATACAGATAGTGATGGCGGCAACGATGATGGTGACCAAAGTGAAGATGATGAAGACAATGCGCCATTCTCCGTTGAAACATTTGACTTGGCTCTGATTAAAATATTAGATCCAAATCAACCAACACCAGTCTATCCAGGAGACGATGTCACATTTGTAATCGAGGTGTTTAATCAAGGTACTATTGATGCCTACAATGTTGACGTCACCGATTACATTCCTGCAGGTTTTGTATTGAATGATACAGACTGGACACCAGCGTCTGGTAACACTGCTCTATTTACTATAGCAGGTCCAATTACAGCTGGTAACAGTATCACAGTACCAATCACATTAACAGTAACTCCTGATGTTACTGCTGGAAACACAACGAACACAGCAGAAATCAGTGATGCAGAAGATGAGAATGGTGATCACCCTGTAGATGAAGATTCTACGCCTGATGATGATCCGAATAATGAAACTGGAGAAGAAGATAATGTAACAGATGGTACTAATGGTGATGAAGATGATTCTGACCCTGCCGTTGTACCTGTTGCTGTCTTTGACTTAGCTTTAGAGAAAACACTAGCTCCGGGACAAGATGCTGTTGTAGGTGTAGGTGATGATGTGACTTTCCAAATTGAAGTATTCAACCAAGGAAGTGTTGCAGCCCTTGCTGTAGATGTCGTTGACTACATCCCAGTTGGTATGACATTAAATGACCCGAACTGGACAGCTGGTTCTGGAAGTAGCAATAATGCATACACAACTATCGACGGACCAATAGCTCCTGGTGCAAGTGAGATTGTCACCATTACTGTGACTGTTGATGTACTACCAGCTAGTGGTGTCTTTGAAAATACTGCTGAGATAAGTGATGCAGAAGATGAAGATGGTAACCATCCAGAAGATCAAGATTCTACTGCTGATGATGACGACGCGAATGATGGTCCTGTTTCTGATGGAGACCTTGATGGCGGCGGTCCTGATGCTGGAGAAGATGAAGATGACAGTGATCCAGCTTTTGTTGGTGTTGCTACATTCGATCTTGCACTGAATAAAACACTGAGTGCTGACCAAGTACTGCCAATTACACCAGGTGATGATATCACATTTGATATCGAAATCTGTAATCAAGGTACAATTGATGGATACAATGTTGTCTTAACTGATGTGTTACCTACAAGCACTAATCTAAGTGCTGCAGATAATAATGGTTGGGTACAAAATCCTGGTGGTACTGCGACGATGACCTTCGCTGGTCCAGTATTGGTCAATGAATGTCAGACTGTACAGATAGTACTTACATTGAATTCAGCAGCAGGTGCTGGTTCATATGAGAACACAGTACAAATTGATAGTGCCACTGATGAAGATGGTAACCCACAAGAAGATACAGATAGTGATGGTGGCAATGACGATGGTGACCAAAGTGAAGACGATGAAGACAATGCCCTTTTTGAAGTAGACATATTTGATTTGGCTTTAGTCAAAATGCTAAGTCCAATACAAGCAGTGCCTGTGTCTGAAGGTGATGATGTTGTATTCTTGATTGAAGTCTTTAATCAAGGTACAATTGACGCATATGATGTTGAAGTTACAGATTACATTCCTGCAGGTTTTGTACTGAATGATAATGATTGGACTCCTACATCCGCAACAACGGCTCAGATAACAATTGACGGGCCACTACAGCCTGGAGATAGCGAGATTGTATCTATTACATTAACAGTCACAGCTGATGCTAGCGCTGGTTCTGCTGTCAATACAGCGGAGATAAGTGATGCAGAAGATGAGAATGGTGACCATCCTGTAGATATTGATTCTACACCAGATGACGATCCTAACAACGAGACAGGAGAAGAAGATGATGTAACAGATGGAACAAATGGAGATGAAGATGATTCTGATCCAGCATCAGTACCTGTTGCAGGTGCATTTGACCTTGCCTTAACCAAGACGTTAGCTCCTGGTGAAAACGGTCTAGTCTCTCCTGGAGAAACAGTTGATTTTATCATTACAGTTATAAACCAAGGTGCTGTTGATGCTTATAATGTCGAAATAGTAGATTACCTACCTGCTGGTGTAAGCTTAGCAGATGCAGATTGGTCTGGAAGCGCTGTTGGTTCAGAAGTGTTCCATACAATAGCTGGCCCAATTGCAGCAGGTACATCTACTGAAGTTGAAATTACAGTATTGGTAGATGCATCATTCTCAGGTACAGCCATTAATTATGCAGAAATAGCAGATGCAGAAGATGAAGATGGTAACCATCCTGTAGACATAGATTCTACTCCTGACGATGACAATACCAATGACGGTCCTATTTCAGATAATGATACAGACGGTACAAATGGAGATGAAGATGATCACGATCCAGAGTCTATTACTGTTGGAGAATTTGATTTGGCATTAACAAAAACCATTTCACCATCTCAGGCATTCCCTGTATTCCCTGGTGACGATGTAACGTTTAGCATTACTGTATACAATCAAGGTGATTTCGATGCATACACTATTGATCTTGTTGACTACATTCCTGCTGACATGACGCTAAATGATGCGGATTGGACAGATAATAATGATGGTACTGCAAGTCATACCATTGCTGGTCCATTGGCAGTAGGTCAGAGTGTAACAGTTGATGTCACGATGACTATTAATCCTAGCTTCACAGGAGATATGATTAACAACACAGCTGAAATAGCAGCTGCTGATGACGATACTGATCCAAATAATATGCCTCCTGTTGATGTGGATTCAACTCCAGACGCAACAGAAGGAAATGATGGACAGATGGTTGATGATACCATTGATGGTTCGAATGGAGATGAAGATGATTCTGACCCAGCATCTTTCCCGGTTGGTCAGCCATTTGATTTAGCATTGACTAAGGTCTTATCTGCTGATCAAACGACACCAATCAGTGCAGGAGAGCTCGTGACATTTACAATTAATGTGATCAACCAAGGAGATGTTGACGCATACAATGTAGAAGTAACTGATTTCTTACCATCATATTTAATTCTAGCTGACTCAGATTGGACAGATGAAAACAATGGTAATGCAAGCATTATACTTCCAGGCCCGATTGCTGCTGGTTCTTCAGAAAGTGTTGATATCACAGTGATCATTGATTCAGGCTTTACGGGTAACTCAATTACCAATGAAGCGGAGATCAGTGATGCTGACGACGATACCAATCCTAACAATGAAGGTCCTGTAGATTCTGATAGCTCACCTGATGTTGACAACACCAATGATGGTACTGAGTCTGATAATTCTACTGATGGAACGAATGGTGACGAAGATGACTCTGATTTTGAAACTGTTCCTTTAGGAAGTGATCCGGTAGGCACATTTGATTTAGCTCTTGTTAAGCAATTATCTTCTTTTCAAGCTTTGCCAATTGCTCCCGGTGATGAAGTGACCTTTACAATCAGTGTACTTAATCAAGGAGATGTCAATGCATTCAATGTTGAGGTGACGGAATTCATTCCAAATGGCTTGACGTTAGCTGACACTGATTGGACGGATAATAATGATGGCACTGCAAGTTTAGTTATAAGTGGACCAATTGCTGCGGGTTCAGGCCAGAGTGTACATGTGACATTTATTGTAGACGCTAACTTCAGTGGTTCATCTATAACGAATGAAGCAGAAATCAGTGCTGCTGATGATGATACGGATCCGAATAATACACCTCCTGTCGACGCAGACAGTACGCCAGATGATGACAATACCAACGATGGCCCTGAGTCAGACAATGTCACAGATGGTTCAAATGGTGATGAAGACGATAGTGACTTTGAAACTATACCTCTTGAAGAAGTAGTCGATGACATATTTGATCTTGCTCTCTTGAAGTCAATCGCTTCTGGTCAGCCAACACCTGTAAATCCAGGTGATGATGTGACATTCACGATTACTGTATTTAATCAAGGAACCGTAGATGCATACAGTATTGAAATCACTGACTTCATTCCAGCTGGAATGATGTTAAATGACTCGGATTGGTCGAGCAATGCAAATGGTACAGCAAGCCACGTTATTAGTGGTCCTCTTGCTCCAGGTGCTGCAGCGAGTGTAGACATTACACTAACACTTGATGCTAATTACACTGGATCAAGTATCTCAAACGAAGCTGAGATTAGTGCTGCAGACGATGATACTGACCCTAATAATGCAGCACCAGTTGATGAGGATAGTACACCAGATGCCGACAACACAAATGACGGTCCTGAGACGGATGGTTCTGTGGACGGTTCGAATGGAGATGAAGATGATAGTGATCCAGCTACGGTACCAGTATCAACAGTTGATCCCGTAGATACAGAATTTGATTTAGCATTGACAAAAACATTAAGCATATTACAACCAACGCCTATTGATCCAGGTGACTTAGTAACATTCACCTTAACAGTAATCAATCAAGGTGATGTAGCTGCTTACAATGTTGAGTTAACTGACTTTATCCCTCAGGGTTTGATTGAAAATGACACTGATTGGACGAATAATAATGATGGTACACTGTCAATCGTAGTTCCTGGTCCGTTAGCTCCAGGTGCAAGTACGACAGTCGATGTATCCTTTATTGTAAGTCCTGACTTTGCAGGTACTTCAATTACAAATGAAGCTGAAATCAGTTCTGCTGATGACGATACGGATCCTACAAACGGAACTGCAACAGATATTGACAGTACCCCAGATGCGGATAATACAAATGATGGAAACGAATCTGACGATGCTGTTAATGGGCAAGGTGGAGATGAAGATGATAGTGATTTTGCTACTATTCCTATTAACGATCAACAAGTAGCATTAACATTTGACCTTGCACTAGATAAAAAGATCAGTGCTAATCAGCCATTACCTGTACAACCTGGAGAAACGGTAACATTTACTATTACGGTTTACAACCAAGGCGAAGTCGATGCTTACAATGTGAACATTGTAGATTACATTCCGGCTGGACTCACCTTAAATGATGGTAATGGATGGACTCAGACTGGCAATATTGCAAGTATGTCTATTGCTGGACCTATTTTAGCAATGAGTGCCGTGACTGTAGATATTGATTTTACAATTGACCCTGACTTTACAGGTGAGTCAATCGTAAATGAAGCTGAGATATCCGACGCAACAGATGTAGATGGAAACCCTGTCACGGATATCGATAGCACACCGGATGATAATCCATCAAACGACGGCTCACCAGTTGATAATGAAATCGACAATACTGGTGGAGACGAAGATGATGCTGACTTTGCACAAATCACGGTTGTACAACCCGAATTGTGTGGCGCGTTAGCATGTAATGGAAATGTTCAAATCAGCCTAGGAGGTTGTGAACTTGAGATTACGCCAGACATGCTTTTAGAAGGCCCAACATTTAATGCGCCTTATGAAGTCCAGGTATTTGACTTGAATGATACGCTCATTGGGAATGTGGTAAATGGTAACCATACAGGGGAACCACGTACATATAAAGTTATATGTGGTGAGAATTCTTGTTGGGGTACTGTAACATTGGAATACAATCGAATCCCTCAAATACCAAGTGAATGTGATAACTACATTCCTGACCAAGCCATCTCATTTAGCGGTGAGTTACTTGATACGGAAACAGAAGAAGTGTTCCAAGCAGATGTCGATGGTACAACTGACTGGTACGCAGAAGTGGTGCCGTTTACGATCGAGGAAGATTGTCAAGAAGTGATTCTTGATCTAGATTGGAATTTCCAATGGAATTGTGGTACACCAGCTAACGCAGTATGGTGTGAAACAGGAGCTCAAATTTCGATAATCAATTCCTCAGGTACAGTTGTACTTGCACCGGTAGGAGCTACTTCAGTATTTGCAGGTGTTAATCTGACTGACCTTGTCGCAGCTAATGCGTTTGGCGGTTCATTGACTGCAGGAAGCTATGAACTCTTAATCATTCCTAATGCTGAACTACCAACTCATGCAGATGGTTGGGAAGCAGAAGGTACATATTCAGGTCAATTGAGATTCAATGGTTGCGAACCAACTTGTGTCACATGGTGTGGTGTTGGAGCTCCAGAAGAATTTGTAACACTTGAAGAATTGGATGAGATAATCGCAACAGGATGTTATCCAAATATTGTAGGAGACATCAATGTGATCACAGAAGAGTTTGGTGATGCATGTGATGGTATTGTGAATGTGAAGTACTTTGCCAATGTGGAAATTCATGGAGTGGTTGAGAAAGTCCAAATTATGGATCAGTCATATCGTGTTGAGCCACTTGACATTGCTGACATTAATGCGCCTTTAGGTCCTGTCCTATTGAATTGTGGAGACGATTCTTCACCAGAAGGAATTTACGCTTCGACTGGAAGCGGTAGCTATGCTTACCCTTGGTTTGTGGACGTCCACACTCCTGGTATTGATTCTGTCTGCGTGACAACTCAGATCGTACATTATGAGGTACCTATTGATACTGTACAAAGAACAGTAGAGATTGATGGTGTTTGGGTATTGTTAGATGTTGTCGAAAAAGAATTGAGAGATTCTACAATATGTATCGAAAAAGTAGCTGAAATAGCCTACAACAATGTTCCAGTAATTGGTCAGGTATGTAATATTTTGACTTCATACAATGATCTTGAATTTGATGCATGTGGCAGTGGTAAGAAAATTATCAGAACATGGTCAATCATTGATTGGTGTACTGGTGAGACGTTTGACAATCTGCCTCAGACTATTGAAGTTACTGATCAAGAAGCACCGGAGTTAGTTGAACCATACGAAGATGCTATTGCAAGTATCGAACCTTGGACATGTACAGCAGAGTTTAAAATAGATGAAGCGAATGTGACAGACAATTGTTCTGAAGACATCAGTATAAGAGTTGTAAGTTCTGAAGGTATTTACGATCCTGAGACTGGCTACATAGTAGGCCTGATGTTATCAGAAGATCCAGTTGAAGTAGTAATTGCAATTGAAGATGATTGTGGCAATGAAGTAAGAGATACATTTAATCTTACGGTCGTTGATGTTGTACCTCCAGTCGTAATATGCCAGACGGATATACAAGTTTCCTTGACTGGTAATGATCTTGAAGGTGGTGCTAAGGTGTACGCAGAATCTTTAGATGAAGGTTCTCATGACTCATCATGTGGTCCTGTAAGTACTTGTGTTATCAGACAAATTGATTTTGAAGATCCAATATTGGATGCAGCTGGTGAGCAAGTATATGTCACTGTTGATGGTGTAGTTAAGGCAGCATATAACTTCAACAATGGTTGTTCATATGATGGAGAATTCTCCCAAGAAGAATTGGACAAGTTTGGTGATGTACTTAATACAGAAACGCTACAATATGTAGTATGTAAAGATTATGTCAAGTTCTGTTGTAATGATCTTGGACTAGAAGATGTTGTGTTGATAGCTGAAGATAAATCAGGTAATCAGAACTCTTGTTGGTCTACTGTAGCAGTTGTTGATAAGTCAGGATCACAATTAATTTGTGAAGACGTAACGATTACTTGTCTTGATGATCCCACTGAGATACCAGGAGCTACAACTGTATCAGCTTGTGGAGGCTTAGACATCAACTTAATAGAAGATGTACAAGTTGGATCTTGTGGAGATGGTCAAATCATCAGAGAGTACTGGGTTGATTCAAATTCAGATGGTGAATTATCAGGTGGAGATGCGTATTGTCAACAAGTGATTACAGTAGAGCAAGGTGAAGCTGCTAAATTTGATCCATTTACGATCAAGTGGCCTAAGCACTATACTGGTGAAGTACTAGATGGCATCAATTTAGAATGCAATGATGATGAGCTCGTTGTTACTGAAGGACACGTTGTCCCTATGGGTGACTTGTTTGAATGTTCTGCTTCAGATGTTGAATCTGTACCACTATGGTGTGATACGCCATGCGGATTAATCGGTATGAGCATTGAAACAGACACAATTGTGGCATCCGATGCTTGCTTGAAACTGATCAAGAGATGGACGGTCATTGACTGGTGTACTTGGGAAGCTAATGGAAGCGAAGTTGATGATGACAACGACAGAGCAAGAGATGAATTTGTTGCAATTGAAGATTGGGCACAAGGCGAATGCGATGGTTGTGATGAGAATGTATCTGCAGACCCAGTTTACTTCAGATATGCTGAAGTAGATGATGATGGATATTATACATTCGACCAAGTCATAAAAGTTGCAGATGATACAGCACCGACGATTGAAGTTGCAGATGTGAGAGTGAGTACTTCTGGTGGTGCAACATCTAAGGATGATGATACTCCGTGCGAAGGTACTGGTACAATCACAGCGAACGCATCAGATCTTTGCAATGGAATGGAGATTACATCTGAGTTTATTTCTTGGACTGTGAGATATGATGATGGAACTGAAACAACAGCTTATGCTGGCACAGGTTCTTCAATCACTATTGACACTAAGTCAGGTACGAATGGAGATGTACATACCGTCACATTTATAGCAGCAGATGGTTGTGGTAATAGTTCATCCGCAACAAGTGTAGTGACATTTGGTGATGATAAAGCGCCAGTGCCATTATGTATTGCAGGAGTCACCACAACATTTATGGATGAGTCTGGAAGTGTAGATGTTTGGGCGAAAGATTTTGATCTTGGTAGTTTTGATAATTGTACAGATGTAAGATTCTCTGTAGTTAAAACCGGCGAGACACCAGTAGCTCTAGATAGTGAACTATTTGCAGACCAAGCCAACATTACATTTACTTGTGATGATGTCTCTAACTTCTATGAGTTGGACGTCTATGTGTGGGATGCAGATGGAAATAATGATTTCTGTACAGTTAGTATACTAGTAAATGGTGATTGTGATAGAGAAGCTGGTAGTGCCGCTGTCATTGCAGGTAATGTACAAACTGAAATTGGAATTATGATTGAGAATGTAGAAGTGAGTTTAAATGCTCCTCTTTCTGAATATCCTAAGTCAACATTAACGACTGAAGAAGGAAACTACACGTTCACTAATAATCCATTGAACGAAAATTACCAGCTAGATGCTGATAAAGAAGATGATGCGATAAATGGTGTGAGTACACTAGATATCGTAATGATTCAGAAACACATTCTAGGTATTGATAATTTTGATAGTCCATACAAGTTGATTGCTGCTGATATCAATAATGACAATAGAGTGAGCGCAACTGATATTGTGGCCCTTAGAAATTTAATTCTTGGGAATGTGACGAATTTCTCTAACAATGAAAACTGGAGATTCTTAGATGCGAATCAGTCAATTTTCGATGAGACAAATCCATGGCCTTTTGCTGAAAACATTTCTATAAACAATATTCAAGGTGATGAAATTGACAATAATTTCATCGGAGTGAAAATTGGAGATGTCAACAACAATGCAGTCGTGAACTCTCTAACTCAAGGAGAAATACGTACTAGTGGTACACTTGTATTTGGTGCAACGGATGAATATTTGCATGCTAATAAATCATTGACGATTCCAGTCACCGCGTCTGATTTCAAAGATGTGTTTGGATATCAATTTACGATGGCTACTAGTGGTGCGACGATTACAAATGTAGAGTCAGGCGTTTTATCAATTGACAAAACTAATTACGCACTGTTTGGTGAGAATATGACAATGAGTTGGAATACAGAAACAGCTGTGAGTTCAGAAGATGTGTTGTTTACAATAACGCTTGAAGCAGAGAAAGAAGGTTGGTTGAGCGAAATGCTAAGCATCAACTCTTCGATCACATCAGCTGAAGCATATCAAGGTATCTCACTAGATAGGATGTCTATTGATCTTGAATTCACTAAGTTGGATGATGATGGAATATTCTCATTGTACCAAAACGAGCCTAACCCGTTTGTTGAACAAACAGTAATAGGTTTTGTACTACCAGAAGCAAATGAAGCAACGCTCAGTATATTCGATACGAATGGAAAATTCATAAAGTCGTATACTGACAATTACGTCAGAGGATATAATGAAATACGAATAGAAAGAAGAGATCTTGATTCTTCAGGAGTACTTTTCTATCAACTGGATAGTGGGGACTATAGTTCCAGTCAGAAAATGATTGTTTTGGATTAATTGAATTTATTATAACTTAATCATTGAGGTCAGCGTTCCCCCACGATGCGCTGGCCTCTTTTTATTTATTACAGGCTACGATTTCAATAGACAATGATTTACCTTTTGTCAGTTCAAAACCTTTTGACATTATCATTGATTCTCCTGGCATAAAACTGACACCTTCCACATCGATCAAAGAAACGGCTTCTATAATTTTGGCATTTGAATATGTTGTATTTGCCTTAACTGAATTGACTATCACAGAATCTTGATGACAATTTTGGGGACAAGGTGCACAAACAATACCACCACAATCAATACCCGTTTCTTCTCCATCCATAATATTATTGTGACAACTATAACAGCTATCGTCATCAATCTGAGCTGACGGATCATAATTTAATGCATTAGGATCATTACAACCGTAGATCACCGTATTTTCACCTGTCAGCAAAAAGTTATCTAAGGCTACCATTCCTGTCCAATCACCAGTGCTCCCATCGGTATAACTAAATTTGACTTGGAATTGATTGTTTTTATAACTGTCCACAGAAGCAGAAATATTACCAACACAATCTGATGACCAAACATTGGACCACGGACAATCAGTTGTATTATCTAATAAAAGTATTACCCAAGTTGACCCATTCCATACCTCACATTTGAATAAACTGCTATTCGGTCCTTTAGCATCTGTAAAGCCATGAAATAGATAATCAAATCCCAAGTTGACATTGTGGAAATTCGAAATATCAAAAACTGGAGAATACAATTCTATGACACCAGTATAACCAATATTACTGTTTATATCATCATCAAAATATGCCATGCAACTGCCGTCTAAACTTAATGATGAATATGCATTTGTTTGCTTTGCATAGTTTTCGATCTTCCTTGATGAACCCCCTACACTCCACTCAAATGGATAGGGAAAATAATCTTTATTGGTACTTGTTTTAAACCAATCATCAGGCACAACACAGTCATTGAACGTTTCACTGTAATACAAATCACATGTTATTGTAGGTGTAGTAAATCTTGCTGTACTTTCGCAAGCACGACTTCCATTGATGATTTGGTACATGACAATTTCTTTTTCTTTCTGCCATGTTGATTCTAATCCAGTAAGGTGAATTGTTGTTGTTGATTGATTAATAATATGAGTACTCAACACCCCGTCGACTTCTATAAAAACCATTGTACCGTCTGACAAATCGTGATCAACATTAAGTGCTAAATCGTATCTAGAATAGTTTCCTGGTTGGCAATTACTTACAGCAACATTTTTAATATTTATACGATTTTCGACAGATGTACTGAGCAGCTTGGATAGCTTATAGTCTGGATTACACATTGTAGATATCTCCAATTTAAGGTTTGTACAATGACTTAAACCTTGCACATAGTGATATGAATTTGCTTGGACAATTGTATCAAGTAAATGTGTATTCAAACTCAGATTTTCAAGCGTTATTCTAACCTCTTCCAATGGGCCAGAGTTCCATGAAAACTTAAGGTTATTCTCATCAAAACCATCAATGGATATAGAGGTGAATGAATCACAAATTTGAGTAGAGCATGATGACAAACATGTTGACTGATTCAAGATTGTATTGATCGTATTAATTGAACTGGCTGACCATTGTGTGCTATTGGTGAGAAATGGCGACATGATTGTTTGTGAGTCTGTTGCATCATGACTACAATTTAAATTATGCGCTATTTCATGAGAACAAAGAACCCGACGTTGCCAATTTCCAAGATTATTGTCTTCAAGGACGTGATATTTCTCTGGACTACATACACCATTTGCATGGGCGAAACCCACTGTAGCATACGACTGATCTTTGTGTAAATTTCTACCAGTCCATAGCTGACCTATGTCGTGAGACTGCGTAAAACCACCAGCTCGTGCCCATTGTGTGAAGTCATCTAAAAGCACTTCAGCATCTGGGTTTGGAGTCCAAGGATCGCAGTTCTCACAAGTTGATACAACATGCTCAACAATGCTAAATGAAATGTCTTTTGCAAACTGTCCCGCATAATCACTAGTTGCCATAAGCATTACATTCAAACTTTGATTCACTGCTTGCTCTAAACTTGAAGAATGTTCTAAGAGATAGGTATAGTCAAGCGCTATTGCCAATTCAATCTCGGCACAAGAACCTGTGGATTTTAATTCACTGTTCAACTCACTGACTATATTTTCAACTTTTGAGTGACTGCATATCATTGATTGTTTACCAGTTTGCAAATTCGCGTCATAGACAACTAAACCCTTTGTGTCTTTTTGGAATTTGTCTAATTGTTCGATGTGTAGTCTAGAGTCTTTTGTTATTATAGAGGCTTCAATTTGTTGATCAATGATCATGACAGTCACCTTTGAATCAGGATTCCCTTTGATATGACCAAGATAAAATTGGGGTTCATTAAAAGGTAAATACAGTTGATTCTTTCCCTTGTCAACAGACCTCAATGTGTAAGTATCTGCAATCAAGTCAACTGATGTTAATTCAAATTCCCATTTAAACTCCTTTCCTAAATTTAGCGTCAAAGAGTGAATCTCTGCAGATATATCTGGCCATGAGGATAAGCGAAATACGCTAGCTTCAGGTGGCAGATTGTCAAATGCTTTGTGTTTCTGTGTGGGATAAGTTTCGAAAGTCAGGACTTGTTGTCCAAATCCTTGTTGACATGTATTCATAAAAATGAACACAAAGAAATACCATCCCGTATAGTGTAAGGTATACGAATCCAAGCTAAAAGTGTTAATTTTTTTCGCTACAGATTTCTACCGTAAACATAGGCCATTTACATCCAACAATCTACATAAAGACTACAAATAATGACAAATGCACTACATATTGTGTAATTATTTCAAGTTTTGTCTACAGATCATCTACACATTTGTAACCGATTTTATGAACCATCAAATTATATGGTAGACGTAGACATTGTTCTGATTGGTAAAGTCAAAAACCTGAGGTTTCCGGTTTTATCATACGCGAGTCTGAAAATCTGATTTAGATTTACATTGTGCTGTATGCAATTAGAAACATAATTTCATATTTCAACATCACCTCATTCATACTTCTTCCTAAAACTAATGATATCTCCTTGTGAAGAGACACCTTCTAAGACCACTACATATGCAGATTTTTGTAAATCCTGTCGAATTGAAATTTCTAAATTTCCATTATCGTCAAAATTTACGTTTGGATCCCAAAGCACAGTGGATACCAGTTTAGCTGGTATCTTGGAAGATACATCAGCAAACTCTCGAGCGTCGTAATAACCCGGATGATCTATGTGGATGATACCGCTATCAAGCCTTTCTTCAACACTTCTAGGAATATCTCTGGTTTGAATAGCGATAAATCCTTCTCCAACATAAATCGCTTTTATCCTGTCTGCAGATAGTGTTCTCAGCTGCACTGTAGTAGAAGTCGATCCTCCTGGTTCTTCACCAAAACCATCTATGATTACTTGAGCCGGAACAACAACCGTTTCTCCATAGATATTTATGGTAGTATAATAAAGCTTTCCTTCTGCTCCAAAGTGATATCTCCGACTAGGAGCAACTTTGCTTACCAAGCCCAAACCTGTAGCTTCTGGAGCTATCCAATCCGCATAATCCAAATTTAAATAACCAACCTGCCTTGGACCACTACTTCTTCCTCTCCTACTTTTAATTGTGACAGTAGGCGCCTCAATTTGCCAAATGTTTTGATCTATATTTTGTAATCCTGCATAGGTTGATAATTTCTGTTCGTACTCATCTTCAAAAGGATTGTTTATGCTAATGTTACCTCCAATACGCCCCCTTGATTTTGTAAAAGGCAGTCCTAATTTTGCATTCGCAACAATGTTTACAAGTCTGTTTTGGTTTAGCTTGACATTATCCACACTTAAATTTAGTTCCCCTTTACGCGCCTGAATAACATAGGTCGTTGTATCTGTGGTATTAAGATTCTCAAATAAAAACCTACCATCTTCGCTTGTATTCAGTTGATCATAAGAGAGATCAGGTCCAAGTGCTGTGATCATGACATTTGATTGAACTGGTTTGTCTACATTTTTCTCAGTGACCTGTCCAGATATAGCATAACCCGTTTCAATTGAATAAGCCAACTCTTCCTTACTCATCAAATCTTTCCAAGTAAACCTTCGCCAAGCTTGCGTTCGTAGGATTAAATCCAAGTAATATCGATTTGTTTTATCCATATTGTCCAGATAGACATTCAATCCAGAAATGTGTTGCTCAAGGTCTGAATTGAGATGGAAATAACTAGAGATGTTTTGCTCTTCAAAAGCTGAAGGATAGTGAGACTCGTCTACAATACTTATTGATAGATCCATAGCATTTTCTAAGTAAACACTGTCAATAGTGAAGGTCATAGAATGGACATCATTATCCAGATTAATCTGTTCAGCTGTTATCGCTTTACTTTCATAATTATAATCATTGAATACCAGTCTCTCTGATTGTGGCCGTTCATACTGGTCGAAAACCGTAAAATGAACAATACCAGGTGGGATTGATGACTTAGCAATGGTTAAGGGGTTATCTACTGATAATTCGTTGACAAATGCGAACACTTCACCACGCATATGACCAATCAGAAAAGCATCTTCATGAATAGCTATTTCCGACGAAAGAATGTCGATATAAATGTTATGCTCATTTGTGGCATTGATTCGCATATTAATCCCTGAAGCTTTTGTGTCAGGTAAATCAAATCTCAGCTTCTCATCCTTATTCTTTATTTCTACATGATAAGACTTCGATGCTTCAGGAATTAATTGAAACATACCAATTCCCTGATGAATCGTTTGAACAGCTGTGACAATAGTATCATTGTTGTCTTTAACTACACCGCTTATGGAAACGGCTTGGCCCATTGAATCAAGAGCAACAAATGCTACTTGAGAAGATACACCTGCTAGCAGATCTCCTCCCTCAGGATGAAACGTTATCCGAGACAATTTACTTTGGCTATTTAGGTCTTGTTGTGATGAGCTCAAATTTGTCAATAGTAGCTCTTTTTCAAAAAAGAATTGCTCCCCTTGATTCCTCATGTGATTCGTATAAGCCCGCAATAAATATGTTCCAGGTGTAAATGATGGTGTCCACTGAAAATCTCCCTTCAAACCAATATTAGAATTTAATAACCAATTGTTTACGATTTTTCCTTCTTCATTTATTAGATCAACATACACCACTTCACTTGGCGTATCATGCGAATGGTCTACTGCATTTACTAGATATGCTTTAAACCAAAGGTGTTCGAATGGTAAATAAGTAGACTTATCCGTATGTACATATATTTTTTCTGGTTTGTATGTGCTTTTATATCGTTGGAGTTCTGTAATTGTTGATATATTTTCTTCTTGATGGAAATATACATTGCCGAGATAATCAGATGGTAACTCATGTGCCATCCGCACAGATGTCCAATACCCGGATTCTTCGATGTCAGATTGGTTAAGTAAAAATCCCTTTTTGTTTACAATGAACTTACCAGACTTAGAGAATAAAAAAGAAGTGCCACTATTTTTGTCCCTGTCAAATCCAATAGTATTTCTCTTTTTAATTGATTCTAATAGCTTGTCTTTAATGGTTACGGTCAAATAATTTTTAATGTCTAAAGTATCCGCGTACAAGCCTCTTTGCCAATTCAATTTTTTTAAACTACTTTCTTCAAAGACATAATTGTCATCTTTCTTTTCTGTTATACCAAATACATATTCTTCTTCATTGACTGGATGTTTCCAAAATAAAGATTTAAAAAAAAGTTGACGCGATTGCCTAAAGTATTCTTTTCTTCGTTTTTCTATCGTCTCAACTTTTTTCAAATCTTCTTTTATATCATTAAAATAAATACTCCCACTATACGTAATATCGCCTGCATCGTTGAGTGAAAATTCGGAAAGAGCGACATGCATAATATAACCCGTTAATTCATTTCTGAGTTTTATATTATCAATAGCATGCGCATAGAGAACATCATTTTTCTCTTCAAACCAAATGACCTCAGGGTTAAGAATGTTAACTTTTCTTCTCATTTTTCTACTACCAATAAAAGAGCTTTCAAATTTTTTCATCCAGCTCTTATACTTTTTAGATTTACCTCTTTTTGTTTTAACGATCACTTCTTCCAAGTCAAACGCTTTTGGTACCATTCTGACAAATGCTTGTTTATCTTTAATATCCGAACCTTTGAGTTTAACCTCTTCATAAAGCATATGAGTGATTACAATAGTATGGTCTTCAATACTCTCTTCTTTAAAAAGAATTTGACCAGCTTCATTTGTGTTCCCACCTATTGTGGTGTTTTCGAAAAAAACAAAAGCGAAAGCTATAGGCTCCCCAGTTGAGTCATCTTTTATATGTAAATGAACGTCTTTTGACTGTGCGTGTGTAGTAAAGACGGCTAAAAAACTTAGAACTATTAAAGTTAAAAGTCTGAGTGCAAAAGGCTTGTTCATAACATTAGTGATGGTTTTCAAAAGTAAAACGTAAAAACTTCCACTAAAGTTGATTGGGAATTGGCTTAAACTTGACTGATCTTTATTTGCTATGAATCAAATCCAATTTAGTAGACTAACATTTAAGTACCAAAAGATAGACAATTGACATCTTCGTCACATTTTAACAATTAGTAGAATAGAATTAGGAACTTAATTTAAATTAAGATTGTAGACAGGGTATACATTCGTTTCTGTGCTAAGACGTAACTACATATACACCATACTTGCTCTGCTTTTTTTGACCACTTTCACAAGGGTTTATGGACAATCAAATTATATCAATTCTGCAAACAGTGCATTGAAGCAATTTGACCTGGAGCGTACAGAAGAGTTGCTCGTGAAAGCAGAGGAATACTGCGGCGAATCAGAAAAAGTCAGACAAAATACTTCAGTCCTTTTGGCATTAAAAGGTAATTATGATCAGGCGATAGATTTGATCAATGCGTCCATCAAAAAAGAGTCGAAAAATCCACAATTATATTACAACAGGGCGCTATTGTATCTCAACACAGGAGAATTTTTAACTGCCATAAATGATTTTCAAAAAGCCTCAAGCTTGGGTGGAAAAAAAGGGTCTACATCTGAGAAATATGCCAATGCACTTAAAAGACAATCCGAGGAAAAGCAAATAGAAGCATATTTAAAATTAGCAGAGCAGGCTTCTGCTAACCAAAACTTTGAATTGGCACATCATTATTATAATCAAGCCTTATTACTAAGACCATATGAGCCCTCGCTGTTGTTTGCGAAAAGTAATTTAGGTTTGTTAGAAGAGAATCCATTCGTCAGTCTTGAAGCAATAGAAAAAATAAAACATGCAGGGACAACGCCTGCCCAACAACTTGAATTGAATTTAGTAAAGGCATACAGCTTAGCAAGGATAAATAAAATGCCAGAGGCAATCCGTTTGCTAGAAAATCAATTACGCGAAAAGTCAAGTGAGGATATGCGCGCTAGAGAATTATTGGCTTATTACTATTTGAGGCTATCCAAATATCAAAAAACATTGGAAGTATTAAGAGGTCGTCATGTATCGAATGCAAACACTTATGTTATTTGGGGTAATGCTGCAATCAGATTAAAAAAGTACGCCTTTGCACTGGCTTGTTTTGATCGTGCTAGGTCAATGCAAGAGGATAATTTAAATGCTGAGTTGGGTACAGCAATTTGCTATTCATTTTTAAACAGAACCAGCAAATCAATTCAATTAATCGATTCATTAACCACCGCCCATCCAGAAGACCACACTGTTTGGAATGTGAAAGGTATTATTCATAAAGATGTGGGCCTATCTCATAAGAACAGCGGGAATGCAAACAGGGCAAAACCATATTTTCAGACATCATCGATTGCTTTCCTTAAAGCTCAAGAGTTAAATCAAAACATGAAGAAGGTTTATGAAAGTAACCGAGCACTTTCCCTTTTTTTACAAAACCAGAAAGAAGAAGCCAAAGTTATTTGGACAACAAACAATGAACTTTCCAGTCAAAACAATTTAGCCATTTACTATGCAAGTCAAAAAGACTTCAATCAAGCTTATCAATTATTTGAAAAATTAAATAGTGATTTCTGGACTAAGCACAGAAAGAAGAATAATATATTAGATCACAATAAGGACTTAGCGAGGTCTAGAGAAACATTCAACAACAACTATAAGTTTCTGACTAATTTTAGACTAAATCAAGAGCGGCCTATTTTGGAAACAAAAAATCCATTCTTACTCGAGCACATCAGTGATTTGTATGCAACAGATTCGTTTGATTATATGCTCGCCTATTCTGACAAAGACTGTAAAGAAAAAACAACGCGTAAAAGGGCCAAAAAAAGAAAGCGCTTTAAATTGTTTAAAAGGAAAAATAAAAAATATAAGGGTGACTGTCCTACTTTCTAAATCCAAAACAGACATTTCGCAGTTCCATTTTATTATTAAAAAACAACAACTAAACCTACCCCACTTCCAGATAACTTAAGATTTAAAGACAAGTCACTTCCTTTTAATTGATCACGGATGCCAAAATTCAAAGATTGTATGCTTCTATCCTTCTTTTCTTTGGAAGTAAGTTTATATATGGTACCTATAATTCCAAAAGGAAATGACAAGCCTATGATAAGCGCAGAACCAAGACATCCTAAGTCCTCACAAGTAACTGCACTACCAATGCCGATAGCCAATATCCCTAATGAAATGACACCAAAGACATCCCCTCTAGTATAGAGTGCTGTAGCCCGGCGAGATTCATCATAAAACGGCTGAAGATGTTTAAATGTCTCTTTAAGATCCTTCTAAAGCTATTTGACTATTGTTGTAATACGTTTGGCAAGTTGCACAGAGTTGAATACTGAAGTATAAAAAGATAAAGTCTTTTCATAGTAGTCTAGTTGTTCAAAATCAAACGATTATTCCATCATTTCTAGTGTTGTTCCTGTTAAAGAGAAAACAGTATTAGACGGTATTTCCTTTTTCAAGTTGCTTTTATGCATGATGTGTATAACTTAAAGGTTTTCAAGGCTTTAATTTGAATAAACCACCTAAAGATTATATTTTTGCACTCCTTGAAAAATAAGCTTGCTTTGGTCATCTTTAAGGATCTAAACGCTTGTTAATCAATTATTTATAGACACATACAAAGATTAAGTTCTTATGGCATTAATAGGAAAAATTCGTAAAAATTTCTGGTTTGTACTGATTTTGCTCGGTTTAGCCCTTGCAGCATTCGTAATTATGGACGTTAGTTCGGCTGCTGGTTTAGGTGGTGGACAGACAAATTTGAAGGTGGGCGAGGTAAATGGACAAGAAATCAATTACCGTGATTTTCAGCGTACTGAGCAAATATATTTTGGAAACCAAGGTGATCCATATCAAACAAGAGAGAATGTCTGGAACTACTATGTAGAGAAATCAATCGTAGACAAAGAATCCGAAAAACTTGGTATTGACATATCAAGAGATGAATTGATAGATCTACAGTTTGGCAATGTAATGAGTCCAATCATGCAAAGAAATTGGACTAGCCCCCAAACAGGTCAAATAGACAGAAATCAATTGAATTCATTTAA
>CAYVFU010000041.1:0-41933 GCA_964450495.1 uncultured Saprospiraceae bacterium | reverse complement strand
AATAATCATGTCACTAATATTAAGTAGCCAATGGTCACTATCTTCTTGATAACCAACTGGTAGAGCTTGTGAATAGATACAAATTTGAGTTCCTGCAGGTACTGAGTTGAAAGGACCACCCGGAAATCTTGCATGTCCGTCCGAATTTCCTACACCAATAGCAGGCGCATTGTTATCATCCACGATATATCCTTCCAAATCAACTGTGCCTGTACCACCAATTTCAATAAGAATATATTCTTCTTGCTGCCCTCCATTTGCACCACAGTTGACGTCAATAATATCTATTGTAATGTCACCAGGTTGATAACATTGCATTTGTCTATTTGGTGGTGTTAATTGACTAAATATTTGACTTACACAAGTTGTGGTTAATACATATACTGTAGCCACAAAGACAAGTAGACGTAAGACTCTAATCATAACAGTTCTATTTAAAGTATATCCCTTTTTCACTTCTTAGAATTAATTTAGCAACTAGTATTGATTTTACTATCAATTAACTTTCCCTCAATTTCAAGCGAGTAAGTAAACCAGCCCAACTGAAGTTTTTTTGTATCGACTTTCATTGTGTTTAAATACAAAAGATTCATCATCTATTGATGATCTAAATCTAAATGAAAATGATGTATTGGCTTCTCTGTACCAAACCCAATAAAATTAATATCAAGAATACTTATATGAGCGTTTTATGTAATTGACAAAAAACAGAAATATAAATACAGAAACGTTATATGTGGTAAAGTTTAAACTGTTAGTAAATATATCGAAAGGTGAACGCACCTTCCTAATTAAAAATATGGTCTATTTAGGACTTAGCCAAATATTTTAATAATAAACAGTCTTATTTTAACAACCAATACTCTGATGAAAATAGTACTCTGATGAAAACAGTACGTAAATTTATTAAACACCAAGTTATTAAACATTCCCAAGAAGCCCCCGATCAGCTAATGTAGATTGACCTCTATTTACATTCCCTATTGCTCTTGTTCCAAAAAATACATGAGACAAGTGATTGCCGAGATCAATTAAATAGGCAGCATTTAAGTTAGGCAGCAAATTGTTGACCTCGTATTTCCACGCTGAATTCCATTCAATATTAAAAGAAGCAGTGCTAAATAAATCAGTAACTAATTGCAATCTTACTTTTACACTATGACCTTCATTGAGATCTATCTTAAAAACATTATCCATTTATAGCTCTATGTCGTCCTCGTTCTGGCGGACTGCAAAGAGCTATAAGCTAACCAGAAAAAGATTGAGTGAGCGAAAAAATTTAAAGAACATGAGGAAGAACGCCAGTCGCTAATAAGCGGCATGATAACATTTTACCGATCCGATAGTTGTACGTTGGAAGGGCACATCATCCTCTCCATGTTTTATCAACAGTGGCTTTAATGGCGGCATTGGGAGGACTAAAAGTCAGCTGTTATCTTTCTGACCAATGTATCTGCAATTTTGAATAATGACTCATGAGTCCAGCCAGCGACGTGAGGCGAGACAAGCACATTGTCCAATTGCAATAGTTTAGTGAGTACAACTTTTTGATCAAGTTTAAGTGTATCAAATTTTTCATTTTCAAAAACATCCAAACAGGCACCTGCAACTTTTTTAATGGACAATGCAAACAGTAAATCTTCTAGATTTAATACCTGTCCTCTGGAGGTATTCATGATGTATACACCATCTTTACACGCCATTAAATACTCTTGGTCTGCTAAGTATTTTGTTTCTGGTGTAAGAGGCAAATGGAAACTGATGATGTCTGACTCTTGTCTAATTTGTTCAGGTGTTGCTTCTTGTACGTAATCAAAACCAGTAGTATAATCAGTTTTATATTTATCATAAGCCAAAACAGTCACATCAAAACCGGCAAGCACTTTTGCAAATGAAGAACCAGTATGGCCAAAACCAACAATGCCTACTGTCTTACCGTATAGTTCAATACCTCTGTTTTGTTCTCGGAGCCATTCAAAATGTTTGACTTGACTATTCGCTTGATGCAGATTGTTGAATAATGACAGAAGCATCCCTAATGCATGTTCAGCGACTGCATTACAATTTCCTTCTGGCGCACTATATACTTTTACGCCTCTTTGTTTTGCATAGTCTAGGTCAATGATCTCTAAGCCAGACCCAAGACGGCCAATAAACTGAAGCGAATCTGTAAGATCTAAAAACTCTTTTGTCGCCTTTATTTTACTATTGATGATAATGCCAGTATAGGTTGGTAGGATTTCTTTGACTTCTTCATAGGAGAGGTCTGGCTTGTAATCAACTTCCCAATATAGTTTTGAAAACGACTGCAGCAGATGTGGATGAACTCGATCGGTCACTAATATGTGATGCATTTGATTTGCCATAAGGTAAAATTACTTGATCCCAGATGATTCGTAGCATGAATAGAAGGAAAAGGAGTCATCTCAGATACAGATACTTAGGAGTAAAAAGAAAGTCGAATTAAACATATTAAACTAATTTATAATTCATAACTTTACTGATTATCAATATAATGTCTAAATCTAAGCAAAAAAGGCAGGTCCAAGCATCTGGTTCTTCTCATATCAGGAAGTATCAGATTGTAATATTTGTTTTTGCGTTTGTCCTTTATGGGAATACATTAACACACGACTATGCGCAAGATGATGCCATAGTTATCACAGACAATATGTTCACGACTGAAGGTTTTGCCGGAATTCCGGGATTACTGACAAAAGACACCTTCTTCGGGTTTTTCAAAGAAGAAGGAAAAGCAAAACTTGTCTCTGGGGGAAGATACCGGCCTTTGAGTCCGATAATGTTTGCTGTTGGCTGGCAATTTTTTGGAAAGAATCCATTTATAGGACATTTGTGGAATGTAGTATTGTACGGGTTCATTGGCATACTGCTGTTTGGTCTTTTCCAAGAATTTAAGCTTGATCCTAAAACTAAGGTGCCAGTTATTGCATTGGCGGCAAGCATTCTTTTTCTTGCTCATCCGATTCATACAGAAGTGGTCGCCAACATTAAGGGGCGAGATGAAATTCTGGCTTTACTCGGAGCAATCATTTCGTTATATGCCGTTTTTCAAAGCCGAAACAAATTGTCGAACAGTCTTCGCTGGTTGGCAATATCTGGAATTGCTATGTTTCTGGGTTGTATGTCAAAAGAAAATACCATTACCTTTTTAGCAATCATCCCTTTGAGTTTGTGGTTTTTTAATAAAGCGACAATTCTAGAAGCAGTCAAAGCTACTGTTCCTGCGTTGATGGGTGCGATTGGGTTTTTGATCATTCGGACAATGATTCTGGGAATGGACTTAGGAGGTGCACCCAACGAATTGATGAACAATCCATTTCTTAAAGTTGTGAATGGTCAATATGTGCCATTCGATACAGCAGAATTTATGGCGACGGTGACATTTACATTAGGCAAGTATATACAATTATTGTTTGTGCCTCATCCGTTGACACACGATTACTATCCTAGACATATTGACATCATGTCCTTTGGTGATGTATCAGTTTGGTTGGCGCTAGTGATGAATATTGTGCTGCTTGTTTTAGCTTTACTTGGATTAAAGAAAAAACGTGTATACAGTTATGGCATTCTTTTTTACTTTATTACAATGTCGATTG
This sequence comes from uncultured Saprospiraceae bacterium, assembly GCA_964450495.1. GTDB lineage: Bacteria > Bacteroidota > Bacteroidia > Chitinophagales > Saprospiraceae > CALFUK01. The sequence continues at coordinate 38,313 of CAYVFU010000041.1, read as the reverse complement.
TGTCAAACATTGTATTTCCGATTGGGACAAATATGTCAGAGCGATTTCTATTTATGCCATCCATCGGGTTTTCGATTGTAATAAGCTATTTGCTGTTGACCAAAATTGAAAATAAGTCTATTGCTTATGGTATTATTGGGATTGTTGTTTTATTGTTTACAGTAAAAACAATTCATCGCAATGGTGCTTGGAAAAACGACTTTACCTTATTTAATACAGATAAGCACATTTCTAAAAACAGTGCAAAAATTAACAATGCTGTGGCAGGCTCATTATCATCTGCTGCATTTAAGGAAGAAAATCCAACGATAAAAAAGCGCCAGTTAGATGAAGCTGTAGTTAGAGCTGATAAAGCAATTTCTATACATCCTAATTATAAAAATGCCTACCTTATAAAAGGGAATGCCTTACATTATTTAGATAGATATAAAGAAGCTGAGGTAGCGTATGATAGAGCATTAAATATTGACCCTGGTTACGAAGATGCTATCAAGAATTCTGCATTAAATTATCGAGCCCTTGGTCGTCAATATGGAGAGAAAGAAAATAACATCCCCAAAGCGATTGAATATTTGAAAAGAGCGCAAGCAGTTTTGACGGAGGACTATGAAGTGCTGCGTCTGCTTGGAACTGCGCATGGATTCATGGGGAAACATGCAGAGAGTATTAATTATTTCACAAAAGCTCTTGCATTAGAACCCAATTTAGCCGGCGCTCACGTTAACTTAGGCAAAGCATACATTAATGGAGGCGATAAAGAAAAGGGAGATTATTACATTACTAAAGCACTAGAATTAGATCCGAATGCACTACAATAAATTATTGATCATATTTATGTTGACTGTCATAGCTTTTGGTAATGTCTATGGACAAGTCTCCAAAGAGTCATGGGTAGATTCCAAAATGGCTAAAATGACACTAGAAGAAAAGATTGGGCAACTCTTTAGCATACGCGCTCATTCAGATCTTGGAAGAGATCATATTAATTCTGTCAAAGAACAAATAAAAAAATACCATGTTGGGGGATTGTGCTTTTTTCAAGGCTCTCCCGATAAGCAAGCAGAATTAACTAATGAATACCAACGTCTGTCAAACTTGCCATTGATGATCAGTATCGATGGAGAGTGGGGCTTAGGTATGAGATTCCCGAAGAATACCGTTAGTTTTCCAAGACAACTAATGCTAGGTGCCATTCGAGATGACAATCTCATATATGAAATGGGTAAAGAAGTGGCTGCACAAATGAAACGCGTAGGTATTCATATGAATTTCGCACCAGTTGTTGATGTCAATAACAATCCAGATAACCCAGTTATAAATAATCGATCATTCGGTGAAAACCGTTTGAAAGTATCAGCCAAATCTTATGCTTATATGAAAGGTATGCAAGATGGTGGATTACTGACTTGTGCCAAACATTTTCCAGGGCACGGGGATACAAGTGTGGATTCACACTATGACCTTCCTGTTATACCACATCCCAGATCAAGATTGGACAGTATTGAATTAATGCCTTTTCAGCAATTGATCAATCAAGGGGTAGATGGTATCATGGTCGCTCATTTAAGCATTCCTGCGTTGGATGATGCAGCCAATAGACCAACGACTTTATCCAAGAAAGTGATAACCAATCTATTGCAAAAAGAAATGGGATTTGATGGCTTAGTGTTTACAGATGCAATGGAAATGAAAGCCTTGACAAAATTCTACAAAAACGGAAGAGCGGAAGTTGAGGCAATAAAGGCTGGAAATGATGTCATTCTTTTGCCTGCAAATATGGATCTGGCATTTAGCGAAGTAAAGAAGGCTGTTGATTCTGGCGAAATAAGCATTAGCAGAATAGAAGAAAGTTGTCGGAAGGTTTTATCAAGTAAGTTTGACTTAGGCTTGCTTTATACACCAATCGTAGCAGATGTTCAGCAAGTGATGGAAGATATCAATTCTTCAGAAGCAGTTGCTTTGCGTTCAAATTTGGTACAAAAAGCTATGACGATCGTAAAAAACGATCAAACGTTATTTCCGATCACAGAGGTTAATGACAAAAAAGCCTTGACCGTTAGTATAGGTACTAGATCCAGAAGTGCCTTCCAGACCAGGATTGGAAGTTTTGTAAAATCTGATCACTTATCTCTTTCTCATGATCAAGTGAGTAGTCAGCAGGCTTCTGTCATTTCAAGAAGTGCATCATATGATTATGTGTTTGTCTCATTAGAGGATATGAGTAAATATTCGAGTAAAAATTTTGGGCTCAATGAGGCGACAATTCAATTAATAAATACACTGGCCTCGTCTAAAACTAAAGTTATACTCACTGTATTCGGTAGTCCATATGCTTTGAAATATTTTGGTAATGTTCCAAATGTGTTATTAGCATATGAAGATGATGATCAAGCACAAGACATCGCTGCCCAAGCACTATTTGGCGTCTTTGAAGTTAATGGAGTGCTGCCAGTAACGGTAAGTCCTGTATTGCACGAAGGCCATGGTATATACAGTCCACCACTGTCAATACTTGGTTATGCTACTCCGGAGGAAGTGGGGATGTCTTCAGATTCTTTAATGGCAATAGATACGATTGTCGATGAAATGTTGCGGAGACGTGCTGCACCTGGCTGTCAAGTACTTGTCGCGAAAGATGGTAAAATAGTACTTCAAAAAGCTTATGGTCACCACACGTATGATCGAAAAATAAAAGTGAAAACAGATGATATATACGATCTTGCTTCTGTCACAAAAATAATGGCATCTACAATATCATTGATGCGTTTGGCAGGTCAGGATAAGTTTAATATTTACAAACCACTTAAGCAGTATATTGCAGAAGCAGATACCAGTAATAAGTCAGATATCATCATTGAAGACATACTTGCACATCATGCAGGATTAGCAGGTTGGGTTCCTTTTTATAAGAATACATTAGATCCAAAGAAAAAGAAAGCCACAGTAGATAAAAAATATTATTCCAAAACATTAAATGATTCATTTGGAATTGAAGTGACTGATGATTTATACCTGCGGTCAGATTATAGAGATAGTATTTGGTCCAGAATATTAGGGACTCAATTGCGAGAAAAAAGAAATTACCGATACAGCGATCTCGGCTTCTACATGATGCACGAGACAATTAATAATATAACTGGTAAGCCTATTGACCAATACACACAAGAAGAATTCTATGGTCCATTAGGATTGACAGATACAGGGTACAATCCTTTGCTCAGACACGATAACAAACGGATACCGCCTACTGAAAAGGATAATTATTTTAGAGGCCAAGTTGTAGATGGTTACGTTCATGATATGGGAGCAGCAATGTTAGGTGGTGTAAGCGGACATGCCGGTTTATTTTCAAATACAGGGGATTTGGCCGTTTTAGCGCAGATGCTATTAAATGGTGGAAGCTATGGAGGCAAACAATTTATTGAACCCAAAACAATCAAAAAATTTACAGAGAGGTATTACAGATCTACACGAAGAGGTATTGGTTTTGATATGAAGGAATTAGATGAAAATCGAAAACTGAATATGTCTGAAAAAGCAACGGAATCAACTTTTGGACACTTAGGTTTTACAGGTACTTGTATGTGGATGGATCCAGAAAATGACCTGATTTTTATTTTTCTGTCTAATCGAACATTTCCAAGCATGAATAACAATACGTTTGGCAAATACGAATTTAGACCGCGGATTCAAACAGTGGTGTATAATTCGATAATAGCGGATAAAGAGTCGTCATCTGTTAATCCTTAAATGAGTTGTTTGTAAATCGGTTATTCTAAAACAAGTGCCATAGTCTTCAAACACTAGGCTAATTCTTTACACTGTTTACAACGAGACATTTTCAAATGCTGTTGCATAATGAGCTAGGTGGTTCATCATAAATGGATGAAAAATTTTGTAGTTGCATTTTTTTCTATCTACTTTATTGAGCATAAATCTTTCGTATTGAAAAAAGAAATTTATAAAGAAAAGCTCGAACTAAAGGAGGTATCCTTAGGAGACGATGTACCGTTCTCAAAAATCCATTGTCCTTCTTGTGCTGAACAAGTGACTTCAGATAATTTGGATCTTGGTAAGGCTGTAGCCAAATGTGGATCATGTCATGTCGTTTTCCCGATAGAGGATACACTTACATTAGTTTCAACGCAAAAAACAAAAGAAGAAAAGACAGCACTAATACCCGAAGGTGTTGAGGTGTTTGAGTATGGAGACCAATTAGAAATATCCGTAAATAATCATTTTAATTGGGTCGACGGAGTGCTGAGTATGTTTGCAATTATCATTCCCATAGTTAGTTTGATTTCAATACTCACCGCTATTAATAATAGTGCTTTTGGTATAATCTTACTTGTCACAATAATCAATGCATTTTTAGTCGGATTTCCTATCTATTGGTATCTGGTAGGACGGAAGAGAAACAAGATATATTTCAATATTAATAAGAACACCTTAGACATAGAAAGACGACCAAAGTACATGATAAAAGACAAAAGCTTCTCAAAAGACTCGATAGAACAAGTGTACATCAAGCCTGGTTATGGGCTGTACGCTATTATAAATGAATATGGAGAACAAAAGCATGTCGAATTACTAAGGTCATTCAACCCAGTGTTGATGAAATTTTTAGAAAAGACAATAGAAAAGAATCTCGGCATAGAAAATATTGATTATTAGTGTGAAAGCTCATTAGATTGATTCTGATTACATCAAACATTCCCAAGTATTTTATTCAACATTCATAGCGAGTTTGCATTGTTTTGCTTTTCTTTGCAAAAATTTCATTTCTAAATGGCACATCACGGAGAAGATCATGGTTACGGAAGGAAGGGAGCATTCTTTTTGCGCTTCTTACTATTCTTTGCACTCTTTATTATAATGTTGATCTGGATTTACAATAAGAATCAGCAAGGCCTTAACTAGAGGAAACAAGGTTAAACACATGGTTGCTTGCAACTTTCCTGCATAGAAGATCTTTTGTCTTACTTCTAGCACTAGACACTTTTCATAATTACTGGAAATCAGATTGGACGGTATTAGACACTACTCTAAACGTTAAAGTTTTATGCTAAAGGTTACCTCTTAATCGAGATAGACATTCATTTTAGTAACTCAAGTTTAAGGATTCACACAAAACTTCTTCTAAACTTTCAATTTAACTACTATGAAAAATATACTTCTTACTTCAATGTCTCTTCTTTTTATATTATGTATAGCCCAAGCTCAGCAAAGAGATATGGCTGAAATTAGGGCTGATGGCATCCAGATACCAGTTGTCAATCATATGCAAGTAAATAATCCAGTCCAAGGACTTTTGGTCTATGATATTAACTTGAATTCTTACTGGTACTTTGATGGCGGTCAATGGGTCGATATTGGAAAATCAAGTGAGCTTATAGATGATGATGGAGATACCAGAATCACGGTAGAAGATTTTGCAGATTCTGATGAAATCACATTTGATGTCAAAGGCAGATCCGCTTTTGAGATACGTGAGACGCCAAGTGTTGCTGAGATTTTGCAGTTTAGAGTTCCTGACTTTAATCATGGTAATCTGTTATTTGGCTTTGGTAGTGGTGAGCAAATAGATACAACAAATGGTGCTGGTTTTGGGAATACAACGTTTGGGGCTGCTGCTGGTCTAGGCTTAACAACAGGCCAATTCAACACATTTTTGGGCCATAGAACTGGAGAAGCTAATACCATTGGGATAGAAAATACAATGATTGGTGCAGGTGCAGGACTTGCATTGGATAATTCTTCTAATAATGTGATTGTGGGGGCTGGAGCTGCTGAAACTGCATCCAGCTTGCAAAACTCAACTATTCTTGGACACAGTTCAGGGATAAATAATAACGCTGATGGTGTTGTGTTAATAGGATACTTAGCAGGAGAAAATAATCAAAAAGAAAATTTAGTAGCTATTGGTAATAATGCTGGGAAGGAAAACCAGGGTGATTTTTCTACAATGATAGGTTTTAGTGCAGGGTTAAATAACCAAGCAGATGGCAATACCATAGTTGGTTATAATGCTGGTTTTGATCCTGTGGCATCAAATGTTATTAGTGGTACAGATAATGTATTTGTTGGAACTGATTCTGGAGCCTCCATGACAAGTGGTTTTAAAAACACATTTGTAGGAAGATCTTCGGGAATATCAAACCAAGGAGGAGATTTGAATACCTACTTAGGTGCTGAAGCTGGTCAAGAAAATACTGTAGCATCAGAAAATACATTAATCGGAGCAGATGCCGGTTTTAAAAATAATGGCAATAACAATACATTTTTGGGGACATCAGCTGGTAGAAATAATACTATGGGTGAAAATAATGTTTTCATTGGCCACAATGCAGGTATAGATAATATGATGGGTTCAAGCAATATAGTAATTGGTGCGGGTGCGGCTGCCGGTTTGTCATCTATCAGCAATGAATTAATCATACAAAATGACAGCTCTTTATCACCTTTGATTCATGGGGATTTTATAGACAAAGTTGTCACCATTAATGATTTAGTGAAGCTGCCAAAATTAACTGCAGCGCCTACCTGTTCAGCATCGGAAGAAGGCACTATTTTTTATGGAGATAATGCAGGAATAAATGGTTTGTGGTTATGCAATGCCAGCATGGTGTGGACACAACTTGATAATTAATTGTCATTTGAAATATTAGATAAAGGCAAGACCATGCAAACGTATATAAATGAAAAAGAGCAGGTGACTTTAAAGCCACCTGCTCAATGCAGTATAAGGGGTCTTTATCTTATATTATGGGCTTATCACCTCAAATAATTCATCTATATAATATTCTCTGTTTTGTGCATTGTATAGTGTTCTGCAATTTCCTGTGCCACTTCTCATGATACTGGCGCAGAAGCCATTGCCCGTATTGGCTTCTGTATGATCTCTACCCAAGACACAATGTCCTAGCTCATGAAACACTACCATTTCTCTGCTAAAATTATTTGTATTATTCCAAAACGGCTGATCAATAACGATATCACGAGGTCCTCTGAAACCATAAGAGCATGTGCCTGCAACTCCTTCTTCATGTATGTCTTCTATACTTCCAATCAGATTAAATGTATTTAGGTCATAGTCTAAACCTCTTTCTGCTGCTAAGTCCTCAAAATTTTCAAAGAATCCCCATAGGCGTTCATCGACATTTGGGAATTCTCTTTGTTCTATAACAACAGGAACATCATCAATGATTGACTCACATGATTGCATAAAATGGTAGAGGAAGATGACAAAGAAAACGGAGAAAATTTTGATGTCTTTCATAGAGTAACACTTATCTTTCGTTCTGCCTTGAAGGGCAGTAAATCAAATTTATTTAGTGTATACTCTTTCTATAGGCTATTTATTTTCTGTAGTCCTATAACTGATATAGCGGTTTAGATTAGTATATAATTATTGTTTTTAGGAAGTTTTTAACGTATCGCAAAATATAAATATAACTAGGCTAAATCTTCTTATCCAATATCATCATTCGGGTCGTAGAAGTAGCGACAAGTGTTCCATCAAGTTTACGCATTTGTGCATCCATGATGAGAAATGATTTTGATTCGCTGATGATGTTTGCTTGGGTAATGACAAATTCATCTTTTGGAGTTACAGCTTTTAGATACACCACATTCATATCTAAACTGGCTGCATATTTTTGTGTCTCAATAAATGAAAAAGGCCCATAAGCTGCATCGAATAACATTCCATAATAACCACCAAACATGACTCCAGCTGGGTTGTTATAGTCAGTTTTAACTGCTGCTTTATGTTTTATATATTCTCCTTCTTTGTAGTCAAAATAGTCAAGATCTAGATGCTTGACCGCAGGAGGTGGGAAGATTGAATCTTTGTATTCGCTTTTTAAAAATTTCTGATATAATTCTGTCTTAGTCATAATTCCTCAATAATTGATTCTCCAGTTGAATGATCTTTACAAGTCCATTGCCATGTTTCGTGCAATCTTATTTTCCCATTTGGCATTTGCTCAGGAGTTGATGTGCATTTTCCTGTCATCAACTCATTTTTATCATTAACATGTTGGTAAGCAAAGTGCAAGCAATAATTTTCCGCATGAATGGTTCCTGTAAAAGTGCCAAATTTGATCTTCGGTCCATTGTAAGTGCCCCAGACAATATTTTCTTTTTGATAATAATGGAAAATGGTGTTTTCATCCACTTCGCCTGTATCACTATTGCTAACAGCTTTGAATTTTTTATTGTTGTACGCAATCATATAGTTTAACTCTCTACATAAGAAAAGAAAGACCAAAATTAGTATAAACCCTTTAACCTAGCTGTTCTTCTATTTTTAGCAAGAACGTAACAGCACCAACGATAAATAGATTAAAATTTTCTTTAAAATAAGATATTAGCTTTTTATTAAATACATTGTCGCACAAATAAAATTGAGATATTATCATTCGTCAAGAGAAGCTCAGTATTTTAATCATTGGTCCAGCTCATCCATTTCGCGGAGGGCTCTCTTCTTACAATCATCGTCTCGCAGAAGAATTTATAGCTCACGGGCACACGGTCAATATCCAAACTTTTACGACTCAGTATCCGAATTTTCTTTTTCCAGGAAAGACTCAATTTTCCTCTGACCCTGCACCTAAGAATCTAGATATAACGAGAAGTATCAGCTCTATTAATCCGTTTAGCTGGATCAAAGTGGGTAACAAGATAGCTAGCATCAAAGCCGATATAGTCATTTGCACATACTGGTTACCATTTATGGGCCCTTGTTTTGGGACCATCTTGCGACGAGTAAAAAAGAATAGGGGAACCAAGATCATTTGCCTGGTTCACAATTTAATCCCACATGAAAAACGAATAGGAGATAGGCCTTTTACTCAATATTTTGTTAAGCCAGTTGATGGTTTTGTTGTGCAATCTAAATCAGTGCTTGACGATTTGGCAAGTTTCAATATAACTGAGCGTGTAAGCTTAATCCCTCATCCTATTTATGATAATTTTGGAGATAAGGTAGGACGACAAGCAGCTCTTAAACACCTTAAACTTGATGAGGGAGAAAACTATATGATGTTTTTTGGATTCATTAGAGATTACAAGGGTCTAGATATTCTGTTGCGAGCGATGGCTTTACCTAAAGTAAAGCAGTTGGGTCTTAAGTTGATTATTGCAGGTGAGTTCTATAGTGATGAGCAACGCTACATGGACTTGATAGAAGAACTAAGTATAAAAGAAGACTTAATTCTACGAACTCAATTCATCTCAAACGAAGATGTCAGGTATTATTTTGCTGTAGCCGATTTGATTGTGCAGCCATATAAGACAGCAACTCAAAGTGGCATTTCACAAATGGCTTATCATTTTGAGAAACCAATGATTGTCACCAATGTAGGAGGACTCCCTGAGATAGTACTTGATAACAAAGCTGGTTACGTTACGGAAGTATCTCCTGAAGCGATTGCTGAAGCGATTGATAAATTTTATTCCATGAATAAAGCAGAAGCGTTTACTAATTTTATTCGCATCAAAAAGAAAGAATACAGTTGGCAAAATATGATGAATGCCATGATAGATTTGAGTTACCTATCTGCATAAAAAAAGCCCAACTGTAAAACAGTTAGGCTATATCTTTAATAGATCTAGAATCTACTCCGTTAGTCCTTGAACCAACAAGGCAACTTCATCATTCAACACTTCTATAAACCCTTTCTCGATCGTATAGTTTATTGTCTCTCCACTTGATGCAATGATCCTGACAGGACCTGCGCCCAAGGCAGACACAATTGCCGCGTGACCTCTCAATATTTCGAATTGACCAGTGATGCCTGGTACTTTTACTGAGGTAATCTCTCCGTTGTACACCTCTTTTCCTGGAGTCAATACTGATATATTCACGTCTTATGCGTTTGCTTCTGCGATTAATTTCTTACCCTTTGCTATAGCATCATCAATTGATCCTACAAGGTTAAATGCTGCTTCCGGATATTCATCTACTTCACCGTCCATGATCATATTGAATCCTCTGATCGTTTCTTCGATTGGTACCAATACGCCTTCGAGACCAGTAAACTGCTCAGCAACGTGGAATGGCTGTGACAAGAAACGTTGTACACGTCTTGCTCTTGAAACGATCAATCTGTCCTCTTCAGACAATTCTTCCAATCCTAAGATTGCAATGATATCTTGAAGCTCATTGTATCTCTGTAAAATGTTAATCACTCTTTGTGCTGTGTCATAGTGCTCATCACCTACAATAGATCTTTCTAATATTCTTGATGTTGAATCCAATGGATCCACTGCTGGATAAATTCCCAATGAAGCTAGCTTTCTGCTTAATACCGTCGTAGCATCTAAGTGAGAGAAAGTAGTTGCTGGTGCTGGATCTGTTAAATCATCAGCTGGTACATATACTGCTTGTACAGATGTGATAGATCCTCTTTTAGTAGAAGTAATGCGCTCTTGCATGATACCCATCTCTGTAGCTAATGTTGGCTGATATCCAACGGCTGATGGCATCCTTCCTAATAATGCAGATACTTCAGAACCCGCTTGTGTAAAGCGGAAGATATTATCAACGAAGAATAAGATGTCTTTACCGCCATTCGGGTCATTCATATCACCATCTCTGTAATATTCTGCGACTGTCAATCCTGATAAGGCAACTCTCGCTCTCGCTCCAGGTGGCTCATTCATCTGACCAAACACCAATGTCGCTTGTGATTTTTTCAGTTCATTTTTGTCCACTTTAGACAAATCCCAGTTTCCTTCTTCCATGGAATGAAGAAATTCATCACCATATTTGATGACATTTGATTCCAACATTTCTCTAAGCAAATCATTTCCTTCACGTGTTCTCTCTCCAACGCCTGCAAAAACAGAGATACCTTCATATCCTTTAGCAATGTTGTTGATCAACTCCATGATCAATACCGTTTTACCAACACCAGCACCTCCAAATAATCCAATCTTACCACCTTTGGAATAAGGCTCGATCAAATCAATCACTTTAATACCAGTAAATAAAACTTCTGATTCAGTAGATAAATCTTCGTAACGAGGAGGGTCTCTGTGGATTGGATAAGCGTTATCGCCTTTGGCAACTGGTCCTATACCATCAATTGCTTCACCAACTACATTGAATAGACGGCCTTTGATTTCATCGCCAACTGGCATAGAAATAGGCGTACCTAGATCCTGCACGGACATACCTCTGGTCAAGCCATCTGTGGAGTCCATTGCAATAGCTCTTACACTATCTTCTCCTAAGTGTTTTTGACATTCTAGTATTAGCTTGTCGCCATTATCTCTTGTGATTTCAAGAGCGTTTAAGATTTCTGGTAGGTTAGATCCTTCTGCTGTAAAACTCACGTCTACAACAGGACCAATGATTTGCTTTATCTGTCCAATATTTGCCATGGATTTCTTTTAATTTTTTGAATGAACTGGGCGATCTCTAAAATCGACTGCAAAGATACGATTAACAGTTGGTTTACGCTTAAAAGAAAATGAATATTATTTTAGATCAAGCTAACCTTATGGAATGTTGTTTTCGGTCGGATTTTCAGGTGCTTTTTGTGTATCTATTGGATTTACCCAAAAATTATTTGTTCCCATGCCTTGTGTGATGATGACGAGCTGATTATTCAATAAATCTAGAAGGGCCAAGAAGGTCACGATTGCGTGGATTCTATCTTCCATTGGCTTGAATAAGTCAACGAATGTTGTTTTTGCTGCCACGCGTATTCTGTCCAATATATAGGTCCGTTGTGTCTCTACTTGATAGTTGTATTTGACTATTTCATGTTTGGTACGATTCTCTCTATTTTCATACTTTTCCATGACACCTTGGAATGCTTTCAATAGTTTGAACATCGTCAAGGATTCGAGTTCGATATCAACCAAAGCTTTATTGGCTAATGACTTTAATTCGGAGGCAACACCACCGCGATCAAATTTTAGCGAACGCTCTTTTTCTAAATTGGCAATCTCGTCGAGGACACTTTTGTAGCGCTTGTATTCTAAAAGCCTTTCAACTAATTCTTCTCTTGGGTCAATTTCATTTCCTTCTTCATCGAGCTCTTTTCTTGGAATGAGCATCTTGGCTTTGATTCTCATCAGATTTGCTGCCATTAAGATGAACTCGCTGGCGACATTGAGATTTAGCTCTTCTAATTCTTTGATGTAGGAAAGAAAATCTGCTGTAATGTTAGCAATCGGAATGTCGTAAATATCGATCTCATCTCGTTCTATGAAAAATAGGAGAAGATCAAAGGGTCCTTCAAATTGCTTAAGTTTTATAGTATATGTTTCCTGCATGGAGGGCCAAATATACAGGTAAGTTATAATTGGGTCGAGTTACGCATATAGAATTTATCCACATATTTATTTATCCACTTTAAAGGCTATTTGATTTCAAGTCATGACCCATTGGAGGAGATGCATGTAAAGAAGAAAGACCATTTAATTCCAAGTGGTCATGGCCCTTTGGAGAGGAGGAATTGTTATGGGCCACCATCAAATAGACAAAATGACAGCATGTTTTATAAATATGCGACAAAATGACATTAATATTTTGCTCTTTCTGCCAGATGGTGTTGATTTTTGGCATGGCACTCCCTTTGATCTATCCTTAGTGTAATTCAATTTTAAAAATCTAAAAACGATAGAATATGAAATCACACACTTGTAAACCTAAAGGAAGAAGACACGAAGGAAGAAGGCACAAAAGAAGAAGTAATGGATTTATGGTTCCAGCTTTTGAAAACATATTCAATGAGGTAATGAATACACCATTGAAAGACTTTCAAGGAGAATCAAATCCACAATTCACAAAACCTAAAGCCAATATTCAGCAATCGGAAGATGGCTATACACTAGAGTTGGCTTTACCAGGATTTAGTAAAGAGGATGTTGAAATCAAAATTGACAAAGATGTCTTAGTGATTAGCTCTACAAAGGAGACTGATACGGAGACTGATTTCCGTTTACGGGAATTTAATTATGGAAATTTCAAGAGACAGTTTCGATTGAATGATACCATTGATACTGGTTCAATTAAAGCGAGCTTTAAAAATGGAATTTTGACAATCATTATGTCTAAGATTAAACCTGAGCCAGCGAAGACAATTAAAATTAGCTAACCAAAAAAACAATTTATAATGAGAGTACATAAAATCGGGTTGACACCTGCAACTACAGGATTGACAAATTTGTTCGAAGATTTCTTCAACAGCAGTTTTTCAGAATTGGTAAACGAAGACTTTGTCAGCACAAAACCATCAGTAAATGTCATTGAAGATGCAGATCAGTACAGCATACAATTAGCTGCACCTGGATTAAACAAGGAAGATTTTAATGTAGAAGTAGATAAAGATCAATTGATTATTTCTGCTGAAATTAAAGAAGACACTACAGAGGAATCTGAAAATGATTCATTTACTAAACGTGAATTTAATTACAGTTCTTTCAAGAGAAGTTTTCACTTAAGTGATAAAGTGGATGCATCAGGAATAGATGCTACTTATAATCATGGTATTCTGACAATCAGCATACCAAAGAAAGAAGAAGCCAAGGAGAAGGAACCAACAGTGATCGACATCAAGTAGACTTCACTACCTATTAAGGGATTTTAATTATTTGGGGACCCCTAGCGAAAGTTAGGGGTTTTTTTATTGATTATCTTTGGAAATATTTACCTTGATAGTACTCTTAGGTTTTTAGGATAAATAGAATAATTATGGCTTTACGCATCTTAATACTCTTGCTCATTTTTACGCAATATGCAAATTCTCAATCAGACAAACCATCTTCTTATTTGTGGGAGATTACTCATCCAGATGTTTCTCATACATCATATGTATTTGCTAGTATAAGAGTTAATCACAATGATGTTTTTGATTTTAGTGATTCTATTGCAAATGCATTACAGAAATCAGATGTGTATTTGACTGAAGTTGACTTTATGGAAATAGATTCATCAATTGTATCCGACATTATTCAAGATACTGAATCTAGTGATGGTGAAAAAGGTGATTTCGATATAAGCAGATTAAATTTTTCTGATTTTTATGCAATTGATGGTAAGCCAACATACCCTGACGCTTATCTTGGCAAAGTCGCATTAGAATTAGACATTCCACTAAAAAGTATATTTGAGTTTGATGAATATGAAGAATTATATGATGGTTTGAATGCTCAAGAAATAACGTTTAATGCTCAATCAAACCCTCAAGACTTATCAGAATATGTAGCGGCATATAAAAGTAAGAATCTTGATTATTTTTTAGATTTATTTGAAGTAAGTACTATTGACCCTTTTAAAATTGCCTTCCGGAATGATTTATATGCATCTGAATTTGATGAATTACATAGTAAACAGTCTTTATTTTTTACAATAGGAATTGGCCATTTGATTGACACAAATTCTATTTTTAATAAACTCAAAGTACTGGGCTATTCAGTGAGGAATGTAGGACAGGGAAAATCTACTAATGAACTGCAAGAATTATACAATCGATTTAATAAGTCAAATAATTGGGAGACAGTTCAAGGATCTTATTACGCATACACTTTAAAATCTCCACTAAATTTTATCACATTTTTGCAAGATGACGTATTAGAAATTAATGTATCATATAGTACTTTGGATGGATTGATGTATTGTAGTATGGTTGTACCTGATCCTGGTATCTCTGAGAACGAATTTTATGAAAAAGTGTCAACTAGTTTTTTAGATACTAAAGAACTAACCAATGAAACTTTCGAATTAAATGGGAGAAATATATATCGTATCGAAACCATTGCCAGTGATACTCTAGCTGCTATGCAATTTAATTTTATCAAAGAGGATAATCACTTTATTATTATGATGTTGATTGGGTTATCATCCGAGGCATTGAATAGTAAGACTATTCCATATTTTATAGAAAATGCCAAGATAGTTGTCAAAGAAAAAAAGAAGTGGAGTTTGCAAAAATCTGAGCTAGGAAATCTGCAATACTATTTTCCGGAGGATATAGCATTTATACGAACACGTACTAAGATGACAGAGTATCACGAATATGAAAATGCAACAATTATATATAAAACATACATAGATGGAAGTGGTGAGTATTTGGTGCAAGTAGTAAAAAATCCAACTGGTCTCACTATTGTAGATCCTTATGGCGCACATGAAGAATATAAAAATCTAGTGCTAAATAGATTTACAAATAAATTAAAAGAAGATTCTCACGAATATAAAATTGATGATAATAAATTAGTGTCTGAATCTATGTTCTCAGATTCATTAGGGTTTCACTATTATGTAAAGCAAATTACAAGAGGAACAATTGCATATAGAGCTTTAGAAAAAACAAAATCCACAGAAAAAAATATTCTTTTTTTTGACTCATTTGACGTTTTAATTCCAAAAGAAATTCAACTTGAGGATTTCAGTTATCCTGAAGCTGGCATTAGAATGAAAGCATTTACATCTCAATATCAAAGTACATCAAAATCTATTAATTCGTCTTTGGATTCTTATGCTTTTAGCGATTCTATATCTGGGGTTACAATGACAGTGGAATTTGATGAATATGATAGATATGCTCAATACGATATGGATCAAGTAGATTTTGATGACTATAATTCAATCCTTGACACAACAGCATTTGACACCTTATATAATTATTCTTACACTAAATTAGCGGATCAATGCTATTCCTATGATGTAGAAACTGCGGATACGAATTCTTTTTTGAAAAACATAGAACGAGGCTTTTATTGTAATAATCATTTCTCTAGTATTTCGATTTTTAGTCCGCTTGATTATGAGAATACTAATTTATTAGATGAACTAATTGAGTCTATTGAGATCGACATAAATGACGAGTTGAATCAGTTTTCTACAAAAGATAAGTCAGACCTTATATTGGCTGACTTAAATTCGCCTGACACTAGTGTATTCAAAGCTGCTAGGGAAGCTTTGAGTGAACACGAAGGATTTGACTCTAGTTATGTGGAAACGATGATAAATTTATTAAATGTGGAGTTGCTTGATGACAACACTCAAGATTACTCTGCTAAGTATTTCATAATTGCTGAGTTACATGAATTCGATGAAATTGAGATAGAACAATCATTAATTAGTGAATTCATTAAGACAGACAATGCTAACGTAAAGCAGATAATTCTGGAAAGCATGAAGCTGAGAGACCAAGATTATTCTCATGAAAATTTTCTGGAATTGATCAAAACCAATGCATTCGATTATATCTTACCTGAAAATTTATTTCAAAACTATGTTGATTCACTTGAATTATTTGAAGAATATTATAGTACCATAAAAGAAATAGCATTAACTACTGAATATGATAAAAATGCACTGGAGCTAGTTGTTTATTGGCTATTACAAGATACTTCAGATGTTTTAAAAAACGATAGTGACTGGATTGAAAGTAATATCGAAAAAAAGGTCCGTGATTATTTGCAAGAGAGCGCTACAGACACACTGGCATCAATAGATGGATATTTATTGGATTATATGGAAAAATTTGGTTTAAATAAATATGAGACTACTTTAATTGATGAGATCATTACCGGTGAAGATGTATTTGGACAGTATAAATTGTTGACTTTTACAAAATATAGAGAGCAGTTAGATGAAACTCATCTATTGGAAAAAGTAATGACGAATGAATATTACCACTATTGGATAAATTTATATTATCAAGATAACCAGTTGAATTTAGATAAAGAGTATTCAAATGTAAATATCGTTACACAAGCAGCTATGAGACAATATGTTTATGAAAATTATGGATCTTACTGTGAAAAATGTGAAATGCTTGAAACACTAGCTGAAAGCTTTACCAAGAATGGGAAATATTTATTTATGCGTTGCTTATATGAAGACGAGCTATATTATTATGGAGCTGTAGGCCCTTTGCAAGAAGACCTGAGTTTTTCGTACAATGAAAATGAGTCAGTATACTATTCTGATCTATTGAATGATGAACAAAAAGAAAATGTAAAGGCTAAATTTAGAGATTATTTTATTGGTAAACAGTAATACGTTAATCTAGACTAAATTTATGCTCCAATTCTAAGAAAATATGTTGATTCAAATAGCTACAGTTGTAAACTTAAATTTATCCACATCAAACAATCCAAGATCGGTAATTTTTAAACTTGGAATCACAGGCAGTGCTAAAAATGATAATAGCATAAACGGTGCTGCTACTTTGCAACCAAGTTCTTCTTTAGTCCAAGTATCTACTTGTTTATATTGCTCCGCTAGTTGATAGCCATCTATGGGTGACATCAGACCAGCAATGGGTAAACCTAGCCCTAAAGACTCACCTTTATTGTTTACGGCAACAACACCTCCTTGGGATTTAATGATTTCATTTACTGCAGTGCAAATTGCCTCGTCAGAAGTGCCAACAACAACTATATTGTGAGAATCATGTGCAACACTTGAAGCTAAAGCACCTTGGCTCAATCCAAATCCTTGTACAAAAGCAACAGAAGGAGGTTCGTTCTTTTCGTAGCGATTGACAACTGCAATTTTTAATATGTCTTTTTCAATCGATGGAATATATTTTCCGCTATTTATTTCTAATTCTCCTTGTATGGATTCGGTGACGATTTCACCATCAATGGCTTTAATGATTCTTACATTAGATGATGTTGCATTAATCTTAAAATCAGCTGTACTTTTAGGCTTTACTTTAAATAAATTAGGTGTGGCGGAAGGCTCATGTTTTAGCAGTGAAACACCTTCTTTAGCAACAAGCTGTCCATTAATGATTGTTTGGATGACTGTAAATGATTCAATATCCGACACATGAATAAAATCTGCCGGATCACCTTCTTGTAGAAGTCCAACATTTAAACCATAATGATTCACCGGATGTATACATGCTGCATAAAGTACATCAAATAAATTATAGCCAAGGCTTAAGGATTTTTGTACCAATAAATTAATGTGGCCTTCAATTAAATCGTCTGGATGTTTGTCATCGCTGCAAAACATGATTTGTTTCGGAAATTCTTTGATCAAAGGATGGAGTGCATCATAGTTTCTTGCAGCACTGCCTTCGCGAATCAATATCTTAACACCTAATTCAGCTTTTTCTTTACCTTCCTCATAGGTAAAGCATTCGTGATCAGTGCTAATCCCAGTCGCAAAATATTTTTGTGCATCAACTCCTCTAAGTCCTGGCGCATGTCCATCTACAGGTTTACCTATTTTTTGTGCATAATTGATTTTTGCAGTGACATCAGGGTCATGCATAAGTACACCTGGAAAGTTCATCATTTCTGATAAATACCCTATGTCGTTTTTATCTAATAAGCGTTTAACAGCTTCAGCATTCAACTGTGCACCTGCAGTTTCAAACGATGTAGCTGGAACACAAGAAGGAGCTCCAAAACAAAACTTTAAAGGAACACGTTTAGCTTCATCCAGCATATATTGTACGCCTTCTTCGCCTAATACATTGGCGATTTCATGTGGATCAGATACAGTTGCTACAGTGCCATGTACCACTGCTAGTCTTGCAAATTCTGTTGGAGGCATCATACTGCTTTCTATGTGAATATGTGCATCAACAAAACCTGGCAAAATATATCCAGCATCGTCAGACACGAATTCAATTTCTGCGATTGAGTGAATTTTACCATTTTCAACTTTGACCTCAGCTGGATAAATTCGCCGTTTAATGATATCTATTAAATTGGCTTTAATGATCATGGTAAATCTTTATTATCTAGTTGAATGATTTGTGCTGCAATACTGATTGCAATCTCTTGGGGAGTTCTACTTTTAATGTCTAAGCCGATTGGTGTGTGGATAGTTTGTAAATGCTTTTCTGTAAAGCCTTTGGTTTTCATCTCATCCAACAACTTTCTGATTTTTTCTTTACTACCCATCATTCCTTTAAATACTGCTTCGTGATTTATTAATTGTTGCAACACAGTTAAATCTGACCTGTAGCCAAATGTCATAATGAAAATATAGACATTTTGCCGATTGGGTATATACTGTTGTATAGTTGAATAATCTACGGTTAATTTTTTATGTGCAAATTCATTGTGTGTCATTGTATGTAGATTTTCTCTGTCATCAATTACTGTTACATGAAAATCTAAATCTGCTAATGTTCTTGTTAATGCTTTTCCAACATGACCACCTCCAAGGATATAAGCGAATTTTTTAAAGCCAATTTTCTCTGAGTATGACCAATTGGAATCATCAGTATAAGAAAAGTTCGTATGGTCAGTTGACTCTTTATCTTGAAATAAAAAGCCAGTAGGTGATAGATTAATTTGACCAGAATCATTCTGTTCTAAACTGAATAAAAGATTACCAACACTGTCTAAATCTTTTTTTGTTAGTGGAACAAACGCAACGATTTGTTCTCCAGAACAAATCATACCTGATTGATTTTTAGATGCTGATTTCGAGTGAATTTGTTTTTTTATTACAACATCAAGATTCTTTTTTTTCAAATTGTCTTTAGAAAGTTCTACTAACTTGTGTTCCATTATTCCTCCACCGATACTACCCATCATTTTACCATCTTCTGAAATAGCCATACAAAAGCCTTGTCTTCCTGGACTACTTCCAATACTTTTTAATACATACAATAGGGTAAGATTTTTATCTTTTTCTAATACCTTTTTTATGAATTTCCAAATAAGCAATAGTGGTGTAGATTTTATTAGTGTTATCTGTAGAGTAAAGTTAGCTCCCTCGATAAGTAGAGTAACCAAATGGATTTAATAATAAAGGCACATGATAGTGCGAATCATCAGTGATTTCAAAATATATAACAACAGTAGGGTAGAATGCTTGTTTCTTTTGATCAGTAAAATACTTGCCAGTATCAAACACCATTTTATATGTGGCAGGAGTTAAAGTAATCGTCTCATCTAATAAGTCTGAAATTCGACCATCAGCATCTGTTGTTCCTTCAGCAATAGTATGCCACCTAGAATTTTTATTTTCCTGCAATTGAATGTTTATCCCTTCACCTGGTTTCCCAATTGAAGTGTCTAGGACATGTGTAGTTAGCTGACTCATGTGATTATGGTTTACGTCGATTAATTTTTCTAATCTGATTTTTGTAATCTTTTGTTGCTCTTTCATTGCTATAAGCAATTCATCTTCTTTTTTGTTTGGCAATCGAGTTTGCAATAAATCATTCATTTCTTTTGCTGATTTACCGGTAGCACAAACGATAAAAATGTAACCAAATTTTTGTTCGTATTCCTTATTACCTTTTGCCAATGCTTCCAACGTTTCTGTAGATGCACGAGTGACACCTTTTTGTTCACCTTCAGCCCACTCTTTTGTATTGTTATATTTTTCTGCCAAAGAATTAACATCGCCAATTTTAGGATGGTGTGTGAATGCCTCGAGCCATGATTCTTCATGTGCATTTTCCCACAGATAATCGGCAAAGTATAGCAGTTGCTCTTTACTTTCAAAAGGTGCTTTTGCTACCATTTGTTTGACCCAATGCTCTGCACCGCAGCATCGCTCCAGGGCATTGTACTGTTCTTGTGTGCTGAGTGTATTAAACTGGTCTAGAGTCATAGTTAGAGTAATATATGTATAGTGCATAAGTTGTGCCAAGAAGAGTTGTAATTTTCTTTAGTTGGGATAGGATGTTAGGATTAATAGGATTTTTAGTTCTCATATCAAGACATTTTCCTATCTGATCAGCGACTTGTGAGGTTTGAGTTTTAGATCTCTTTTTAGGAGAATCTAGGCTGTTTATTATCGGGGTGTTTGGTATTATATACTCGTTTAAATTCCAAACTTCTTTTTCCAAAATTTATCAGTAATCCTAGTGGTAGCTTATAAACTTCACAGTAATTAATAGCTTGTGCTAAATGAGTATCGTCTAAGTTAGCTACTGCTTTAAGTTCAAGCATGACCTTATCTTCCACAAAATAGTCCACGCGTCGCGTACCAATTCGTTCGCCATCATAAAAAATTTCCATAGTCATTTCTCTAGCAAAAGAAAGACCTAGCTTTTTAAATTCAATAGCCAATGCTCTTAAATAAATAACTTCTTCAAATCCATTCCCCAAAGTAGAATGTACCTTCATCGCACACCCAATAATCTTATGTGTAAGTTCTTTGTCCTTCATAATGTTGTCTTTGCAAAAAGAAAATACGATAAATCTCTGAATACAATAATAATTTTGCCATTACAAAGACTATAGGATTTAACTATAGTCTAAAAAGAGTCCGGCCGTTTTATTTTAGTTATTGCCTATAAATAAATACAGTAAATCTGTCATTACAAGTTTCTAAATCCCACTATTCCTATTATACTAGAAATTCTAGTACGCCCCCTCCCCCCAATTGACCAATCTCCCCATCCACCACCACAGCTTCTCCACCACAATAAGTAGCAACAACCTCCCCAAATAATTCCTGTCCAACATACGGACTACAGGTATGTCTGCAGAATAAACTTTCCTTTGTTACAATACCTCGTTTTTCTGGATTCCACACCAATAAATCTGCATCATATCCTTTTTGAATCTTTCCTTTTGATTTGCCAAAGCCAATAAATGTTGCTGGATATTCACATAGCCATTTAGTTAAATTTTCCAGTTGAATTCCTCTTTGTTTTGCTTTTGTCCAAGTTGCTGTTAGTAAACATTGTCCGCCAATAATTCCGCCCCAAGCTTCCCATAAATTACCACTTTGTATTTCTTTTAAGGATTCTGGTGCTGGTGAATGATCGCTTGCTATAAAATCGATTAAGCCAGATTCAAGAGCTTGCCAAAGCAGCTCGTTATTCTCTTTTTCTCTTATTGGAGGGGTGCATTTATATCTGGTATCACCATCTGGAATTTGCTCTGCTTCAAAAAATAAATAGTGTGGACAGGTTTCTACTGTCAATGGCAAACCTTCTTCTTTTGCGCTTAAAATATCTGGAAGTACCTCTGCAGAAGATAAATGTACAATGTGAATAGGTGTTCTAAATTCCCGGCATAAAGCGATCATTTTTCTCACTGCATCATTCTCCCATGACTTTGGACGAGAATGTAAAAAGTGCTTGTAGCTATATGGATTCTTTTTAAATGCGGTAATCCCCTCATGATAAGAATCAAATTCGCAATGAGCCAATAACGGCAGACCCGTTCCTTTCAATTGTTTCAAGCCATTTATCAAATCTTTTTCAGTGACATGTTGAAATTCATCTATTCCTGATGGTGTCAAAAATGCTTTGAAGCCAAGTACGCCTTTTTGCATTAGACCAGATAAATCTGTAGAATTTGATGGAACAAGACCACCCCAAAAACCGCAGTGTACATGCCTTTGATTGTGACTTGCTTTAATCTTTTTATCAAAAGAGGCCGCATCAATAGTCACAGGACTGGAATTTAGAGGCATATCAACCAATGTGGTAATGCCTCCTTTTGCAGCAGAAAGGGTTGCCGAGTGAAAGCCTTCCCATTCTGTTCTTCCTGGTTCGTTAATATGGATATGGGCGTCAACCACACCAGGAAAAATGACTAGATTCTCATAATCGATACATTCAATGTCAGAGAGTTGTTTTTTTCCAGCAAACACATCTACAATAATTCCGTCCTTGATATAAACGGAGGCTTCTTGCAATCTGTCGTTAGCATAAACACGGTGACTATAAATAATTTTAGAAGGCATAAAATTTGTGTATGTTTAAGCTTATACGAATGTGACTATTATGTGATGAAGCGATTTACGAATTACTTGTCAATATAAGAGTTATTGCTTCACAAAACTAAAGGAAAGAAAATGAGTATTAAATTGTCAAGTACGAGCTATGGTAAATCTGCTATCCGCGTCATGAAATTAACCAAGCATGCTGATTGGCATGAAATTAAAGAAGTAGATGTCCGTACTTTGTTTGAGGGAGAATTTGAAGAGGCGCATACGATCGGAGATAATTCCAATGTACTGCCTACAGATACCCAAAAGAATACAGTTTTCGCACTAGCTAAAAATCACTCGTTGAATACAATTGAGGAATTTGGAATTTACTTGGCTAAACATTTTCATGACAACAATCCACAAATTCATAAAGTGCATGTGGAATTGTCACAAAAACAATGGGTACAAATATCAGCAGATGGCAAGGCGCATCCTCAAGCTTACCAAAGAGGAGGTAATGAAAAATGGAATGCTGTCATAGAGTTAACTGCCGATTCGTTGAAAGTCCAATCTGGCATCAGTGATTTACTGATTTTGAAAACAACAGATTCAGGTTTTTCAAATTTTAAAAGAGATCAGTACACCACACTAAAAGATACAGAGGATCGAATTTTTGCCACTAGCTTAACAACATTGTGGGATTATAATTCTAACGACTTGGATTTTGCAAAAACTAGAGAAGATATTCAGCAACATTTATTGTCCTCTTTTGCAAATCATAAAAGTTTATCCGTGCAACATACTTTATATGATATGGGTAAGCGTGTATTAAATAATGTGGAGCAGGTAAACAAGATAGATATTGATATGCCAAACAAACATCATTTATTGGTAAATCTATCTCCATTTGAATTAGCTAACGACAATGAAATTTTTGTGGTCACGGAAGATCCGTACGGAGAGATTAAAGGAACATTAGAAAGAAAATAATACAAATAGTAAAGTCTAAAATTAAGGTTTTGTACCTGCCTTCCAGCAGGCAGGTTTTCTTCCCTCTCGACTCATAATTAAACACTAAGCACCTGCCTTGCGGCAGGCAGGTTTAAAATTTAGCAATGATTCTGCGATCCATCATTTAGCATCAAGCACTAATAATTAATAATTAAAAATTATAAAGCCCCATCAATACCTTCTCCGGAGTAAATGGTGCATGATAAATATCAGGCTCAAAATTTGGATTAAAATGTTGAACGGCATCTAGAATAGCAAAGTAAGCGCCAATGCCATACAGCAGCGGTGGCTCACCAACAGCCTTGGATTTGAATATTGCCATGTCGTTGCCATCAGTGTTTAAAAAGCTTACATTTATTTCTTTTGGAACAGAATAAATATCTGGGATTTTATATGTTGATAAAGCATTGCTCATTAATCTGCCATCTTGATTGTATAACAATTCTTCCATAGTCATCCACCCAATTCCTTGGACAAGACCGCCTTCCATTTGACCTAAATCTATAATGCGATTCATGCTGGTGCCAAAGTCATGCACGACATGGACAGCATCAAAATCATAACGCCCACGAATACAATCCACAGTAACAACAAAAGCTGCCGTTCCATAGACATGATACGCAAATGGATGACCCTTTTCTTTTTCTTTATCGAAATGTATTTTAGGCGTAGAATAATGTGCGTTTTCTGTCAAACTTACTCTTGCCAAAAATGCTGCTTGTATCAAGGCTTCCCAACCAATAGTAGATTTCTTTTTATTAATGTAAATGTACTCGTCTTTTAGACTGACATCTGACAATTTAGCCTTGAGGTTTTTTGCTGCTATTTTGCTTAGTCGTTTTACTAAAGCATTGCATGCCATTTCAACTGCTTTTCCATTTAGGTCTGCTGTAGAACTAGCAGCTGATGGAGATGTATTAGCAACTCGAGTAGTATTGGTTGATTCTATTTTAATTCTAGATGCATCAATACTCAATATTTTTGCGGCGACTTGTACCATTTTGGTATTCACACCTTGTCCCATTTCTACTGCAGCTGTACTTATCCCAACACTACCATCTTGATAAATATGAATTAATGCACGTGCATGATTCATGGGTGTATTGGTGAAAGAAATGCCAAAACATATAGGCATAATCGCCAAGCCCTTTTTTAGATGATCATGCTTTTTATTAAAGGCTTTTATGTCTTTATCTATCTTTTGTAATGAATGCTTTTTCTCTAAAGCACGCCATGTTGGTTTTGCTTGACACTCTTCTACTTTTTGACCGTAAGGAAATACCTGGCCATTGCTTAATAAGTTTTTTAATTGGATGTCCCTTGGCGCGACACCAATTTCTCTTGCTGCTTTTGCAATGGCAGCTTCCATGACAAACATGCCTTGTGGTCCACCGAATCCTCTAAAAGCAGTGTTTGGTGGAATATGTGTGATGCACGAATGTGCTCTTGCAGTCACATGTGGTACATAATAGGCATTGGTGCAATGAAACAATGTTCGCTCTAAAATGGCTGGAGAAAGATCTGCAGCTGCTCCTGCATTCTGATAATAATCCGCTTCGAAGGCAAGGATATTTAAGCGTTTGTCTAGCCCTATTTTATAGGTTGATCTGTACGGATTTCGTTTACCTGTCATCTTCATGTCATCCATTCGATGGAGAATGAGCTTGACAGGACATTGACAAACTTGTGCAGCTAACGCAGCCATTACACCCCAAGCAGTTGCTTGATCTTCTTTGCCACCAAAACCACCACCAAGTCTGCGGACATCGACTTCTATCTTATGCATGGGGATGCCTAGAACTTTAGCAGCCGTTCGTTGTACAGCAGTTGGTCCTTGGGTTGAAGAGACCAAAGTAATGTGACCATTTTCTACAGGATAGGCATAAGCACCTTGCGTTTCTAGGTATAAATGTTCTTGTCCATCTGTATCCGCTTTGCCTTCAATAATATGGGTACATTTTTTCCAAGCGTTAGACGTATTGCCTAATTGGAATGTGCGTGAAGGAATATGCAGCATACCTTTTTTATACGCTTCTATAGGATCGACAACTGCTTTCTTCTCCTTATATGTTATCTTGACATGATGAAGTGCTAATCTGGCTTCTAACTCTGTAGTCGCTAAAATTAGTGCAATAGGCTGTCCTTGAAAATGAACGTCTTTTTTGGCAAATAAAGGTTCATCCGGAATAATGCCTCCTATTTGATTTTCACCAGGAATGTCCTTGTGCGTTAATATCCTGACTACACCGGCTTGTTTTAATGCCTGTGAATAATCAGCGGATGTTATCTTGCCGTGTGCAATTGAAGATGTCACAATTGCGGCATGTAATGTCCCTTGTCTTTCTGGTATATCATCAACATATATTGATTCGCCTCTAACATGCGAATGCGAATCAATATTTTTCATCGAAGGAATATGGCTATTTGTTTTCTTTTTCATACTAGTGTGTCAACATTAATGATGTCAAAGAAAATTTGGCAGGAAATAATTCTATAAAATGTGCAAAAAATAATTGTCGGGCTAACAAACGTTTGTAGTCAGCCGAACCTCTTGCGTCACTTATGGGAGAAATTTCTTTTGCTAATACTTGATGTGCTTGCTCTACAATTTCGGGTGTAATGGTTTTGCCTTTTAAAAATTGACATGTTTTAAATAAATAGGTCGGGATTGGTCCCACACCACCTATCGAAATATGGGCTTCTATTATTTTATTTCCTTTTTTAGAAATTAGAGCAGCGCTGTTGACAGAGGCAATATCAAGATGCGTACGCTTACAGACTTTTTCAAAATTGTACAGTTGAGTTTTAGTTGGCTTTTTAAATCGTATCCATCTGACAACTTCATTGGACTTTTTATCTAGTTTTTTATATCCTAAATAGAATTTATTTAAAGGGACAATTCGTTCTTTGCCATTTCTTTCCAAAACAACATCACTATCTAGTGCAAGAAAATAAATAGTCAGGTCGCCTATAGGAGATGCATTGACAAAATTACCAGCAATGGTTCCCATATTTCTAATTGGTGTAGAGGATACCAGTTTCATGTCTTCATCCAAAGAAGGGAAATGTTTTTGTATCAACGGCGATTGTAAAATATCAGTTGCAGTAGCTTCTGCTCCAATATAAATGTAGTTGCCTTTTGATTTAATGTCTTTGTATTTTTTTTTATCAAATAAATGGACAGCTGCTTTATCTATCATCTCCTCAGGACGTTGAACATATAAATCTGTACCACCACCTACAGGGATGTTGTTTTTCTTACTTGCTGATTTTATTTTTTTAATTTTTTTTATTCGTGATGCAATTGTCGAAAAATATGGCGGCAAATGCCCTTTCTTTATGAGCCATTCAACAGGGGATTTGGCATCTTTATTTTTCATTGATTTTACCATTCGTGCGCAAGCTCGCTCAATCGATTTATATCCCGTACATCTGCAAATGTTGCCATCGACAGATGCCACTGCTTCTTTATATGTCGCTTGGTCAGCTTCCATACAAAAGCCAGTCATTGAGACAATAAAACCTACTGTACAAAAACCACATTGTGTGCCACCTTCTTCGACCATTGCTTGTTGGGCAGGATTCAGCTTATCTGTATTGATTCCTTCTATGGTGACAATGTGCTTTCCATACGCATTAGCAAGTGGCATTAAACAGCAAGTCATTGTTTGATAACTCACTTTATTGCCATCCAAAGTACCGACAAGTACTGTACATGCCCCACAATCGCCTTCTCGGCATCCGATCTTTGTTCCACGTAGATGTTGATGATATCTGACAAAGTCAAGAACCGTAGTTCCTTTCTCGACTTTTGTGGTAATCATCTCATTATTTAGAATAAACTGAACCATAAATCTTAGTTAAGCTGACAATTTACTAATAATCATTTGTCTATACAGTGGCACAGCAGGAAAAGCTATCTTTATTACAATTATATAAGACTATATTGAAACAGGCCATTATAGAACACATCACATGTCACATTGATTTATCTGAACAAGAGAAAGCTCTTATCATAAAGTCATTTGAAGAACGACACATCAAAAGAAAAGAAAGACTTTTGAATGAAGGATCCCCATGTCATCAATTGTTTTTTATTGCTTCAGGATTGCTAAGAGCCTATTGCATTAATGAGGAAGGCAAAGAATTGACAGTTATGTTCGCCATGAAAAATTGGTGGATCACAGACATGCAAAATTTTGTGAGCCAACAAACGTCAACAATGACGATAGAAGCATTGACGGATAGTTCTGTTCTTATCATATCAAAAACTGCTTTGGATAATTTATTTGAAACAGTTTCTGGTTTCAATGAATTCTGGCGCATTTTAATGCAGAATGCATATTGCAGAGAACAAACTCGTGTGGTTCAAAATCTTACCCTTCGGGCGGATGATAGATATCGTCTATTTATGGACAAGTATCCTGAACTGGTAGAGGTTTTAACCCAACGGCAAATTGCGTCTTATCTCGGTGTTACCCCAGAATTTTTAAGTGTCATTCGATCAAGGCATAAATCTTAATCTACATTAAGGGATAGATTTATTGTAAGTCTTTTATTTGTTTAAAATTTAATACTATGCTCATTTTAATTGCAGGGCCATATAGAAGTGGTACAAACGATGATCCACATCTGATTGAAAAAAACATGAACAACTTGGAGTCTTTCGCTTTACCTATTTTCGAAAAAGGGCATGTACCGTTGATTGGAGAATGGGTAGCATTGCCATTAATGAAATTGGCAGGCAATGAAAAAATCGGAGATGCGGTTTGGCAGAAGATACAATATCCAGTAGCACATAGACTTTTAGAAAAGTGCGATGCTGTGTTACGTATCCAAGGCGATTCTAAAGGTGCCGATCAAGATGTTGCTATTGCTAAAGAACGTGGATTACCTGTGTATTATTCCTTAGATGATGTTCCGACTAATGAACAGTGATTTATAGTCAATTATATATTTAAATAATAGCTACGAAGGGAACAATTAGAGCAAGTTTTAATGCACGCTTTGTATTTATTAAACATTGAACATATCCATCAAACGATTATGTAACCGCCATTGACTGATCTTTTAATATAACTATCCTTCATCCTCATCTATATTTTGCGCATTAGGATCAGTCTGCTTTTTAATGTGACTGGTAGTATCTATGCCATTAAGTACTTCTGTATATAATCCGTCAGAGATACCTGTCTCGATTTCTATTTTGTCGTATTCTTGGTCGCCACGTTTAATTTCCACGAAAGTGGTGTCACCTGAATAAATAATATCTCTTTCTTGGACAGATACTACTTGATCTTTGCGCTCTAAAATTACATCAGCGTTTGCACTATACCCAGCACGTAAAAAGACTCCTTCAGGAATATCAGTAATAGCAGCTTTGATTTCGAATTTGACGGTACCTTCTTCATCTACGCCTTTAGGGGAAATGAATTCTAGAGCTGCTTTAAAAGTTGTATCGACAACTGCACCTACAGTAACAACCAAAGGCATACCTTCTTGTAATTTGCCAACATCAGATTCATCAACTTTTCCTTCAAAAATTAAATTACTCATATCTGCTACAGTAGCGACACTTGTGCCTTCATTAAATGTATTTCGCTCAATTACAGAAGAGCCTTCTTCTACTGGGATGTCCAACACCATACCATTCACTGTCGACACAATAATATTGGATACTTGCTTAGAGTTTTTAGTGGCACCTTCTTGTAATAACTGCAAATTATTAATAGATGCTTCTAACTCTTGTCGACGGATATCGAGCTCTGTCGCAAATTGTTTAATTGAATTTTGTGAGGATATTTTTATATTTTCAAATTGAGATTTTTTTAATTCAAAATCTAATTGAAATTGTGTGTATTCTGATTCAGAGATAACACCATCTTCTAACAATTGTCTGTTTCTTTCTTTTTCTCTTTGTGCAAGATCATAGGCTACTTTGGCTTGGTCTACATCAAGGTTTTGACTATTCAAATTTGTCTGGCGATCAAATTCTCTCTCAGCTTCTTTCATTCTGATTCTTGCCAATTCTACATTTGATTGCGCACTATTGATGTTTACTTGCGATGGAATTAATTTAATTTTTGCCAGCTTTTGGCCTTTCTTGACCATTGCGCCTTCTTCCACAAATAATTGTTCCACAACTCCTGATACTTGGGGCTTTATATTTATTTCTCTGCGAGGTTTGATTGAGCCAGTTGCAACTGCTTTTTTCAAAACATCCCGAACTTCAGGTTGCACACTTTCATACTTAACAGGATCAGTAGAATTCTGCACATAAAAATAATAGATCAATGCTCCAGTTAGAATCAAGAGCAATAGTCCTACGCCGATTAAACATCCTTTATTTTTCATATTAATAGTATTAAATTCCAAGGGGGTCATGACCCCTTGGAGGCATTAAGCCTCTATGGAAATTTTATCTTTATATCTCCAATGGATCATGACCCATTGTTTATTTATTCATCTTTAAGCGCAATCACTGGATTTACTTTTGAAGCCTGTCGTGCTGGAATCCATCCAGCAAAAAGACCCGCAATAATTAGTACCAGGATGGCAAATATGGCAACACGTACGTCCACTTCTGGATTATAAAAATTCTGTACATCGATGTCATTTGCGTACATCAGATAACTGATGCCTCCTATAATTAGTGAGCCAATTGCCAAACCTAAATAACCGGATAATGCAGTTATAAATATTGACTCTGTTAAGATCATATTGACTATCGAACCTGGTGTTGCGCCAAGTGCTTTTCGTATGCCTATTTCTTTTGTTCTTTCTTTGACAATGATCAGCATTATATTACTGACACCAACTATTCCAGCGATAAGCGTACCTATGCCCACAAACCATAAAAATAATTTGATGCCTAAAAACAATCCTTGCATTTGCGAAAAAGCTTTTTGTAAATTAAATCCTCCAACAGCTTCTATATCATCAGGATGGACATGGTGGCGTGCTTTTAAAATACCTTTTAGTCTGTCTTCTATAGCCGCTACTTTGTATTCTTCTTTTACTAAACAAGCGAAGTAGTCTATCTCTCCTTTAGTACCAAAGGCTTGATCCATTGTCGTTAAAGGAATGACCACTGATTCTGTATCGTCTTGATTCCAAGGTTTTAATTGTTCTGGACCATAAGTACCGATCACTTTAAAATCGACTCCTCGTATACGTATGTGCTCGCCAATAGGATCTTCTTCTCCGAAAAATAAGGTGGCTACTCTTGTTCCAATTGCAGCAACTTTTCTTCTTTCTTTTAAATCAGCTTCGTTGATGTATCTGCCTTTGTGAATGACAAGAGCCTGTACTTTTGGCATCTCCGTTTGTTCACCCCGAATCTCATACATTTCTTGTATGTCTTTATAATTAACAGGTTGGCTGCCAAGGTGGGCTCTTGGTGCTAAATTTTCTATTTCAGGTAATTCTCTCTTTAATGCGGCTAAATCATCTTGGTTGAATCTTAATCTTCTGCCAGCTGAATAGCCATCAAATGGTTTTGTGGTGCGTTGTGGCCAAACATACATGACATTACTAGCAGCACTACCAAAATCTTGTAAGACACCATTTTCTAATCCTTTGCCCATGCCGAGTAAAAAGACAAGCATGAAAATTCCCCAAAAGACGCCTAGTGCCGTAAGGAACGTTCGCAATTTGTTTTTGCGAATAGTTGCTAATATTTCTTGCCACTTATCTCTATCTATAATCTTCATATCAATCGGCTTTCATTGCAATAACTGGATTAATGCGGGCAGCTTTCATGGCAGGAATTAAACCTGCTAGCGCTCCAGATAAAATTAATATTAGCGTGGCAATTAAGACCACTGATATATCTACGTGAGGTGTGCGAAAAAAGTCTGATTTGATTCCACTCATACTTCCTATAACTAAGACACCCAAACCAACTCCAATGAAACCTGCGACTGATGTAATTAGAATGGACTCTTGCAGAATCATCGTGATGATTGACACGGGTGTGGCACCCAATGATTTTCGAATACCAATTTCTTTTGTTCTGTCTTTGACAATGATCAGCATAATATTGCTTACTCCAATGACTCCTGCAATCATAGAGAATATACCCACTAACCAAATGATCCCTTTAATGGCTAACATTAATGAAGCAAATTCTTCAAAATCTTCGGCATTGTTTTCTGACCATATGGCTCGCCGGTCAGTGACATCAAAGTTTTTTCTACCAGC
The DNA here is from genome assembly GCA_964450495.1 of uncultured Saprospiraceae bacterium. Lineage (GTDB taxonomy): Bacteria > Bacteroidota > Bacteroidia > Chitinophagales > Saprospiraceae > CALFUK01. The sequence continues at coordinate 6,482 of CAYVFU010000041.1, read as the reverse complement.
AAATGCCACAGCAACTTCTTTTTCAATTTTGCTTACTTCTTCAACAGTTAATCCTGTTGTCGTAAACATGATTCTATTCAATTGACGATTACCGGAATATACTTTTTGTGCAGTTGTAATTGGAATGTATATATTTTTCATTACCCAATCATCGATATCGTAAAATGTACCGATAACAGTGTATACTATACCTCCTACATTTATCTCTTTTCCAATTGGATCTTCATCTTCAAACAGATTGTCTCGTACAATATTACCAATGATACATACCTTTCGATGATGTTTTAAATCTTCATCTGTTAAGAATCTACCAGCAGTAACGGTCATATTTTCCATCGTTTTGAATGATGGATGGATAGAGTTAATAGAGTAGGATAAATTTTTGTCTTTGTACACCACTTGTCGGTTCCCAGTAATGTAAAATCGACCAGTTATTTCATCTACACCATCAAAATTGTCGCGTAGAAATTCATAGTCTGTATTGTCAAATTTTATTCTTCGTCCTTTGTTAAGGCCTTTATATGGTTTTGATGTCCGACCAGGAGATAACCAAATGCTATTCGTAGCTACGTCAGAAAATTCATATTTAATAGAATTAAATAAACCATTGCCAGCACCCATCAATAGAACAAGCATGAATATTCCCCAAAACACACCGAAAGCTGTAAGGGTAGTTCTCAATTTATGCCGATTGACCGACTCCAATATTTCCGTCCACTTATCTAAATCAAACACTGACTAACTTATTTTCGATTAAACCATCTTTGATATGAATAATTCTTCCTGTAGATTCAGCAACTTCCATTTCGTGCGTAACGATAATAAAGGTTATGCCTTGTTCTGTATTAAATTTTCTAAAGATATCCATGACTTCATCTGAAGTTTTAGAATCTAATGCACCAGTAGGTTCATCCGCTAGAATGACTTTCGGATTGCTAATTAGTGCACGAGCTATTGCAACTCTTTGTTGTTGACCACCAGACATTTGATTTGGATAATGATCAGCCCAGTCTTTCAAGCCGACTTGGTCCAGATATTCTACTGCTAATTCCTGTCTTTCTTTTCTTGGCATTTTTTGATAATACAAAGGTAGAGCAACGTTTTCTTTGGCAGTCTTAAATGGAAGTAGGTTGAATGATTGAAACACAAAACCAATGAAGTTATTCCTATAATTGGCTTGTTTGGCTTGTGATAAATCTTTGATCAGATTACCATTCAAATAATATTCTCCTTCGTCATAATCATCCAGAATACCCAAGATGTTTAGAAGAGTTGATTTCCCAGAACCAGATTGGCCCATAATCGATACAAATTCGCCTTCACCGATCTCTAAGTCAATGCCTTTGAGGACATGCAAGCTAGTGAATTCTGTTTTGTATGATTTATTGATGTTTTTCAGTCTTATCATGCTACATATCAATGGACGACAAAAATGTTAAAAAGGTTGCATCAAAATGAATTTTATCGATGAATGCACCCAAAATATGGATGGTTAGGCTTTTTGTGAATTGTTTTTATTGAGTATCTTGTAATATGGCGAGCATTCATTACTATGCCTTGAATTTTGGTGAAAAATCATTTATTTAAGTACTGCAAGTTTTCTTAATAGGCTTTTACGATGTGACTGGACAGTCTCATAACTCACATGTAGCTCAGAGGCAATTTCTTTGCGGAGTATTCGTGCGCAATAAGATCCAGGATCTCTTGTTCCCGAATGGTGATAAATTTGTTTGTTAGCCAAATGCTAGCAAGACAATTAACCTAATAGATGAGTGAACTCAGCTGAGATAGTATCGGTATTTATGAAAGTCGTGGTTTGTATTGGCCTTAATACTAACTTAGTACGTCTCCACCAAAGTACCTACCTGTTCTCCCTTGACGATCAAAGACATGTTATTGATGTCATCTGTAATGTCAAATACAACAATCGGCAAATCATTTTCTTGGCAAATGGTGAAAGCTGTCATATCCATAACACCAAGTCCCATGCTGATGACTTTGGCAAACGAAATGCGAGAATAGCGTTCTGCATCAGGAAATTTCTCTGGGTCTGCAGAATAAATGCCATCAACTCTTGTGCCTTTTAGGATGACGTCTGCGTTTATTTCATTGGCACGAAGTGCAGCAGCAGAATCTGTAGTAAAATAAGGACTACCTGTTCCAGAAGAGAAAATCACGACTCTACCTTTTTCTAAGTGTCTGATTGCTCGACGTCTGATGTATGGTTCAGCAACTTGTCGTATTTCTATGGCAGATACTAAACGTGTATATACGCCTTTAGCTTCCAACGAACTTTGGAGAGCCATACCATTGATGCATGTGGCAAGCATTCCCATATAATCACCTTGGACTCTTTCTATGCCACTTTCTTGTGCTTGTAAGCCTCTGAAGATATTGCCGCCGCCAATCACGATTGCTACTTCAACTCCGAGATCAACAATTTCTTTTATTTGTTTGGCGTAATGGACGAGCATTGCAGGATCAATACCAAACTCATTCTTCCCCATAAGGGATTCACCGCTTAGTTTTAGAAGTATTCGTTTGTATTTAAGTGCCATATAAATTTTTTAGATATACTTTCAAGTGTGTTTATGTGGCAGTCTGTCTTATTTCTGCTCAAATGTAAACAAATCAACGGTTGACTTCAATAGTATGCAAAAAAAAAGCGGTTAAAAATTAACCGCTTCTTACTTTATCATCTTTATTAAGAGTTAGCTTCGAAATTATCCAACAGCAACTCTTTTAAATTCTACTACGGATGCATCTGCATTGAAATCAGCAATGGCTGCTTCGACACTTTTGCTATCATCAAGTGCATAGTTCTGATTGAGTAGACAGTGTTCTTTATCTAAAAGTGTATTATCTGCTACGAATCTCTCTAACTTTCCAGGAAGAATCTTATCCCAGATTTGCTCAGGCTTACCTTCTGCTTTCAACTCTTCTCTGATGCTATCTGCAGCTGCACTCATCACATCGTCAGTCAATTGAACTTGACTCACAAACTTTGGTACGTTTAATAAATGCTTGCCTAAACGCTCACGCTCTTCATTTTCAATTTTAATTTGATTTTGATAAGCTTCCGTTTCCTTAGCTATGTAATCAGCTTCGAACTGTGTATAGTGAAGTATAGAAGGACTCATTGCAGCAATGTGCATAGCCATTCCTTTGAAAAACTGATCTGCACCATCTTTACCTCCATCTTTATAAGAAACTAAAACACCTATTTTAGAACCTGCGTGGATGTATGAAGCTATTTTTTCTCCTTCCAAGCGCTCATACTTTGACGCTTCAATCTTTTCTCCAATTTTCCCAGTATAGTCTATCAACTTATCTCCAATTGTTGCACCATCTAATGGCAGTGCCAAGAGAGCTTCTTTATCTGCAGGGAAATTTTCCAATGCTGCCTTAGCTATGCTTTTAACGAAATTTTGGAAATCTTCATTTTTAGCTACGAAATCTGTTTCACAACTTACACTTACGATTATTCCTTTAGAACCGTCATCATTAGTAGCAGCTATTACAACTCCCTCATTTGCTTCTCTATCTGCTCTTTTTGCGGCTACCTTCTGACCTTTTTTTCTAAGGTAATCTATTGCGCCATCTAGATCTCCACCAGATTCTGTCAGGGCTTTTTTGCAATCCATCATCCCCGCTCCAGTCATGTCCCTCAACTTCTTGACGTCTTGTGCTGAAATACTCATTTGTTACAATTTTAGCTTTAAAAAATAATGTTAATTAACTAGCCGGAGCTGTTTCCTCTTTCATCTTCTTTCTCTCAGCCAAGCCTTCTTTGATTGCATTTGCTACATATTCTGTAACAACTTTAATCGATTTAGATGCATCATCGTTAGCTGGAATAGGAAAGTCAACTTGATTAGGATCAGAATTAGTATCTACCATTGCAAACGTCTTAATGTTCAACTTGGTAGCTTCTTTGATCGCTATGTGCTCATGTACTGTATCAACAATAAAAATAGCTGCTGGCAAACGGTTTAATTTTGAAATACCGCTAAGCACTTTATCAAGTTTTGCTTTCTCTCTTGAAAGAGTCAATTTTTCTTTTTTGGTCAATGAAGTTGCTTGACCACCAGCTAACATTTTTTCAATATTCTGCATTTTCTTTACAGATCTTCTTATGGTAGCAAAGTTTGTCATCATTCCTCCCAACCATCTGTCAGTAACGTATGGCATGTTGATTTCTTCAGCAGCACTTCTTACGATATCTCTTGCTTGTTTTTTAGTCGCGACAAACATGATTTTTCTTCCTGACTTAGCTATTTGTTTCATAGCTGATGCAGCTTTTTCCATGCACTCCATCGTCCGATTCAAATCGATGATATGGATACCTTTTCTTTCCATGAAAATGTAAGGCTTCATCTTTGGATTCCACTTCTTCTTCATGTGGCCAAAGTGAGCACCTGCATCTAATAATTCTTTATATTCTGGCTTATTCATTTTTTACAATTAAAATGGATATAAAATAATAGTGCATTAACGCTTTGAAAACTGGAAGCTCTTTCTTGCTTTAGGCTTACCGTATTTCTTACGTTCAACAACTCTGGCATCCCTCATTAGGTATTTTTTGGCCTTTAGAGGTTTTCTAAAATCTTCGTTCAACTGAACCAACGCTCTGGATATGGCCATTCTGATGGCTTCAGCTTGACCTTTAAATCCACCACCTTTGACATTCGCTTTGATGTCGTATTGACCTTCTGTTTCCACAGTAGTAAAAGGATCAGTGATTGATAATTGCATGTTTGGTATAGGAAAATATTCCTTGTAATCTTTACCGTTAACTGTAATTACACCTGTACCTGCTTTCATATATATTCTAGCTACAGATGCTTTACGACGACCGATTGTATTAATCATGTCCATAATTAGGATATTTTAAGTTCTTCAGGTTTTTGAGCACTGTGTGGGTGTTCGCCGCCTGCATAAACAAATAACTTCTTAAACATAGCTCTACCTAATTTATTCTTAGGGAGCATACCTCTTACCGCATTCTCTACAATGAAAAATGGTTTTTTGTCCATTGCTTCTCTTGCAGTTCTCTTCTTCTGACCACCAGGATAACCGGAGTAACGCAGATATACTTTGTCATCCATTTTATTACCGGTAAATCTTACTTTGTCTGCATTGATCACAATGATGTAATCACCAGTATCCACATGTGGAGTATACTGAGGCTTGTGTTTGCCTCTCAACATCGAGGCAATCGTTGTACACATACGTCCAACGATTTGACCTTCGGCATCAATGATGTGCCACTTACGGTCAATTTCGTGCTTTTTAGCACTTTGAGTTTTATAACTTAATGTCTTCACAATATTTTAGTTTAGACTGAAATAATGATCTAAATTTTCAAAAGGACTGCAAATGTAGGGTAGTTTCGTCCTTATCCAAAGTTTTACAAGATTATTTTACACCCGAGATGCCATAACTAATTGATTATCAGTAAATATTTCGCACATATTTTTACATTCTTGTTTTTGTAGGCACAATATTATTGGCAATAAGATCATTCTTCAGCCCTTTCTCACCAAATACACACCACTTATAATCAACACTAATCCAATAAAATGAAAGACAACTAAAGACTCTCCATCTATGACACCCCAAAACAACACGACAACTGGAATAAGATAAGTAACTGAAGAGGCAAACAAGGGGGTCGTTCGTTGAATCAATTGATAATATAATATAAGAGAAACCACTGTGCTCATTACGGATAAAATAGAAACGTATAACAATGACAATTGAGCAGTGGGTTCATTCATCACTTTAGTTGGTATACCTATATATATGGCGATTAGGAAAAACGGAACTCCAATAAATAAAAAAGAAACAGCTCCAAGTACGATTGGCTCTTCCTCTTGGAATAGATGCTTGATGAAATTTGCATTCATGGCATAACACATGGTTCCGACCACGACAAATAGTGCATAATAAGGATTAGATCCAATTTCTAGTTCGCTACCATATAGTATAATAATAATGGCCCCTATTAAGCCAAAACTGACGCCTAATATTTGAGATAGGTTTGATTTTGCTTTGAAAAAGAGTAGTCCAAAAATAACAGTAAACATTGGTGTCAAACTATTGAGCAGGCCACTAGCGATGCTACTAATCTCTGTTTGTGCAATAGCATATAAGAACGCAGGGATAGCACTACCTGTAAGACCGATCAGTGTGTATTCCTTCCATCGATTCCATGTGATCTTCTTTGCGAAGTAAAAGACAAAAGGCAAGAATGTGAGAAAGGCTACAACAGAGCGCATTAATCCCATTTCAAAAAAATTGAATCCGACTAAGCTCTTTTTTATTAGTATGAATGAGCTTCCCCACACTAAGCTCAAGAATGCTAGGATAAACCATTCCTTGAGCTCTATTTGTGTTTTTGCCATAAGGGGGCTAAGATAGATGTTAGTTTTCTAGATACAGCAAGAGGTACGGACTTGTGAGCCTTTGGATTAGACCTT
>CAYVFU010000040.1:26431-41984 GCA_964450495.1 uncultured Saprospiraceae bacterium | reverse complement strand
CGACCTTCGGGTTATGAGCCCGACGAGCTACCAACTGCTCCACCCCGCGATATATATTGTTAACTACTGTTAGTCAATCTGAGTTCCAATTTAATAATGGAAAGACAAATATAGTTACATAATCCGTTTCTTCAAGTGTTTTTGAATGTTTGTGTAAAAGGAAAGTTGATCAGCAGCAACAGATTGATTTTTTGGAGCCTTATCACAAAACTACATCTTCTAAAACACTTTCTTCTGAAAGCATTCTACTTATCAAACCTCGCAAACACCGTTTCATTCACAAAATCAACATACTTATCAATCTCATCTTTATCAAAAGAATAATTAATACTATTAAAGAAACAATCATTTTTTAAATAGCCAAATAGTTTTCGATTTAATTGTTTACATCTGTATTTTTAAGAATATTATTTCGATTTAATAATCACAAAGACTATTTATAGAATTTAATAATTATTGGAAGAATCTGTATCATTAGGCAATGAAATGGCGCAGCACCATCCAAAAATTATAAAGGGTATTCGAGAAGTAATTGATACTGTTGCAAATATGTCGTTAGAAGAAGCGATTGCTTATGAATACCAAGTCTATCGTGCGCACAATGGTGCAAAAGATTTGTCGGTTATGAATGAAATGCTCCATCAAATGAGAATGAACTATAATCGTCGATAAAGGGGCAGATATGATACTGGAAAACCAACGTATTAATGAGAATAAAAGTAAAGACTTAGTAACGGTCAATTAAAATAGAAAACCATGGAAAAGAAAGCCTTAATTCAATACTTCTACGAAAGAGAAAAAACGTCTCCAGACAATCCTTTTTTAAATCAACCCTTTGGAGATAATTGGGAGATGTACACTTGGGGGCAAGTGGGGCAAATGGCCCGGAAAGTTGCTAATTATATTTTACAACAAGGATTACCGAAAGGAAGTAAAATTGGATTGGTTTCAAAAAATTGTCGAGAATGGGTGATTACTGATTTAGCCATTATGATGGCAGAAATGGTATCTGTTCCCTTTTTCGCAACCTTGTCTGGAGAACAAATAGCAGAGGTCCTAGACATTGGGGATGTAGAAATGTTATTTGTCGGTAAGACTGAAGTTTGGGGAAGTATGAAAACTGGTATCCCATCTGATATGCCAGTTGTTCGATTCCCACATTATGAAGATTGTGATAAGGTCGATATTGGTACAGATTGGACAACCATAATGGAAAGTACTTCGCCATTAGAAGGAACACCTGCTGCTAGTATGGATGAGTTATGGACGATAATTTTCACATCAGGAACGACAGGAACTCCCAAAGGCGTGATGCATGACTACAACAATGTACAAGAGGTGATTACTTTCGTAAAGGAAGTAAATCCGATGCGAAGCGTACTTGATGGAACTATGCGCCTGTTCTCTTACTTACCACTCAATCATATTGCTGAAAGAGTATTGTTGGTGACTTGCATTGCTTTTGGTGGTCAGATATTTTATACGGAAAGTTTGGAACGATTTGGACAAAATCTTCATTCTGCTCAGCCAACTACCTTCTTTGCAGTACCTCGAATTTGGACAAAATTCATGCAAGGTATTTTATCAAAAATGCCTCAAGCAGCTTTAGATGCTGTACTCGCAGACCCTGTCAAAGCACCAGTTGTCAAAAAGCAAATTGCCACTCAGCTTGGTTTGCAAAATTCTTCGTCAAATATATCAGGAGCAGCGCCAATCGCACAAACAACAAAAGATTGGTGGGCAAAATTAGGCTTACCCATTGGTGAGGCATTTGGGATGACTGAAAACTTTGCTGTATGCTCTTTTCTAAAAGATGATGTTGCAAAACCTGGGTCTGTTGGAAAACCTCATATCGGTACTGAATTAAAAATTGATGAAGCATCTGGAGAGATATTGACTAAAGCTCCCTGGACGATGAAAGGCTATTATAAATCACCAGAGAAAACAGCAGAGACTATAGTTGATGGTTGGTTACATACTGGTGATAAAGGAAAACTTGACGAAGAAGGCTATTTATATATAATAGGTCGTGTAAAAGATACTTTCAAAACGGCTAAAGGAGAATTTATTGTTCCTTCTAAAGTAGAAGATAAATTTAGCGAGAATAATGATATTGAAGCCATGTGTCTATTGGGACTCGGAATGCCACAGCCCGTACTACTTGTGGCGCCTTCAGAGATAGGTTTAAATAAATCTGCCGAAGAGCTAAAAGAAAGTTTACAAAACACGCTCACTAAGGCTAATGAACAATTAGACAATTACACTAAAGTAACTACCTGTGTCATTTGTAACGATGCCTTAAGTGTAGAAAAAGGTACACTAACGCCGACATTGAAAGTGAAACGCAATAAAGTACACGAATTGTACAAAGACCGTTTGCCTGAATTTTGTGATTGTGAGGAATCCGTTATTTGGGATTCCTAATTAGAAGTTATGGTTTGATGGCTTGATAGCTAGATTATTTACAAGACGCTATCAATCAAGCAATCAAACCATATAGCCATCAAGCAATTCATAACAAAGTAAAAATTAATGTCCAACACCACACATAGCTGCATAATCGTCGGTACCGGCTTTTCGGGAATAGCGATGGCTGTCAAGTTAAAAGAAAAAGGAATTGAAGATTTTATTATTCTTGAAAAAGCCGATGGCGTTGGTGGAACATGGCGGGAGAATACCTACCCTGGAGCAGAATGCGATATTCCTTCTGCCTTGTATAGTTACTCTTTTGAACCCTATCCAGAATGGGAATATAAATGGTCAATGCAGCCACAGATATTGGAATACATTAAATATGTAGCGCGCAAACGAGAGATTTATAAGCACGTTCGTTTTGGAGAAGAATTAGTAGCAGCCAACTGGCAAGAAAAGGAAGGCATCTGGGCGATACAAACAAAAGGAGGAAAAACCTACAACGGAAAAATGCTTGTTTCAGCTATCGGACAATTGCATCATCCTTCTATTCCAGAATTCAAAGGAAAAGATTCGTTTGCTGGTCCTAGTTTTCATTCTGCTAAATGGAACCATGATGTTTCTTTAGAAGGAAAAACAGTTGGTGTTATTGGGAATGCAGCGAGTGCGGTGCAGTTTATTCCAGAAATTGCCAAGACAGCAGGGAAAGTGAAAGTTTTTCAACGCTCTCCTAACTGGATGCTCCCCAAGCAAGATAGAGCCTATAAAGAGTGGGAAAAAAATCTGGTTCGCCGATTCCCATTACTATTAAAAATGTATCGACTTAAAATATGGTTATTGGGTGGAGGCTTATTTCTTTTAATGAAAAATGGCAATGGTTTTATACGTAAGCTATATCAGAAGCAAACCATTAACTTCATCAAAAAGCACATTAAAGACCCCGAAACAATTAAACATTTAACACCCGATTACCCAATGGGGGCTAAGCGAATTTTATTTTCCGACACCTACTACCCTGCTTTGGCTCTTCCTTCGGTACAGTTAATTCCAGGAGGCGTTCAAGCCATTACCTCAAATGGCGTAGTCGCAGGAGACGGAACTGCCCACGAGGTAGATGTTTTAATTTATTCAACAGGTTTTAAAACGAACCCTTTTCTATTGGGATTAGACATTACTGGCAAAAGAGGAATAAGCATCAAAGAAGCTTGGAAAGACGGTCCAACTAATTATTTAGGGATGACCGTGACTAACTTTACCAATCTATTTATGATGTATGGTCCTAATACCAATTTAGGTCATAACTCCATCATTTTGATGAGTGAAGCTCAAGCGGAATATATTGCTCAATGCGCACAGGCGGTAAAACAAAATAAATTGAAAACCATGGAGGTTAGCGCAACGACAATGGAAGCTTACCATCAATCTACGCAAAAGCGACTGGAAGAAATGATTTGGGCAACAGTGGAAGACAGTTGGTATAAATCGGCGAATGGAAATATTCCAAATAATTATCCTGGCCGAACGATGGAATACATGCGTAAAACTAAATTGGTCAATTTTGATGAGTATGTCATTAATTAGCCAATTTAGAGGCCAAAGGGCAGAACGTTACGCTAACAGACCGCCTTATTGGCCATCGCAGGGTTAGATATGCGAAAAATCATGGGGACTTACTGATTGTTAGGTGATGACTATATAGTAGGCCAAAACTTACAACTAGATTTTACTAGCCTCAATTAGACATTTTCAAGACTCTATTTGTCAAAATATTCATAAATAACAGCCATAATTAGCGTAAAGCCATTCTTATTCCTAAATTGGTCAACCAATTTAATGGCTCATGATTGACAACAGAAGATCCTTTCTAAAAAAAGTTGCGTTTACCTCGTCTGTATTCCCTTTTGTTGAATCAGATCTGCTGTATAGACTATTAAATCAAGATCTTTCTACACTCGATGTGAGTATTTTTTCAAAGCATCTTCAGTTTTTAGACTATAAAGAAACTGGTCGGATGGCCGCGGAATTAGGATTCAATGGTGTTGACTTAACGGTCAGGCCAAAGGGGCATATTCTCCCAGAAAATGTAGTCACAGATCTTCCAAAAGCCATTAGCGATATCAAAGAAGCTGGTTCTCATTGTAACATGATCACAACGAGTATTGAGTCTGTGGACAATCCATTAGATGTTGACATCATTAAAACAGCAAGTGAGTCAGGTGTATCCATTTACCGAACAGGTTGGTATAAGTACATCAAAGATTTGTCACTGGTCGAGTCTTTAGAAAAGTATCAAATCGATGTGCATCACCTTAGCGTACTTAATAAAAAACACAACATCATCGGTTGCTATCAAAATCATTCTGGTCTAAATGTCGGTGCATCTGTTTGGGAAGTTCATACACTTCTTGAAAAAGCGGACAAACATTTTTTTGGCACCCAATACGACATTCGACATGCTACAGTAGAAGGAGGGAAGTCTTGGAAAAATGGACTACAATTATTGAAAGATTCTATTAAAATGATTGTACTAAAAGATTTCAAATGGGGAAAAGAAGATGGAAAGTGGAAGCTAATCAATGTACCTATCGGTGAAGGAATGGTTGACTTCGATGCTTACTTTAAATTACTAAAAAGGTATGGATTGAATCCGCCCGTGACACTCCATTTAGAATATCCGCTTGGTGGTGCTGATAAAGGAAAATTTGACATTACTGTAGACAAAAAGGTCGTTTTCGATGCGATGAAAAAAGACCTTCTTGCTATTCGAAAATTATGGAAAAACGCCTAAACTTTTTAATACAACATTTGATGAAATACTCCTTATTTTTTGCTCTTATTGTATGCTTATTTTATAACTGCAGTACGACAACTCCTCTTAATAATTCTGTGCCAATTACAGATAAAGATGACATGACTGCGTCAATCTCTGATATGGTTGCCAAGCAGATATCGGTCTCTACTAAAAGTGAACTACAAAATGCCCTTGTTAATGCAGAACCTGGAGATATCATCACTATTGCAAATGGTGTTTATGATGATCTTCAGATTAAAATAAGGAAAAGTGGTACAGAAGATAATCCAATCACTCTTAAAGCAGAATCGCCTGGCGAAGTGATACTTCAAGGGCAATCTGATTTACAGCTAGGAGGGGATTATATAGTGGTTGAAGGACTCTATTTTACGAATGGGTTTTCTCCTTCAAGAGCGGTCATCACATTTGCTTTACAGGATACCGTTGCCAATCACTGCGTTGTCACCAATTGTGTCATAAAGGACTACAACAAAATGCAGCGAAACCATCAAGACCTCTGGGTCATGTTTAAGGGAAGACATAACCAAATGGATCATTGCTACCTTGCCGGAAAATCTAATCGAGGACCGACAATTAGAGTTGATCTTGCAGGGAATCGAAACATAAACAACTATCATAAAATCATCCATAATCATTTTGGACCTAGACCGCCAAAAGGTGGACCAAGTGCAGAGACCATACAAATTGGCGACAGCTATACGTCCATGAGTCCGAGCTATACTTTAGTTGCTAATAACTTATTTGATCAATGTAACGGTGAAGTAGAAGTCATTTCCAGTAAAACGAATTTCAATGAATTTAGAAATAATGTTTTCTATAAAAGTGAAGGCTCATTGGTCACCAGACATGGTAATTATTGCACCGTTGATGGCAATTATTTTATTGGTGATGATGACTCTGAAAATTATGGTGGTGTACGATTAATTGGCACTGGACATACAGTGACCAATAATTATTTTTACAAACTAAAAGGATCTGCTTTTAGAAGTCCATTGGCTGTGATGAACGGGATTCCAAAGTCACCACTGAATCGATACATTCAAGTGACAGATGTTACAGTTGCCCATAATTCATGGATTGACTGTACAGCTCCTTTACAATTTGGTGTTGGCTCTAATGTCAGCCAAAAAGATGTTTTACCTGCATCAGAAATCAGATCTGCTCGTCCGATCAGAACTGTTGTTGCTAACAATTTAATTCACAATTCTAAAGGAGACAACACACCTATCGTTGCACACGATTTGCTGGACGGTATTCAATTTGAAAGTAATGTTATCAATAATCAAGGTGTTGACTTTGAATTTGTAGATGGAGTCGAGGTATTATCCTTTGGTCTGAAAGGATTAGGTAATAATATTTATGCCCCAACCGCTGGCTTTGCTGATGTAGCTGTTTATCAAGGTTTTGGCTTTGAAGAATTTAATAAAGATCTATTTGGTGCTAGTCGAGCTGAAAACAACTCAATTGGCGCAATAGCTGGATCACCTCTTAGTGCACCATCTATTTTGGATAGATCAAAATATGGTACCGATTGGTTTGCCCCAGAAAAGGCAGGTTCAACATCTAATACTCATACAGTAAATAACACACAAAATTTAATTACTGCAATTGATAAAGCTGCTGAAGGAGATGTTATCGAATTGTCTGAAGGAATTTATGACATTCCAGCATCACTAAAAATAAATAAAGCAGTAACGATTCAATCGAAAGATGCAGATGTCACACTATCTTATACAGGAGCAGCAGGTACTCCATTATTCGAAATGAATCCAAATGGTAAATTAATACTCAAAGGAATTCATCTTGTAGGTCAGCAAACTCAGCATGCCTTTGCAAGCTTGAAAGAAAACATGTCTAGTCTATATAATCTAACGCTAGAAAATTGTCAAGTCGAAAATTTTGAATACATCCTTAAAGCATATAAATACTCCTTTTCAGAACATATAATTCTTGTTGGTTCAACATTTAAAAACTGCCAGAACGGTTTTGAATTATCAGAAGAGACTGAAGACAAGGGAGAATACAATGCAGAAAACATTACCATTAAGGAATGTACCTTTGAAAACATTGCGTCAAATGTTGTAGACTATTATAGAGGTGGTTATGATGAATCAACAGTAGGCGGTAATTTATCCGTCACAAACAGTACGTTCACTCAATGCGGCGCCAAAGAGAAAAATGGTGTCCTATTAAACACTTACGGAATAATCAATGTCGCCATTTCGGATAATACATTTAGCAATAATGGTGTTGAGCTCGTTGCTTTGTTATGGGGTGCTAAAAACAACACGCATTCAAACAACACTATTAAAAATTCAGGAAAAATCTTAGTAGAGGAAAATCTTAAGTTGAAATTATTTTATTGATGTAAATAAATGACTCTTGACGTTGGGCGAGCCAAAGGGTTTTAACCCAATGTCATTTGGCTTAAGCTCCTACGGTTCCTACGGTGCGCAATCAACAGCCACATATATAGCGCGTGGCTGGGGATTTATGATAGACCTTTTAGCGACTGTAAGCTTTAGTTGGGCATTTTTAATGCAAATTGGTACGCTTGCGTTTATTGATTTAAGATGACAACGAAATGAGTCCACTACCCCATCATCCCATGCTTGGGTGTAGGAACGTTTAGAAAAATTAATTACTACCTACTTTACGTAATCAATTACAGCCTTGGATAAATGCATGAAATTCTCCAGAAGTATCAACTTCAAATCCTGGATCTAGACAGATTATGCTGCCTGATGAATAATCAACAGAAGTAGATCCAATTACTTGCCCGTCTGATACAATAGAGATTCCAGCTTCATACAAACCAGATGGAACTGCTCCTGGTATATTGAGGGTACTTGGACATAAAGAGTTACCTAATGATAACCCAACAACAATAGGATCATGGTCAGATGATCTCCACTCATCACTAGCATACAAAGGATTTGTCGGCGGTTTAGCTTCAAATGCTTGCTCACCATTATCCTGTACAGTATCGTTATAATCTAATAAGGAGACTTCATCCGCATTGATGTTCCAAACTGTCATATCTGTCACTTGCGCCAATAGATCTGCATTAACCAAAGCATAGTCCAAGGTGCCCCACTCACCACTAAAGACAAAACTTGTACTCATTGGATTAAACATTGTCGCCAGGTCTGTATATCCCATATTAACGATATTGTCAATAGGATCTTCCATGGCATATGCATTCAAATCGCCTACTATCATAAAATCGGTATCGCCACTTGCAGTTGGATCCGTTGCCAACCAGTTTACTAATTCCGTGGCAGCTAATGCTCTTGTTCCATTACAATTTCCTTGGCCTGTTGTGGTATCATCATCTCCGGCACCACAAGAACTCCCTTTAGATTTTAAATGATTTGCTGCCACTGTTATTTTTTCACCAAAACTTGGATTGCTAGAAAGGATCACTTCAAATGTTTGAGCAATCGCAGGTCTATTTCTCGATGAACCTGTCCCATTTGGATCAAGGAAACCTGGCGTATCTAAAATAGATAAAGGACCTGACAAGCCTATAACATTGCTTTTGTATATAAACCCATTTACAATTTCGTCTGTACCAATATTAGAGCCAGGATTTACATAATCATACACAGTACTTCCTGGACTCGCATTCAGAGCGGTGACTAAAGAAGCAATCGCACTATTAGCCCCATCAGAATAATCATTTTCTAACTCAACTAAGGCTATGATGTCAGCATCAATCGATGTAAGAGCAGATACAATCTTATCTGTCTGCCTATCTAATTCTGCTTGAGAATGTGCTCCTCTTGAAGTTGGAAATCCACCACCACTACCATTGCCATTAAAATAATTAAGGACATTAAAACTGACAACTTTCACATCACCACCTACTGCAGGTCCAGGTGATACTCTAGGATTAGAGTCTATAAATGATACAGGATCATGCTTTACTGGTCTTATTCTCCATGCATCAGTCCCAGAAAACCCTGCCCAAGACCAGTCCATTATCCCTTTAAGTGAAGTAACAGTGCTTCCACCTCTTACGATGTTGGTATTAGAAAATCCACCAGGTACGGGATGTAAGACTGGGTCAATATTTTGATCATCATTATAGTCGTCTAGTATTATTCTGTTTAGGTTTATGTTTGTTTGGTGTGCTGTATACCCAGCTGCAGAGGGTTGATTTGTTTGTGTATACTGGATTTGTTTACCACCAGCAGACAAGACAAGTTGGCCATATCGAGCCAATTGAAAATGCTCAGTAACCGTCAATGTATTTGTGAATTCAACAAGCATTGATTCTACAGATTCATAGGTCGTTGAAGCAGAGGTAGAAGTTGCAGCAGGTAAACTCAATGTTGCTGGTGTGACTAAACCTAATTTGTTAGAAGACACTATGGTAACATTTCCACCAGCAGCAACAACACTAATTTCTGTCAGATTAGCAAACTCTGTGACAACACCTGTGACTTCCACTAGATCTCCTTCAGCAACATTTACAGGACAGGCATCACAAAACACATAAATACCTTCTGATGTCAAGGTATCAGCATCATGGTCAGCATCTTCTTCCTGTATAAAAAATCCTCGCATTTCATCCGCGGCTTGATAGTCGCCTATAACGACTGCTTCGACGGTGACTAAACTTCCGACATTAGTGGCACTAGGTCCGCTTCCTTGAATTGTTGAAATCAATTCCGTCGTAGGCATTCCACCTCCTCCACCGCTACAACTACTTGGCAATGTGAACGAAAATGACACAGGCGCATAACTTGTATTATTCCCAGTCCAATTAGACTCATTGCCAACACTAGCAAGAATATCTGCAGGACAGTCATTCGTATTTACTCCGTTGTACCATATATTGTCAAATTCATCGCCATCACCGGTACCGCTTCCAAATGAAACCGCAGTAAGCCCATCGACCAAACCAGTCGGTAATGCTGAGTTATTAGAATTTGTTGCAGCAGCCTGCCAATTTAAGCTATTTGATTGTACAGCAAAAATAAAATTAGGTGCTGCTGTTGTTCCTTGAAAGGCAAAAACTTGATCTCCGCTTGTATTTAAAAGCAAGTCATTCGTTCCCACATTAGGATCACCGGCGTCCGTCCATTCACCTCCTAAACCGGCATATTCAATGTTTGTTCCTGCAACTACACCACCAGCAGGAGCAGTATACCTCACCGCACCTTCATTTGGGCGAAAACTGGATGTGGCCGTAATCCAACCACTATCTGTAAATAAAATTTGAGTATTGGCAGCCAAATTAACCAGAGGCACAAATCTGAATGATTTATTATCTCCACTCAACCCTATTATGACTATATCACCAGGAGCAAGAGTAGTTTGAGAATTGCCGATAAAAAAGCTGAATAATAAAAAGAAAGTAATGCACTTTCTGAGTAAACGCCCGCACATCATATGTTTTAAGTTTTGAGAAATGTACAAAAAAGAACACTTATATTATGTTAATAGTCTTATGTATGTTCTTGAAAACATTTAAAAAGAGCCAGTGCATTGTTTACACTGGCTCAAATTCATAAAGTCAATAAGTTAAGGTATATATTGGAAGTTGAGAATCAAGAGTTTGATCCTTCATCTAATTGTTAAAAGTCCTTCTTCAAAAGCGACTCTAATCATGCCTGCTGTATTTGCAACTTCTAGTTTTTTCAGCAAATTTTGACGATGGGTGTGTGCCGTTTCATAAGCCACATCTAGCTTAGCTGCAATTTGCTTCGTACTGTATTCGTAGGCAATAAGTGACAACACTTGCTTTTCTCTTTTGGTAATGTGCTGATTTGGAAATGTTTGATAGTTCATATCTTATGATTTAGAAATCTCAAAACAACTAGCTAAAAGGTACTGGAAAGAAAACCCTATTATTGGTTTTCAATCCAATACGCAGAAGCGGAAGTTGCTAAGCTTTAGTAATAAAAAAAGTCTGATTGAATTGAAAATAGCAACATAGCTCTTACTGATCTATGCCATACTTCAATATTCCTAAATGTTCGAAAATTTTTATTGTCTCGATCATTCTGTGAAGCAGTTAAAGTGAACATACTATTTTGTTATGTTACTTCCCTACTTTCTATTTGTGTATGTATTTGAGTAAAAACGAAGCCATTAATACGATATGGCTTGGTAGCGTCAAATCTAGAGAAGATTCATCTTGCGTTCTAAGAAGCTGCGCCAATAATTATTTGTGGTTTCCATAATCAATTTGTTTTGATGTTGATGAAAATGGTATCGTTTCGTTATCGTTTGATGATCTCAATATATGTTCTTTTTAGCTTAGCCACAGGTAATACTGACGAACGGTTAAAATTACTCGATGAACGGAAAAATTAAATAGTTTGAGTGTGGTTTCAATGCTGTAGCATTAGTCAAAGTCGTTTTAATCGTCAGGCCCGTTCAATGTTGCTCTTAATTAGATTCTCCAATAACTTCTTCCATCTAAGGTGCGCCCAAGCAATCCTTTGCCAAACATTAATCTTCGCAAACTAGCTGGGTCTTCAAACGTATGGTGTTCATTTAAAATATCATTGACTTCTTGTTCTGAATATGTTTTATCTGTTTCGAAAAAAGAGGCCAGATATTCTAACATCAGCTGTTGTTTTATCTTTTGCTTTTTACCTGGAAACATGGCAAATCGTCCTTGTGCATCTTGGTATGATCGCAATGATTCATTCATTAATTAAGATTTACATTTATAATCTAAGAATCCCTGCACCATCCGACATATGTACTGAATAGAATTCTGGCTCAATACCGAATGTATTAATATACTTCTTTTCAATGTCGTTCATTAACTTTTGTCTATTTGATGATTTAATTAGATTTATTGTGCACCCACCAAATCCCCCACCCATCATGCGACAACCAAGCACTCCAGGTTCAGACTTTGCTTCTGATGCTAAAAAATCGAGCTCATCACAACTGACTTCATATTTAGATGACAATCCACGGTGACCTTCATTTAATAGTTGTCCACATTTGATTAAATCACTATTATTTAATGCTATTCGAAATTTATTGACCCGATCATTTTCCTCTCTAATAAAACTAGCTCGCTTGTAAAGCAATTCATTAGAAAAAGAAACTTCACGAATGGCATATTCGTCACTGAGAGTTTCAACATTAGGAAATATACTTTGTATTTCTTGCAATGCTTGTTGACATTCTTTAACACGGTCATTATATCCAGACAATAAATGATTATGGGTAACACAAGAATTGATTAACAACAACTCATACTCTTTTAAATCAATGTCAACATATTCAAATGAGCGATTTGAACAATCCATTAGCATGGCCCGATTAAGCTGACCAAAACTTGAAGAAAACTGATCCAAAATCCCACCCTTAATCCCAAGAAATTCATGATTCGATTTTTGAGACATTTCGATAGCATCCCATTTTGGCAGTTCGATATTATGTAATGTTGCAATTGCTAAAATTACACCCATTTCTAAAGCTGAAGAAGAACTCATACCAGAGCCAATAGGTACTTCGCTTGTCAACGCAACCTCAAAACCACTTAATTCATATCCCCGTTCTTGAAATTGTAATAGTATGCCACTTATAAAATCTGCCCAAAGTGTACCGGTAATTTTTAAATCAGTCAAGTCGATGTTTAACTGTTCATTTAGATCTAGTGCCGTTGCCTCTACGGTTTTAGTCCCAGTTTTGCGACACGCGAAATACATGTATTTATCCACAGCTGCTGGAAACACTAGGCCCCCATTATAGTCTGTGTGTTCGCCTATTAAGTTAATTCTACCAGGTGCTCGACTGATCAAATCCCAATTACCCGCTAGTTTAACCTTAGTAGTTAGTTTGATTTGTTCTTTGGAAAATTTCTTCCACGCTGATTCCATAAATCTCAAATAGTTGAATGAAGATAATTAAATCTTAATAATCTTTGTCTTACGAAATGACAGCTATTCATGCTACTTAAGACTCACCTCTTAAAGATTTTTATAATACCATTCGCTGGCACAGCAAGATAACTGCCATTGTAAACATTTGCTTGAGTAACATCATCACCTAAACAATTGAATACTTGTAATTCAAGATCTTTGAATCCCTCTACTTCTTGAATATAAATCCTCTCTGTCAATTTACCGTTAATGATATGTATCTCACTTGCATCCAAGTTAACTTCAAGTACGACATCTTCATAAATACCATAAATACGTTTGTCATCTGCCACAGCTTCTAAAGAAGTATAATTAGACAACGGTCCTTTTGCATTGAAGTCTTGACTTAATAGCACATGAGCGTTTTCAATCCAATAATTGGTAAAGAATTTTATCATTTGTTTTTCTTCGTCAGAGCGATCTTTTAACAAAACAGACAATTGTGGTACAGAAAATAAGACACTTGTAAATTGAAGTGCGCCTATATGTACAGGTTCATTCTTACTCCAAGTAAGCATATCAGAATGTACAGCGGCGTCACCACAGATTAGCTTCACGTCTGTGGTTCGCATCCTATTCATTAAGGGATCGCTTGGACAATCGAATGCTCTAAACATATTACCCAATGAAGCCAAAGGTGGACTAATATATTTTTGACGAAATTCGATCAGGACATCTGGATTAATGGCATGTAATGCATGTTTTACTTCCTGAATTAATCTCGAAACTCCAAGGGCAACAGATAAGGTGTCCCTTCCCTTTAATTCATTTATTTCCGTATCAGGGTAAACTTTAAAATCGTCAATAAAATCCAACTTAAGACCTTGGAGATTCCAGTCCTTTATAGCTCGTACATATTTACTAACCAAATATTCTCTGACATCAGGAAATCGAGGATCAAAGACAGGTGCCCAAGGATGATCTTCTGTGAGAAATTTTCCTGCGAACTCTTTATAGGCATTTGATTTTTTTCCACAAAAAGGAACAGAAAACCAAATCATAACAGCCATTCCGATGTCCTGTAATTCTTTAATTAGTTTTGGAAAAGTTGGAAATCGTTCTGGATTCCAATCGCCAGTGAAATCATAACCTCTGTTGTCGTCATTTGTTTGCCACCCATCGTCGATGATCACAACATCATAGCCATATGTTTTTGCTTCTCTACATTCTTCAATTAATGTTTGTTCGGCTAGATCCTGATGAAAAGAATACCATGTACTGTACACTGGTTTCTTTGCAAGCGTTGGAACAGGAGCCAAGTTGATATCTGCTGATTTGATAATCCATTGCCGGGCCTGCATGACAGCTGCACAAAAAGGATTCTGTCCTTTATTGATGTATATAAGTGTTGAATAGTCTTCAGTAATTATAGAATCTTTAAAGAAATGTATGTCTACATAAAAATGATTGTCTTCCTCTCTCAAACCACATGACATTTGCAATTCATTAACCGCATCAGAACAAGCAGCTGTCATTATATTCTCATCATCATATCCAAATAAACAGACAATTGGAATATCATGATAAATGGACGAATAGATTTGTGGTAATTCCCAATCTGTACGAAAACGTTTGTCTAAATTTGTACTGGCAGACCACGTGCCTTTTGCACCAATATTTTCTAGTTTCCATTTTACGCTCAATTCTTCATATACAAATTCTTTATCAACCGACAATTTGTAAATCATTAACTCAGCATTATCCGAAACAACCTCCAATTTTGCATTTTCGCTAAAAGCACCATGCAGAGTAGGTTCATATCCAATCGGCTTTTTTCTATTAATAACTAACATGAAAGATTGTTTATAGTTAAATGAATATTAGAAGATAGATAAAAAGAATTAGCAGAAGCCTAAATTTTTGAAAGCTTTAAGCTAAAAGTACTAAAGTACAAGACTGTAATAATTGGGTCAAGAACAGAATAACAGGTGCCTATTATAAACGCCAGAATTTCTAATTAAACGTAAAAGCTAATTCTTTAACCATGCAAACTCAGCTGACCCAAACAAATTAAAAGAGTAATAAATTGATTACCAAAGTCAATACAAGCACTAAAGCAAAAGAGAATAAGTAGAAAAAATTAAAAGCAATAAATTTGGAAAATGTCTTACCATATCCTTGTCTATAGTAGTTTTTCATTGTAAAATACAGATAAACAAATAACATAATTAATATAGGTACAAAGAGCACATTTTTAAAAGTCTCAGGTAAGAGAAAAAATAAAGAAAATATAAAAAAAGCAAAAGCGTGGTGATGAAAATTTAACACTAAGTGCTCCACATAAAATCTGCCATTCCGTATGTAGAGTAATTTTAAAAACAAGGCTAAGAAGGGCATCATAACCAGTAACATTAACGGAATATTTTGAACAAATTTTCTTTGAAAACCACTTTGATCTTTCACAAAACGGAGAATCTGCTTAGATTTTATT
>CAYVFU010000040.1:0-26331 GCA_964450495.1 uncultured Saprospiraceae bacterium | reverse complement strand
ATTTTATTACCCTCTGTCCTTATTATCTCTTCTAAGCTTATAGAGTCATCTTCATCAATTTGCATTTTAACTAAATTATTATCCTCCAAAATATCACCTGTAAAACTTAGAATTGCAAAAAAGATCAAAGACATCACTAAATACAAGCGTATGGGGTGATAGTAAGTTTTATGTTTTCCTTTGAAATATTCTGAAGTCAATTTAGCAGGAATGCACAACCACCTTAGCGTCTGGAAGATTTTTGAATTTACATTAAATACATTATCAAAAAACTTGGCAATGAATTCTTTTAAGGAGATTAGTCCGTCAGTACTTTTCTGTCCACAGTTAGGGCAAAAAGATGCACTTTCAGGTAATTGGTGCTGGCAATTCAAGCATTCATTAAGTATTGATCCATCTTTCATTAACATTCTCAGTTGTAAAGTATTTTAATTCAATTCTACTAATGAATATAATTGCTATTCAATAAAATTACCAGCTTTTGGCAGGAACTAACTTCAAGCAATAGTGGACAAAAACAGTTAAATATAAATTCTATCAAAAATTAAATCCCAGCCTAAGCGCAAATACATTTCCTTCCTCGGTAAAGCTGTAATGAGGTTGTAAGACAGCCAAGCCTAGTAATTCCATCCAAACACCAATCGTGCGACTGTTGTGCCATGTATCTGATTGTTCGCCATTTAACCACACACGACCATAATCAAATCCTCCTAGCACACCGACATCCATTGGTAGAAATACATTGTCCCATTTAAATAAAAATAGTCTTAAATCGATGTTATGGTAAAACGCAGAATCCCCTCGAAACCGATTTTCGCGAAACCCTCTCAGACTTGTTGTATTTCCAAGATCTGCCGTTTGGTAAAATTGTGGATCACCGATTACTTTATTGAATCCCACACTATTTGCTAGCACCAATTGGGGTTTGACCAATAGCCGAACATACAATGAAAGCTCTGTTTTGAAATCAAGCACATAATCGTCATGATTTAGTCCATTCATAAAGTGTATAGAGGAATTAAAAACTGCTCCTCCAGTTGGGAAAACTTTATTATCTACCAACTCCGCATCAATACTTGCTTGAAGTCCAATAAAATCTTTACGCTGAAAATCTTCATCGCTGAATCCCAAGACATCATCTGTAGCAATTCTGCTTTCAGAATTCTTTATATCATGGGACCAGTATGATGGCCCAAAGGTAAAGTCCAGTAAGCGATTATCACTTGTTATCTTCCATAATGGTGCAGCATAGTAAGACTGAAGACGCACCCAATTATATTGTATGTCTCGTTTTTCATTTACTGATTCATTTCCAAGTCCAAAGTAATTTTCATAATGAGGTGACAGAATTCCAAATGACGGTGCAAAATCTACCATCCCAATCGCATTAGGAAAATGCCCATCATAATTTGCAATCACGGAATTACGGCCTCCAGGTGCTACACGAAAAGAGAATTTATGAGATGACTTATATGGTGATTTTCTCCAACCTTGATTCATCCAATTCATACCTGCACCAAACCAAAATCCGTCATCGACTGTGTGGCCAAAAGTCAAATACGGAAAATTAGTATTGTATTGAAATTCATTCCTATCATACTCATTCACGTCCAAATCAGAAGATGTTTTATTTACGATTCCTGACCCATCCATTTTTATACCATCCAAGTCATCATAAGCGAACATTTTTGATCCAGACTCATTACTGATAGTATCATCATCCTCTCCTCCAATAATGCGTAAGCGAATGGAAGATTTGTCGACACCAGTAATTTTAAATTCATCTTTACCTCTTAGTCCATACAACCGCACCTCTTTAGAAATTTTTGGATCAAAATTTCTATCATATTTTAATAAATCACCTTTCGTTTTACGAATTGCAAAAACCTTTATTTTCATATGACCATTAGCCATATGTTCTATCTCAAATCTATCGTCGTCATCTGTACCAGTGATTTCAACTTCTTTATTGATGAATAAAAAATATTTACGTCCAATATCACGCAATTGATTTCGGCGGCTTTTTAATTTCCGGCTCAACTCTACCGCACTTAAGTTCATAACTTCTTCAGGTAAAGCTGTCATTGCATCTTCTATGTCTTGATCTGAGATATCTCTCTGCAGTTGCGCAATGACTCGCTCCCAATCAGACCATTCAAGTTCATTCAAGAAATAACGATCAAAATGTCTAGCATTAAATGCTGCGTGCTTCACCGCCTTGAGATCGTCCTTCATTGTTTTGAATTGCTTTATCAAAAACCCTGAAATGTAAGACGGAACAACACCAACAAACTTATAAAATGCCTGATCCCTGTCTCTTGGAATTGGCCGATAAATAGTTTTATCATCTTCTTCAAAAGATGCCCATCGCCATTGATCATCATGTCTATCCCAATCGTGAATCCACAAATCAAATAAGCGAGATTTGAGCACCCAAGACTGATCGACTATATGCGTTTTTTTCTCCCTAAGATTTACCAAAAGGTCTGTATAGCCAATAATTTTTGATGAATTACCAAATTGTGCAGCATTACTCCAATTACCGGAAGGTCTTTCTTCAAGTAAATACAATTCTTCTGGAAACTGGCTGTTGTAATTGTCTAATCCAGGTTGGTGTTTTAAATAGGCAAGTTTAGGATTTGTATAATATACACCAGCTGCTTGAGATAACTTTGGAATGACCAATGCGCCATAAGGATGACTTGCACTATTCTGATCTTTCATCAGGTCAAGTAATTTGAGATTGCCAAATTGAGGAGGTACCAGCTTTGTATAATCTTTATTAATCGATCTAAGGATATATTGCTGACCATTTTCTTTTTCCATTCGTAAGGAATTAGAAGCCATCCCGCCACCCTTTTTAATTGGTGTTAAGCCACCATGCTTTGTCGTCAAGTCAATCATTTCTGCCTTTACTGGCGTCCTCCAAGTGTCCCTGTACTGTTTACCCAAAAACGCTTTTTTAAATGCACCCGCTGCAAATGTTGGATTAGCTGCTACAATGGTGTCAGTTTTGGTAATTGGACCATAAGTAATTTCTTCGTCCATGGTACCTGCTCTAGGCTCTCTGATCTGAGTTCTGAATAAAAGCTCAACATCTTTTGCAAAATCTGACACACGATAAAAGTCCGCCCACACTTCGAAATCCTCATAAAATTCTACTTTCACGTATCCTCTTGATTCTGTCGCAAATGTTGCCTTTTCACCTTTCTTGACAAAATCAGTTTTAGCAGCTGAGCCACTTACTATGTGCTTTAAATTTCCGAAGTCAAAATATTGCAAATTATGGTCATGACCTGATGCAAACAATACATTCATCCTTAGGTGCAAAGCTATGTCGTTAATGCCCTGCATGATCTCTCTATTTCGCATATTGGGAATGTCCTGTTTCGCAATTCCAGATTTGCGCATTAAAGGATATAGAGAACCAATTATCGGCAAAGGGATATATAAATTTTTTAGATTTGATAATGGAAATAGATGATCTTTCAATGGAAAATATCCACCATGAGTGCCATCAGAATGTATAGGGTGATGCATCAAAATAACCACCTCGTCATTTTTGTGGTCAGTCAAAATCTCTTCCATGGAATTAAGAAAATCAGACTTTGACTTGATCTCACATCCGCGATTTATATTTTTCTCTTTATCCCAATCTTGCAACCACCACTGTGTATCGATGAATACAAAAGCAAGATCTTTATGAATTATGACAACCTTAGGATCAGCACAACCATTGGAGGGGTACATTCTAACTTTAGGATCATCTCCTTTAAAATAGTCTTCAATGAACTTCTCTTGGCGCTTCATGGCTTTTAGTCCACCTTTACTCATTCTATTCCAGTCATGATTACCCGGAATAAAGTATGTCTTGCCTGGAAATTCAGTCGCTAGTTGTAATTGCGACTTAATAATTGCTTCTGATAAGGCGCGAGTAGGATCGTCTTTTTTGGGCATCCCTGCTGGGTAAATATTATCACCCAAAAAAACAAGTGATGTGTTTTCATCTTCCTTACTGATTTTATGTTTTACAGCATCCATGACGAAATTACCTTGAGTTGGATCATCAATGTCACCACCATCACCGACTAAGTACAACGTGTGAACCAACTCCTTAAGAGACTCAGTATTTGAGGATTGCCAATTTTTAGCAGAGTCTTTATAAAATGTACGATTAGTTGTACTGCAAGCAGAAAAACATAGGATGAACAGAATAAAAACAATTAATTTCATTGATTGCAAACTAATGAGTGTAAATTAAGGAAAATCACAATATCATTGAGTATGATTGACGTAGAAATTACTGACAACTATAATCTAATTTAACTTGGTATGAAAAAAATCCTTTACCTACTTGTGTTTATTTTTGTACTTTTTTTAGTTTCCTTTATATTTCTCCGAAAAGCAGACATCCCTGTTGAAAAATTAAAAACACAATATGCACCTGCGCCATCAGTATTTATGGACATTAATGGTATGAAGGCTCACTATAGAAAAGAAGGCAGTGGTCCTGCTGTATTGTTGTTACATGGCACTGCATCTTCTTTACATACTTGGGAGCCTTGGGTTGAGATTTTAAAAGATTCTTTCACGTGCATTAGTGTAGACTTGCCTGCTTTTGGATTGACAGGACCATCAGCAAATGATGATTATTCATTAGATATGTATAATTCCTTTATAACAACATTAATGAATAACCTGTCTATCGATTCTTTTCATATTGCAGGCAATTCTTTAGGTGGGTATTTTGCATGGAATTATGCATTAGATAATCCTGAGAGAGTAAACAAATTAGTACTAATTGCATCAGCTGGTTTTCCTGGCAAACCAAGTTCGTTATCAAAACTAATCAACAACCCGATACTTGCACCATTACTTACAAAAATTAGTGTTCGTTCTCTTGTAGAAAAGAACTTGAAAGAAGTTCAATATGACGATTCTAGGATCACAGACGAATTAATAGATCGCTACTATCATATGAGCCTCCGTGAAGGCAACCGACGAGCACTTGTTGCTAGAGCCAAAGGAACTCGTCGTAACAGAACAGACCAATTATCCAATCTGGAAGAACCAACGCTATTGATGTGGGGAGAAGAAGATCCTTGGATACCGATGGCATCCGCACATAAATTTGACGATGCAATTCCAAACTCCAGAATTATCTCTTACGAAAAAGTAGGCCACATACCAATGGAAGAAAAGCCAGTCATATCTGCAAAGGATGCGATTGCTTTTCTGCAAAAGTAATTTACGAAATGACCATCTTCAAAGTCTACCCTACAGAAGAAATATTTGCAAGGTAATCCCGTAACACATCTTGTTGAGTACTTATCTCGTCTTCACATTCCCTTATTAAGTTTTCAAAAAATTCGTTTCCTTCAAGCGCATCAAATAAAGGATCTATTTCAATCCAGACAAGACTTCCCAAATTTCCATTCTTCAAGAATTCACTTAAGTAGCCAGCTACTTTGTCATACTCATTTTCAAAAATTGCCAATGTTGCATTAAGATAATTAATGTATAATTTGTCAAGTAGTCTAATATTTATATTTGTAGAATTAGCAATTTTTTCTTTGATTAATTGAATAAAAACATCTGCTCTTTCTGTATTACCTGTTTGTCGAAGTGCATGTATATATCCAATTGTTGCATTTAAATCATTTTGAGAATAATTATTAATTATATCCTTAGGATCAACATCTGCAAATAGTTTATCATACTGCTTGACAGCCTCTTCAAAATTAGATTTATAGTATTGGTCTTCAAAGCGAGACAAGTCTCCAATCAAGGAAGAATATTTAGAATTGGCATCTAGTCTTCTTGCCTTTAATTTTACGAGTTTGTCAGTCTTTTCATTTACCAATTCAAATTCATTATTAAGCAAATGATAAGACCTTAAAAAGCTTAATAAGGTAATACTATCTTGTCTAGAATCAACAATAAACGAGCTTAACTCCTTTTCCAATTCCGGTAATGCAGACAAATTGGTAAGCGCTCGTAGGTATGTAGAGATATTTCTACCGTCTTTACCATTATTTAAAATACTTTGATGGCTTATAATTGCGACAGAATCTATTCTTGCTTTAAAATAAAACGTTTGTGCATAATTCAACCACAAATTTGAATGATGTGGTTCTATTTCTATTCCCTTTTTAAATGTCTGCAAAGCTTGATTAGTTTGATTGTTTTCTCTTTGATAAATACCATTCAAATTAATTAGGTCAGGGTTTAATGGATTAATGGCTAGTGCTTTCTGTAACAATTTATTAATCTCTTTGACATCTAAATTTAAATCTTGATAAGCAATTGCAAGACCATATAAAGCACTGTAGTTATTTGGTTGCAATTGAATAGCTTTATCATAGGACTGCTTGGCACCTTCAAATTCTCTTTTCCACCAATGGTACAAACTCCCTTTCAAACTGTGCACATCTGACAGTTCTGGTTTGAGTTCCATGCCCTTCTCCATATAGTCCCAAGACTTTGGAAAGTAAACATCCGGATCTTCTCCTCCATAATAAACAAGGTGTATATGAAGGTTGCCTAATAGTACAATAGCTTCAGCAAATTCTCCATCCAATTCAAGCGCCTCATCCAATAATTCTTTAGCCTTATATAAAGATTCCCGATCACCTGACTCTTTCAATTGTTTTGCCCTTAAATATTTTTCATACGCTTCAAGACTACTTGTGTAAGAACTTGGCTGTAGCTCTCCAGCATTATTAAAAACAGATGACATTAAGGTGCTAGAAATTTTTGTGACAATTTCTGATTGAATTTCAAAAATATTTTGAGTTGTTACAGCTTCATTATACGTATCAGCCCATAAAGTATTGTCAGTAGTTGCGTCGATCAATTGAACATTAATTCTGACATTATCACCAACTCTTCTGACACTTCCTTCCATGACATGTGTCACACCAAGTAAATTGGCTATTTCACCTATACTTCGTTTACTATCCTTTAACTTAGAAACAGAAGTTCTTGATATCACTTTTAAATCTTTTGATTTGGATAAAAAAGTAAGGAGATCATCGTGCATTCCATCTGCAAAATATTGGTTGTCTTGGCTACCACTCATATTGTCAAATGGTAAAATAGCTATAGATCGATTTACAACATCATTTTCTTCTTCTAGTGAAACTACATGGACTTTATTATTAGATTTTAAATAATTAAAACCTAATACTGCAGTTAACATGCTCAAAGCCAAGCCAATAATTAAAATTGGTAGTTTTTTAAATCCCTTCTGAGTCGATTTGTCTTGTTGCCCTAATTGCGGCCTAATTGGAATTGGGAAATTTTGATTTGTTAGCGCAAAAACCTCCATAGGCTTTTCAATATTCTTGAACTTAACATGGCCAATTGATAGAGAAGAAATCCCAGGAACATTTTTTATTTGCTCATAGATGCTATCAGAGAATAAAACACCTCCAGACACAGCCATTGATTCTATTCTAGATGCAATATTTATTGCATTACCGAAAACATCATTATCCTTTTCAATTACTTCACCGGAATGCAACCCAATACGAAGTGGAATTTCTGGATATTCGCGACATTTAAGTTGTAATTCCTCCGAACAATTGATGGCATCAACAGTACTGTTGAATATGAATAAGCCCCCATCTCCAAATTTCTTGACTATTCTACCATTGTGTTTTTCAACAATACTTTCACATATCATTTCATACCTTCCTACCATCCCCATCGCGGTAGTAACACTTTTCTCCATTAAGGCACTGTAGCCAACAATGTCAGTAAACATGATAGCCGCTAAATAATTTTTGGAAGTATTCACATCTGAAATTAGTAAATTCTTTAGAATAAACCTTATTCAGCTAGAAGTCTATCTATTCGTTTGAGATCGTCAATATTGGAACTTGACAAAGCTATTTGGCTTTTAATCACGAATTATTACAATTCTATTGTATATGAAATCAAGATATCCGACTCGCAATATATTTTATTTGACCATTGTGATTAGATTCATGTTCAACAACATGAAACCACTTACAATAATTATTTGTTGGTCCCCAACCCCATGTTTCATCCACAGACAGTAACCATTCGTCATCTCTTTTTGCCAATTCTTTAAGAGAATGTTCTCGCACAGTCTCCAATTTTTCAATGTAATAATCTAATGGATTTCCCTTTATCATCTGTCGTCCTCTTTCACCTAAATCCATTGGGGTATCCCATTCTGCACTAATTTTTCTATCCCAACTCCCCCAACGCATTCCTTCAAATGTATTGAGTTGATAATACTTTTCGGTTGCAGCCAAATGAAGCAACATGGCTCCTATAGAATTAGAATTTTCATCGTGCAGATAATCTAGGTCACTCACTGAAAGTCCTCTTACTGAGCTCATGATTGGTCCTCTCATCCAATTCATCATTGATACTAAAGTACCTATCTGAGGTGTATAGCCTTTCTTAGGACCTATCTCATTTTCATTATCGCTCGTCTGCTGTAAACTAGGACTAAACGTTTGTGATAACGGAATTAATGTTGGTGATAAAGCTGTTTATAATAGAAAAGTTCTTCTAGATTTTTTCATTGTAGACATGTCTTTATAGTTAAGTTAAGAAATACGTTTTAGAGGAGGATTAAAACGATATTTTTATAACGAACTACATGCTCAAAAAAATATCTAGAAGGGCTTTTTTAAATGATTATTCTTCATTTGAGGATACACATGCAGGACATGTATCTACTCCATTTCTTTTTTCAAACTTAAGTCCTTGAAAGTTTTTCTCGGCGTATCCTTGGATCCAACCTTTTACCTTTTCGACATTATTTAAGTCCACATTGGCTTTTTCTGCGGCGTCATAGATTTTACCTTGATACTCTTGATACCCCCAACAATTTGGACAATACCCTTCTATAACTTCTATTTGTGCTCTTTTTTCGTGATTGTGTGCTTCATTCTTCATATCTAAATCTTTATGTATTTATTTTAAGTCAACAAATATACCAACATTATACGCAGCTGCCGCGGCAATAATCTCTCCTCTAATTGCTGATGCCACTCCTGCAGATATTCCGACAGTAGGTGTTAAGTATACGTTTGCTTCAATCCCAAGATTTGTAAATTCTGTATTATTTGCAAATATACTTGTACTTGTTGTTGTTGCTGCAGTATCTCCATTCTTTAAGGACTCTACTACATTTAATCTTCCATTTAACCACAACTTGTCATTAATTAAACCGATACCTATCTCTGCACCAAAGCGAATCTCTTCTGAAAACCCTTTTGATCGGTTGTTGTATCCCACGTAAGTACTCACATAACTGGATAAGCCATCTGCTATTTTGAAGCCTGTCCCGGCATGCAATTGTACGAGCTGATTGAATTCTCCATCTCCAGTCTGCAAGTTGTTTTGATCTCCTGCAACTGCCTTACCAGTTGGCAATCCAAATGTGAGAGAAGCTGCAATAGGAATCTTAGCACCAGGTTTGGTTATTCCATATTTCAATGTCACGTCTGTATCACCGAATGTTGTAATGGCATCTCCTGGGATCAACAATTCTTGAGTCGTTGCAGATCGGATATTATTGATCACATTACGACTTAATATAGGCGCATTAACAATTGCAGTTACTCTGTCAGTCAGACCATATTCGGCGTAGACCGTTGTATTAAAAATACCGATAGTTTGGTTTGGATCTATTCTACCTTGATCCGTATAATGTTCATCGAATATAGTCCACCATTCAGAAAGCTTGAGATATAAGCCACCTTTTTTTTGAGGCCATGGACCACCTGCAAATACTGTTTGCGAGATAAGTATGAATACGATGAGTAATTGTATCTGTTTCATAGTCGTTTTTGTTTTGATATTATTCAGCTAATACGGCTTCGCCAACTTTTACATTAAATGGTTTACAGTAATAAACGATAAATGCATATTCATTCAAACCAGTGTCAGGGATAGTGTAGTTGTGTGCACCTTGAAACACAGTTACTTCCGAAATCTCTTTGGCTCCAGCAATGGAGTTTCTATTATTGGAGAGGTAAACATAAAACCCTGGCAATGCTGATGTGGCCAGATAATTTTCATCTATTTCTAAAAACAGATCTTCTCCATCTTGACTTAATGTAAATGTGCCCTCCAAATCATAAAATGTTGTTGTTTCGATAACTCCTGTTATAAAACTTGCAGACGCTATTGTTTCTTGACCTACTGTCACTGGGACAGTCTCCGTAAGTTGACTTCCTTCGATTATTGTTGTTACTGAAACCTGAACATCACCTGCAGTAATAGCTGTAGCGAGTCCAGATTCTGTTATAGATAAGATACTTGGATCACTACTTGTCCAAAAGAAGTCGACAATTTCCTCTTGGCCGATATTATTTAGATAGACTTTTTCAAATTGAAATTGATCTCCAACACCTAATTCCTGAATCGTTGATGTAATGCGAAGTTCAGGTTCAACTGTATCATTGATAAAATCATCATTAATACAGGATATCAAAAACAGAACTATAAAGGCCAGAAATGAGGTTCTGATTGATTGATTTATGAAAGTTTTCATTGCGTTAGTTTTAATTATACAACTTATGGATACAAAGGTGTGGGTGTTTTTAAGGACATGCGCAGTCAATCTTTCCCTCGTAGTTGTCAATTTTTCCTGATTGGAAAAGTCATTGGATTTATAGCGTCTTGATACGTTTAAAAGTGCCAAGACAATTCTAGATTCAAATACTATCTGTTTTATAGAAATGGTTTTGGGTTTATCCTCGTATATTTAAACGATACAATCTAACTATTATGGCTAATGCCTTGATTCGCAAAATTGTACATTCAGATTACTTGGATATTATTGGGGTAGCATTGATTCTCAGTGTTTGTATTTACAGAAATTTTCATGGCACCGTATTTCAACATGGCGAAATACAGTTTGGTGTTCCTTTCCATTCTCTATGGACAACTGTTAAGTCTGGAGCCTTCCCTCTTGGTATACTCTCCATCATCGGAGCAATTTTCTCCATGTTGAGCACGCGATTCATCTCCAAGCAAAAGAATAGTGGAAATATGATTGGCGTCGCGACTGCTGTAAATTCAGGGGTGATCGATTTTCTATTTGGAAATCGATCTGCTGTTATTACATATCCCATATCCTTTTTCTTGAACAGTTTATCTGTCTTCAAGTGGCACAAAGGAGCCAAGATAAGACCTAAGGATTTACAGTATTATCTGATATTTGTGTTTGGAATTGCTTTAGGTTTTGTGCTTGTTTATTTAGGAGCACACTTATTTGGAGGCAAAACAGAACATTCATTTTTAGCTGTAGTCTCTATTACATTCGGACTGTCTATTGGTGGTAATTTTGCTAATGCCTTCAAATATGAAGAGACTTGGATAAATTGGATTATCTATAATATCGTCCAGTTGATCAAAAACAGTATGCTGCTCAACATTGCCAATATTGTGAAATACATTTTCTACCTATTCAATGCTGTACTAACCTTGTTTGATTGGAAACTAAATGGGGACGTAGAAATGGCTCCTGCTTAGTGTTATGCAGAAAAGCTCGTTCCGCATCCACAAGTATCTGTTGCATTTGGATTGTTAAACATGAATCCGCGATTTTCTAAACCTTCTACCCAGTCGATCTCCATACCTATCAGATATAAAGAATGTGCTTTTTCAATATAGACATTTAGACCATCAACTTGGAATTCATCATCTTTCTCTGTCTTTAAATCAAACCCTAATACGTAAGAAAAACCAGAACAACCACCACCTTTTACTCCAACACGTAAACCGTGGTCAGCTGGGATATTTTGTTCTTGCATAATGCGCTTTAACTGGGTGATTGCTCCTTCAGTTAAGTTTATTGGTTGTGATTTTACCTGCTCTATTACTTCTGCCATACCTTTAAGCTTTATACAAATGTACAAAGGATTAACAAAAGATGGTTGTAAATAGTTCTTCCTTATCGTCTTCACTGTTTTGGATAAACCTTACTTTTATACCGAATGATAGAATTGATTAAAACAGTATTGTTGGTTTGTGTTCCTACTGGCCTGGTTGTCTGGCTAGTACACAATATGATGTCTAAATATATTGACCAACAGCGCTTTATGCAGCTCCAGTCTAATTCTCAAGGAAATTCTAAAGACATTCTTCAAATAAAATTGCAAGCCTACGAAAGGTTAGCTCTTTGTATGGAACGTATTGATATTAGACAATTGTTGGTCCGAATTCGAATGAAAGACATGACCAATAATGAGCTACAAAACGCCTTAATTGTCGCTGTCCAGCAGGAATATGAACATAATATGATACAACAGCTCTATGTCTCTGACAACCTATGGGAAATTATAAAAACAGCTAAAGAGAACATTTTAAAATTAATTATGGTAGAATCTGATTCTCTTGATCCAAACGCCGATAGCCAAGCATTAGCAGATTCTCTTATAAAGAGCTATATGTCAGATGGTATATTATCCATACAAACAGCATTAAAAGCAATCAAACAAGAAACCAGATTACTATTGTGAAATTATACAGTCTCCTATTTATATGCATCATCTTCTCTTCTTGTCAAAAATATTGGCAGGTGGCCGAAGTTGATCCCGAAAGCTATCGATTTGATAAATATAACAAGATCGACGCTGACAGTTCACTCGTCGCCTTTATTGAACCTTACAAACAGCAGTTAGATGCCGAGATGAATGAAGTCATCGGAGAAGTAGGCACTGTATTGACAAAAAAACGTCCTGAATCGACACTCGGTAATTTTGTTGCCGATCTCGTTTTGACTCAAGCAGAGAAATGCAGTGGTGTGAAGGTTGATTTTGCAGCACAAAACTACGGAGGTATTAGAGTTCCAGAAGTCAGTACAGGTCCATTTACAAAGTCTAAAGCATTTGACATTATGCCATTTGAAAATATGGTTACTGTCATAGAAGCAAAAGGAACTGTTGTAAAACAACTATTCAATAAAATGGCTGCAAGTAATGGCTGGCCAATTAGCAAGACCGTACAATTGGTGCTTAATCAAGACCGTTTATCTGATGCCTTTATAAAAGGAGAACTGCTTGATGAATCTAAAACATATGTCTTCGCCTTACCAGACTATATAGCTAATGGTGGTGATGGATGCGATTTTCTCATTGAACAAAAGAGATTACCCTGCAACGTAAGTGTTAGAGACGCCATCATCAATCATGTCAGAGAGCTGACGGCTTCAGGTGAAAAAATTACAGCAACATTATCAGATAGAATTATCAATAAATGAAACGAAGACATTTTTTACAACGATCTTCAACAGGTGCCTTAATCGTACTGACAGGAAAAGCTGATCAATTATGGTTTGATTCACACGAATTAGTCAACCTTACCATTCTACATACAAATGATATGCACAGTCGGATAGATCCATTTCCAATGGATGGAAGCCGAAATGAAGGATTAGGAGGTGTGGCTAAACGAAGCAGTTTGATTCAACGAATAAGAGATCAAGAATCAAATGTCTTGTTATTAGATGCTGGTGATATTTTCCAGGGCACTCCTTATTTTAATTTCTTCGAAGGGGAAGTGGAGATAAAGGCAATGTCGATGATGAAATATGATGCGGCGACTATTGGCAACCATGATTTTGATGCCGGTATTGAAAATCTCGAATCTCAGATGTCGAGAGCTAGCTTTCCGATGATCAATTGCAACTATGATTTCAACAACACCGCAATGGTTGGTCAGGTACTGCCATACAAGGTCTTTAATAAATCAGGCATCAAAATCGGTGTGACAGGTGTGGGAATTGAACTACAAAGTCTTGTTCCAAAATCGTTAACTGGAGAAACACAATATTTAGATCCAGTTGTCAGCGCTGCTAAGACTGCATCACTTTTAAAAAATGAGTTAAACTGTGATTACGTGATTTGTTTATCTCATCTTGGTTTTAAGTATAAGGAGGATAAAATTGATGATATAAAATTTGCATCCCAATCAACTGATATAGATTTAATTATTGGTGGACATACCCACACATTTTTAAGAGAGCCAGAGATTGTTGGAAATGCAAATAATGAAGCTGTTATAGTCAACCAAGTTGGGTGGGCGGGGATCATGTTGGGACGTCTTGACATACAATTTGAGAGAAGTCGTAAAAACAGCTGTGTGAGCTGCAAAAACCTTTTTATCAAGAATCTATAGAGAACCAAACATTTATAAATATAATATACTTTAAACTGTAAAGTCCTCGATTTCAACATGGTTTGTATATAAATTACAACCATATATCTATCTGAGGCTCAAGCGTTTACAAACGTAAAATATATCACCACTTTTATTAATCAATGTTTGGTAGCCGAATTTATTTTTATTTCCTTTGAGACGTTGGAGTTAAAAATTGTATTCAACCTTTCCAAAAATCAAGGGCAAATCCCAAAGAAGATAAATGATTTTAACTCCCAATTCCGATACTAAATTTTTGTTAATTAAACATTGATAAACCTGAAAGGGAATGGTTAAACACTACGAACAGGTTTGGGACAGCTGTCTCTCATACATAAAAGAAAATATAAATTTACAAAGTTTTAAAACTTGGTTCGAGCCTATAAAACCCATTCGGTTACAAGATAATTCTTTAACCATACAAGTTCCTAATCAATTCTTCTACGAATGGTTGGAAGAAAACTATGTCAGCCTTTTAAAG
Organism: uncultured Saprospiraceae bacterium; assembly: GCA_964450495.1. Taxonomy (GTDB): domain Bacteria; phylum Bacteroidota; class Bacteroidia; order Chitinophagales; family Saprospiraceae; genus CALFUK01. The sequence goes on along the minus strand of CAYVFU010000040.1, from coordinate 11,660 downwards.
CAATCGCTGGTAAATGAATTAGGCAATAATGGGAGATTGGAATATCAGATTCTAGTATCTGACCCACGAAAACCTGGCATGTCAGATGCTCCTTTTAAAGGTAAAGACATCAAGAATCCATTTGTAATTCCTGGCATTAAGAAAACAAAGATAAATCCACAGCTTAATCAAGATTATACCTTCGATACATTTATAGAAGGTGATTGTAATAAGTTAGCCAGATCCGCTGGTCAAGCTATCGCTGCTAATCCTGGTGGCACAGCATTTAATCCATTGGTGGTTTTTGGAGATGTAGGATTGGGGAAAACGCACCTTGCACAGGCTATAGGAAATGAAGTACTCAACCGTTTTCCAGACAAAAATGTGTTTTATGCCACCTCTGAGAGCTTCACCAATCAAATCATCGAATCTATAAAAAAGAATTCGGTCAATGATTTCATGAATTTTTATCAAATGATTGATGTCTTGATCGTAGACGATATTCAGTTTTTAGCAGGACGTGTTAAAACTCAGGAAATATTCTTTAATATTTTTAATCATTTGCATCAAAATAAGAAGCAGGTGATTTTAACATCTGATAGGCCTCCCAAAGACCTAGAAGATATGGAAGACAGACTCATCTCACGATTTAAGTGGGGTCTGTCTGCCGATCTTCAAGTTCCTGAGTTTGAAACACGTCAAGCTATACTGTCTTACAAAATGGAAAAAGAAGGCGTTGATCTTCCGCCAGAAGTTGTTGAATTTATTTCTTACAACATCAAAAACAATGTCAGAGAGCTTGAAGGCGTGTTGATTTCTCTTATCGCTCAAGCTACACTCAACAAAAGAATCATCAATATTGACTTAGCCAAGCAAGTGATTCAAAACTTTATTAAGAAGATTAATCGCGAAGTCACTGTAGACAGCATCAAAGACTTAGTTGCAAATCACTTTAATGTGCCTGTTGATAAGTTACAAAGTCAAACAAGAAAACGTTCGATTGTGATTGCACGTCAATTGTCTATGTATTTAGCCAAAAACTTAACCAACAAATCGTTAAAATCCATCGGTGAGAATTTTGGAGGAAGAGATCACAGTACCGTTATCTATTCTTGTAAAGCAGTCAGAGATCTGATGGATACTGATTTGATTTTTAAAGACACGGTGGCAGAGCTCGAAAAGAAGGTGCAGCTTAGTTTGAATGGGTAGGTATAGGGGTAAGTGACAGGATCAAGATCAAGTGTCAAGATCAAGTTCAAGTGCAGGCTTAAGTGTCAAGTTCAAGATCAAGTGTCAAGTGTTAGATTTAAGTGTGGTTTTTGAGCCTTGTATAAAATTAGTATTAGCCTATTAACTCAGGTGCTTTCAACAATTTAAAGAACTGATCCAGTTTTGGTGTAATGATAATTTCCGTTCGTCTATTTTGCGATTGACCAGATGCCGTCTCATTATCGCCTTTAGGAATGTATTCAGATCTACCTGCAGCAGTCAATCTGTCTGGCTCTACTTTATGTTTATGTTGTAATTCTCTTACGACAGCTGTTGCTCTTAATACACTTAAATCCCAATTATCATTAACTTTATCATTTGCAATAGGCACGCTATCTGTATGTCCTTCGACAAGCACATTGATGTCATCATGGTCATTGATGATGGATGCCACTTTTTGCAATATATCTCCTGACTTTTTTGACAAAGTCGTACTTCCCGATCTGAAGAGCATTTTATCTGCAATGGATACATATACAGCACTGCCCTTTACTTGTACCTGAATATCATTGTCATTAAAATCCAATAGCGATCGCTTTAGATTTGTCACAAGGGCCAGATTAATCGAATCTTTCTCATGAATTTTGGTAGTCAAATTCTGAATGTAATCATTCTGTCGATTCATCGATTCAAGTGAATTCTGAATAGACTTTGCATCGGTTTGTGTGATGACAGACAGATCTGACAGTCGATCTAATAAGCTGCTATTTGTACCTCTTAAATGCTCTAACTGGGTCTCTAATTGAGTTACTTGCTCTACTTTGGTCTGTAGTTGTTCTTCTAATTGCTTGACCTTAGACCCGCAGGAGTTCAGAATCAACAAACAGACGATCAACAACAATAAAGGTCTTCCACTATGTTTCATAACATTCATAACGTGCAAGGTATGACTGATATTTTGAATAGCTAATCGGGTAAAACCCTGATATTATATAATCAGATTATCGTGAGAGAATTACATGCCACTCCACTGGAGCTATAATTCCTTTAATGACTACGTCCATTCTATGATTCTAAATAAGTACACCAACCTATTTAGACATAATTCACTTCTGTTCTATTCAATATAACTAAGGCTGCAATTACCCCTGGCACCCACCCGCAAAAAGTAAGAAGTAGTGTTATTATTATTGACCCAAGCCCTTTATCAATTACAGCTAATGGAGGGAAGATAACAGCAAGTATGACTCTAAATATGCTCATTTTAATGGTTTACTTTTAAAACGACGAGAACTGTACTCGAGTTTCAGCGATTCGACAAGCGTACAAAACTCATCGACATATAGAGTCTGGGACTTGAAATCAATGTCATTGACCTGATTTATTAAAATTTTAATACTTAATGAAGCATTATTTTACTTCCAAATACGTTTTGGGTCTATGTCTCGGAGTCTGATTATACTTCTATTCTTATTTTTTGCGACTCATACATTTAGCCAAGATGTGTGGAAACTTGTCAAAAAGAAAGCTTCTACAGAGGTGTTTACCAAGAAATCAGACAACTCTCAGTATAAAGAAATAAAGATCACAGCAAGTTTCCAAACGAATATGAATGAATTGGTCGCGGCCCTTGAAGATGTGGATACACATAAAGAATGGGTTCCTTATACTATTGACTCTTATATGGTTGAAAAATTGAATGAAGACAAATTTTACTATTACGTTTCCAGTGACTTTCCGTTTCCAGCAAAAGATCGTGACGCAGTCATACTGTATAAGCGTGAACAAGACCCCAATACAAAAGTGGTTATCACAAAGTCAGAAGCAGCCCCTGAGTATATAGATGCCTACAGCGAATTTATACGAGTACCGATCTTTAGTTCAACCTATATCCTGACCCCTAGAAAGAATGGCTTTATAGATGTCGAATATCAATTACAGGTAAGTCCTGGTGGAACTATCCCTGCATGGATAATAAATCTTGGCATAACAAAGGGGCCAGTTATGACTATGGAATCACTAGCTGATCTTTTAGATTCCGGCAAGTATGACAATGTCGATGTTGCTGGAGTAATTGATTAATTATTGATGAAGAAAATGGTGTGGCAAATTAGCAACAACTTAAGACTGAAATGACTGTACAATATCGTCTGCAACAACGTACTTCAAGTTAAAAGGCAACTTTATTGCCAGATACATATGTTTCTAAACATTCTATATTCTGTAATTCTGATACTGGAACAGCGAATGGATTTTCATCCAACACAATAAAATCTGCGTATTTGCCAACAGTTAAACTACCCAATTTGTCTTCCTTTTTAATTTGCCACGCAGCATCTATTGTCATTGCTTTAATCGCATCCATCAAATCAATTTGCTCTTCTGGAGACATCTTATTACCTAATCTGGTCTTTCGCTCCACGGCGGTTTGTATCAGTCGCAAAGGTTGACTTGCAAACATTGGCTGATCTGCATGCAAGCTTAGTTTTAATCCACTTTCCAATGAAGAGCCAAGTGGCAATAATTGCTTAGCTCGTTCTTCACCTATAATATGGTCTTTTAGCGCATCACCATAAAAATACAAATGGTTGATGTGATAACTTGGAGTCATTCCTAGTCTTGATAACCGAGCCAATTCCTGCTTCGGCATCAATAAGCAATGTTCCAGTCGGTGTCTGGATTCAGAATAATCAAGTTCACTACTCAATTCATCATAGGCCTCCAAAACATCACTAATTGCTTTACCACCTTGCGTATGAATGGCAATCTGCCAACCATCAGAATGATATTTTTTAATGAATGTTTTCAAATCGTCTTTTTCTATTAAATTTTTGCCAGTATGGTTTTCTGGAATGTCCAATTTTTGCTGGTTAAATTCATTGGTCAAATAAGGTTCTTCTAAATACATAGAACCTATATAGGGAGAGCCATCATACCAGTGCTTGACACCTATCACATCTACAAAATCATTTGGCTCAGTTCTAGACTCTGGCAACAAATGAGATCTGTCATATCGCATGTACATAAAATGTCGAGGGAAGGCCTGTCTATCCGGAAACATTCCTGAAAGATTGAGTATCCTGCCTATCAAGCTAACAGACTGGTCAGATAAATATCGGATAAGATGCATAGGCTTTTCGTCTGATATCGATAGTCCTGTTGTCACAATAGTTGTATTGCCATTTCTGGCATATTCTTTCATCACATCGACTGCGGTGGTTCCAAAGAGTTCAGGAGTAAAAAATTCTTTTTCTAATAATTCAAGCAAAGGTAACACAGCAGCTTGTTCAACAATCAATCCAGTCAATTTCCCATTAGCGTCCTTTTCGTAATAACTCTCTTCATTGACATCTGGTGTGTTAGCATCTATGCCAGCTAGTTCAAAAGCAGCAGTATTGGCCCAATAAGAATGTAAACTTTGAGCAGTGATAAAAACAGGGTTATCAGGTGCAACACTATCCAAGAAATTAATGGTCGGCAATGTAATTTCAGGAATCAGAACTGGGTCAACACCTCTGCAGATTAACCAGTCTCCTTTTTTCACTTTGCTTAACTGTTGTTCAAAGTAACTCCAGACTTCTTTATTAGTTCGATGGGTAAATCCACTTAAATCAATCATGTTTTCTAAAGAAAGTGAAAGTGCAAAGTGCGTGTGCGGATCTATGAAACCTGGCAAAACGGTTTTACCTTTTAAATCTTTTCTAATAAAATTTTCATAGCGATTGCTAGACATTATTTCATCACCACCAACTGCAATAATTTTACCATTCTCAACAACTATTGTCGTTGCAGTAGGATTTGCTTCGTCCATGGTAATTATTGTTCCATTTGTGTAAACAGTAGGCGAAGCTTTTTGATAGTCTTGTGTAAGGAGAAAAAACAAACCAAGAAGAATAACTAAGATTAAAATAAGCGCAAACAATATCTTCTTCACTATTGAAATTTAGTTTTGATTTCAAGATAGTATTTTTTGGGCGCCTGTAAGTGTATTTAAATGCTTGTGAGATTTCTCGGTATGACTAAAGACTTTTCGGGACACTTAGTTTTGAAGTATAGTCTCCCTCTACCTGGGCTCTTGCCAGTCCTTTTGCAATCTCAACAACTCGGCATCTATCCAATCTTTAGTCTTATTCATTAGTTCTTCTGGATCATCAGATCGCAAGGGAGGTCCGAGGGAAATTTTTGCTTGAGATTTTAATTTACCAAATTGTATTAAAAAATGGGAGAATAATGATCTTCCTTGCCAGTGGTCTTTTAGTTTTTTATAATCAATCGCAACTGGCACTATTGGGAAACCATTTGATGCGGCAGCTTTAAAAGCACCCAATTTAAATGGTTTAGTAGTCACGAGGTCACCTGTAGTGCCTTCTGGATATATCAACACATTATAGCCTTCCTTAACTGTCTCGATTAATTTGATGATCGTCGCTTTTCGGCTACTTTTACTTTCTCGTTGTACATATATAATTCCTGTCAAAGTAGCTGCTTGGCTCATAACAGGAATATTGGCAACTTCCGCTTTTGCGATGATGAACGCATCAAATGCTTTGGCTTGAAATAATGGGTCAGTGAAACTCCTGTGATTGCTCATGTAAATTGCAGGCTCCTTACTAGGCGTTCCAGTAATATCAATTTTTGCTCCCATGATGGGATGGCCTATAACAACCCATGCTCGTCTTAAATTAAAAGCAGATTTAGGTGTATGCTTTCTAAATAATAGCGTTACGGAATAACAAAGCATGAAAACAACCATTGTCAAAGCCATTAAAATAGCCCGGAGTACAGCCAACATTTTTCCCATCACTATAATTTAAGTAGTTCTTTGGCATTCAATTTTGCAGGCTCACTTGGTGGATCGCCACTCAGCATCTTTGCGATTTCCACAATTCTATCTCCAACCTCCAATTCTCTAATATATGTATTTGTGGTCTTAGCCTTTGTCTCTTTATATACCAATAAATGTCTGTCTCCTTTCGCTGCTACTTGAGGAGAGTGAGTGATGACAATGACCTGATGCGCCGATCCCAATTCCTCTAAAATCAATCCCATACGATGCGCAACTTCTCCAGAAATGCCAGTATCTATTTCATCAAATACTAAGCACGGCAAATCCATCTTATTAGCGACCAAAGCTTTTAAGCTTAAATTTAATCTTGATAATTCACCACCTGATGCCACCTTTTTTAAAGCTACTGCATCTTTCCCTTTATTTGCAGAAAACAAGAAAGCCAAACTGTCTTTTCCAAAACTATTTAATTCTTCATTCTCTTCACATAACAAAGTCAATCTCGCATCAGGCATCGCCAATTCAGATAAACGCTTTCCGATTTCTTTTTCAATCTTTGATGTAACTCCTTTTCTCTTTTTGAATAGATCTAAAGCAAGTTTTGAGGCTTTTGCTTTTTCTTCTTCTACCTTTTTATTCAAGGTTGCCAAATACCCTTCGACATTAGAATAATTGTCAAAATGAATACGCAATTTTTCTTGAACATCAAGAAGTTCTGTTACGGATAGTACGCCATGCTTCTTTTGAAGTCTATAAATATCGTCTAGACGGCCTTTAATCGTTGATAGTTTTTCTGGGTCCATATTCGAGTCCCCAGATATGGAAATCAACTCTTCATTTATATCAGTCAATTCCACACTTGTAGAATGAAGGCGATCTGCTAATTTGCCAAAAGATGAATTATACTTATTCAATTTCATCAATTGTCTTGTGGCTTGTTCTAAATCTTGAATGACAGATTGCTGATCACCATTAAGCCGACCAGCTATTTCATTTATGGTCAACTTAATTTCTTCAGCATTTTCCAAACCAGCGAGCTCCTCTTCCATTTTTTCTTGCTCACCTGAAATCAGTTGCAACTTATCCAATTCTTGTAACTGGAATTGTATATAATCGATTTCTTTACTAGCTGACATAGCTTCCTTTGACTCTCTGTCAAAAGCTTCTTTGGCTTCTTTATAAGATTTATATGCGGTTTGATATTTATCTAAAAGCTTGGTGCTATTGGCAAGTGTATCAACAATTTTATATTGATTGACATTCGAATAAATATCAAGTGTGTCAAATTGTTGATGTAAATCTATCAGCTGCGCACTGATTTCGTTGAGTACAGATAGATTAACTGGAGAGTCATTGACAAAAGCTCTCGACTTACCACTTGGGCTTATCTCTCGACGAATAATCAATTCATCGTCGTACTCTAGTTCGTGGCTACTAAATAAACTTTCTAATCCATAATCTTGGATGGCTATTACGCCTTCAATTATGCATTTCTTTTTGACGTCAAAGAGTGCATTTAAGTCTGCTCTTTTACCCAAAATCAGTTGTAAGGCTCCCAAAAGAATGGACTTACCAGCGCCTGTTTCACCTGTGATGATGTTTAGTCCTTTGGCAAACTTCAAATCGACATGATCGATAATGACATAATTCTTGATGAGGAGAGATTGGAGCATTGTCCAAAGTTAGTATTTAGCTGAAATTAGTCAGTCATTTTTCGTCCAACATTTGGACTAATTTATCCAACATCCCTTGTTCTGTTATGATCTCTGACACAACTGAAGCCATATTATAGTGCTTTTTAAGGTGTGTTGAGGTAGTAGAACCTAATGTTATTATCCTACCTGTGAATCTAGGAATTGCATCTAGAAAAGCATCTGCATTCAATGGACTTGTCAACATGGCTATATCTGGTGTAGCTAATTGAATGGAATCGGTCCTCATACTATTTTCATATGCGATCACATCGAGACAATTAAACTCAGACTCTATTGACCGCTGCACCGACATTTTTGAATGTTTAGCTCGTATAAATACAATGGTATCATTTTGGTCGAGCACTTGTTTAAACTCATTTGGAACATGCTCTGGTTTTCCATCACCTATAAAATCTGCTTTTTCACCAAACCTCTCTTCCCACACGCTAGCCGTTGATGGGCCAAAACACGCTATCTGATAAGAAGCTATAGATGACTTATCTACTATTTGTTTTGAGAAATGATTAACCCCTGATTTGCTATAAAAAAAAAGCCAATTTCCATTGGGTAATGTTCTTATAGGAATTGTGGTAAAATTCAACAAAGATTGTGCTTCCAATATAACACCTTGCTCCTCACAATATACTTTTATGGGAGAGTCATCTTCTAAATATCTGGAAACAAATAAGCGATTCATCATTATTGAAACAAACTGTTCTTTGAAGATGGTTCAATCAAATCCCAAAGATTACCATAGAGGTCTGCAAATACAGTCACTTTCCCATATTCTTCTTCTGTTATTTCTCGAACTATTGTAATGTTGTTTTCTTTCAAGTTTTTATAATCTCTTTCCACATCATCAGTAAATAAAAATAAAAACACACGGCCTCCAGTTTGATTACCTACCGCAGCTAATTGCTCTTCATTCTTTGCTTTTGCCAAGAGTAAAGAACAGCCCTTTCCACCTGGTGGTCTTACCACTACCCAGCGTTTCTCTTCTGACAACTTAGTGTCCTCTAGTAAATCAAAGTGTAATTTATTGGTATAAAAATCTATGGCTTCATCGTAGTCGTTGACAACTAGTGCAAGTTTGCTGATGTGTTGGTTCATTTGTGTTTGATTATTTATTGTTTTAACGGATGGCTGTTTGATAAAGATGACCACCCCACCCGCCTATTGGCTCCTAGGAGGGGAATTATATTCTGCTATATAATAATATGCCTATACATCCTCTAAGTTGACGATTTTTCCTTTCGTGGGAGGAATGGAATCACCACGAAAATTACACTTCTTCATCTTCATATAAATCATCAAATGCGCCTACTTTGTGTAATGCGATAAAACATCGAGACGCTGCAATCACATCTGCACGTGCATTGTTTGCAGGACTATAACCTTGTTTAAATATCGCTGCATGTAGCTCCATTAAAGATGGCCACTTATAACCACCTCCTCGTTTTGGAATCTTTGCATAAAAAGTACCTTCTTGCATTAGGCAAAGTCTCTCCGCTGCAAAAATCCCATGTTCGATTCCAGCTCTTTTAAATTCAGCTGCAAGTATATTTTCGTTGTAATCTAGATTGTGCGCAAATAAATATTTCACCTCCTTCATAGAATCTGCAAAATGTTGGAGCACTTGTTTGATATCATCACCTTCGTTATTTGCTCTTTCCATATCTACGTCGTGCCGACCAGCAATCTCCTCAGAGATCGTAAATCCGTCTGGCTTTATAACGCAATTGTAGTCTTTCTTAGGCTTTAAATTTTCTCCAAGAACTATCCAAGAGATATGAATCATTCGAGGCCAATTAGAAAGATCGTTCGGAGATGCTTTAAAACTTTTTGGTTTGCCGTTAGCGGATACATCAAATATCAAATACATTAGCTTTGGGTTAATTGGTCATAAATTTTTTCGGCCAACTGATGGTTGGTACTTTGTGATAGTTTTACTCTTCGCAAAGGTGTCTGCAAATCGCTGGAAAAGCAAGCAACAGTGTGGTAATATCCCATAGCGTCTTTTCGACAATATACACCTAGAGGCAGATGACATCCTCCATCCATTTTTCGTAGAACTTTGCGCTCTATATTAGTGCAATCTGAGGTGTCAAAGTGATGAATCTTACGTAGAATATTAATCATATCCGAATCTTCCTTTCTGCATTGGTAAGCAAGAACCCCTTGAGCAGGAGCTGGTACAAATTCAGATGGATTAAAGGCAAAACTATATAAATCGGATACGTCAAGTTGAAGGCGATCCAATCCTGCTTGAGCTAAAATAATTCCATCAAAATCTCCTAAACGCAATTTTTCTAAACGAGTCGGCACATTTCCTCTGATGTCTTTAATTTCTGCGCTAGGAAACAAATGCAACAAATTTGCCTTCCTCCTTGTAGAAGACGTTCCGATGACCGCAGCCTCCTTAATGGTCAAAGGTGATTCACTTAGCAAAGATGCCTTCTTTAACAATAAGGTATCTCTGGGACTTGCACGCTCAGACAAGGCTGCAAGCATCAAGCCTTCGGATTGCTCCGTTGGAAGGTCCTTCATAGAGTGAACTGCAAAATCAATAGAATTTGCCAATAGAGCTTGTTCGATTTCTGAAGTGAAAAATCCTTTACCTTCAATTTTATCAAAGGAAAGATCTTGAATCTGATCGCCTTTAGTTTTAATGATTTGAATCTCTACATTGTAATCCAAATCTTTCAATTCAGCTGTAACTTTATTGGCTTGCCACAAAGCGAGTTTACTTCCTCTTGTACCTAAACGGATGGTTGATTTCGTCATATTTTGCCACAAATATACGAGTATGACCTAAAAAGCTCAATCCAAATAGGGATTTAGCTATTTCTAATTAATCATCTAGGTTTGGAGACACAAAAAACCAATATCTTCGATTTATGACGTTACGTGCTAAAGATATTGCTGCACTTGTTTCTGGCGAACTCCACGGAGACGGTTTAAGAGAAATACATGCTATCAAAGGCCTTAAAGCAGCCCAAGATGGTCACCTAAGTTTTCTTGTTAAGCAGAAATACAAAATTCAGCTGAGCTCTTCATTGGCCTCTGTATTCATCATTCCAAAAAACTTAGACTGCAAACTAAATGATGCACAGACATACATTAAAGTGGCAAATGTGATGGAAGCAGTTCAACTTATTTCAGAAAAACTGGTAAGCAATCACAATACAGTTACAGCTATTTCGCCTTTATGTCAACTTGCAGCATCTGTCAAAAGTGGAGAGCACGTTAATATTGATGCCTATTCAGTGCTTCAGGAAGGGGTGACTATTGGCATAAGAACCTCTATTGGATCCCAAGTTTATATAGGTGAAAATGTCAGTATCGGTAGTCATTGCATCATTTATCCTGGCGTTAAAATCTATGCTAATTCTGTCATAGGCGATCATGTCATCATTCACAGTAACGCAGTTATCGGCAGTGATGGTTTTGGCTTTCATTTTGATGGCAATCATTTCAAAAAAATACACCATACAGGCAATGTTGTTATAGAAGATCATGTGGAAATCGGTAGCAATACCGTTATTGATAGAGCAGCATTTGACACCACAATCATAAGAGAAGGGACTAAGCTTGACAACCTCATACAAATTGCACATAATGTAGCTATTGGCAAACACAATGTGATAGCTGCACAAACAGGAATATCAGGAAGTGTAGAAATCGGTAATGGTTGTCAAATAGGTGGGCAAGTAGGCATTGCTGGACACTTGACAATAGCTGATGGTACCGAAATTCAAGCCAAGAGTGGTGTACCTTCATCTATCACCGAACCTAACCAAAAATGGTATGGTTACCCTATTCTAAAATTTCGAGATTATTTGAAATCTTATGCTATTTTCAAGAAGTTACCCTTGTTATTAATTGAGGTAGACTCTCTCAAAAAAGAGTTAAAAAATCTTATAGGAAAGGATAACTAATCGCACTGTATAGGTGACTTATTTGCTCTGCTTAAATTAAATATTCACAATTCT
>CAYVFU010000039.1:0-42156 GCA_964450495.1 uncultured Saprospiraceae bacterium | reverse complement strand
CCTTACTGCTGCCTCCCGTAGGAGTCGGGTCCGTGTCTCAGTACCCGTGTGGGGGGTCACGCTCTCACGCCCCCTAACTATCGTGGACTTGGTGAGCCGTTACCTCACCAACAATCTAATAGTACGCACACTCATCTTTAAGCGCCGGAGCTTTAATTATTCGTAATTAAATAATATTATGGGGTATTAATCCCAGTTTCCCAGGGCTATTCCCCACTTAAAGGTAGATCGTGTACGCGTTACTCACCCGTGCGCCACTCGTGTATCAGAGCAAGCTCTGACCTTACCGTTCGACTTGCATGTATTAAGCCTCCCGCTAGCGTTCATCCTGAGCCAGGATCAAACTCTCCATAGTAAATATCTTTATTACTACCATTAATAAATTAACGGCAGATAATGTCTAATCTATGGCCAAGTTTATCCTTGAAACTCTTTCGATTTTATAAATTTCTTACCTCACTTTTTTAAAGTGTTTTCTCTCCAAAATGTCAAATAACTTTTCCCTTATTTTCAAAGGGACTGCAAAGATACATGTACTTCTTAGTTTATTACAAGTATTTGGGCATATTTTTTTCGAGAAAAACAGCATTTTTTTTCCACATTTCATAACCCCTTGAAAATGACCTTGTTACACAAGCACATTTTAGAAGAAATTTTTATAAAAAATGTACATCTTCAAAATTTAATACCGAACCACATGAGACATGTGTTAAGAAACAATTATTTATACTTACTGATAGAACTATTGAGAAATTAAATTCGGATTCGAAGACACCTATTCACTTCTACATGATATTTAGCTGGTGTCTTAGCGCGCTCTTCGCTAAAAGGACCATTTTATGGGTATTGGGCACCCTAATCCTTGATTCCTTGACTTGACCGACTGATTTATATGAAATCTTTTGGTAAAGCTTTAAATAATATCGATACGCAAGATATACGCCACAACGTGAAGATTTAGGTAATTGAATGATGCCTTTATATGCTGCATCAAAATCTGCTTTAATATCTTTCTCTATTTGTTGTTTTTGAGATTCTGTAAACTGCTTAAAATCGACATTTGGAAAATAAACTCTTCCTCTATCTTGATAATCACTCTTTATATCTCTTAAGAAATTTATTTTTTGAAATGCAGCTCCTAAACTCCTTGCTGAATCTTTCAACTTGAAATACTCTCCATCATTCCCATTTGTAAATACTCTGAGACACATTAAACCTATTACTTCTGCTGACCCATAAATGTATTTATCTAGCTCTTGCTGATCATAAACACTTTGGTCTAGATCCATATACATGGACATTAAGAAGGCATCTATCAATTCTCTTTCGATATTGTATGTATTGACAACTTCTTGGAAGGACTGCAAAACTGGATTCAGACTTATGCCCAATTCTATTGCTTCATAGGTATCATCCTCAAATTGTTTGAGCAAAGACCGCTTGTCGAAAGAGTGAAATGTATCCACTATCTCATCTGCAAAACGCACAAAACCATAAATCGCAGCAATTGGCTTGCGCAACTCTTTATCGAATAATCTAATACCCATTGAAAAAGAGGTACTGTATCGCCTAGTGATTAATTCACTACACTCCATACATGTGCTTCTATATAACGGATCTATTCCTTTCAATTCAACTCTTTAATTATCTGTTTCGCGACTACACGGCCAGAAATTATAGATGGTGGTACTCCTGGGCCGGGGACAGTCAATTGACCAGTATAATACAAATTATCCAGATGTTTATTTTTTAAGCTTGGTTTTAAAATGGCAGTTTGATTCAATGTATTTGCTAATCCGTAGGCATTTCCTTTGAATGCACCATAATCTTCTTTGAAATTATCAATACAATAGGACTTTTTATAGCAAATATTGTCTTTAATTTTCTGGCCAGTTCGTTTTTCAAGTCTATCTAACATGACAGAAAAGTATTTTTCTCTCATCTCATTATTGTCTTCTATCCCAGGAGCCAATGGCATTAAAAGAAAAACATTCTCCATTCCCCTAGGCGCTACACTTTCATCTGTTTTCGACGGGCAGCAAACATAAAATAAAGGCTTACTTGGCCATTTGGGTGTTGTGTAAATTTCTTTTGCATGCTCTGCAAAATCTTGATCAAAGAATAGATTGTGGTGAAGCAATCCATCTACCTTTTTATCGATACCCAAATAAAATAATAATGAGGACGGAGCCATAATGCGCTTACTCCAATAGTGTTTTGAATAATTCCTAAGTGATGGGTCTAAGAGTTTCTTTTCTGTAAAATGATAATCTGCAGAACTCACACAAACATCAGTTTGTCTTTGTTCTTCATTGATTGTAAGTGAATGTACTTTACCTTTTGTTGCATTAATAGCAGTGATAGGAGAATTAAAATGCATCTTAACACCTGCGGATACTGCTATGGACTTAAAAGCCTTGACTATTTCGTGCATCCCACCCATCGGGTACCATGTACCTAAGCTCAAATCTGCATAATTCATCAAACTATAGAGTGCTGGTATGCGTTGTGGTGTAGCACCCAAAAACAATACAGGAAACTCTAATAACTGAATAAGTTTGTCATTCTTAAATAAAGACCTAACCTCATTAGACAGTGATCTAAACATGTTTAACTTCATCGAAGCTGTAATGATCCTAAAGTCAATGAATTCAGCAATGGAAAGAGATGGCTTTTCTACAAATTCATTGATCCCTACTTCGTATTTGTATTTAGCGCTTTTTAGAAATTGTTTTAGCTTGGTTGCACTACCTTCCTCTATTGATTCAAATAAATCGTACAGTTCATGTAGAGAAGCTGGAATTTGCATCACATCATCTTCATAGAAAATCTGATAAGATGGTGAGAGTCTGACCATTTCATAGAAATCTTTACTGCTCTTTCCAAAATCATTGTAAAACCGTTCGAAAATATCAGGCATCCAATACCAACTGGGTCCCATATCAAAGGTGAAACCTCCTTCTTGAAATTGTCTAGCTCGTCCACCTGCTTGATTGTGTTTCTCAAATATTGAAACGTCGTGACCTTCTTTCGCAAGATAGCTCGCTGCAGATAAACCAGAAAAACCAGAACCAATAATTGAAATTTTCGCCACAAACTTAGATATATAAAAAGAACGGACGTGAAGGAGTAATGTTTAGATGTTGTCCAAAAAAGATGGCAGGCATGCTGAGCGCATACCTGCCTTTTATACTCTTGACTAGGCTTTACCGCCTTTCAAATTGTCTTGTAATGTTTCTAATTCTTCCCACTTGCCTTCCGCTGCTAATGCTGCTTGCTGTGGCCATGTTGTCGGATCGTGCATTTGATATCTGCTACCAGCATCAGATAAGATTCCTTTTAGTTTCTCAACGTCTGCTGCAGCTAGGTCAGCAAATGTGACGATACCTCCTCCATTCATCAATTCTGAAATTTTAGGCCCTATTCCTTCGATTTTTTTCAAATCATCAGGTTTATCAGCTTTTTTCGCGACTGGTGCTGCAGCAACAACTTTCTCTTCTTCTTTTGCAGGAGCCTCTTC
The DNA here is from genome assembly GCA_964450495.1 of uncultured Saprospiraceae bacterium. Taxonomy (GTDB): domain Bacteria; phylum Bacteroidota; class Bacteroidia; order Chitinophagales; family Saprospiraceae; genus CALFUK01. The sequence goes on along the minus strand of CAYVFU010000039.1, from coordinate 38,636 downwards.
CACGGCTGTTTCAGCAACTACAGCTTCTTCTTTTTTAGGCGTTTCTTCTGCAACTGATTCAACAGCCGGTGCTTCTTCTTTCGCCTCCTCTTTTGCAACTGGAGCCTCTTCTTTTGCAGATGTAGCTTTTTTAGCTTCTTCTCCCGCAGCAAATTGAGTTTTCAATTGACTGAAGACATCCAATTCTCCAAGTGTTGTCTTTTCGACTTTGCTTGATTGAGCCTTCATAGACGTTCTGACCTGCTTTCTCTCTTTATCTTTTTCTCTTCTATCTGCATTATCAGTCTCTCTTCTTACGTCTTCATGGAAACGTGAGTGAGAAACTAAGATTCGCTTATCGTCTCTATTGAATTCAATTACTTTGAATGGTAATGACTCATCAAGATTAGCCATTGTACCGTCTTCTTTTCTCAAATGCTTACCAGGAGCAAATGCCTCAAGCCCATATGGTAAAGACACAATTGCACCTCTGTCGTCTTTTTTGACGATAGTCGCTTCGTGAGTCGATCCAATTGGGAATACATTTTCGAAAGTATCCCATGGGTTCTCTTCTAATTGTTTGTGACCTAATGATAGTTTTCTACTGTCTGAGTCGATATCCAAAATCTGAATATCTATTGTTTCATCAACTTTTGTGAATTCTGATGGATGAGAGTATCTCTTAGTCCAAGACAGGTCTGATATGTGGACCATACCGCCTATTCCTTCTTCTAACTCAACAAAAACACCATAAGGCGTTAAGTTCTTAACTACACCTGAGTGCTTAGAACCAACAGGGAATTTCTCTGTCACTTTTGTCCAAGGATCTTCAGATAATTGCTTGATACTCAAAGACATTTTTCTGTCTTCTCTGTCTATAGTTACAATTTTCGCTTCGTACTCTTGACCAAGGCTAAAGAATTCTCTAGCATTAACTGGCTGATTTGACCAGGACACCTCAGACACGTGAATCAATCCTTCTACACCTGGCGTGATTTCAAGGAATGCACCGTAATCTTCAATATTGACAATTTTACCTTTCACTTTGGATTCAGCAACAACTTCTGCTTGAAGTGTATCCCATGGATGAGGCTGAAGTTGTTTCATACCAAGTGAAATTCTCTTCTTGTTCTCATCAAAATCAAGAACAACAACATTCACTTTCTGATTCAACTCAAGTACTTCATTCGGGTGATTGATTCTACCCCATGAAATATCTGTGATATATAATAAACCATCTAATCCACCAAGATCCATAAAAGCTCCAAAGTCTGTGATGTTTTTGACAACACCTTCCAAGACCTGACCTTTCTCTAGACCTGCTATGATTTGCTCTCTTTGCTCTGCAAGATCAGATTCGATCAATGCTTTGTGAGACACAACCGCATTCTTGATGACTTCGTTGATTTTCACCACTTTGAATTCCATCGTCTTATTGACATATGAATCATAGTCGATGATTGGTTTGATGTCAATTTGAGATCCAGGTAAGAATGTTTCTAATCCTCCTGCATCTACAATCAATCCACCTTTCGTTTTACTGACAACAGTACCTTTGATGATCGTACCATTCTTATAGGAATCAACAAGTGCATCCCATGCTTTAAGTAGTTTGGCCTTTCTTCTCGAAAGTACAAGCTGCCCTTTTGCATCTTCTTGTGTTTCGACATAGACATCTACCATGTCTCCAACAGCCAATTCTGGCATATCTCTAAATTCTGAAAGAGACACAAGACCATCTGACTTATATTGGATATCCAATACAACGTCGCCTGATGTAATAGAACTTACTCTACCTTGAACGACATCATTGTCTCTAAGCGTACTTAAAGATTTCTCATAATCATTTAGGTAATTTTTAATTTCGTCTTCTGTGTAATTGAGCTCATTTTTATTCCCTAAAGTCCAGTCAAAATCATCATGAGCCGTTTCTGGTTCATCAACTTCTGGGTTTAGTAATTCGTCTAGATCACCATCAACTTCTTCTTCGCCATCGGCGTTTTCTGGTTTTTTAGGCTTTGGTTCTGAGCTTGAAACAACGACTTCGTCAACTGTTTCTGTAGATTTGGGTTGTTCTGTAGTTTCTTCTTGAGTTAGTTCAAGATCCTTTTCGTCGGACATAGTGAACTTAAATTTGTATTCCGACCATCTGTATGTCGAAAGCGGTTAAAAAATAATTTGAGCGCGCAAAGATATGCAATTAAGTATGATAGTAGCAACCTTAATGACTATTATATGAAAATGCCATCAAATTCGATGCATACGAGCTTGGCTTAATGGAAATCGGAAAAACAAGGATTTAAGCCAAAATGTCTCTTACTACATGTCCATGCACATCAGTTAATCTAAATTCTCTTCCTTGAAATGGGTATGTCAGTTGTTCATGGTTTATACCAAGTTGATGCAGAATAGTCGCTTGAAGGTCGTGAATATGAATGTTCCCACTGACACCATAGTAGCCAATTTCATCAGTCTCTCCATATGTGGTTCCCGTTTTTACACCTCCTCCTGTCATCCACATAGTAAAGGCATCGCCATGATGATCTCTTCCTTTAAATGGATTTGTAAGTCCTTGCCGATTTTCTTGCATGGGTGTCCGTCCAAATTCACCTCCCCAAACAACCAAGGTTTCTTCAAGCATCCCTCTTTGTTTGAGATCAGTAATTAATGCTGTCATTGGTTTGTCTATTTCCTGGCAACGCTCTTTAAAGCCGCCGTGCAAATTCTCAAAATCATTGCTACCGTGAGAATCCCATCCACGATGATACAACTGGATAAATCGAACGCCCCTTTCTGCCAATCTTCTGGCAAGCAAGCAGTTGTTTGCAAATGAAGTTTCTCCTGGATTAGTACCATACATTTCGTGGATGTAATCAGGCTCTTTAGATACATCTGTGGCTTCAGGGACTGTCATTTGCATCTTGAATGCAAGCTCATATTGAGACATGCGAGATAAGATTTCGGGATCTCCTATTTCGTCGTAAGACTCTTTATTAATTTCATTTATAGCATCAATCGCATGCCTTCTGATGTCTCTGCTAATTGTTGCGGGATTGTTGATGTATAATATAGGATCACCTTTAGATCGCAATTCTACACCTTGGTATTTGGATGGCAAAAAACCACTGCCCCACAAACTCTTACCTCCACTAGGAATGGAATTCCCTGAAACAAGAACAACAAAACCAGGCAGATTATCATTTTCAGATCCTAAACCATAAGTCACCCAACTACCGATACCTGGACGACCGATACGCGCGCTTCCAGTATGCATAAACAATTGTGCAGGTGCATGATTAAACTCATCTGTTTTGACCGCTTTTAAAAACAGAACATCATCAACAATTGAACTAAAATTTGGCAACATCTCTGACACCCAGCTTCCAGATTGACCATATTGTTTGAAAGAAAATTGAGGACCTAGCATATCAGGCACTCCTTCAATAAATGCAAATCGTTTTCCTTCTAAAAATGAATCGGGACAAGGCTTGCCATCCAGTTTATGCAATAATGGTTTGTAATCAAACAATTCCAATTGTGAAGGGGCTCCAGCCATATGTAAGAAAATAACTTGTTTGGCTTTTGCAACTGCTAATTTGGCTGCATTATAATTAGTTGCTGACAATTGTGACAGTTTGTTATTGCGACAACCTATTGCCCCCATAGCCAATGCACCCAACGCCAGGCCACTGCGCTTGAGCACATATCGCCGAGTCATCTGCTCTGCTCTTTTTCGTTGGAGTTCTTCAATTATATTCATTCAATGAGTCAATTTTTCATAATAAATTCATCAAGGTTCATTACAACACTCGCCATATTCATCCAGATATCTTCTTCATCAAGTTCATTGGACTCCTCGGTCAAATTTGATATTTCATTTACTTGTTCGTGAAAAGCTTTCAAGGTCTGTTGAATTTTTTCAGAAGGCTCTTTTAGTAGTGCTTTTTTGTACATGTAGGCAATTCTACTATCAAGAGAATTTCCACCATTATTCAAAACATCTTTACCTAATGCTGAGGCTGCTTCTACAAACACAGGGTCATTTAAAGTAACAAGTGCTTGCAAGGGTGTATTAGTATTAATCCTTCGAGACACACAAAACTCTCGAGTTGGCGCATCAAACGTTTGCAGAGAGGGATATGGACTGACTCGCCGCCAAAAGGTATACAATCCCCTTCTGTATTGATCCGAAGTTGTGTCTTGTTTCCAAGTCGCAGCATGTCTGATCACATTCCATACGCCATCTGGCTGATGAGGCATAACACTTTGCCCATATGTCTTATCACTGAACAATCCACTCACGACAAGAGCTTGATCTCTTATTTGTTCTGCAGTCAATCTAAATCTTGGACCTCGCCCCAAGTATCTATTATATGGGTCTTCCTGCACCAACTCCTCATTAACCTCTGAACTTTGTCGATAAGTGCTTGACATGACGATTGTTTTAATAAGCGTTTTCACACTCCATTTATAATCGTTCTTAAACTGAGCAGCCAACCAATCCAATAATTCAGGATGGCTCGCCTTAGCACCTTGCGTTCCAAAATCTTCTGTTGTCTCTACAATCCCTTTACCAAATATTTGTTCCCAAAACCGATTGACTATTACTCGCGATGTCAAAGGATTATCATCATCAACTAACCACTTAGCTAATCCTAATCTATTGGCTTCATAGGAGTCATTGAATGCGGGTAAAAAAGAGGGTGTTTGGGGATCAACTGATTCGCCTTTAACCAGCCAATTGCCTCGTTCGAATACATGCGTTTCTCTTTGAAATGTATCTTTTAATTCCTGCATTATCTGTACAGGTCCGGGCATTAATTTTTCCATATTGGCAAGATGATACTTAAACTGCTGGCTGACAGTATCACCTTCCAAACGCATTGAATCAATTTTGACTTTTATAGAAGTGAGTTGTTTTCGATCTATAGGACTTAATAAATTTTGTGTTGGTTTATCTGATGGCAAATCTTTATCTGCTGTGTTATTAAAAAAAGCAAACAGCTCGTAATATTCCTTATGCAAAATTGGATCGTAAGGATGGCTATGACACTGTACACATGCAATGGTAGTTGCTTGCCAGATTTCAAAAGTTGTGTGTAGTCGGTCCATAACCGCAGCTATACGAAATTCTTCATCATCTGTACCTCCTTCATCATTGGTCATTGTATTTCGATGGAAGGCAGTTGCTAATAATTGATCGTCTGTCGGATTATTCAATAAGTCTCCAGCCAATTGTTCAATAGTAAATTGGTCAAAGGGCATATCTTGGTTAAAGGCATGAATAACCCAATCTCTGTATCTCCAAATATGTGGTCTAAGAAGATCCTTTTGGTAACCACGAGAATCTGCATATCTGGCTAAATCCAACCAAACTGCTGCCCATCTTTCGCCAAAATGCTGAGAAGCCAACAGGCGATCAACTAATTGTTCGTAAGCAGAATCCGAGTCATCAGCCAAGAATAATTCTGTATCCTTTGCAGATGGTGGCAGGCCGATCAAATCAAGAGAAACTCGCCTTAGAATTGTTTCTTTGTCAGCTTCTGTTGTTGGCTGCAAATTCAGTAATTCAAGTTTGTTTAACACAAAATGATCTATTCCGTTTGTTGCCCAGTCTGTTAACTCTTCTTGTATTCCTTCCTCATCTGGTTGTTGATATGACCAGTGTACTCCCCATTCAGCGCCTTGGTCTATCCAAGCAGTCAACACTTCTATTTCTTCTTCAGACAATCGTGCACCTTCTGCGGGCATGACGACATCTGGATCTTCAGAGGTAATCCGTTTATACAATTCGCTAGCCGCAGAGTTACCACGAACAATCGGCTTATTTCCGGATTTTGTTTCTTTGTAAACATCATTCTCAAATAAAAAACTGAGACCACCTTCAGCTTTAACACCTCCATGACAAGTCATACAATGTTCATTCAATATCGGTTTTACATCAGTATTAAAATCAATACTTGAATGATGACATGACAGCGCATAAAAACATAAGACAAAGTATAACAGTTTGAATTTCACATACAAAAAATACGAAATCTAAATGACAATAGTCATGCTTAGGCTAAGCTAAAATCTCAGACACAGCCCGATATGCTTGATTAATCGCGCAATTTGTATTTGCTGCAGCTCCGGCATCAGAATTTGCAATATGAATATTACCAAATGGTTTTCGCCCTTTCACCCAAGGCTTTTCTTCTTCGGATTCATATGTTGGTTCCCAAATTAATTCTGGACTGTATGCATAGCCATGCGGCCAGCGATTGACAGTGATGGCTTCAATATCCTTTTCTGCATCAAATCCAGCACTTGATAATGCTTGATTTAATTGTCGTTTCGCTTGGGCTTCAAAGGTCTCAAAAGGAGTGGCCAATAGCTGGTGTCTTCCTCGTTGCCATTGCTGAGGTCCTTGGACCTCAGGCACCCAAGGTGTGTGACACATGTGCAAAATCATTGGATCTTCAGGACTTATTGCACCTTTATAATCGCCCATAGAAACGGGGTATGCCAGCTCAACTTGTTTATAAAATCCTCCTGTGTAATAAATAAAATCCATCCCTAATTCGAAAAATGCTTCCCAATCGGAGACCAGCACTTTTGTATAAACTAATGGTGCTTTTATCCCCATGGACAAAGCTGTTTTTTGCTTTTCTGATATTTCTGGACACAAATATGGTATAGCCATATTATAACAAGCCATGACACATTTTTTGGCTAACACTTTGTGAGGAGCACCATCTCGCACATAAACAATACTGACTTGATTACTTGCCTTATTATTTTGAACGTTTACCGCGGTGCTGTTTAGTCTGATATTAATATGTTGACCTTCACGATCCAAAGCCGAATAATTAGCCCTGGCTGTCACCACATCTTCCATCGTATTCCCAGGAATGGCACCAGGAATCAAGCTTCTGACAATTAACCTTGCTATGGATGCATTGCCATCAGGAAAATGAAAAATATATGGTTCATCATTTCTGTGTCCTGTTCGAATTAGAGTATGTTCTACTCCAGGCATGCCCCCATCATAAGATTGAATTGAAGTCGTTGGTACCTCATCTATACCGACAGCCCAAAAACTCGTTCCCCATCTTTTGTAAATGCTGATTACTTCTTCATCTACCTTACAATAATTTCGCAGGTAATCTTCATAACTCGTCTTATTCAATAGACTAATCTTTTCTTCATTCGATAAGCCTGACAAGTAATCTTTTTTACTGGTTTGGACTCTGATTAGATCTGCTTTTGCTTTTTCTGACATAGGTGTATCCGCTGCAAATTCGGTCCAAGGTCTTTTACCATAACCACGAACAAGTTTGTCTTCACCAAAAGTTTCTTTGTCAAAAAATATTGCTTTAGATAATCCTAGATCTGAATATAATGTTTGATTGTAATAATCATAAAATCGTGTTGTTTCAATACCAATATCCTTTAATAATTGTTTTGCTTCATTTGTATAGTGTGAAGGTGTATCAATGGCTTCCGTCCCTCCGTAACTAATGCGCGTATTCCCATTAAAATCAAATTCATTCCGTTTGGCATGGCCACCAAAATCATCGTGATTGTCAATGATTAAAATACTTGCATTAGGCTGTTGTTTATTATAAAAATATGCTGCAGCTAATCCGCTTATGCCTGCGCCTACGATAACTAAATCATATTCTTCTCCGCGAGATGGTTCATTCCAGGTTTTACCTGTTATTTGCTCATGCATGGTTTCCCAAGAACCGTCATGATTACCACGCATTCCAGTTTTTATTGGAGGGTAATAATTATTTGGCAACGTAAACCCTACTTGATCTGGTTGGCAAGATTGCAAACTTGCAGGAAGCAAAGAAGCACCGATCGCAACTTGAATCCCATTTATAAAATCTCTTCGCTTCATAAGTTATTTTGAACACACTTAAGATACTAAAGAATGGGCATTTATCAACAGTCTAATAAATGGCTATTTTTCCATAAAATGGGCAAATAGAGAGACAAGTTACTTTTATAAATTCTTGAAGCAAGCGAGAGCTATTCGCTTATTTTTCTTCCAAGGTCTGAATTCTTTGTTCCAATTTGTCAATAATATCTTGTTGATCCTGGATAGCTTGAATTAATACAGGCACTAAATTATCGTATTGAATACCAAGGTACTGCGTCTTTCTCATTTCAGCAATGCCCGTCTTTTCGTCTTCAACCTGCTCTTCTTCAACGACTATTTCTGGAATGATATCTCGAACCTCTTGTGCGATCAAGCCAATTTTTTTACCCATTTCAGGATAATCATTTAGCTGGTAAGTCACGGAACGTAAGCCTAATATTTCTTCTAGCCCATAGTCAAGATTTTGTATATTATTTTTCAATCTTGCATCTGAACTGGTATTGACCCCATTAACTGTGTAGACAGTATTCCATCGTTTTTCTGCATTACCCAAATTACGCGAACCATTATCCATTGGTCTCAAACTTGCATCAAAATCCAGGAGAAAAGATCCTCCATCAACTATATTCTCAAACGAACCAATCCTGACCACGCCGTCGACATGAAGTAATTCACTTGGAAAATCAGTACCAATACCAACTCTCCCATCTTTGCGAATGAGCATCGCATTAGCTCGATTGGAATTGCTGCTACCGATACCAATTTCTAATATCGGATCAGTAGCTACCCAAGAACTTGGACTTCCTAAGCCTCTATTGAACCGACCAATTGCAGTAGAAGCATAAGACTTTGCCTGTGTGCTGTGTCCTAAAGCAGTTGCGTATATAGCCTGGGCTTCTGTAAAGTAACCTGCGGCGAATGAATAGTTTTCTTCTGCATCAGTACTGTAACCGAGAGCAGTACATCCCGTACCAAACGCATCAGTATTAAAGCCCATCGCTGTCGAATATTGACCATCTGCATTAGTAAAATAGCCCGTCGCATGCGCATAACTATTGGTAGCCTCTGTATCTCGTCCCATGGCTGTCGCTCCATATCCTTGCGCTCTCGTGTTGAATCCTGATGCAAAAGAATACAATCCAATGCTATCCCTGTTCCAATACGTGCTTGCCGCTCCCGTTGCAACTGTGCCGACGCGAAACGCATGAAGATCTGGCAAGAACATGAGCTTATCTCCGTTGCCTAAGGTATCCTGGCCAAATAATACCCGGCCGCCATTACCAACATGCAACTCCGTCTTAGGGCTAATGCCCACATTTATGCCAAGCTGGCCATCTCCTGTCAAAGACATGACGTCTCCGGTGGTGCCATTCCAGAAGTTTAATCGATCGTTGCGGACATTGCTGGCAATATAAGCTGCTATTGTCCAATAGTTTTCGCCATTATTATTTTTGAGGTTAAGTCTCGCATAATCATTGCCATCTTCATGAATTAAAATCTGTGGATTAGTGAGTGACCCATCTGAATTGACATAAAAGTGAGCCTCATCATTGCTTTGTGCCATACAAACAAAACTTAAGGATACCATAAGGTAAGTGGAAATTATTTTAATCATTACTATTTAATTTTGATTGCTCAAAGCTAATACATTGGCGGAAGCTATTCTATCCCTATAAATGTTGATTTTATACATTCAGTGAATTCGTGAATATTGTCAACATTTGTATTGAGACGGTTCACACCATTAAGAATTAGAAGTAGTGTGTGTTTGTTTATACAATCAAATTTTATTTGGTAGAAAAGCAGTAAACTTGTACATATCAATAAAAGCAAAATCATGAATACAGAACGGCCATGGCTAAGTATCTATCCTGGAGGAGTTCCAGCAAATATCGATCCTTCCAGTTATAATTCAGTAGTGGAATTTGTCAAAAAAAAATGTGAAGAGCACAAGAAAAAAAGTGCCTTCTCTTTAATGGGAACAGAGTTGACCTACGGAGAAATAGATAAATTGAGCACACAATTTGGTGCATATCTCCAATCTAGAGGTTTAGAAACAGGAGACAAGTTTGCCATTATGATGCCCAACTTATTGCAATATCCAATCGCCCTAATTGGTGCATTAAAAGCAGGTCTCATTGTAGTGAATACAAATCCACTCTATACACCTAGAGAGATGGAACATCAATTCAAGGATAGTGAGGTCAAAGGGATTGTCATTGCAGAAAACTTTGCCGCCAATTTAGAAAAGATTTTAGGACAAACATCCATCAAGGTTATCATCACCACGACAATAGGAGAAATGCTCGGCTTAAAAGGAAGCATGGTCAATTTTGCTGTGAAGAATCTTAAGCGGATGGTTCCAAAATTTGAATTGCCAAATACCACGGATTTCAAGACAGCACTAAAACAAGGGAAAGGCTTTACATTACAAGAACCAGCTCGGACTCCTGAAGATGTTGTGGTTCATCAATATACAGGAGGGACAACAGGCGTAAGTAAAGGAGCAATGCTGACCAATAGAAATCTTATTGCTAATCTTTTACAAATCAGAGCATTTCTAGATCCTTATGTGGACAAATCAAAAGACACTATTGTACTTGCCCCATTGCCATTGTATCACATTTTTGCATTCACTTGTAATTGCTTAGCGATGATGGATTTAGGTGCCTTATCCGTCTTGGTTGTGAATCCAAGAGATTTGTCAAGTGTCGTCAAAGAATTTAATAGATATAAAATTACAGGCCTGACCGGTGTCAATACACTATACAACGCCTTATGCAATTTTGAGGATTTTAAGAAAGTAGATTTTAGTGCTCTAGAATTTGCATCTGCTGGTGGAACTGCTCTTCAAAGTGCAGTAGCTGAAAAATGGGATAAAATAACTGGAAATGTTATTGGTGAAGGCTATGGGATGACGGAAGCCTCTCCAGTCATTACCTCTAGTCCAAGAGATATAATAAAACTTGGAACAGTGGGCATCCCTGTCCCATCAACAGACGTGCGGATCGTTGATGATAATGGTGTGTCACAAGACATAGGAAATCGAGGAGAAATCTTGGTAAAAGGCCCTCAGGTGATGAAGGGATACTACAATAGACCCGAAGCTACTGCAGAAACGATCACATCAGATGGATGGCTCAAGACAGGAGATATTGGCATTATGGATGAAAAAGGATATCTACGTATTGTTGATCGTAAAAAAGATATGATCCTAGTGTCAGGGTTTAATGTCTATCCAAATGAAATTGAAGATGTCATTGCGGCTCATCCCAAAGTATTAGAAGTTGCGGCAATTGGTATTCCAGATGAAAAATCAGGTGAAGTGGTCAAGGTGTTTATTGTGAAATCTGATAAGTCACTTAATGAAGACGAAGTCATCGCACATTGCAGAGAAAACTTAACGGGTTACAAAATACCTAAACAAGTAGAATTTAAAGAAGACTTACCTAAGTCTAATGTTGGTAAAATTTTGAGGAGAGAGTTAAGGGAGAGTTAACATTATTCTTCCTTATCAAATAAAAAGTGTTGCACATTCTGGTAGATAATTTCATTAGTAAAAAATAAAATGGCACCCACGAAAGATGTCTTTATGAGAATACATACTACATTCTTTTTGACAATCGCTGTGTGTAAGATTTTACTTTGTCAAAGCACAATTGATACCATTCCATTTGTATTAAATGAATCAAATAATATTCTGATTGAGTCTGTGCTTAATGATGAGGATACGCTTCAACTCATGTTTCATACTGCTGTCAGTTCAATATCACTGACACCAGAGGCTACAGAACGATTGAGTAAGCTAGATAATAAACAGAAATCCTCGATTAAAAGTTGGGCAAGTAATGAAGATGCGTCATTTAGTGAAGGTCATCATTTACAAATTGGCAACTTTAAACAGGACAGTGTCACGGTTTGGTTGAATCTTTTGTCCGGGCCAACTTCAGATGGAAAATTTGGGCCAAGCTTTTTTGGAAACAATAGCTTAGAAATAGATTATGATAAATCAATCCTTGTTGTACACAAAAGTGTAACGACTGTGGATTCACTATCCTCATATAATCATACATCATTCACTAATTTGAACGGCTCACTATTTGTCGATGCCGATTTTTTTATTGATACGATTTCGCTTTCACAGCCGTTGTTGTTTCACACTGGATTTGGCGGAACAATTATTCTTGACGACGAATTTAAACAAGCACATGTTGAGTTGTCTCAATTAAAAGAATTGAGCAGAAAGGAATTAAAAGATTCCTTTGGGAATAGTGTATTTACAAAAAAAGTATTGATCGATTCGGTAGGATTTCTTGGTGAACGAATGAGTAAATTACCTATCGCCTATTTTGATAGTGACATGGAGATTCAAAAAACGAGTATTGTTGGTTGTGAAATAATCAGGCGGTTTAATTATGTATTAGATATTGTCCAATCCACATTGTATGCAAAACCAAATAAACATTTTTCTAACCCATTTAATCTTCAATAATGAAAGTGTTTGTTTCTGGTAGTTCTGGTCATTTGGGTGAAGCCCTTTGCATAACTTTAGCAGAGCAAGACATTGAGTATGTAAGTATTGATATCAATCCTGGCACATATACGACACATGTTGGTTCCATCACAAATGTCGGACTGATAAACGAATTAATGCAAGGCGTCGATATTGTTTTTCACGCTGCTACTTTACATAAACCACATGTTGCTACTCACAGCAAACAAGCCTTTATTGATACAAATATTTCAGGGACACTGAACTTGTTGGAAGCCTCTATAAGAGCTGGAGTTAAAGGATTTATTTTCACTAGTACAACAAGTACATTTGGTGACTCCTTGAAACCTCAACCTGGCGAACCAGCAGCATGGGTAACAGAGGATACTCCTGTACTTCCTAAAAACATTTATGGTGTTTCGAAAACAACGGCTGAGGATTTGTGTCAACTTTTTCATCGCAATTTTAATCTACCAGTAATCATTTTACGCACCTCTCGATTTTTTCTGGAAATAGATGATAACGAATTAATCAGAGACAAGTACGAAGACCTCAATATTAAAGCAAATGAATTTACACATCGGCGAGTGGACATACAAGATGTGGTTGATGCCCATTTACTAGCTTTAAATAAATTGGATGAGCTTAAATTCAAAAAATATATTATCAGTGCAACATCAGCATTTACGACAGACATGTTAGACGTGCTTCATTCTGATGCACCTGCAGTAGTTCAGGAATTATATCCGGATTTTAAAGAAATCTATGCTGCAAGAGGTTGGCACATGTTTCCAGCAATTGGAAGAGTGTATGTGAATCTTAAAGCCATCAATGAGTTAGGATGGAAGCCTAAGTATGACTTTGCTCATGTACTGAGCTGCCTCTCTAGGGGTGAAGATTTTTTTAGTCCTTTGGCTAGAAAAATAGGCATTAAATACTATCACAGTAAAAGATTCAAGGATGGGCCTTATCCTGTTTAATTATCATCTTGAGCATATACCAAAGCAGCATTAGTTAACTATCAGAGAGATAATGGTTTGCTAGCAGGGTTAACAGGGGTGAGTAAGAAACATAAAGAAGTCGAGACCTGTGAGCCTTTGGCTTAGACCTTTTATTTGCCATTCATTCTGACAGGCGAGCCAAAGGGTTTTAACTCTTGGCCGGTGCTATCTACTTTTTAGCGGCCCACATTTCAATCTCTACTAAAAGAGTCATCAACAACGGAGTCTGCACTGCTGTGCGCACTGGTAGCGGATGATCAAAATAGGTTTTATACACTTCATTGAATCGAGGCCAGTTGTCGAGATCGGTCAAGTACACATTACACTTAAATACATCATTTAATGTGCAACCACCATCAGCCAATTGCTTTGCACAATTCTGCATGGTCAAATGGGTTTGTTCTTCGATCGTATCACCGATGACATTACCTTCTAGATCAATGGCAGCTTGGCCGGAAATGACAACTAGTTTGGAGGGGTTAATTTCTAATACTGGAGAGTATGGCCCAGCAGTAATGTGTTGGCCTGCTTGTTTGGGTATACTGATCGCTGGTGTCACTGATGTGGGATTCCCGCCCATTGGATATGGCAAGTAGCCAGTAAAGCCTTGTATTTTCCAAACCCCATTTTTCTTTTGACATCGATAAAGGGTTTGCCAATTCAGTCTTACAGATGTTCCGTCTGCTGCAAGCACTTGTCCATCAAATTTTTTATGTGCAACAGCGACATTTCCTTTGACATCAATGTCTCGCAAGTTGGTCGCTTTATAAAATGCTTCTTCATAATCTTCTGCCCATTCCGTTTTACTAAAATCTTCCGCTTGCTTTAGCCATTCAGTTTTGTAAGCATCAAGTGTTGCAAAATTTAAAGTCCAAGCATCTGGATTGTCTTTTGCTGTACCGTCAATACCCATAAACGAATCTTCAATAAAATCATCTTGGACCATTGCCCAGTCTTGCTGACAAAAAGCTATGATGTCTCTTTCTACCAACATTTCCCAAATCTCATGTCTAGCAGTATCGGCTTCAAATGGATTTTTATATTTACTTTTTTCCATTGGGTTATTTTTTAGTGACAAAGGCTTTGTTGAATAGCATACTAGTCGTACCAGCGTCCACATAAATTGTTTGTCCTGTGATGGCACGGCTATTATCAGATAATAAAAAGACAGCAGCACGACCACAATCGATGGGTTCAATTAATTTGTGTAGTACTTGTTGGTCTTGAATAAAATCATCAACCCACTGTTGTGGATCTGATGACCATTGTTTTATTAAATCCAGATTTTGTTCGGCATGTACCATACCAGGAGCAATTGCATTACAGCGGATATTGTATTGACCTAATTCGTATGCGAGCGCTCTAGTGAAACCCTCCACTGCATTTTTTGAAGAGGCGTAGGTGGAGTAATTAGGTTGGCTTGCGAAAGCATGGACAGAAGAAACATTTACAATATTTCCGGTACGATTATTATCTAGTAGTTGTTGTACAAAATATTTGGTGACACGCCACAGGCCTTTCATATTCACATCATACAAACTGTCGTACTCTTCTTCTGTTATCTCATGGACAGCTTTATTAAGGCCAACTCCTGCATTATTGACTAGTCCATTAATCACACCTACTTCGCTTGCTATCAGATCAAACATTGCTTCTACTTCTTTTTTCTGCCGCAAATCTGCTTTGATCCCAATTGCATTTTCAAATTGGTCAACAGCTTTATCAATTTTAGCCTGGTCAATATCATTCACTATGATGCTAGCTCCTACTTCTTCTAATGCTTGACAAACACCATAGCCCACACCTACTCCGGCAGCACCAGTGACGAGAATTGTAGATTGAGCAAGATCCATGTATTATAGATATGTATGTTGGTCTAAGATAAGTCTATGGCGTTAGAATTATATAAATATGCGCTCATATAATAATAAAACTCACATGACTCCAAATTTTGCATATGCATCAACCGTACTCATCCCATTTTCGATAGCCAACTTCAATTTATTTTCAGTCGTTGCTTTTTTATAGGCCAACTGGATAACTTCTTCTTCTGATCCTTTGGGAATAATAAGTACGCCATCACGATCACCAAAAACAATATCACCTGGACTAATTTTAATACCATTCATGACAATGGGACAATTGTAGTCGACGACCTTGCCCCTTACTCCTTGATCTTGTGCATACGCTCCATAAGAAAAGCACGGCAATCCTACGTGTAATACGCCAGTTGAATCTCTATGATAGCCATCTAAAACAGCACCTGAAGCATTGAGGTGTTTTGCTCTTGTACTCATCATCTCTCCCCACAATGCATAGGTAGGACTTGAGCCTGTACAGATGTACACATCATTTTCTTGTAAAGAATCCAAGGCTTCGAACATCATTCCAAAGTCTTTGTCTTTTAATGATTTTTCTTCTATAACGCTATCGCCTATATCAGCTTCTTTGACAGGCATGGCGCGTCCAGCAATGACCATATTCGGATCTATAGCTTGAATTCTAGGGGATAAAAATTGATGCCTCAAATCTATAGTATCCATTACATCACCCAATACTGCTGAAAACAATTGATCCTTCATGATTGTGAATAGTTCACTATCAGATGTCCACGTAAGTGTCATTTGCTTTTAGTTTCGTTTGTTTTAAATATAATAGGACTGTTTTGGCTCCTCAGCCAGAGAAAACTATTTTCTGTTAATCTTAAAATATCCCTGACTTCGCCCTTAACTCCAAGCGAAGACGATCCTTTGCCTGAAGTGGAAAATGATCCATCCCCTTCATTCAATAACAAGGTCCCTTTGTTGGAAAGATTTTGACCTAACTGCTCCATTGCCCCAATTTGATTCCCCCCCAGAAGCAAGTCTTCCATCCCATCATTATTTAAGTCTGCAGATTGAATGGCATAAATTGGTGATTGTTGTACTTCCCAATTTAAATCAGATAAGACAAATGAATTCTGTTTAGAATTGATCAGTAGACTAGTGGCTAGGGTGTGTACTTCTCTTTGTTGCGACTTCTCCAATTGCTCTTTATCGATTATATCTTCTATTGTTGCCGTTGCGTAATCAGCGTAAGAATTAAATTTCTTTTTTAATGAAGGTATTTGTTTTAAGAGATCGTCACGAAAGGCATATGGATATGTTTTTCTGTTTGTTGTTTTACACAAAATTGGATCTATTGTTCCATTATTGTCGTAATCACCTATAAATAATTTTAGTGGTTCTAAACTATCAGCCTTTAGCTGAGAATTGAGTCCATAATTCCCAAGAACTACATCTGGATATCCGTCATTATTGGCATCGAAGATTTCAATAGTGTTCCATAAGCCAGATGAATTTTTTTCTTGTGTAACTATGAAATGATCGCCTTCATTAGTACAAATTGTTATGGGCATCCAATGTCCTACGACAATTAAATCTTCGTCTCCATCAATATCATAATCTACCCATTTGGCATCCATCACCAATTGATTTTGATCTAAATCTGGAATTAATTTGGTTATTAGATTTGTGAATTTCCCATTGCCATCATTCTCCAACAACACACTGGGCGCACTGACGGGATATTCGCGTGACTTTACAAAACCACCAATAAATAGATCAACATCTCCATCTCCATCGAAATCACTTGGGCGGACAACAGAATGGCTCTTTTCGCCCTCTATTATTTTCTCGCTTTTGCTAAATGTACCATCACCCTTGTTTAGGAATAGCTTGTCTGTGCGGGATATAGTTGCATTAGTTTGTGTATAATTTTCGTAAGCGACGTACAAATCTAAATCACCATCGCCATCAGCATCAAAAAAAGAGGCATCCCTCTCACCTGAAGATTGTTCCTGATTGTGAAATGTAAAAGCTTTTGAGAATGACCCATCTTTTTTCTGTTTAAACAATTGACCTGCAATTTGATCAGTTGAACAAGTATAAACATCCAGCAATCCGTCTTGATCCACATCAGCCATTGCTCCCTTTGGACCATAATCGGAAAGTTTAAATGGTAATAATGGTTGTTGGTCAAAATCAGCATAGCTCGTGGCTTTATGTACATAGGGGAAAATGATGTCCCCTTTTTGTTGAACTAATAATTCTTCACTATTATCCTTAGTCTCCTCATTTTTTTTACTTGCGTCATACTGTAAGGCTATATCACCAGACTCGGGAATAGATACTTTTTGATAATTACCATCACTCCACAGCACTGAAATACTGGTGGCTTCTTTGACTATTTTTTCTGCAAATAAAACAACAGGTTCCACAGAAGATTGAAAGCCTCTTGCCAAGCTTAGCTTTTTGCAAACCTTTACCTCATCTTTTTTATTAAGTAAACATACATTTGCTCCAATAGCAAAGCGATTTGTTTTGGATCCTATTAAGCTAACTCTTCTTGATGTTGCTACACCTAACTCTAGTGTGTTATTTTTATATAAGCTGATTTTATCATTGACATTACTGACAACCAAGTCCAAATCTCCATCAGCATCTAAGTCGGCATAGGCTGCTCCATTGGATAAGAATGCTTTATCGAAACCACTTTTATCTGTCATGTTTTCGAACTGGAGATTCCCTTTGTTTTCAAAGAAATAATTGGGCACATCAATTGATGGAATTTTTGATATCAATTCGGATACATCAACTTCGGTTTGCTGCTTTTGATTTTGTATCTGTTCATTTGCGGCGTAGGCCATGAAGTCCATGTTGGTATAATCAGCTTTATATCCATTCGAAATAAATACATCATTATCGCCATCCAAATCAAAATCTTCGATTAAGCTAGCCCAACTCCAATCTGTATTCGACAATCCTGCTAACTGTCCAACTTCGGAGAAAGTACCGTCTCCATTATTTAACTGTAGCATATTACGCATACTTTGATTATGAAATCCGATACGATAGAGCTGTTGTTTCTTTTCATAATTGTCAGAGCCTGAGGTCATTTGGATACGACTGTGTTCTTCTGGCAACATATCTAATGTCAAAATGTCTGGTAATCCATCTTGGTTAATGTCAGCAATATCATTACCCATAGAAAATAAGGACGTTTGGTCCAATACTTCCTTCACTTCATTTTTAAACGTCCCATCTTGCTGATTGATGTACACGTAGTCTTCTTCATTGTAATCATTACTCACATAAATATCTGGCCACCCATCTCCATTCAGATCGTCCACTCCCACGCCTAAGCCAAAACCCAGGACAGAACTCTGTATGCCAGCTTGGGCAGTAACATCATAAAAGCGACCGATCATTTCTTCACCTTCTAGAAAAAGATCGTTGCGATACAATCTATCCCCGTAGACTTTATTTTCTTGATTTTTATATTGAGAAAGATTTTTAGAAAAGCCAGCATATTGTTGAATAGAATGATTCAATAAATACATATCCAAATCGCCATCGCGGTCGTAATCCAGAAAGGCAGCTTGTGTAGAATAGCCTTGATCGTCAAGTCCAAATAGCGCACTACTTTCTGAAAAGGTCAAATTCCTATTATTAATAAATAACTGATTTTTGCGCCTCACTCCTAGAGCTGCGGCAGATCGACACACATAAATATCCAACCAACCATCGGCATTGACATCGACCATGGTGACGCCAGTATTCCAAAGTCCCTCTGCGCTCACACCTGCAGATACGGCTATCTCTTTAAATGTAAAATCTCCTTGATTGAGGTATAAGTGGCTGGCCATCATGTTACCAGTGCAGTATATGTCTGGTAAGCCATCATTGTTAATGTCACCAATAGCGATTCCTCCTCCATTGTAGAAATAACCAAAGGTAAGTACATTGAATTCTTCTGATTCCCGGACTAGGTTTTTAAAAGTGATGTTGGAGTGGGAAGAGGACACTTCTGAAAACAATCCTTTTGGTTCAGTGGTGCAAGAACTTAGATAAATGAACGCGCTTAAAACAGTAAAAAGGATAGTTAATCTTATTGACATATACATAAGCAAATTAAGGAAATAAACTCAGGATGGGGGAAACATTAAGACATTAAGATTTATGAGTAAATGGCATGAATTGCTGAAGGCGTCCTGTCTCAGCAAAGTGGGAAACATTAAGACATTAAGAGTCATTAAGGAAAGTTGTGTATGTCGCTGAAGGCGTCCCGCCTCAGCGAAGAACAAAACTAAAAAAGTACCAACCTATTGCTAGATTGGTACTCTTATAGTGTGCGATGTTTTTACTTATTTTTTATCCCACCATAATTTAGTGGCATTGTCATCTGAACCACTTAGTAAAGATTCGGCTGCCATGACGGCAACACCATTATTATTAAATTCGCTATCGACAAATGTCATACGACGCATTTGATCATTGACACCCACTGTGGGGTTATCAGAAGCGATTAGTGGATATGTTCTTGGATATCCTGTTCGTCTTTTTTCAGTATAAGCTTCCCATCCATCTGGATATAGTGCAATCCATTTTTGAGTTATGATTTGCTCCAATTGCGTTTCTGAGTCAGCTCCAGTAGCGAAAGCTATAGGAATATCACTTACAGGTGGTGAATCTGCATCTGCCGCTGCTGGTGTATTACTACTAGTAATGTATGCGCTTGCATCTGCCCCAGCTAATTCACCCATTGATGTTGCTATGCCTGTCTCATATAGGCTTTGAGCGTCTCCGCCCATATTCCAGCCTTCTAATGCACCTTCCGCTCTTAAGAAATATGCTTCAGCTGCTGTGATCACTTTGATTGGTGGATTTTCACCTGAAGGCAACCATCTCGTGTTCATATCAGAATTATCTGAATTTAACGCTGGCACCTTGTCAACTTTCGGCTGTCCATTTCGGAGACCTTCATAAGGAACTCCGTCGCCATCTGTATCTCCACTTGCAGCAGGATTAAAATAAGCAGCTAATCTTGGATCTTCATAACCTTTCAATATACTTTCCATAGTAGCACTCATTCTAAATTCACCCCAGTTTGTAATGGTTGAATATGGATTCATGGAGTTTTGGGTCGTTGCCACAAAGGCATTGTCATCATTAGATTCCATAACACCACTAGCTACAGATTTTTCTGCTTCTGATTGTGCTAAACCAGGATTTGCATATTTAACACGCAGAGCCAATCTGAGTCTTAGTGTATTAGCAAACTTCAACCATTGTCCAGCATCACCACCATAAACTTGATCATTAGAACCAAATGCATTTGCACTTCTATTCGATTCTAAAACACTGATGGCTTCTCCAAGTGTTGTGAAAAAGTCTGCATAAATGTCTTCTTGCGCATCGTATGCTACTGATGTTTCACCATTTCCATATTGAGAATAAATGATTGGACCCCAATAATCAGTTTGTCTGTGGTATGCCTGTACCCTCCATATTTTTGCAATCGCATTTTCTACGGTGAGCCCTTCTGCTTCAGAAAGATCCTCGACAAATTTGATCTGTGGAGCTGCTTGGCCATAGAACGATGACCACGCCAAATCGATCCAACGACCCACTTCTGTGTATCTATCAGAGTCAAAATTGGCTGCAGTTGTTGCAAAGTACTGGCTGTATAAATCAGAGAATAAACTCTGTGAAATTTGGAATCTCCAATGCAGTCCGTGCATAGAAGTCCACTGAGATTGAGCGAAAGCTTGACCGATTAAACTAGCATCTACTGCATCTGCAGTAAGTACATCAGGTCTGGTATTTAATTCTTCAAAACCGTCTGTACAACTAGGAACTAAGCTGACAACACAGATGAAGAGAAATAAGAATTTTATTTTTTTCATGTCTAATTAACCATTTAATTATTGATGAGTATTACTATTATAACTAAAAATCGATCTTTAAGTTTACACCAAGAGATCTTGACGTAGGCGGCTCAAAGGAATTAAATCCTTCAGCTGCTGTACCTGTACCATTAATTACTTCAGGATCAAGTGTTTCTGCTCTATTCAAAAAGAAGAATAAATTTCTCCCTACAAGAGATACACTTGCGCCTTTTATATAATTATTTTCTGCAATTGGCAAATTATAGCCAACCACTAATTCTCTTAATCTAACATTCGTAGCGTCTCTTGAAAAGACTTCTCCTACTGGAGCGTTACGCCCACCGACTCTTCTCCAAAATGTTTCTGCATCAAATGTAGCAGCGGAAGACACACCTTCTGCCAATGCTGTTTCTTCATCAGGGAAAAAGTTATCACCAAAGACTAATCCCCCTTCTCGTCCCAGTAATGTTTCTTCTGTCAATCCATCTCCAAATACAATCGCATCTGTCAATGAAGCAACACTTCCTCCTTTTCTGATGTCAACTAAAAAACTAACATCGATGTCTCCAATCTGTATATTGTTGGAAATACCTCCCAACCAATCTGGATTAAAATTGGCGACGTTAATAGTTAAGCCATCCGATATCAATGGTAATCCATCTTCTCCAATTAATACTTGTCCTGCATCGTTTCTCTGGAATCCACGAGAGTATACATTACCCCAAGGGCTTCCTTGCTCGATTCTGAAAGAACGAAGGAAATCACCACCAACTGTTACACTTGGTCGTTCGTCGTTGATCTCCAATACGTTACTATTATTTTTCGTGTAATTAAAACCAACATCCCACCTAAAGTTTCCTTGATCCACAGCAGTAAATGTCAGGACTGCTTCAATTCCAGAATTTTGAACATCTCCACCATTTGTAAATATCTGAGATGCACCTGAACCAATTGGTAACGCTATGGAGAACAATTGATTTCTGGTATTTGACTTATAGTAAGTAAAGTCAAGTCCAAATTTATTGAACAATCTAAGGTCTGCGCCTATTTCAATACCAGTCGTTTCTTCAGGAAGTAAGTCTTCATTTCTTAGTGTGCCATCAAGAGTCAGAAATCCATTTGCACCTCCAGCTCCTACACTTGCAAGTCTTTGCAATTGAAATGGAGTAGCATCGTTTCCGACCTGAGCCCATGAGCCACGCAATTTTGCAAAGTTGATTGCACTAGGCAATTTTACTAAGTCTGATAAAACTAAACTTAATCCCACTGACGGATAAAAGAAAGACCAGTTTTCACTAGGAAGAGTCGAACTCCAATCGTTACGAGCAGTAATATCTAAATATATAGAATTCTTAAATCCAATATTTGCGAAAGCATAAACAGAATTCACATCTCTAGGTCCACCAATATTAAAATTAGATTGAACATCACCCGTATTACCCAGACCAAAAAGATTAGGTACAATTAATCCTGCTCCACCCTGTGAATTTGATGTAAGGCTCGTGCCTCTTTCTTTTCTTGCATTAGCACCTGCGCTCAATGACAAAGAAAGATCATCAGACAAGTAACCTGTATATGTTGCCAAGATATCCGTATTCCATTCTAAAGCATCGTTTTTATTAACAGTAAATCTACCGTTATCGGCTATGATGTAGTTGTCGTTAAATTGTCTGTATTCTGAGCCTACAGCACGAGTATCAAGTGCTGATCTGACTTGGACATTAACCTTATCTGTAATATCATATTTCAGTCCAACCAAACCAATGATTCTATTAGTAGCTACTTCACGTAAATTTCGATTAATGGTCCAATATGGATTCGCTCCACCATTCGAACCTGGATTCCAATAGTGTTGTCTTAACGCTCCTGAGGCATCTGTGTAATCAAATTGACTAACATCTTCTGTCCTGATATTTGGCGGTAAACGCAAAGCATGACGCACAGGATTATCAAAACTCTCCCCTTGCGACAGCGGATTATTCAAATCTTCTCGAATGTAATTCGCCTTGGCATCAAGTGTTATTCTGTCTGACAATTTATTTGTCATTCTTATGTTAACACTATGCCTTTTCAACTCATTGGAAGGGACAACACCTTTAGCATCAGTATAGGTATAAGAGAAATAAGTCTTAGACTTATCTGTACCACCACTAACCGCTAAATTTGTAGCAAAATTACTTCCTGTTTGAAAGAAATCTGCAACTGGAGAATCTCCATTTAAGTTGTATGTCGGCGTTCCAAATTCTGGATTAGGAGACCAATGATCTACTGACTGACCAGTAATCGCAGGACCCCATGCTTGTTCTGATGCAGCATTATATTGACCAGAATTACCTTGAGCAAATTGCTCCTGGTAACTTCTCAGCAACAATGGTGTTTCAGTTGTGTAGGAGGTATTGAGGCTCACTTTGAACCCTTGCCCACCTTGCTTTGTCGTCATGATGATAGCTCCGTTTTGAGCTCTGTTTCCATATAAGGCTGCAGCATTTGCGCCTTTTAAAACGGATATCGATTCTATGTCGTCAGGATTAATGTCAGTAACGTCGCCTAATATTGGAACACCATCAACCACATATAATGGCTGACTACTACCAAACAAGGATCGATTACCTCTCAAAATAACTCTGGAGTCTGCACCGACACCCGAACCAGATCTGGCTACTGATATTCCAGCTACTTTTCCAGATAAAGAGTTGACCACATTTAGCTCTCTAGCTTTGGACAACTCTTCCGTACTAACAGATTGCGCAGCATAACTAAGCGCTTTCTTTTCTCTTGTAATTCCTAAAGCAGTAACAACCACTTCATCTAGTACTGACCCTTCAGATAGGTTTACATTAAATAATGTGCCATTAGATGCGTCAATGATCTGGGTTGTGAATCCAGTGTAACTCACTTCTAAACTGGCTCTATCTGATACAGTCAGCGAGTAGTTTCCGTCAAGATCTGTAATGGTACCATTACTTGTTCCGACTTCAAGAACATTAGCCCCAATTAAGGATAATCCGTCGGCACTCGTAATTGTCCCGCTGACTGTCTTTTGGGAGTAAGAAAAACTTGCAAATAGCACAAAGGCTAACAGCAACAGGTGATGTGTTTTCATGATTGTAGATTATAGTTTTTCAATTATATCAAATCCTAAAACAAACTTGATATATATATACACCTATAATATACTGCATAAAATTTCTTTCACAGAAGAATTGTTCAATTTTTTAATAATTATCAAAAAAATGACCGTGAAAGCTGCTTAAAGATTTGACAGAATTACACCTTTCTGAATAACTATTTTTGACTAATTTGAATAGATAATTCATATTCTCCTTCTATAACTCCTTTAGCGCCAGCTACTCCTATGATTATGCTGTATGGTTTGGTAATTGACATATACTCAACGGATTGTGGCTTTGCGGCTTTTCTCATATTGGGCTGTCCAATATAGATTGGATAAGATGCTTCACAGCTGATTGCGCTTGAAATTTCCGGAGGCACAGCCGAATTATTTACTCCGAGTCGCAATGCATATAGATTAACTCTGTGTTTCATACTTTTAGGAGACACTGTAATTGTCATCTCCGAAGCTGGAGGCATTTCTACACTGTACAAAACGTGATTGCCTTGGAACTCTATAAAGCGTGTACCTGGGAAACAGGCAACAGAACTGTTTTGAGCCCACTCTAAAGGCATTGCACAACCAGCATTTAAATTATCTTTTACTTTGATTTCAGATTGTGTATCTAAATAGTTTACAGAATAGCAATTGTCGTCGGATTGGGCATTGGTATTTAATATGAAGAGTAAAAAACTTGAAACAAAAAATAAGGTTCGCATTGGAGTTGTTTTTATGGTTAAGAATAGTTTTCCAAATATGTAAAATAGTTAGGATCCATCTACTACCCAGGGGGGTAGGTGGATGAGGAAGGCCTTTGTGTAACTTGCTAAATGGACTGTTTGTGAATTTGATTGATGGTTAGATTCCTATTTCTTCTTGAATCTCATCTCAGATTGCCTCATTGGCATAGAATCAATTAAATCAAAAATCGACTTTGGGCTGATGAAATCTTTTCTTCTTAGTTTGACTCCTCCATCTAAACCGATTAATAATATACTATCATCTTGACCTATTTTAAAGTCTCTTGCTAGATCAGTAAAGTGTTTATTGATATGAGGGTAAACTTGAGACATACGTTTACCATCAAATTTGAGAATCACAAGCTTTCGTTCATCGAGTTCTTCTTTATATTTAAAAAAGGAATTTTGCTGTAGATCTGCAGTATCGAAATTTTGGTAGGATTCATTTATGATAATGACTCTATTTTTCCAAAGAAAATCATTCAATTGTTGAGCATTGATATTAGAAAGATTACAAAAACAAAATCCGACCAGTAGAACCCAAAATATTTGAAATCTATTTTTCATAAGCTTCTTTCTTCTGGTGTATTACAGATTTCTAAATCCTAGGGTTTAGTAGTATATGCAATGTTCTACAAACTAGCTATTAAAGTCAATATTGCTAGTATCGAATAAATCAACTAAAAACCGTAAATCTAAGAGCTCTCAAAAAGTCTAAAATAACAGCATGTTCATGAGTCGTGAGACTTTTGTCAAAATTAAATTTATCTACCCAAAATAAATAGTTGTCCTCTGTGGCATTTAATCTAGAAAGTGGCGTTTTATATTTTTCTACAAAATCGTAAATGGTGGATTTCTCCGAAATGTCAATAACGGATTCGCCATTTTCTTGAACGTAAACAAATTGGTAATCCTCTGGAATTTCTCCATTAAAATTTTCGTACGAAAATCGTGTCTGAGGTGCATCACTTTGGGCAACTAAAAAAGTACTGGAAAAAATCAGAATTAAATATAGTAGTATGTTACTTCCTTTCATTTTATTGAATTTAATGAGCTTCAAAAACTGAATCACTTAGTTATTTGATATTGTGACATTTTGAAGAATAGTAGGCTTTGCTGGTTCACAAGGCGCTTCAACAGTTATTTCACAAGTGGCTGTATCCTCACACAAACCATTTACTGAAGTAAGGGTGTAGACAACTGTGAATGTCCCTACACCAGCAGCACTTGGATCAAACATGTTTGCTGCGTTGACAAAAGCAGCACCAGTACCTGTTATTGCCACAGTAGGAGCACCATTAGTCGCAGCTGCAGCATTATTGTCTGAAAACACTAAATCAATTGCTCCGCTATTCGTCAAGACTGCCATAGCTGGGCAAGTCAATGCTGGATCGGGATCAGCATCTACGGTGATCGTCGATATATCTGTTGCATCACAGCAATTATTATTAGATGCCATAAATTCATAGGTCACGGTGTGCGTACCTGCTCCTGCGACATTTGGATCAAACATTCCAGTAGCACTGACACATCCCCCGCATGTAGCAGTATATATACCACCTCCAGCATTTGTACAATTATCCGCATCTATCCCAGTTTCCATCGGCAAGCCAGCAGCCAAATCAACGCCTCCATCAAAAGCATTAGGACCAGCAACATCAGTATTATTAGGAATTTGGAATGCAGCTGATCCCAAACAGGAAGCAGCATCTGGTATATCTACTTCTGGTGGGCCAACTGTACCACTGCCATCATCGCTGATGATAACGTCAAAGGTCGACGCCGTACCAGAAAAATTTTCTGCCATGATGATTAATCTATCACATTCATTTACAGCAAGAGCTGGGAAATTCGAGTCACAGGCAGGCACAGTCGTACCAAAAGATGTACATCCATCAGATCCAGGAGCAAATGCACAGCTTAACTGATCAGCAGGCGTAACATCACATGGTGCTATTCCAGGTGGAATATTAAATACGGCGACATCGAAGAATCCAGTAGTAACATCTCCGTTAATATTGACATCCAAATTACCGCCTTGAGCGATATTCAAGACAACATAGCCCATCTCGTTCCCTGAATTACAACTGCCCTGTAAATCATTAGCAGCAAAACTGAATGGACCATTTTCGGTCATACAGCAGGATTCAGCTAAACCAGTAGCGCACTGGGAGTAAATTGTATCTGATGCTATAAGCGCTAAACAAGCGATTATAAAACGCAAGTTGGTCAGGTTAATTTTTGAAGACATCGAAGATATATTTTGAAGACCTCGTTGGTGTTAAGTTAAAATTAAAGCAGGTTTACACTTTCAAATCAATAGTTAATATAACGCTTTTTACCAAAAAAAGGAGAGTATTCATACCTTTCATACAAAAAAGATGTAATTCGCATACGCATGAATAAGCACCTTATTTCACTTGCACTAATCATAACAACTGTTTTTTATTCTTGTGATTCGGTTGAGTACACGAGTGTTGATCTACCCATCTCATTCAATAAACTATCTAATGCCATTCGTTTTTCAAATGACTTAACAGAAACTCCAAACAATAATATTTTGAATTATGATGCCTTTTATGGTGGTGGTGGAGTTGCAGTTGCTGACTTTAATAATGACAATTTTCCTGATATTTTTCTGACTGGTAATCAAGTCAATAGTGCATTATACCTAAATAATGGAAATCTTAGTTTTCAAGAACTTGATATACCTGTGTTAAAAGAAAAAAACAGATGGTCTACAGGGGCATCTGTTGTAGATATTAATCAAGATGGATGGATGGACATTTACATTTGTAATTCAGGTCCTGATTTCACCACAGGAAAACGTCGCAATCAATTACTGATCAATCAAAATGGAAATGGATTTACCGAAGAGGCTTCTGCCTACGGCATAGACGATGATTCTGGCTCTACAATGGCCTCCTTTTTTGATATGGACAAAGATGGAGATCTAGATTTATTTTTGATCAACAGTGCACAATTTCACAAATTGGCGATCAGTGATTATGATCGCTTGGAAGAAGCTCTCAAAAATGAAAGCTATGATCACTTGCCATCTTTCCATAGTCAAAGTTCTCATTTGTATGAAAATCGAGATGGCCAATTTATTGATATTACTGAAACTGCCGGCATGCTAAGATTAGGCTACGGACTTGGACTGATTACAAAAGATTTTAATAATGATGGATGGACAGATGTCTATGTCGCAAATGACTATCATATTCCTGACATCCTCTACATTAATCAGAAAAACGGCACATTCAAAGATGAGATCAAGCAGCGAATGCGGCATGTTCCTTTTTTCTCCATGGGATGTGATTATGAAGATATTAATTTGGATGGAGCGCCAGATCTGATCACTTTGGATATGGCTCCTATCGGTCACTATCGGTCTAAAACCTTAATGTCATCGATGAGTACTTCTACCTTTTACTATTTAGTAAATCAAAAAGAATATCATCATCAGTACATGTTCAATTCGCTCCAATTAAATAATAAAAGCGGCTATTATAAAGACATAGGATTGTATGCTGGTGTCGCAAAAAGTGAATGGAGCTGGGCTGCATTACTTAATGATTTTGATCTTGATGGCTACAATGATTTATTTATAACAAACGGATTCAAAAGAGACACAAAATCAAATGACTGGAAAATTGGATTGGAAAACTTACAATCTAAAAATGTTACGCCTGAAGCTGAGTTTGAACATTTACAAACTGCGCCATCAGAAAAGACCTTAAATTATATGTTTAAGAATAATGGTGATCTGACATTCAAACAGAGTAATGAAGAATGGGGAATGACAGAAGCAACATTTTCCAACGGCGCAATATATACGGATCTTGATCTTGATGGAGATATGGACTTAGTTGTAAATAATGTGGATGAAGAGGTGCATATCTACCAGAACAATGCAGCAGATTTATCAGTCAATCACCACATAAAAATCAAACTGATTAAAGGTGACCGTATCAATCCTGTAGAAGCTATTAATGCAAAAATTGACTTGTATATAGATGACAAACATTGGTATAAAGAGTGGCATCCTGTATCAGGTTTCCAGTCAAGTC
Organism: uncultured Saprospiraceae bacterium; assembly: GCA_964450495.1. Classification (GTDB taxonomy): domain Bacteria; phylum Bacteroidota; class Bacteroidia; order Chitinophagales; family Saprospiraceae; genus CALFUK01. The sequence goes on along the minus strand of CAYVFU010000039.1, from coordinate 9,661 downwards.
AGCAAAGTGACTATATGGTTTTTGGTCTGGGATCTCACGATGAGATTGATAGTATTGTTGTTAGCTGGAATACTGGCAGGCAATACGATAGACAGAGTAGATTATTAAATGTTAACACTAACCAATTGCTTACCGTTGACTTTGCAAATTCTACCTCGAGCACAAAAAATAGTAACCCACCCAAAGCACTTTTTACGAATGCAAGAAGAGATCAGACCAATTTAAATTTCTTGCATAGAGAAGATAATTTTGATGACTTTGCTGTGGAAACTCTCCTTCCACATAGAATGTCGCAGCTAGGCCCATTCATTTCACAAGGTGACGCAAATACAGATGGCGAATCTGATTTTTTTATTGGTGGAGCAACTGGACAATCAGGGGCAATGTTTGTACAACTAAATGGAACGTTTTATGCGACGCAAGGGCTACCATGGGAGCAACATGCCCAATATGAAGACATGGGAAGTTTGTGGTTTGATGCAGATCAGGATGGGGATCAAGACTTGTATGTTGTCAGCGGAGGTACAACGATAAATGTCAATGATGTACAATTATTCCAGGATAGACTCTATTTAAATCAAGGCAACACGTTCGCAGATGCCACGAATCAGCTACCCAGAATAACAGCCAGCGGATCAAAGGTTGTAGGATCTGACTTTGACAAAGACGGAGACATTGATTTATTCGTTGCTGGTCGACATCAACCACTGCAGTACCCTCGTTCGCCTCAGAGTTATCTATTGGTTAATGACAAGGGATATTTTAAAGATATGACCTTAGAAATAGGAGGTGAAGAATTGCAACAAGCAGGTATGGTTACAGACGCTGTTTGGGTTGATATTGATAATGATTCAGATAAGGACTTAGTCTTAGTTGGTGAGTGGACGGGAATTACAATTTTCGAATTGGATAATGGGAAACTAACAAAACAGAATAATAATTTAACTGAGTTGACAGGTTTTTGGCAAAGCATTACGACTGTAGACCTTGATCATGATGGTGATCTGGATTTCATTATAGGTAATGTTGGTAAAAACACAAAATTCAAAGCAAGTAAAGAGAGTCCATTTAAAATCAGGGCAGCAGATTTTGACAAAAATAATACAAATGATATCGTCCTTAGTACTTGGGAATCAGGTAAGGAACTTCCTGTTCGTGGTCGCCAATGTTCTTCTGAGCAAATGCCTTTCATTGCTGATAAATTTCCAAGTTATGATGCCTTCGCTAAGGCGACGATAGGAGATATACTACAAGATATTTCGAACACTGAAATAGTGGAATTAGAAGTTGTTACCTTCGCCCACCACATGCTAATTAATAATGGCGATGGCACCTTTGCGTCACAAGAACTTTGGCCTGAAACTCAATTAGCACCATTAAATGCAGTGGTTGCAAATGACCTTAACTCTGATGGTCTTACAGATTTGGTCATCGCAGGAAACATGTATCAGACAGAAGTAGAAACGCCGAGATATGATAGCGGCACAGGACAAATTTTCATCAATAAAGGCGGACTTAATTTCGAAGAATTGGATATTTATGAAAGTGGTTTGTACTTACCTATGGACGTTAAAGATTTACAGCTACTTAGTTCTTCAACAGGATCATCATTATTAGTAGCTAACAATAATAATTATTTGCAATGTTACAAGTCAATCAATTAATCTATATCAGTATGTTATTTATGTTGTTTGCTTGTACATCTCCTGCCAGCGATCAAGCAGACCCTACCAAATTCAATGATTTAAAAGGATTGTTATCAAATATGTCAGAGGAGTTGATTTTGAATGAACCTTCTGAATTTCAAATAGATAGTTTCATCCGGCTAGAACTTGATCGTCAGTTACAAATAGATAGTACTCGGAAAATTTTAAAATATTCTGTTGCAGGAAAAGACTTGTATGCGTTTACGACGAATAAGAGTCCACGATTAGATCATTTTATAAATTTTTTAAAAAATGAAGAGGCTGTAAATATTGGATTAAAAGAACAATTCGACAATTACTTTTATCAATCATATTTTAGCACTGACTGGAATTTATCCAGATTCTATTTTGAAAAATCTGTGCCTGAATCAGAATTGAATCGATTTTTTCAAATGTGCATGCTAGATAATTATAAAATTATCGAGTTTGAATAATGTTCAATTTTGGACACTAAATTAAAGCTGCATATTTCCTGTAGGGTTATTCATCACAACCTTCCTTTTTTCTGGTATCTCTGATCTGTCTGATCTTCCACTTGCCATCTGATTTGACGAAGGTAAATACATTGACACCACAGTGTGAAAACTTATCTCCGACATAAAAGCTGTACGGTGTCCAGACTGTCGCAAGGGGACCATCTACCTTTACATCATAACTGTGTATGCGTTCGTCCCAGATTTCATCATGCGGTTGATCAACAGATTCAATAAATGCCGCGATAGGTGATTGTCTAGATTGTGTATCTCCATTTTTATCAAAGAAAACTGACTCTAGTGTGGCCTCTGTTTCAAATAAGTCAATCATTGCACTTCCATCTCCTTTACGCATTGAATCAAACATGGTTTTTATGCTTGAAGTGATTTGTGCCTCATCATTTTCGATTAACATTGAAGTCGACTTTTCAAACATTGAAGCATCCAAGCCTGGTACTATCTTTAAGGCATTTTTATGATAAATTTTTTGAAGGACTTCATCTGATAAGCCTAAGCCATACATTTTCCAAAATGCGTGATATCTTTTGTAATAAGGAAAATATTCGTCTTCTGTTTCGAGTACTCTAAAATATGTTGGGAATTCTTCAGGCTTATAGGAGTCTTTGCCGAAGAGAACTCTGTCTTGGTATTTGGTTAAAAATTGTTTTGCGAATCTAGGTTGCCTTCCGAGTTCTGCAATAACTGCACCTATCTCTACATACATATTTGGAATCTCTTCCAATAGTTGTTCTAATTTTTTGAGATCATTTGCGTACCACCCCATGTGTGCATTAATAAAAGTAGTATTCGGGTGGTTTTTAAACATCTCGTGTTGTTCAGCAATGATTGTCTCCCACGATGCAGGATTGTCTGGACCTCTCTTGCGATTAGGTCTTAGTTTTAATTCTAGCCAACGTTCGTTTAGACTATCATGGGGTTCCCAGAATTGCTTTGGGTCTGCAGAGTGAATTAGAATAGGGATACCTAGTTCACCACATTTTTCCCAAACAGGTGCGATTCGCGGGTCATTTATTTTTATTCTGTTCCCTAAACTATCTCTATGGCTCATGCCTTGGCTCTTGAAAATTTTCAGACCTCTTGCGTCCCCCTGCTTGACATCAAATTCTAGTTGCTTTACTGTTTCTTCCGCCCAATCTGGTTCTGTAATACTTCTTAATTCTATGTTGGTGAAATTGATAATACGGTCTTGATAGCCATATTTTTCGATGTTCTTTTTCATGTTCAACAAACGTTCGCCTCCTCTTCCGCTCAAGTTGACAACAATCTGCATATTCATGGCATCCATGCCTTCTACAAGTTCGTCAAGATCCATTTCGGACAATCTCCAATGATGAGAGTGGATATCGATAAACGGAAATTTAGCACTTGTGACTGTATTTTCTGGAGTGACAAGTGTGCTAGGTGGATCGTAAGATTCAAAATCAATTGTAATGTCAAGTGGTTCTCTTCTTTGAGCGGACAGAGTTACTATTGTAAGTAAACAGATTAGGGTGAATGATTTCTTCATATTGCTATAATGCACTTTAGAGGTTAAAGATATGGATTTAATGAACTACAGGTAGCTAAAAGCAAAGAGTTGAAACCGAATATTAACCATTATCCAACCACTTTGAGGTTTTGGAGACAATTTAAAAAGACTGGGTTTTGACCCATTTTTTTACAAGCTTTGTAGAAGATGAATTTCAAACAAGTCAACGATTTTCTCAATCAGCCATACCCAGAGGAAGTTGGTATAGTCCATGAAATTAAAAGCTCTCTTTTCGCAGGACTGGTCGTTTTTCTTTTTCTATTTGGCTTTCGACCTTTTGGCCTTTATAATCTCGGTTCAAATAGCGCCTTTGAGTATGCAGCAATTTTTGGTGTAATAACAGTAGTCACTGCATTTCTGTTTGGACTTGTGACAACGTATATTTTTAAAGTAGTCAATTACGGTACTACTTGGACTCTCAAAAAATGGTTGCTGTATACTTTCACTTTGGTCATTTGTATCGGAATCGCCAACTTTCTATATGCTAGCCAAACGAATGACATTCCCATTTCTTACTCAGCCTTTTTGAACGTACTTCTCTCCACTTTTATGGTCGGCATAGTTCCAATATTCTTTTTTGGTTCGATGAATGTGATTAATCAATTACGGAAAAATCAAACTATTGCTCAGGAAGTTAGTCAATCATTGGATAGACAAGAAATCAGCGAACAGGTATCCATTCAAATAACATCTGGCACTGAAGAAATCAACATTAAACAATCAGAATTTCTGTTTGCGGAGTCGCTTCAAAATTATGTTTGTCTCTATTTGTTTCAGGATGGTAATGTCTCGAAACAAGTTATACGTATTACGATGAAAGAACTTGAGTCAGTATTTCATTTACAACCTTCAATAATGCGTTGTCATCGGTCATTTATAGTCAACAGGTCTAAAATAAAAGAGATAAATGGTAATGCACAAGGATTAAAACTTAGTTTGGCTAACCTCGCTAACAGGACTATTCCTGTATCTCGATCTTATGTTAAAAAATTTAATAGCTAACACTCCAAAAACGAACGCTGATAAATAGCTAAAAGTCAACAAATCTAAAACTCCCCTTACATATTTCAGCGTAAATCTGGCTTGTCATTCATCCCAAAACATTGCTATTAAGCCCAAAATTATGCTAATTATCCCCGTATTCGGACACTCATCACTTTTGAAAGCAAGAAAGAGTTAACAAAACTAACTTGTAAAAAAACATACTAATGGAATCCCTATTTTCTACCATTCTTACCATACATATTACAGCTGGTTTTACAAGTTTAGTGCTATTCTGGATACCAATGCTGGTTAAAAAAGGCAATAATATTCACATAAAAATCGGAAAGCTATATGTCTATGCGATGTGGGTAGTCGTTGTAACAGCTGCCTGTTTGTGCTTATTGAATGTCTATTTTGAAAAATGGTTAAGTGTTGGATTCTTATCATTTATTACAGTTTTGACCGCTTCACCCCTTTGGCAGGGAATCAGCATTTTAATTCATAAAAAAGGGATTCCTAAGAACTACTATTTAATTACACAGGTGTTCAATTCTATTCTTTTTGTTTATGGAATCGTATTAGTCATATGGTCTGTCTATTTGAATTTTCAAGGTCAAGCCATCTTATTATTGATTTTCGGTATTATCGGAATCACTAGCATTTTCGATCTGATATTATCATTCGACAAAGCAGCAGAAAAAGCCCATTGGATGCTCGATCATATTAGTGGGATGTTGGGATCAGCAATTGCTGCGTATACCGCTTTTCTTGCCTTTGGTGGATATACACTTTTCGCTTCGTTGTACAATACCAGGTTTCTTGTTATCTTTTGGACAGCTCCTGCGATTATAGGTACAATAGCAATTAGTTACTGGAGGAAGAAATACAAACATAAACTAAAGCTCAGTTAAAAGTAGGGCCTGAAGCGTGTGTGTAGGGGTTTCTTCAAACATAATCATCTTGCTTATGGTACTAAATTTGTACTAGAAAATTTGATTATGCTGTAAAATCATATTAACATTACTATACGATATTATGAGACTACTTTACACAATCTCACTACTCTGTTTATATTCTTTAGGTCTAATTGCATCGCATTACCCTATTTCGACTATTCCTGACTCTTTACTAAATAATGCCAAATCTGTGATTAGGTTTGAGAAGATGGTCATGATTATTGAAAATGAATCGAGTATTAAAACACAAGTGAAAACAGTAAAGTCGATCCTTAAAAGTAGTGATTCGTCCTTCCCATTTGCTGTATATGTTGATAAAAAAAGAAAGGTTTCTGATCTCAAATTATTGATTTACGACAAAGAAGGTGTTGTAGTTAAAGAGTACAAATCAAAGCATTTTGAAGATATATCTCCTACTTCAGGATCTGATCTAATCGTCAGCGGAAAATATATGTATATGGAGTACGTCCCACTGTCGCTACCTTTTACATATGAATTTAGTTACACCACAAAATCATCAAACACAGCATTTCTGCCAGATTGGATTGCAGCAGGAGGGTTTGGCGAATCGGTTGAACATTCCACTATTGAGGTTAATGTACAAGATCAAACTATCGAACTTTTGGTTGATGAACAATTGAATAATTATACTATAGAAATAGACAAAAAGCCAAATTATTATAAGGCAACGTTGCAAGACTTAAAAGCATTAGAATATGAAGAATATAGTCTGCCATCAGAGGATATGCTTCCTTCTGTAAATTTTAGCTTATCCAAATTTTCTTTAGAAGGTGTAAAAGGAGAAGCCAAAAGCTGGGAAGAATTTGGAAATTGGTATTACAATACATTGATAAAATCTCAGAACAACCTTAATCCAAATCAACGAGCTGATTTAACTAATCTAATTAAGCATTGTAAAAATGATTATGAAAAAGCAACAGCTATTTATGACTATGTGCAATCTAAATCAAGATATGTTAGTATACAACTAGGCATTGGTGGCTGGAAACCAGAATCTGCATCTATAGTCTCAGATAAAGGCTATGGTGACTGCAAAGGGTTAACCAATCTTACGATGTCTTTATTGGATGTAGCAGGTATTGAAAGTCATTATTCAGTTGTTTATGCTGGTCACAGAATAAAAGACATTAACAAGAATATAGTTGGATTTCAAGGCAATCATGTCATTCTTAATTTGCCAGATATAGATGGGAAAGAGTATTGGCTAGAATGCACATCACAAAGTGCACCTTTTGGCCATATCGGCTCGTTTACTGATGATAGAAATATTTTATTGGTTCGTCCGACTGGCTCAAAATTAACGCATACAAAAGCCTATACCCATAATGAGAATAAACGAGAAAACAATTGGACTATAGCTCTTCGTAAAGACTTTAGTATAGCGATTGATTTAAGCATCCACAATAAAGGCGAATACTTTTCTCGTTCTCGATTACAAACTTTGCCTGAAGAAGAAGTTATTAAAGAATATAAGTCAAGCTTAAGGTCAATAAATAACGTAGAAATAATAAAGACAGATTTTACCACATCGGAAAATGAAAGATCCTTTGAAGAAAATGTGTCTTTTACTGGTACCAATTTTGGCTTTGCTTCAGGAACTGAATTTTATTTCCCTGCTATTCCTATCAATTTCCATTTAGATACACCGAAGAGAATAAGAAAAAGAAAAAATGATTTTTATTTACAAAGAAACAAATCATTTGTTGACAACATCTCTTACACACTTCCTTCAAATTATAAACTGAAAGAATTGCCAGAAAACATTTCCATAGATAATCATTTTGGAAGCTATTCAATTGAATTTTATCATTCTGAAAATGAAATAAAAATTAGCAGAAAGATAACACTAAATAAAGGCGGCTATGGAAAAGAATTATACAGCGACTTTAGAAATTTCATAAAAACAGCTATACAAAAAGATCAAACAAAAATTATCCTAGAATTAAAATAACAATTATGAAAAAGAACATTCTTATTCTATTATTAGCACTTTATATAACAAGTACCTATGCACAAAAATTTGGGCAGATAAAAAGAGATGAAATTGAACAAATAGAACACCCATCTGAACCTGATGCAAAAGCTGCCATACTGAAACAACATGGAAGAACGTATTTTGAGTACAACAAAAATGAAGGTAGATTTGAATTAATCACTGAGGTGTACAAAAAAATAAAAATCTATGATGAAAGCGCTAGTGACTTAGCAGATATATCGGTTAGGTATTATCACAATAAAGGGATGAAAGAAAAAGTATCTGGCATCAAAGCCGTTTCTTACAACTACGAAAACAATAAACCCAAGAAAAGTGAATTAAGTTCGAAAGATGTATATACAGAAGAAACAAGTGAAAACTGGTCAACAAAAAAATTTGCAATTCCAAATGTCAAAAAAGGGACTGTACTTGAATACCGATATAAACTGCGATCACCATTTGTATATGAAATACCTAAATGGCAAAATCAATATGATATCCCCTGTGATTATAGCGAAGTAATTATAGAAATACCAGAGTATTTTAATTATAACACAAGAACCACTGGAGGTGTTGGTATAAATATAGACACAAAAATCAAAAGTGATAGAATTGTTTTCCAAGGAAGCTTTACCAGTGCAAGCAGTGCTTCTAATCAGCAAAAAAGAACTGCTCCACAAACAGTGACATATGACACAAATATCTCTACCTATTCGGCATCAAATATCCCTTCACTAAAAGATGAAGATTTTGTTTATCACATGAACACCTATCGAAGCAGCATTGTTTTCGAACTTTTGTACACAAAATTTCCATCTTCGACAGTAGAGTATTACTCTTCTTCATGGAATAGTATTGCAGAAAATTTACAAGACAATTCAAGTTTTGGTAAATTACTGGACAAGAAAATAAAATCCACTAATCAACTAGTCGAATCAGTAAAAGACAAGTCTCCAGAAGAAAAGCTGTCCATTATTTATAATGATATAAAAAGTAGGATTGAGTGGAATGAAACATTTAGCATATATGCATCTCAATCGCTAAATGACACTTATGAGAAACAATCTGGTTCAATTGCAGACATAAATCTTCTGTTGATTAATACATTGAGAAAAGCAGGCATAACAGCACAGCCAATATTAACCAAACATGTGTATTCAGGTTTATTAAACCAACTGTATCCAACAGTAAGTGACTTAAATTATGTAATGGCACTTGTACTGGTAGGCGAAAAAGCAATATTTATAGATGCATCAGATTCATCAACAGACTTAGGCTATCTACCGACACGAGCTACCAATCTTCATGGCGTGTTGATCATTCAAAACACGGGAGAAATTGTAGAAATAACAAACCCAAATAAAGATGAACGTGCCTATGTGATGAAATTAGACATTGATGATGAGCTAAATTGTACAATTTCAGAGAACGCAAAGTACTCTCATAATGCTTCAAAAATGTTGGAGCGATATTCACCAAGTAGTAAAACAGAAGAAGAACTCATTGAAGCATTTGAAGAAAATAAAGAAGGAATATTTACAGAATCATTGACCATTGAAAATAAAACAAAGACTTTTCCTAATTACACTTTAGCAACAACGTATGAATCTGAAAATATTCTAGAAGCGATAGGAGATAAATTATTTTTAGATTGTACAGGCAACAAAGGGTACAAGACAAATCCCTTTATTGAAGAAAACCGTTCTTATCCTGTATTCTTTAAAAATAAAATTCAAGAAACAATTGTATACAGCATTAGTATCCCTGAGGGCTACGAACTACTGGAAACTCCAGAGAACCTTAATCTATCCATGCCAAACGGTTTAGGTACATTTTCATTTACCTCAAATACGATGAAAGATAAAGTTGCCATCAATTCAATATTTAAGCTTAAAACTACATTTCTCGGTCCTGAGATGTATGGTTCGATTAAAACATTTTTTGACTCTATTGCAGCGAAGCATAAGGAGAAGATTGTGTTGGTGAAGAAATAACAT